>NZ_RHOQ01000003.1 GCF_003946605.1 Companilactobacillus baiquanensis
CTAAGTTTTACACCGTAATGATATGGAAGCTGTGACATGGTCTTACTCAATTAGTATCACCACCTTTAATGTGATAAATTATTTTATCATATAAGTCATTACAATCGGATTATAATGACTATAAGTCAATCGTTAGGGAGGTAACATATGAGTAAGAAAAATGACCACATAGATGGTGCAATTTATGAACGTAACTATGTCTATAATTTTCATTACCATTTAATCTGGGTAACAAACTATCGGAATCCAGCTTTTACAACGCCAAAATTGATCTCAGATATGAAAACAAATTTGACTAGAATCGCAAATCTAAACGAAGTTACAATTGAAAGCATGGAAGTCATGCCTGATCACATTCATATGTTGATAAGCTTCAAGCCCAAATACGCTCCTACTAATATCGTAAAAGCGTTTAAGGGTGCTTCTGCTCGAATGTTTTTCGAGCAACATCCCGAAATAAAGCAACAAGAATTCTGGGGTGGCCATTTATGGTCACATAGTTATTACATGAGTACCTTAGGAAATATGAGCAAAGAAATAGTAGAAAACTATATCCAAAGCCAGAATAAAAATGACTTACGGCGTAGGCATAAAGGCATTCATCAACCTGATTAAAATCAGGAGATTTCTGCCATAATGTTTATTAAAACACAAATTAATATAAGGGGATCTATATGGATAAGGTAGAAAAATTACCCAGTGAAATAAAAACTATTTGGAAAATAAATGCTTTTTTTGATTTCTTCATCTTTTTAATTATTTTTATCGTACTTTTGTTTTTACCGATGCTTTTTCCGACAGTAGCAGGTGGATTCTTTAAAGTAAGTCAAATTGTCGTTGGTATTTTAGCGGTACTTGTTTTGGTGTCGGAGTTAGTGTTGATTACTTATCGTTGGAATTTTTGGACATATTATATAGATGAACGACAAGTTGAGTTGCATAAGGGCTTCTTCTTTAGAAAACAAGTCATTATTCCAATTGCTAGAGTTCAAAATGTTACTTTGAAGCAGGGACCGATTCTTAGAATTAAAGATCTGCAAAAAATAATTATCGTAACGGCCGCCGGTCAAAGTGAGATTGAAGGCATTAAGTCTACACAAGCCGAAGAACTTAAAGAGATTATTATGAAGTTGGCGCAGGAGGCAAAAAATGATATCTAAACCAAGACGATTACATCCGGCCGCAATCATCTTTTATCTCTATAAGGAATTTAAATCAATAATCGTGTCTTTAGCAATTCTCTTTTTAGCAATTTTTCGTAATTCGTTAATGAAAATAGTTATAGCTATATCTGTGACGGCTGTAATAGTTATTATTTACTGTTTATTGAAATACTTTACTTTCAGCTATCAGCTTCTCGAGCATGAGATACTTGTTAAAAGTGGCGTTTTCGTTAAGAAAGTTAATCATGTTCCGTACGATAGGATTCAAAATATAACTACCAATCAATGGTTCTTCCTGAAACCATTTGGATTAGAAGAATTAGAAATAGAAACCGCGGGGCATTCTGAAGGCCCAGAAGTAAGTTTGGCAGCAGTATCTGTTAAACTAAAAAACGAACTAAATATGTATCGTAAACATGTTAATACGGAAGATATATCCAAAAATGTTTCACGGGAAACTTTTTTGGGAGAATCTTATTCAATAACTTGGAAAGAGTTGTTGAAATTTTCTTTAACCTCTCCAGCATTTTTATCAGGTTTATTAGTAGTTTTGGCGATTTATGGAAAGATCCAAAATGGTATCAGCAAACAGGTCTATAAATTGGCCGCTGACGAAATGCAGCATTTAGGTATCTTTCTTATGATTTTGGGACTAGTAATAGTTCTATTGATCTTTTACGTTATTTCGGTCTTTGTTTTAATTGCAAAGTATTATCATTTTAATTTGGTTAAAGATAATGATCAGTTTCAGATGAAATATGGACTGTTTAAAACTAAAAGAACAACTATTTCAATGAATCGTGTTCAAGCCGTGGTTATTAAACAGACATTATTACGTAGATTTTTAAAAATAGCATCGGTTAAATTGGTTATTATTTCTAATTCTAAAAAAGAAGATACAGAAAAAGATATTATCATCATGCCGGTTATTGAAATGGCTGAATTGGATAAATTCTTGCAGCAATTTTTCCCGCATATTCCGGTAGAAAAAGTGAAGACTTATTCAGCATCTAAAAAAACCTACTATTATGATTTGCGCAATGCCATTATCATTGGTGCTATTGCAGATATTATTTTTGCAATTTTTACTTTTAAAATAGTTTGGTTGTGGATAGCATTTATAGTTTTGACAATAGTCTTTGTCGTTATACCAGCATATTTAAAAGCCAAACGAACGACAATAAGTGTATTGGATGACAATTTTTTGTATTTGAAGAATAACAAATTATTTACTAAGAATATTTACTACATACCTAAAAGTAGCATTCAATTAGTAGAAAGACGCCAAAGCATTTGGCTAAAAAGGAAGCTTTTCGCACATTTGAAAATAAGCTGTCGTTCAGGAGTCGGTGAACGTATTATTATCGTAAAATATTTACCAGTGAAATTGATTGATGAAGTTGTTAGGTGGTATAAGTAGAGTGCAAAAAAGCATGGTTTTTTATGCAATATACGGAAACGTGCAAAAAAACATAACTTTTTCCGCTTAAAACAAATAAGGGACGAAATCCGATTGGATTCCGTCCCTTATTTGCCTTAATGCTCGAAAGTTGCCCATGTTTTTTTGCACTCTTTTTTGCACTATTTTCTAATCACTAACTTTATCCAATCCTTGTTTAAGATCAGCTATCAAATCGTCAGCGTTTTCGATACCGATCGAAATTCTGATCAAATCTGGAGTGATACCTGTTGCTAGTAATTCTTGTTCATTTAATTGTGCATGTGTTGTTGAAGCTGGGTGAATGATCAATGACTTGGCATCACCAACGTTTGCTAGTAATGAGAAGATGTTTAGATTAGAAATTAATTCTTTACCAGCTTTTTCGCCACCAGTTAAACCAATTGTAAAGATCGAGCCAACTCCTTTGGAGAAATCTCTTTTAGCTAAATCATAGTAAGGGCTGTCTTCTTGTTCAGGATACTTTATCCAAGCAACTTTAGGTGAATCTTGAAGGAACTTGATAACTTTACGAGTATTCGCAACGTGACGTTCGATTCTTAATGATAATGTTTCCAGACCTTCAATTAGTAAGAATGAGTTAAATGGACTAATAGCGCCACCAACATCACGTAATACTTCTGAACGGACCTTAGTTGTAAATGCTCCACCTTTCAAATCAGCGAAGACTAAGCCATTATATTGTGGGTTCGGTGTTACAAATTCAGGGTAACGGTCAGATTTTCTATAATCAAATTTACCATTTTCAGCAATGACACCACCCATGCTAGTTCCATGCCCACCGATAAATTTAGTAGCTGATTCAACAACGATATCTGCACCTAGATCAAGTGGTTTATAAAGATAAGGTGAAGCAAATGTGTTATCGACGATCAATAGCAAACCGTGTTTATGAGCAATTTCGGCAATGGCAGGTAGGTCAGCTAAATTAATATCAGGATTACCAATACTTTCAAGATAAAGTGCTTTGGTATGTTCGTTGATTTCTTTTTCAAAATTTTCCGGATCATCGGAATTAACAAAATGAGTTTTAATACCTAATTTTGGAAAAGTTACATTGAATAAATTATAAGTCCCGCCATAAAGGGTACTTGCTGAAACAATTTCATCACCAGCACCTGCAATATTCTCAATTGCGGCCGAGATTGCAGCTGCACCAGTTGCCAAGGCAACACCGGAAGTTCCACCTTCTAGTTGAGCTACTCTTTTTTCTAGAACATCAGTAGTGGGATTTGTTAAACGTGTATAAATATTACCGGGATCTTTTAAAGCAAAACGGTCGGCTGCTTGTTGTGGATCTTTGAAAACGTATGAAGTTGTTTGATAAATAGGAACAGCACGTGCTCCAGTTTCATCAACAGTTTGTCCTGCATGTACTTGTAATGTCTCAAATTTATAATCTTGTTCACTCATAATTGTAATTCCTCCGAAATTTTTATAATTTTTAATATTTTTAATTTTTAATTATCTTGGATGATTTTTCTGTCAAAGCCGCCTAGTCGCAACTGCGGCATTCGAAAACCACTCTTGAATTTATAGTTAGAAAATTTATTTCTGAAATTATTCGACATCCAAATCACCTCCGTTTATTAATAAAAGTATAAAAAAAGTCCCCATGCTGACTAATGTCAACATGGGGACGATGTGGTCGTGGTACCACCCCAATTCGTAGATAAATCTACCTCAACAACTCATTACAAAATAATAAGTTCGGGATGATATCGCATCCTTGCGTACCTTCGGCTTGCACCTAAGTAAGACTCCAAGCTCATCTTCAATCAATTTTTCGCTCCGCCTTTTCACCATCTGACGGTCACTTTTCAAAACTACTAGTTGATCTACTCTTCTCTTCAACATCTAAATTAAATTTTCTTTAATGAAATTAATGATTAGTATAGTCGTTGAATTTAAAAAGTCAAGCCCAGTTAAAATTAATATTCACCTTCGACAATTTTATCCAAGGTATCTTTTGAAGGGATGAAGAATAAGTTACCAGTTATCGGAGTACTGAAATCTAGTAGACGATCACTCTTGGTAAACATATTTGTCAGCATTCGATTAGTGATAGCGAAGTCTTTTGAATAACCAATGAAATAAGTTCCAGTTATATCTTTAGCTGGATCAGAATATGGAACATTCATTCTAACGATTTTATGCTCAACACCGCCTTCTTCGTCTTTAGAAGCGATATTGTGGGCGTTTGGAAGTTTTTCATCATCATCTAATTCTCGGTCGGAAAATTTGTGACGGCCAATAGCTTTTTCTTGATCTTCAGTTTTGAGACTATTCCAAGCTTCCATATTGTGAGTATATTTTTGAGCAAAGGCATATGAACCATTAACAAATTCGGGATCTTGTTGTTCATCGATCAAAGTATAATCCATTGATTCAATACCAGCAGGATTTTCCGTTCCATCAATAAATCCGACGATAGCACGTCCTTCGAAATAGCGGAAACCGTGAGTTTCATCTTCAACAGTTGTAATAGGACGTAAAATGCCCATGAATTGATCGATGATCTCGTAACAAACTGACATTTTGGAAGCACGTACGTGAATAAATAAATCTCCAGGTGTGGAAACGGCAGTATATTTTGGACCTTTGATTTCTTTGAAAGGTGCTAGTTCTTTAGGTTTTGGTGCATTTGGAAATAGGTAATCCCAGGCGTCTGATCCAAATCCCCAAGCTACATGGGCTTGAGCCTCGGGATCACGGATGCGCATACTATTTAAGATTGAATTAGACATATCAGAAAATTCTGCAATAGCATCTTTTTCCTCACTTTGATTCTCACGTTTCAGCATAAGTGTTGTAAAAATAACACTTTCGCCAGCATCTTTATAGACGTCTTGAGCTCTCTTAATATCGATAGTCATTTGCTTACCTCCAAGGCTTATTTAACCAAATAATAACATAAGGGCAAGTAAGATAATGGTTTAAAAATCTGAAATTTAAATTATTGATTTTGTTACTAATTTAGGATAATAATTAACCAATGAATAAATTGATTAATAATTGTCCCGAAAGGAAGCAGTAATAATGTGCACAAGTATAAGCTATGAAGCTTTAGATGGAGCTAAATTTTTATCAAGAACGATGGATTTTGCATTTGAATTGAATGGAGTACCAACATTTCTACCTAGAGAATATGAATGGATCTCATCATTTGATAAGAATGCTTACAAGACTAACTATGCCATTTTAGGTACTGGTGCTAAATATGGAAATAATTATATGGTAGCTGATGGAACTAACGAATATGGACTGGCCGCAGCTGAATTGTACTTCGCCAATAAAGCCGAATATGACCACGAACCAACTGAAGGTGCTATTAATCTAGTATCTGAAGAATTTCTTTTATGGGCTTTAGGAAATAATAAATCAGTTGCTGAACTAAGAGAGAATCTAAAGAATGTACATATTATTGAATCTAATAACGGCGTTATGGGTGAAAATCAACCGCTGCATTGGATATTTAGTGATTTGACTGGTGTCTCTTATGTGATCGAACCTGAAGGAGACGGCCTTGTTTTACAAGAAGATAAGGTGGGCGTTATGACCAATACTCCAGATTATAAGTGGCATGAAACCAATCTTTCTAATTATTTAGGCGCACAAACAACTAGTTTCGGCAGTAAAAAATTTGGTGATCTAGAAGTAACACCATTAGGTTCAAACGGAACTTTCCGTCTTCCTGGAGGATATACAGCAGTGGACCGTTTTGTTAGAACTGCCTTTAATCGCGAAGTTACTCAAACAGCAGCTGATTCAACTCAAGCGGTCAATACGATCATGCATATTTTAGATAGTGTTGTTGTACCAAAAGGCGTTAACATGAAGCCAGATGGTCCAAACTACACGCAGTATCAAGCAATATTTGATATGACAAATAGGATCATGTATTACATTCCTTATGAAAATAGAACTATTTTTAAAGTAAAAATGACAGATGAATTGATCTCCGCCCAAAAAACTCCTAAAGAATTTCCTGTGACGATGACTCAAGAATTTAAAGAATTGAACTAGGGATCAATCTTACGATATCTGGTATGTAAACCATCTTTTAATTGAGATATAATGAATATAAATGATAACTACCTTATATAAAATTGGTTCGTTCCAAAGGAGATAATATGGCAGATTTAGTTTATCAAAGAGTTATAAACTCATTAAGAGAAAAAATAGATTCCAATTCGTATCCAGATATGCGCTTGCCAGATGAACGCTCGCTGGCTGAACAATACGACGTCAGCAGAAGCTCTATAAAACGGGCTTTAAGCAACATGTCAGAGCAAGGAATAATTTTTAAAAAACGTGGTTCAGGTACTTTTATCAATCCATTATATTTAAAACAAGATTCATATTTTAACTATAGTGGTAGTAATTTAGGCATTACTGACAGTTTCAAACTTAACGGGCAAAAGCCTGGGATCAAGGTTTTGAATTTTGATGTCATTAGACCTAATAAAGATATGCAGGATAACTTATTTTTAAAATCCAGTGAATTCGTTTATTCATTTAAAAGACTGCGTTTACTAGACGATAAACCGTTTATGATCGAAACAGGTTATATTCCAATAAAGCTGGCTCCTGAATTGACCGATCAAGTTGCATCAGAATCGATTTTTAATTATGTAGAAACCGAATTAGGCAAAGAAGTTAATAAAACCTATTTAGCAATTTCCGCCGCACCTTCAGACGAAGAGGGGCAGGAGTTATTGAAATTAAAGGAAAATGAACCTTTAGGGATCATGGAAGGTATCTTTTTCTTAAATGATGGAACTCCATTTGAATTCTCAACTATGAAGCTGCATTACAAATATTTTAAATATGATTCATTTGTTGACCTAGATGACAAATAAAGTATGTTTTCATTATTGGGACGTACCAATTAGCTAAATGGTTGACTTTAATTTTAATACTAGTTATCATATACATGTAAAAACCTAAGGAGTGTGCCGTTATGACAGATTATTCATCAAAAGAATATTTAAACTTAGTCGACAAATATTGGCGTGCAGCAAACTACGTTTCTGTTGGTCAATTATATTTAAAAGATAACCCATTACTAAAACGTGCTCTTAAACCTGAAGACGTTAAAGTACATCCAATTGGACATTGGGGAACTATTGCTGGTCAAAACTTTATTTATGCTCATTTAAACCGTGTTATCAATGAATACGGCGTAAACATGTTCTATATCGAAGGACCAGGTCATGGTGGTCAAGTTATGGTTTCTAACTCATATCTTGACGGAAGCTATACAGAGACTTATCCAGAGATAACTCAAGACGAAAAGGGCATGCAAAAACTCTTTAAACAATTTTCATTCCCAGGTGGAGTTGCTTCTCATGCCGCTCCAGAAACACCAGGTTCAATGCATGAAGGTGGAGAACTTGGATATTCATTGTCACACGGTGTCGGTGCTATCTTAGATAACCCTGATCAAATTGCCGCTGTTGTAATTGGTGATGGTGAATCAGAAACTGGTCCTTTGGCTGGCTCATGGTTCTCAAATGTTTTCATTAACCCAGTAAATGATGGTGCAGTTTTACCTATCGTTAACTTAAATGGTTTCAAAATTTCTAATCCAACAATTCTTTCGCGTAAAAATGATGAAGAGTTGAGAGAATATTATAGTGGTATGGGTTGGGAACCTTTATTTGTTGAAGGTGATGATCCTGCTGAAATGCATCCAGCTATGGCAAAAACAATGGATGTTGCTATTGAAAGAATCAAAGATATTCAAAAAGAAGCTAGAAAACATCCAGCTTCAGAAGCAACAATGCCAAGATGGCCAATGATCATCTTGCGTGCACCTAAGGGCTGGACTGGTCCTAAAGAGTGGGACGGCGAACCAATTGAAGGTTCATTTAGAGCCCATCAAATTCCAATTCCTGTAGATCAAAATGATATGCAACATGCCGATGCTTTAGTAGATTGGCTAAAATCATACAAACCTGAGGAATTATTTAACGAAGATGGTAGCTTGAAGTCTGAAATTGCTGAATTGGCACCAAAGGGCAACAAGAGAATGGCAATGAACCCTATCGTTAACGGTGGTGTTGATCCTAAACCTCTTAAATTACCAGACTATAAGAACTACGCTTTGAACTTTGACAAACCAGGTGAAAAGACAGCTCAAGATATGATTGAATTAGGTAAATATCTTAAAGATGTTATTTTGAATAATCCAGATAACTTTAGATTATTTGGACCTGATGAAACAATGTCTAATCGTTTGAATCACATCTTTGAAGCTTCATCTCGTCAATGGATGGAAAAAGTTAAAGAACCAAATGATCAATATGAAGCACCAGTTGGTCGTATTATTGATTCTCAACTATCAGAACACCAAGCTGAAGGCTTCCTTGAAGGCTATGCATTAACTGGACGTCATGGTATTTTCGCCAGTTACGAGGCTTTCTTGAGAGTTGTTGACTCAATGCTTACACAACACTTCAAGTGGTTAAGAAAAGCTAACGAATTGTCATGGAGAAAGAAGTACCCATCACTAAACGTTATTGCTACATCAACTGCTTTCCAACAAGATCACAACGGTTATACTCACCAAGATCCAGGTGTCATCACTCACTTAGCTGAAAAGAAACCTGAATATATTCGTGAATATTTCCCAGCTGACACAAACTCATTGCTTGCTGTTATGCCAAAGATTCTTAATGATGAAGAAAAGATCAATTTATTGGTTACTTCAAAACATCCACGTCCACAATTCTATTCAATTGAAGAAGGACAAGAATTAGCTGATAAGGGACTTAAAGTTATTGATTGGGCATCAAATGACAATGGCGAACCTGATATTGTTATTGCTGCTGCTGGTACAGAACCTAACCTTGAAGCTCTTGCCGCAATTAGTATCTTGCGTAAGGAGATCCCAGATCTTAAGATCAGATTTGTTAATGTTGTTGATCTATTGAAGTTGAGATCACCAGAAGTTGATCCTCGTGGATTATCTGATGAAGAGTTCAATAATATCTTTACAGAAGACAAACCAGTATTGTTCGCTTTCCATGGTTTTGAAGACATCATTAAAGATATCTTCTTTGATCGTGACAATCACAATTTATTTGTTCATGGCTACCGTGAAAATGGTGACATTACTACACCATTCGATATGCGTGTTGTTAATGAATTGGATCGTTTCCACTTGGCAGAAGAAGTTGCTACCGCTGTTTATGGTGACAAAGCTGATAAATTTGCTGATGAAATGGAAGCTGAAATTGATAAACATAATAAATTTATCCGTGAATATGGTACAGACCTTCCAGAAGTAGAAAACTGGAAATGGGATGTAAAATAAATTAACAAAAAAGTCATTTGACGTAAGGTCAGTTGGCTTTTTTTGTTGGATTTAAATAATGAACCAAAAATTAATTATTTAAACCATTTCTAATAAAATATTTAGAAAATATCAAATATATTGAATGAAAACGTATGAAAGCAAAGATTGTGAATATTAGAATGTCTAATCTTGTGTATTGCCAATGAACCCTTGTAACGCTTTGATGTAACCGATTACTGTAACTTGAAAAATGTTGAATGTAAGGGGTTGAAAAAGAGTATTTCACATGTTACTCTCGACATGTAGAGAGATTGAAAAATAATAAGGTGGGTGGATAATTATGACAAATCAAGTTGTAAATAAATTAGGATTAACTGCATTAGTAGCTGTGGGAGTAGTAATATTGATGTTACTATTTATGTTACAAGTTCGATATGCCGTATTAACTGCCGCTTTTGCAGCAATTATTTTAGCAGTCTATGCTCAAAATGTATTTGGTAAAAATCATACATTTATCCTTCATGATTAAAACTTCAAAAAAAGAGACGTGAAATTTTCATTTCACGTCTCTTTTTGTATGTAAAGAACTATAATAAATTTCATGAACATAAAGAAGGCAGATTATCATGGGAAATAATCAGGGAAATAGAAAAAGATGGATACTATTTTCAACCTTATCGTTAGCTGGAGGACTGCT
Organism: Companilactobacillus baiquanensis; assembly: GCF_003946605.1. GTDB lineage: Bacteria > Bacillota > Bacilli > Lactobacillales > Lactobacillaceae > Companilactobacillus > Companilactobacillus baiquanensis. The sequence goes on from NZ_RHOQ01000003.1 coordinate 10,623, forward strand.
TTTAACAACTAATTCTGGCAACAACGTTAAAGCTGATACAGTTTCAAATCCAACAAGTGATTCTGAAACAGTAGCTGAACAAGATAGTGCGAATAAAACTGCAACGCCCACTGCAACACCATCTCAAAATGAATCCACACAAGTTAGTGATCAGACAACGGATAATCAAGTTAGCTATTCCATTAACTATGTTGATTCAACTTCCAATGAAACGTTACAAAGTAGTACCTGAACTGCTGATGGTGGGAGTACGATAACGATACCGTCAGTTGCTATACCAGGTTATAAACAAAATGCTAGTAGTCAATATCAACTAGCATCAGTCACAACTGACGCTGATAAAAATCAAAGCGTCTCTGTACCAATGGCAGAAGCACCGAATGCTATGTTAACAATGAAAGATATTGAAAGTGATGGGAACGATAATAATCGATTCCCAGAAGAAGATTTAAAAGTTAATGACAGTAATTATAAGAGTGAAGTTAAAACTTGGTTAAGTACTATGGAACAAGGTCGTAAGATTGATTTTACTAAATCTACCTATGGTAATAGTTATTTAAATAAATTGGACTATTTGAAGGGAATGGAGGATTCTTCAGCATCTGATATTGTTGTAAAAATTCTTGAGAATGAAGGATCAACTGATGTTTTAAGTGAAAACTTATCAGGAAAAGAATTAGATTTTGGCTTTCAATATTTGCCAATTGATGAAAATTATGAAATACACTACATTGGTGTTGGTGGTCCCAAAGATAGTCAAGTCATTTATATTGATAAAGGACAAAATTCTCCTGATGGAAAATTGCCAAGCACACCAACTCATGCTGGAATACCTAAGAATACTGTTCCTGGATATCGTTCGTTCTACATTGATGAAAATGATATTTCTTTTGATGAAACAACTGGCGTTTTAACTTATAAAGTTGGTGCTTTACCTGACAGTTATATAACTGTAAATGAATATGATAAAAATAAAAAATTAGTCAAAACCGTGAAATGGGATTTAGCTGCTAATGAAACCATTCCAATTCAACCAGATAGTACAACTGATCCTTTATTTCCTACTGGAAAAATAAGATATACTGACGTTGAAGGTGTATTGAGCGATAGTTTCTATCAGGATTTGATTAAGGATAAAAACTTGATACTTGATGGATCGACTTTTAGTGAGGTTCATAGCGATGGATCACCAGTTCAAAATAGTGCAGCACAGGCGATAGGTTTATATTCACAAATGTATGATTTAAAAACAGATAATCTTAATATGGGCTACATAACTAGCTTTATTATGAATACGTTGATAATTAATGGTAATGTCGGTGAAATTATGAGTTGGAATGGCAAAACAATAACATCCCACGGTACTTCATTAACTATCAATGCAGTATTAGACTATGTAGATGAAAGTGGTAACACAACTCCAACAGTTCCCTAAGCTCCATCTGTAGTAAATAAAGAAAATAATATTGCTACAACAACTAAAAAGGTCAATCTATATGATGATCAAGGTAATTTGATTACCAATAGAGGACTGGATATCAATACAACTTGGCATAGTGACCAAGAATTTACTTATAATGGTCAGAAATATTATCGGGTTGCTCCCAATGAATATGTTAAAGCCAGCGATGTCTATCTTTATAAAAATACAGATACTAGTTTAGTAAGTATTTTTAATGATGGTGACGGAAGTTTGGTCGATTACCTAGGTAATGAGGCGAGAACACTTAGTCCAGCTACTGATTGGAAAACAGATCGCATTGCTCTGATCAATGGAAATGAGTATTACAGACTTTCAACAAATGAATTTATAGAAATAAATAAAGTCCAACCATATATGGATGATTTTGAAAATTTAAATACTATAAATAAAACTAATGTATACGATGAACATGGAAATGAATTAGATGTAAAACTTCCTAAGAGTAGATCATATAAAACTGATCGTATCGTCAACATTAATGGAGCTAATTACTATCGAGTATCAACTAATGCCTTTGTCAAAGCTGACGAGATTTAAAAAAGGCAAAATAAAGAGGATGCGAAAGTCACATCCTCTTGTTGTATTATGATTATTATTTAAACGCGTGGCATAAGGCAGAGACCTCCGCTTATCTACGAATATCGAACAATTGAAAGTGCACAATTATTCGATATTCTAGGATATGCTCAGTCTCTAACCGCCTTATGTCACGCTCCGCAAAATAAAAACACCGCAAGGACTTTGCGGTGTTCATTGACTGAGAAAACTCTCAGTCTTTTTTTAACTCAATTATCAGGGGGGAAGATTGAGTTTTATCGTATATTTAAGGATTAATACTTTTTACATGAAGAATATCAGGGAGAATCATAAGTTAAGGTGCTCTTCGCTTTCCTTTAACTTACAAATATATAATAATCAATAAATGTGAAGAAAATGTGATGTAAGTTAGAAGTAATTATCAATATTTACTGTAAATAGATTTTTTGCAGGTCAGAAACCTGATTTTCACTTACGTGCAATTCATTTCTGATATAATTATTTAGACTTCCTGAAGTTTCCTTAATGACACTTTCGGCGACTGCTAAGTAGTTTTCACTAACAGTCATTAGAGCACGAATCGATTCCACTAAGGAAGCATCACGTTTCTCAACTTGTTTAAGGATATTAGCTACATATCCTTTATTAGCCTGATTAGTTAATAAATAATCTTGTTTAATGGTTGGTAAAGGTACGCCTAAAGTATATAAGAAAAATACAGCTCCCATACCCGTACGGTCTTTACCAGCACTACAATGGAATAATAAGACGTCACTGTCATTTGAATTACCTAATAATTCATCAAAAAAGTTACGATATGCCTTTTTAGATTGATCTTCGGTTACAATTTCTTTGTAAACATCTAGCATATGTTCATAACCATTTGTTGGATCAAAATCAATTTCTGGTATGACGGAATCTTCAATTTGAGAAGCTTCTGTCAAATCCTCACGAAAAACTGGTAAAGAAACATATTTAGTACCAGTAGGTATTCTATCAGGGCTTTTGTCAATTTCTGTTTGCGAACGAAAATCGACATCCGTTTTCAAACCATAATTACTTAAAAAGTTTAAATCATTATCCGTTAGTTTGTCTAAACCAGCGGAACGAATGATCTTGTGATACTTAACTTTCTTACCAGCAGCTGTTTCATAGCCGCCTAATTCACGAAAGTTAATACCTGCTTCAAGATCTAAAATACGATGTGTTTGTTTTGTAGCATTGTCCATATAAGTATGTGCCCCTCAATCGTTTAGTCTAATCTCAATTATAACAAAAGGAAGATTTGTCATGAAATTTATCATTGCCCCCGGAAAATATCGCCATGTTAGCTCTCGTAAAGTAGGTCAAGCCATTTATAGCGGTATTTCTCGTGCGTTACCTAATGCCGAAATAGTCACAATGCCAGTTACAGACAGCGAATACGGTATGCCAGCATTAGTTAAACATACGATCGGTGGCAAATGGGTCGAACTGCCATTTTTTGACGCCTTTTGGCAAAGTAAAACCGGTCGTTATTTGGTAACAAGCATTGATAGTCAGGATACCGCAATTATAGATTCAGAACAAATAGTAGGTCTGGACTTGGCGATTAACAAAAAAAGAAAAGACTTGTTTCATGCCACTAGTCACGGTTTGGGAGAATTCATACTGGACGCAGTGTCAAGTGGGCATAAAAACATTGTGATCTGCTTAGGTAAAACAGCGGTTGCTGATGGAGGATTTGGGGCGTTGCAAGCTCTAGGGGCGAAGATCTATGATGAAAATGAAGAGTTGATCCCGGAAGGTGAAAATCCTTTGATCAATGCCTATCAAATCAACTTGGAAGGTATAAATCGAGTTTTACCCAGACATACTAAGATCACAGTTTTATTAAATTACTCTGCTAATTTAGAACCAGAAGAAAATTATGAGCATTTGAATAAAACACAGATAAGTTTTTTAGAAGATAATCTTGTTTATATTACTGAAAAGATAAATCAGAAGTATAATTTAGATATACACCCGATGCCAAATTCGGATGCGATAAAAACTTTGGCAGGAGCCTTTGCGATGATCAATGCACATATTTTCCGTTCTTCATTTGAATGGGTGGCAAATATAACTGGCATGGATCAAACGATTCGCTCGACTGATGTTTTGATAACCGCTACCGATATTATTTCTTCCGATTCTATGCATGATGAGATCCTTTATCATTTGAGTAAGATAGCTGGGACCGTGAAAATTCCTACTTTTGTTTTATGTAATAATTTTGTAGACAATTTTGAAGATTACGAACAATTGTTTACAGGTATATTTTCAACCCAGATGGTCAACCAGCAAATTGATAATGAGGATGAAAAGATGATCTTTAGCAACTATGAATCGGTGGCAAATCAATTGGCTCGTGCATTGACAGCATTTTCTTAGTATTATTTATTGAATAAAACTCATTAATGCTTTAATCTTACATTAAAGAGTTTTCATTAAGAGCATTGGAGGATCAAATTATGGAACAAGATTATGAAAAAATTTTAGTACCAGTTGACGGCTCAAAGGAAGCTGAAATGGCCTTTAGAAAGGCTGTCAAGGTTGCACAAATGAATAAAGGGCATCTTGATGTTTTGACAGTCCTCGATACTAAACAATTCATCGGTTTACATGGTGGAATGTTAAATGGGGATGTTATTTATCAATTATCTGAAGATGCTCAAAAATATTTAAACGAATTAAAAGATGAAGCAGTTGCTAATGGAGCTAATGCGGATAACATTGATATCCACATTCGTTTCGGTGAACCAAAGACTGTTATTTCTCAAGAATTCGTTGAAGAATATAAAAATGACTTAATTATGATCGGCTCTACTGGTATGAACGCTGTTACTCGTTTACTAGTTGGTTCAGTATCTGAATACGTTACAAGAAATGCCAGAACTGATGTTATTATTGTTAGAACAGCAGTTGATAACGGTGAAATTAAATAATAATCTATAAGATAGGAGAAAGGGATTGAGATGAGTTATATCTCAGCCCCTTTTTTTATTGGTGAAAAAATGAGATGTTCGTGGGCAGATAGTTCAGAAGAAATGCAGGCATATCACGATAACGAATGGGGTAAAATTGATAAAGATGAACGTTATTTATTTGAGATGTTAAGTTTAGAATTATCCCAAGCTGGATTGTCTTGGGCAACCATTTTAAAAAGACGTTCAGGTTACAAGAAAGCATTTGAAAACTTTGATGTAGATAAAGTGTCAAAATATTCAGATGATAAAATAGAACAATTATTAAATGATCCAGGAATTATTCGTAATAAATTGAAAGTTAATGCTATTATCAATAATGCTAGACAAATTAAAAAGCTACATGATAATAATGAAACTTTTGCGAATTATATTTGGAAATTTGTTGATGATAAACAAATAATCAATCATTATCAAACTATGGATGAAATCCCAGCACAAGATGAGCTATCGAGAAAAATAAGCAAAAGCTTGAAAAAAGCAGGCTTTAAATTTATTGGTCCAACGATAGTTTATTCATTTTTACAGGCGATCGGTGTTATTAATGATCATTTAGATAGCTGTGATTTTAAATAATAGAGTTTATTAAGTATAATAGGGACGTAATAACGGAGGAAAATTTATGAATTCTGATACTATTAGTGAATTTGCTGACTGGATCTACAAAAATAATAAAGATGTTGAGAAGAAATCAACTAAATTAGATGTTAAAAAGGTCTATGAATTGATCGATGATTTAGAAATCTTGAGAAAACCAATTCAAGAATATTTTGACATGACTGAAGAAGACTATTATCAAAATGAGTCTGATCATCAACTCACTTTACAAAATCCAACGAGAAAATTAAAAGAACTTCATGATCGTGTACAAGTAAATCACGTTGATGGCTCACTTTCCGGACATGATATTAACTTTACATATAATCATGAAGATCCTTATGCGGACGGAGAATATAAGGTTAAGACTGATTTACACTTGATTGAATATGCCTTTACTGTAATTGGTGCCGTTTATGATAATACGATTGTATCTGATGTTAGAAATGCTCTTTCAAATGATGCTGTCTTATCGATCGGGTTGTCTGCTAGAGCAATTGAGGAATGGCAATAGACTATGAAATTGCTGACAGCAAAAGATCTGTCACTACAAAACGAAGGTTACTTTGCATTTAAGCATGTAGCCTTTTCTTTGTATCAAGATGAAATTGCTTATATTTTAGGTGATAACGGTAGTGGAAAAACGCAGTTCTTGGACACATTGGTCGGTCTTAAATCTCCCGATAGCGGAAAAATCGAGATCACTCCTAAAGCAAGATTTGGTTATTTACCTCAAATAAATCCTGAAATAATTACCAAAACGGTAAAAAAATATCTCCACGATGTTCAAGCGTTAAGTGGAAAATTAGCTGTTTCAGATACTCAGTTAAAAGAATTAGTCACATATATGGGCATGACACCTTATTTAGATAGGTCGGTACAACAATTATCATTAGGATTAAAACAACGCGTTGGCTTTTTGGCGGCAGTAGTTGGTCATCCTAATATTTTGTTGTTAGATGAGCCTTTCTCGTTTCAAAATAGTGAAATGATCACTAATATGTTGGATATCATTAAAGATCTACGCGATAATCATTCGGGAATAGTAATTGCTAGCACGGTTCAAGATGACAGTATTGTTAGTTATTTTGATAGTAACTATTTGTTAAAAGATAATAGCTTGATCAAAGTAACATCACAGAATGAATCAACTCACTATATGCTGATCTTTACGATCAAATCAAATACGATTGCTTTGCCTAGCAACTTAAGCCAATACTTAAAAGTAAATGTAGAAAATTTGATTGAATTAAAAGTTCCTAGGAAACTAAAAGATTCGATCATTAAAGAAATGCTGGAGTTGAATTATAATTTTGAGGGGGCAAGAGTCCTTGAAAATTAAATTTTTAGTAGATAATTTTTTGAAACTGATATTTAGAGATTATCTTTATTTATCTCTATTGTTTATATTATTAGTCATTAAATTTACAATTGATTCTGCTTTAGGTTTATCAAATTTACAAAAGACTGAAATTTTTATAATTTTAACTTTTATAATTGGATTAATTAGCGGATTGAACTTCTTTAGAAATGATCAGTTGTATAATCGATATGTAAAACAAAAAATCAATAATTACTGGCTGTATATTTCAGTTCAAACGGTTATATTATTGTTGATGAATATTTTAACGGCGGTTTTAACATTTATTAATACCGCTGATTGGGTATTAATTATATTATTTACGACATCAGGCTTTGTTGGTACAGAAATAGCAATGATTTTAAAATTGCGATTTGAAAAACATCCTATCATAGGACAGATCGGGATTTTAATTCTATTGTATTTATCATTATCCGACAGCTCTAGTGGTACTTTGTACTATGTAAACTGGATCCTGCCACCTATTTCTAAAATGATAGTAACCTTGCAAGATGGACATTCACTACAAGCTTTACTACCGATCGCCGGACAGCAATTTGTCTATGGGATTATTTTATTTGCTATTAGCGGTGTCTTTTATCAAAAAAAATTCGAAAAATGAGATAAAAGTATTGCTATTTACCATCGACTTCTGCTTTAATTGCCTGATGAACAAGGAGGCCTATAATGAGCAATATTTACTTACGTCGTGCAAAACAAGACGATTTGCCAAAAGTTATAGAAATTATTGAGGGCGCTAAGAAAACCTTACGCGACCGTGGTGTCGATCAGTGGCAACGTGGATATCCCAATGAAGCCATCTTAAAACAAGACCTTGAAGAAGGTATTAATTACGTTTTATTGTTGGATGGTGAAGTAGTAGGAACGGCTGCTCTCCAACAGGGCTACGATAAGAACTATCAAGAAATAACTAATGGTAAATGGGATGGAGAATCTGATGTAACTTATTCGATCATCCACAGAATCGCAGTAGAACCAGGTCATCAAGGACAACATTTATCTGCTGCTTTGATTCAGCAACTTATGACAATGTCATATAGTTTAGGTTATGAAGACGTCAGGATCGATACTCATCCTGAAAACTTGGTTATGCAACATGTCATTAAAGCTAATGGTTTTGTTGAAAAAGGCATTATTACTATGGATGAGGATAAAGGCGATAGAAAAGCCTACCAAATCTTATTGAATTAACAGTTAAATCGTATTGTATTTAAGCCATCGGTACAGATGGTTTTTTTGGTTCTTTTCACTGAAAAAATGTTAGTATTGGAAGTATTGGGAGAACAGTAAATTGAATATTAAAAATTTTGCTAAAAAGGTTTTGAATCCAAAACCATCTGAATTTATCTCAACACAAACTGATAATTTTCTAAGAAGGTTGAAACCAAGACCTTTTGCGGTTGATTATATAAATAATGTTTATAAAAATAATGTGAAATCTCATATAACCGATAATACACTGACAATGTCTGTTTTGACTGATACTCATGCCAAAGCGATCGCCAGTGCTTCTTATTATGGGATCAATGGTGTACGTCACGTGATTGAAAGCAACACGGTCAGTGATGATAATAATATTGATCTTAATGTCCACTTAGGTGATTTGATCGACGGTAGTGATAAACCAGAGATAAGCCGAGGTTTATTACGTTTTGTCGTTGAAAATTATCAAAATAGCAAGTCGCCATTTTATATTATTGAAGGTAATCATGACGAAAATGATAAATATGATGAACATCGATTTATCAGTTCGGCTTCGTTTAGACGTGATGATTACGATACTTTAGTAACAAAAGCCGATTTTGAACAATCAAAGATCTTTAGACTGAATCCTGTCTCTAAAGTTGGCTGGTTTGATAAAGGCGATATACGAGTTATTTTCTTAAACACGAGTGATATACCATATATTTTAAATAACGGTTCTAAAAAATATGATTTTAAAAAAGTACGTGGAATAAGAGAACAGCAATTAGAAGATCTAATAGCTGTTTTGGAGAATACAGTCGATAAGTACGTTGTTGTCATGGGTCATGCTAATATTATCAGCCCGAGCGGCAGAAGTGCTTTGAACTTCAATGGAGATTTGATCCAACAAATTTTTGTTGCTTTTAACAATAAGACTCTTGGCCAAGTTAAAAATCAGTTAACTGGTGATTTTGGAGTTGATTTACGATATGATTTTTCGGCTACTGGTATTTCTAAAGTTACTACATATATTTGTGGTCACATGCATTATGAGAAATATTATAAAGTTGCTGGAATTAACCATATAATCTTAAACTGTTCTGCTTTAATGGGGAAAAAGCACGGTTTAACAACTGATTATAATAAAAAATGGGATAGAAGATATAATGAAATATCCGAATTATCAGGTTATTTTATTAATATTGACCCAGATAAATTGCGACTACAAATATTTGGTTACGGAGCAGCAACTAGGTATGTAAGTTTTGAGATATAGGAGAAATAAATATGTGTGGAATTGTCGGATTCGTAGATAAAAAGATTGCTGATAAACAACCGGTAATTGAATCTATGATGGATGCAGTTAAACATCGTGGTCCAAATAGTTCAGGTGAACTGATCAACGGCAACGTTGCACTAGGTTTTCGTCGCTTGAGTATTATTGATGTGAAGAGCGGTTCGCAACCTATTTATAATGAAGATAATAGTAAAGCCATTATTTTTAATGGTGAAATTTATAATTATCAAATTATTCAAGAAGAGTTGAAGAAAAAAGGTCATCAATTCAGAACTAATACGGATACAGAAGTTTTGTTGCATGGGTTTGAAGAGTGGGGGATCGTTGATCTCCTTAAAAAAATCCGGGGGATGTTCGCCTTTGTCATTTATAATCTAGAAACAGGCGACATTACAGGTGCTAGAGATTTCTTTGGCATTAAACCTTTGTATTATTACAACCGTCAAGGCACATTTATTTTTGGATCTGAGATCAAATCCTTTTTGAAACAGCCTAATTTTGAAAAAGAATTGAATAAGTCAGCTTTGAAACCATATTTAACTTTTCAGTATTCGGCTTTAAATGAAACCTTCTTCAAAAATGTTTTTCGTATTCCTGAAGGTCACTATTTTACATATAAGAGTGGCAAACTCAGTATCAAAAAATATTGGGATATTCATTTTAAAGAAAATCAGTTGAGTTTTGAGGATACAGTTAAAAAAATTGATCAGTCGATCCATGAATCAGTTAAAGCTCATTCGATAAGTGATGTTCCTGTTGGATCGTTATTGTCTAGTGGTGTTGATTCAAGTTATATAACAGCTATTTTGAAACCAGAGCATACTTATTCAATTGACTTTGATACAAATACTTACGAAGAAGGCAGCGCCGCTAAAGAATTAGCCGATAATTTAGGTTTAAAAAATACTCGTGGGATCGTGACGAAAAACGAAGCTATAAAGGCAATGCCGTTAATTCAATATTATATGGATGAACCGGATGCCAATCCTTCATGTGTACCGTTGTACTTTTTAACCAAGTTAGCCAGCAAAGATGTTACAGTCATTCTTTCTGGTGAAGGAGCAGATGAATTATTCGCCGGATATGCTAACTACGGCGACCACTCTAAATCTAAAGTTATTCGAGCTTTTGCGGCAGGTTTGAAGAAATTACCTCAAAATACTCGTTACAAACTTGCACATGGTTTACAGAAAATGCCTAATTTCCCCGGCCGATTGCATCTATATGAATCAACAGCTAAAGCTGAAGAGTTCTTTATTGGTGAAGCTAAGGTTTTTAGTGAGCAAGAGGCTTCTGATATAGTTAAACCAGATTATGAGAAGTCTAGATCGGTTAAAGATATAGTTATGCGCAGTTATCGTAAAGTGGCTGATTTTGATGATGAAGTTAAAAAAATGCAGTATTTAGATGTACATCAGTTTATGTCAAACGATATCCTATTAAAAGCTGATAAAATGAGCATGGCTAATTCGATGGAACTTAGAGTACCTTTCTTAGATAAAGAAGTTGCCCAAGTTGCAGAAGAAATTCCGACAAAATATTTGTTGAATCGTAAAGATAGTAAGTACGCTTTAAGAGTGGCAGCACAAAAAGCGTTGCCAAGTGAATGGGCTAAACGTAAAAAGTTAGGTTTCCCAGTCCCTATCAGAGATTGGATTCACTCAAAAAAAGTTTATCAACAACTTAGAGATTTATTCAGTGAAGAATTTGTTGGTGAATTCTTTGATCAAGAGCAAATTTTAAAGATGTTAGATGGATTTTATAATAATAAAAATGATGATCGCCGTAAAATTTGGACGATTTATACTTTTTTGATTTGGTATAAAGTATTTTTCATTAATGATGGAAATAAACCAAACGTTGACCCTAAAGTTAAAAGAGCGTGATATAAGGCGGTTAGAGACTGAGCATAGCCTAAAACATCGAATAATTGTGTACTTTCAATTGTTCGATGTTTGTAGCTAAGCGGAGGTCTCTGCCTTATATCACGCGTTTCAATAAATATGTAAGAGGATGTGGTGAAAGCTACATCCTCTTATATGTTTCACAAAATGATAATTAATTAGCGTTTTATCGAAGTGCTGGTTGAATATGTTATAATTTTGTTTGAAATGTGTGTAAAATTTTAAATATGAATTAATAAAAGTAAGAGGTTGATCCTTATCGAAACTAAGTCAGGAAAGAAATTCACGCCGATATTATTAGGTAGTGATATGAACGTTTATGGTATGGCACGTGCTTTCCATGAAGTTTATGGCGGTGGTGCTGTACAAGCATATGCAAGCGCTCAACTTGCACCTACTCGTTTTACTAAGATTGTTAATGTAACTATTAATCCCGGATTTTCTGAAGATCCAGTATTTATTGAAAAGATGCGTGAAATTGCGAAAGTTTATGAAAACCATGAGGAACCTGTTATTTTGATCTCATGTGGCGACGGTTATGCTGAACTTATTAGTAAGCATAAAGAGGAACTGTCTAAAACTTTTGTATGTCCTTATGTTGATTATGATCTATTAAAGTCGTTAAACGATAAAGAAAACTTTTATAAAATCGCTGACGAACATAACCTGCCACATCCAAAGACAAAGATAATTACTAAAAAGATGTATCAAGATAAAGTTGATATGGAAGTTCCATTTTCATATCCAGCAGCTTTAAAGCCGGCAAACAGTGTGGAATGGCTTGACATCCATTTTGAAGGACGTAAAAAAGCATTTACAGTTCATTCAGATGAAGAATTTAATAATACTGTTGCTAAAATATATGATAACGGTTATACTTCTGACCTAATCTTACAGGATTTTATTCCTGGGGATGACTCCAACATGCGAGTTTTAAATGCGTATGTTGATAGTAATCATCATGTTAAGATGATGTGTTTAGGCCACCCGATCTTGGAAGATCCAACTCCACAGTCGATTGGTAATTATGTAGCCATTGTTCCTGAATTCAATCAAGATGTTTATGATCAAGTTCAAAAATTTCTTGAAGATATGGAATTTACCGGCTTCGCCAACTTCGATATGAAGTATGATTCAAGAGATCAAACTTTTAAATTCTTTGAGATCAACTTGCGTCAAGGTCGAAGCAGTTTCTTTGTTACCTTGAATGGCTATAATTTAGCACAATACTTAGTTGAAGATTATGTTGAAGGCGACTTGGATAATAAGCCAACCGTCTATGCTAATAAAAATAAAGCTCAACACAAACTTTGGTTAGGCGTACCTATTAAGGTTTTGAGAAAATATGCTGCTGACAATGAGGCAAGTCGTTACGCCGAAGAATTGATCAAGCAAGAACGTACAGGTACAACGGTCTTTTATGACAAAGATAAGTCATTTAAGCGCTGGATGTTACTAACATATATGTTCCATAATTATGTAAAGCGCTTTGATAAATACTTTGAAGCTAATAAAGGCCGAGATTTTTAAAAATAGGAGGCTCACTTAAGATGGATGAAGTACGTGATTATAAAGTAAAGAAAATTGAATATGAAAAGATTTTGATTTGTGTGGATTCTGATGATTTTGCATCATCAAAGAATGCTTTTAATTATGCTTGTTCATTAGCCAAACATTATAATTCCGAATTAGGGATCGTATCAGTATTGGAAATTGGTGATTTAAACATTTTTCAATCGCTAGATCCAGATGTATTATCTGAGCGTCGTAATCAGATTAAAGAATTGCTTGAAATGTATGGTAAAAAGGCTGAAACATTTGGTGTAAAGAATGTTCACTTGATGGTAACAGAAGGCAGTCCTGGTCAATCGATAGTTGAAAAGGTGATTCCTAAGTTTACTCCAGATTTGGTTATTGTTGGGGTTGAGGAAAAGAACCGTTATCGTAATACTATCGGTTCACAAGCCGCTAAAATTGTTAATAATGCTCGTGTTTCGGTTAGTGTTATTAGATAGGGCGTAAAAATCAACGGTTAGGGTTTGAGCATTACCTAGCCTAGTGCTTGTACCAGCGAAGATGGTGCAAGCACTAGGCGTAGTAAGCACAGAACCCTGTTGATTTTTACGCGTTTAAGAATCGATTGTTGTATCTTGTACCAGCGAAGATGGTGCAAGCACTAGGCGTAGTAAGCGCAGAGCCCTGTTGATTTTTACGCGTTTACTGCCGCTTCCGGTTTTGAGTAATTCCACCTGTTGTGTGGACCGTTTTCAGCCTAGGTCTGAAAACTCGCTTTTAAGCTTTGCTAACGCAAATCTTAAAAGTCGTCCGTGGAGTAAGAACGGAAAATCGCCGTTCAACTCCACACTCACAACTGGTTCCATTACTCAAAACCTCCAGCTTATTTTGTTTTTTAAGTCTGAAAACTATTTGATTAGATTTTTTGGTAATTTTGATAGTTTGAAAGATTTAGTTGTGCAGAAAAAGCTATTCCTGTTACATATTTAAAAACTATTCAATTAAATATTTTAAAAAATTCTAAGTACATCATGAGATGTACTTTTTTAATTCCTTTTTTGGCGTGCTTTGTGGCTCATAATTTTTTTAATGAAAAACAAAGAGTGATATAGTAGTTATAAAATCGCATGGTGGTGTATATATGTTTACTAGTAAGATTATTGGTGGTTCTGGCGATATGGTTGATGCTAAACCTACTGATTATAAAGAGAATCTGTACTTGGCTGTTAATGGTGCTTGGCAAGAAAAGGCTGAAATACCATCAGATAAACCAAGAACTGGTGGATTCATGGATCTTGATGAGGGTGTTGAAAAGGCATTGATGAAGGATTTTCATGAATTTGCTAATGATGAGGAAAAAACAAATAATGACTTGTTATTACAAGCTGTTAAATTGTATCGTTTGGCAAATAATGTTGAACATTTGAATAAGTTTCATCATCAACCAATCTTGAAAGATATTCAAAGAATTACAGATTTAAATAATGTTAAGGAACTAAGTGAGGGCTTAGCTGACTTTTCTAGGGATGGTTTTCCATTGCCGATCGACGTTGATGTTGATGCTGACATGAAAGATACTTCTAAAAATGTTGTTTACATTGGCGGAGCTGGATTGATCCTTCCAGATAAAACTTATTATGATGAGAAAAATGAATCCGGTAAGCAATTGTTAGCTAAATTTGCAGAGGTTTCCAGACGTCTTCTTTCAATGATCGGCTATGATTTGGATGAGGCTAAAGAGATCGTTGAAAAAGCATTGATCTTTGATAAGTCATTGGTCCCAATTGTTAAGAGTTCAGAGGAATGGGCTGATTATACAAAGATTTATAATCCAATCGACTTTTCAGAATATATTGAAAAATCAGAAAATCTTGATTTGAAGCAACAAGTAGAAGATTTGATCAACGCTACTCCTGAAAAAGTTATTATCACTGAACCACGTTATTTGGATAATTTAAATAAGTTAGTTAATGATGATACTTTTGAAAATTTAAAAGCTTGGATGCTAGTTAACTATCTAACAGGCAATGCTTCTAATTTGGACGAAGAATTCCGTCAGACTATTGGCGAATACAATTTAGCTTTGAGCGGTGCTAAGGAATTACAGAATAGAACTAAGTATGCTTATCACAGGGCTGCTGGTATTTTTAGCCAAGTTGTTGGTGTTTACTATGGTGAAAAATACTTTGGTGAAGCTGCTAAAAAAGACGTTGCCAATATGATCAAAAAGATGATTGCTATTTATGAACAACGTATTAGTGACAATACTTGGTTAAGTGAGGCCACTAAGCAAAAGGCTATCGTTAAATTGGATAAGATCGAAGTCAAGGTTGGATATCCTAACAAAATTGACGATGTTTACAAGAAGATCAGCATTAATGAAAACGAATCATTGTATGAAAATATTATCGCAATTAGAAAGATTTTCAGACAAAATTCATTGGATCAATACAGCAAACCGGTTGATCGTAAGAAATGGTTGATGCCAGGACATATGGTTAATGCTTGTTATGATCCTTCAAGAAATGACATCACTTTCCCAGCTGCTATTTTGCAAGCGCCATTTTATAGCTTGGATCAATTAAGTAGTGAGAATTACGGTGGTATCGGAGCTGTTATTGCGCACGAAATTTCTCATGCGTTTGATAATAACGGAGCTCAATTTGATGAATACGGAAATATGAATAACTGGTGGACTGATGAAGATTACAAGAAATTCCAAGAACTTACTCAAAAAGTGATCGATCAGTTTGACGGTATTCCTTATGCCGGTAGTAAAGTTAATGGTAAATTAGTTGTCAGTGAAAATGTTGCTGATGATGGTGGACTTCGTTGTGCTTTAGAAGCCGCAAAATCAGAAGATGATTATGATGTACAAAAGTTCTTTATTAACTGGGCAAGAGTCTGGAGATTAAAGGCTACAAAACAGTTTAATGAATTATTACTTTCGACTGATGTTCATGCACCAGGTCCATTACGTGCTAATGTTCAAGCACAAAATATGGACGAATTTTATGCCGCATTTGATATTACTTCAAAAGACGGTATGTGGTTGGAACCGGATAAGAGAGTAAATATTTGGTAGATTTTTTAGGAGAAGTTGTGATCCGATTTTGGATCGTGACTTCTTTTTTTGATTTTGGATGTCGGTCACAGATAAATTTTCCTGCCATGGGACCGGTTCAAGCCTCGGTCTTGAACCTCATATTTGAGCTTTACAAAGTTCGTAAATCTCAAATATGTCTGTTATCTAAGGGTGGAAATTCGCCACCCTAAGATAACTTTCACGGCTGGAAAATTTATCTGTGACCTTTTTTTCTACCTCTTTTTTTATTTTTGTGTAATTAGTTTAGATGCTGAATTAGTTTTCTATACAGTTTAGTATCTGATTATTTCCAGAATTAAACAGTGGATATTAAAAATACAGATCCAACTAAGCCGGAGATTTTTGGTAATGGAACCAGTTGTGAGTGTGGAGTTGAACGGTGGTTTTCCGTTCTTACTCCACGGACGACTTTTAAGATTTGCGTTAGCAAAGCTTAAAAGCGAGTTTTCAGACCTCGGCTGAAAACGGTCCACACAACAGGTGGAATTACCAAAAATCGGAGGCGGCACCCTCCCACCAACTCAAACAAAATTTGTTCTTGACAGAAAATACCTAATCATGAGAAAATCAAACTCCTGTGTTTAGAAAGGGATAAGGAGGGGATTTTTTGACAGAGGAAGTATTTGCGATTCCTAATTGGCGTCGTAATATTAATATCTTTTTATTAGGTCAGTTTTTCTCAGGTATTACTAGCATGGTGGTGCAATATGCAATTATCTGGTATTTGACCAAACAAACTGGATCAGCTACTATTTTGAGCTTTGCTACTCTTCTAGGAATGCTGCCAATGGTTTTGTTGAGTCCATTAATTGGACCATTTGTTGATCGAACTAACAAAAAAGTTTTACTGATCGTGCCTGATATTGTTGCCGCAGTGATCGCAATTATTTTAGCGGTCGTAGGAATGGTTAATAAAGATTTTCCACTATGGTTGATTTTTGTTTCACTATTGATGCGCTCGATTGCTCAAACTTTTCAAATGCCGACGATCCAGTCGATAGTACCTACCATGGTACCTGCAAAAGAAGTAACTAGAATGAATGGACAATTAGGGATGATCCAGTCGGCTAATATGATCATTGCGCCGGCTTTAGGAGCATTCTTATTTTCAATAGTTCCAATCACAATGTTGATTTTATTAGATGTCGTTGGAGCAATTATTGGAGTAACAATTATTTTGTTTGTCAAAATTCCTGAACATCCTGTTTTTGATGAAAAGATAAATATTTTATCTGATGTTAAATTTGGTCTGAATCAATTAAGGAATAATAAGGGACTTTGGTATATCACTTTAATGGGAATGGTATTTACTCTATTGTTCATGCCAGCGGCTAGTTTGTATCCATTGATGACTATGTCGTACTTTAAAGGTACAGTTGCTCAAGCTGGTATTATTGAGGTTGTTTATTCAGGTGGTATGTTTGCTGGAGGGGCTGTTATCGGGTTTTTAGGGAATTGGTCTGATCGTATGAAACCAATTTTGTTATCAATGCTGATTATGGGGATCGCTTTTGGTGCTAGCGGCTTTTTACCGGGAAATCAAAAGGGCTTTATCTGGTTCATCGTTTTAAATACGATTGCTGGAATGGCAACTCCATTTTTTAATACTTTACTGATGGCTATGATTCAACAAAGTTATCCACCTGAAAATTTGGGCCGAGTGTTAGGGATATTGAATTCTTTAATGAGTATTGCTGGACCGGTGGGACTTATTTTTGCCGGACCTTTAGCAGATAAAATTGGAGTTAATATGTTATTTGTTATTGGAGGCGTTGGTACATTATTATGCGGGTTATTCACGTTCTTAGTACCGGCAACTCGTAATGTTGATAAATTGCTTCAAGAAAGCATTAAAGCTGAAGATTAAAAAATGCTATAATAATTATGATATTTTAAAATTAAAGGTTGTGACGACTAGTCCAGCCTTTTTTTGTTAAGTTAGGTGGATAACATGGCATATATTGAAGTGAAAAATGAGTTTAAAAGATACCAAATGGGAGAAACCGAGATTGTCGCCAATAATGATTTATCTTTTGAAGTGGAAAAAGGTAAGTTAACTGTAATTTTGGGACCTAGTGGTGCAGGAAAATCAACGGTTTTAAATATATTAGGGGGAATGGATTCTCCTAGTGATGGGGAAATTATCATTGATGGAACTGATATTGGAAAATTTTCTGAACGTCAATTGACGGAATATCGCCGTAATGATGTCGGCTTTGTTTTTCAATTTTATAATTTGATCCCTAATTTAACTACTAAGGAAAATGTGGAGCTGGCTTCAGCAATTGTTGATGACGCACTAGATCCAGTTACGGTTTTAAACCAAGTAGGATTGAGTGATCGAATCGATAACTTTCCGTCACAATTATCTGGTGGTGAACAACAACGTGTTGCTATTGCGCGTGCTTTGGCTAAAAATCCTAAATTGTTATTGTGCGATGAACCAACAGGTGCGCTTGATTATGAAACTGGTAAGCAAGTTTTAACTTTATTACAAGATGCTAGTCATAAAGATAATAAGACGGTCATTATTATTACTCATAATTCAGCTTTAGCAAGTATGGCTGATAGAATTATCCGGATCAACGATGCGAAGGTTCGTTCAGTTGAAGATAATAAAAATCCTAAACCTGTCCAAGACATAGAATGGTAGGTGTCGAAAATGAAACCTTTAACTAAAAATATGTGGCGTGATATTGGTAAATCTAAGGGACGCTTTATCGCTATTATCTTGATCATCATGCTTGGTGTCTTGATTTTTGTCGGTGTTAAAGCTGCCGGACCTAGTTTAAATGATTCTTTAAATAAGACAGTCGTTGAAAATAAATTGTCTGATATTCAAATGAATTCAACGACAGGTTTTACCAAGAAGGATCTTAAAATAGCTTCTATTAAAGATGCTAAAGTAGAAGCTGCGAAATACAAACAAGTTGTTGGTGGTAAAGGATTAGCGGTTTCTTTATATGGGTATGATAAAAAAAACGATCAAAATAATTTGATCGTTCGCAGTGGTCGTTTACCTAGAAAAGATAACGAAATCATTTTGGATCAGCAGGCGCAGACTAAATATAATTATAAAATAGGTCAGAAATTTACTTTTAATAAATCTGCTGATTTGAAAAAGCGTTCTTATAAAATTGTTGGTTTTGCTAGTTCACCACAATATATTGAAAATGAGTCTCGTGGATCAAGCAATGTAGGCGATGGCACTGTCCGTTTATTTGCTTATGTTCCTAATAATCAAATGAATTTAAAAGTGGCAACACAGCTCAATATTCGTTTTAAAAATCTTCAAAATAAGAATACCTTTAGTGATAGTTATAAAGATGCTGTTAATTCTAAAAAGACTATTTTAGAAGATAAATTTAAGAAACGTGCTAAAGATAGAAGCGCCGATCTTTATAATGATTCTAAATCAGTTTTAGAACAGCAACAGGAAAAATTAAATACGGCCAAAAGTCAGCTTACTTTAGCTCAAGCTTCAGGGATGGACGTTAGTTCACAATTGAATAAATTGAATCTTCAAGAACAAAAATTAAATTCAGCTCTACAAAATTTAAAGAAGCAGACTAAAACAAGTTATATTTTCCAAACTAGAGAAGATCTGCCAGGATTTTCGGCATATGGTGAAAGTTCTGATCGAATTGCAGCTATTGCCAACGTTTTCCCAGTCTTTTTCTTCCTAATTGCGGCGTTGATCACTTTCACGACTGTAACTAGAATGATCGAAGAAGCTAGAAGTCAAATTGGAACTTTTAAAGCCTTGGGATATACAAAGTGGGAAATATCTAAAAATTATTTTTACTATGCTTTGACCGCTGGATTGATTGGAACGATACTTGGTGCGGTTATTGGTAACGTTAGCCTGCCGAGAATCGTCTTAGCATTGTATAAGCAGTACATTCCTTTGACATGGGATGTTAAATTTCAGTGGATCACTGCCTCATTAGCATTGTTATTCTCTTTATTAGCAACAGTCGGTGCGGCAATGATCGTTGTTCGACAAGAGTTATCAGAAGGACCTTCAGCGTTGATGCGTCCCAAAGCTCCAAAGTCGGCTAAAAAGATTTTACTAGAAAGAATCAAACCTTTTTGGAATCGTCTAAGTTTCAATCGGAAAGTCAGTTATCGAAATCTTTTTAGATTTAAATCAAGAATGTTTATGACCATTATCGGTATAGCTGGGGGAACGGCTTTGATTTTGACTGGTTTTGGTATTCAGAATTCTATTGGAGCTAGTGGCACTCGCCAATATGGAGAAATTTTTGATTATCAAGCGGTTGTTAAAACTAATAATCTGAATAAAACTTTAAAAGTCCTGCAGGATAATAAACAATATCAAAGCAGTGCTGCGATTCATGCGACAACCGGGAAAGTCTATCATTCAGGAAAACAAGTAAACGATGTAAATTTTTATACACCTGAAAATAAGGATTTTTCTAAATATATTCATTTAAAAGATGGAACTAATAAGACTTTGAAATTGAAAAATGATCAGGTTATTTTAACTAAAAAAATGGCGACTGTTTTAGATGTTAAAGCAGGTGACAGTATTAAAGTTAAAACAACTGGAAAAACTCATTCCATCAAAGTTTCAGCTATAACAGAAAACTTTGTTGGCCACTTTTTATACCTTAATAAGTCAACGTATCAAAGTATGTTTGGCAAACAGCCGAAGTCAAATACTCTCTTACTTCATTTGGACAAACAGACATCTGATCAGAGAAATAGTTTGGCCAATGCTTTATTAAAAAAAGGTAAAGCCCTAGGAACTAGTTATACTTATGACCAACAATCGACAATTTCAAAAATGACTTCATCACTAAATCCCATTATTCTGATTTTCATTTTGTTGTCAGGAATTTTATCTTTTGTTGTTTTATATAATTTAACTAATATTAATGTTTCTGAACGTATCAGAGAATTATCGACTATCAAAGTTTTAGGATTTTATGATAAAGAAGTAACGATGTATATTGTGCGTGAGAATATTGTTTTGACAATTTTAGGAATCATTGTGGGCTACGGGGTAGGTAATTTATTGACCGCCTATATTCTCAATCAGGCTTCTACTGAACTAGTCATCTTTCCTCTGACTATTCATTTAACAGGATATGTAGTTGCCACGGTATTAATGATTATTTTTACGGTCATTGTTATGTTGATAACTCACAAAAAATTACAACATATCGATATGATCGGAGCACTCAAGTCGTCAGAATAGGAAGTTATTAAAATGAAATTAACTAATAAAAAAATTCTTATAGTTGGTGGCACTTCAGGATTTGGCAAACAAGTGGCACTGGATGCTAAAAAATTAGATGCTAAAGTTACGGTTATTGGACATGATTTTGATAGGACTAAAAAATTTGCAGAAGAAACGGATATTGCGGGCATTGCGTTGAATGCTCAAAATAAATCTGACTTAGAAAACTTTTTTGATGATAAAAATTTTGACCATATCGTTTCTACTCTTGGAGGTGCCATGGGAGGCGGATTTTTGGATAGTTCTATGGAATTGATCAGAAAGACGATCGAAGATAAGTTCTTCGCCAATTTACAATTGGTAAAAATTGCTGCCAAACACTTAAATAAGTCAGGTTCAATGATTTTAACTTCAGGATCTGGTGGTCATCCTTACGACGCATCGGGTGCAATTATTGGCAATCAGGCAATTAATACGTTAGTGGCCGGATTAGGTGTCGAATTAGCTCCTGATAAAAGGATCAACGCCGTTTCACCAACCTGGACCCCAACTGGATTGTGGCGTGATATGTCTAGTGAAGCTGTGCAAAAACAAGTCAGTGACTTTTCTAGTGGTGTGCCTTTGAAACGTGTTGCTACGATCGAAGAAGTCGCTAGTGCTTATCTTTACTTGATGCAAAATGATTTTGTTACGGGACAAGTTTTACGGGTCGATGGTGGTGTTGATTTGTAATTAGTGTTAAACTTAAAGCCAACTTTAATTAAGAAGAGGCACTTTTATGGATACAAAAATAGAAAAGAAATATCGGATCGGTGATTTTGCTGAATTAACTGGTTTGAGTAGTCCAACTTTGAGATATTACGAAAAAGAAGGTTTGATCAGTCCGCATCGTACTGAAAATGGATTACGCTACTATACTGACCAAGATGCTAGCTGGATAAAATTTTTACTTCATTTGAAGAGTACGGGGATGACGATCGAGCAATTAAAACAATACGTTGTTTGGCGTGCTGAAGGTGATTCGACGATCGACAAACGTGTTGCCTTGTTGGAAGATGTTAGAAATAATTTTGAAAAAGAATTTGAGAACTTACAAAATAGTTGGACGATTTTGAACGATAAATTGGATTGGTACAAAGGCAAGGTTAACGGACATATCGAGGATAGCGAGAGCTTTGCCGCGTATTTGAAAAGATTGAATCATCATGAATAGAGATGCCATCTACAATTAAAAAAGGAAACAGCCTGCTGTGGGACCGAGTTGATCCTAGGTATCAACTCTCGATTTTAAGCTTCGCAAAGTGCGCGAATCTTAAAATACGTCCTGTGGAGTAAGCGATGAATCGCTAACTCCACTATCACTGCTGGCTGTTTCCTTTTTTAATTTCCGATTAGTTTGGGTATTTCAAAAAAATTTCAAAAAACTCCTTGCCTTAAAGTTAACTTTAAGGTGTTTAATGAATCTCGTAATCAATTAGACGAGAAAAAGGAAGTATATATAATGGCAAAATTTGAAGAATTAAAAAATGAAGGTGTATTTCCAGTTGGAGATAAAAATGAAGCCTATGCCAAGTATTTTATTGGTCAAAGTTATTTAAAGAATCTTGTACCATCAGACGATAACATCGATGTTAATGTCGGTAATGTCACTTTTGAACCGGGATGCCGCAATGATTGGCATATTCATCATGATGGATTCCAAATTCTTTTGGTAACAGGTGGCGAAGGTTGGTACCAGGAGGAAGGTAAGCCGGCACAATTATTGAAACAAGGCGATGTAGTCGCAATTCATGATGGTGTTAAACATTGGCATGGTGCAACTAAGGATAGCTGGTTTAGTCATGTTGCTATTACAAAAGGTACATCAGAATGGTTAGAAAAAGTTACAGATGAAGAATACGATAAATTAGGTAAATAGGAGAAATATATGACAGTCGAAAATAAGGTAGTAGTAATTACAGGTGCATCATCAGGTATTGGTGAAGCAACCGCAAAACTTTTAGCAAGTAATGGTGCTAAGGTGGTTCTTGGTGCTAGACGTGAAGAAAAATTAAGTAAAATAGTAAAAGATATTGAAGCAGATGGCGGAGAGGCTGCCTATCAAGTAACTGATGTTCGTGATCCAGAAGAAGTTAAGTCTTTAGTTCAATTGGCAAAAGACAAATTCGGTACGTTAGATGTAATCTTTAATAATGCTGGAATTATGCCAACTTCACCGATCAGTGCTTTACATACGGATGAATGGAATGACATGATCGATATTAATTTAAAAGGTGTCTTGAATGGTGTTGCTGCTGTAATGCCAGACTTTGTTGCACAAAAACATGGTCATATTATTACAACTTCATCAGTTGCTGGTATTAAGAGTTTTCCAGGAGCAGGTGTTTATGGAGCAACTAAGTTTGCTGTAAGAAATTTGATGGAAGTCATTAGAACGGAAAGTGCTCAAGAAGGTACAAATATTAGAACTTCAACACTTTATCCAGCTGCTATCAATACGGAATTACTTCATACGATCACTGATAAAGATGCCAAAAAAGGTATGGATGCTTTGTATGATCAAGTTGGTATTGCTCCAATTTCAATTGCTAGGGTTGTAAACTTTGCAATCGATCAACCAGAAGAAGTTAATGTTAACGAATTTACTATCTATCCAACAAAACAAGCTTAAAGGTTCCGCCACTGAACATGAAGAAATTCTGTCTGCTGTGGGACCGAGTTGATCCAAGGTATCAACTCTCGATTTTGAAATTCACAGCTGACAGATTTATTCATACTCAGTGGCTAAATAGCATGATATAAGACGAATATGGACTACTTACTAGGGATATGAATAATTGCCTACTTTAAATGGTTCATCATATCTTTTACACAAAAAAATGGATTCAACTAAATCTTTCAGATTTATGTTGGATCCATTTTGTTTTTTTTGTTATATGTCAACTACGGGTGAACCTTATCATGCCGACGAACGAATAATTGTTTAGGCAATGCCTGTAAGAAGGTAATGGCTAATATTAAAAGGGCGCCAACAATTTCTGCAGGTCCTACATGAGTGTTCAAAATCGTAACTGCCAAAATAGTTGCAGTTAATGGTTCAAATGCACTCAACATACCAGTTGTTGTGGCGGTTAAGTAATTTAGGCTTTGTAGATAGAATAAATAAGAGAACATTGTTCCGCCGGTAATTATGAAAATAATGGCGATCCAAGATGTCAGATTTAAACTAGGTACTTGATTAAGATGTGCGACTGGGGCGAAGACTATTCCGCCAAGTAACATTGACCAGCCAGTAACTATTCGAGCGTCGAATTTTTTTAACAGTTCTCTGGGCAAAAGTGTATAGGAAGCTTGACTAAGTCCAGACCCAACTCCCCACAAAACTGCTAAAGGTGAAAGTGCTAATTGGTTCATATGACCATGTGTTACTAATAAATATGTTCCCAGCAGTGCTAAAAAGATTGAAACGATATCGATCCTTCTGGGCATATGCATTTGTCGGATCGATAAATATATGATTATGAATAGTGGTCCTAAGAACTGTAGAACAGTTGCGGTTGGAGCATTTCCATATTTTATCGCCATGAAGTATGTGTATTGTGCTGGCAACATTCCCAAAAGTCCAAAACATAATAGCTGGAAAATATATCGTGGGCGTTTTAATATTTTGAAGATTTCTGATTTCATGCTGACACCACACCAGACGATCAGTAAAAATCCAGCGACGATCAATCTTAATCCAACTAGCCAGTGTGTTGATATTCGTTGCGTGTTAAATAAGTATTGCGCTACACTGCCCGAGATCCCCCATAAGAATGGACCAGCAATAGCGTAAAAGAATCCCTTTTGTTTATTAGACATTTTTATATCCCCCGAACAACAAAATAAATATTACCACATTATTAGGTGAAAAAAAGGATATACGATACACTTAAAAAAGATTATAAAGAGGGGGTTCTTATGCTTGAGGTAAAACATGTTAGTAAAGAGTTTAAAACTGTTAAAGCATTGAATGACATAAATTTTACGGTAAAAAATGGACAGATACTCGGTCTGATCGGTCAAAATGGTGCTGGTAAATCGACGACTTTTCATAGTATCTTAGATTTTTTACAATACGATGGTGAGATTACTTGGGAAAATGAGCCAATAACTAATAATGTTTTTGATCAAATTGGTTATTTGCCTGAGGAAAGAAGTTTGATGCCCAAATTGACTGTTGAGCAACAAATCGTCTATTTGGCAAGATTGAAAAATCGTCCAGCTAAAGAAATCAGACCCAAAATTGACGAATGGCTAAAAAAATTTGCTGTTAAAGGTTCTAAGAAAGATAAAATCAAATCGTTATCTAAAGGTAATCAGCAGAAGGTCCAATTGATATGTACGATGATCCATGATCCTAAGCTGATCATTTTAGATGAACCTTTTAGCGGACTTGATCCTGTTAATGCTGATTTATTGAAGCAAGCTATTTTTGAAGCTAAGAAAAAGGGTGCAGCAATTATTTTTTCCAGTCATGATATGGAAAATGTTGAAGAACTTTGCGATAAATTAGTAATGCTAAAAAATGGAGAAATTGTTTTAGATGGAACCGTCAGTGATGTTAGAAATTCCTTTGGTAAGACACATTTATTCGTTACAACTGATTGGACTAAAGAACAATTAGAACAATTGCCCCAAGTTTCCTCGGTAGTTGTGCGTGATCCTAATAAATATTTATTAGAATTGGCTGATGAAAAGGCTGGAAATGAAATTTTTGAAAAATTAACTGATGGAAAATATATCGAAGAATTCAGTCAGCAACCGCCGTCATTAAATGAAATATTCAGAATGAAGGCAGGTGTCATCAATGAATAAATTATGGATCGTAACCTTTGAAACTTTTTTAAGACAGATTAAATCTTGGAGTTTTGTGGCGTTGATCTTAGGACCATTTATTATTTTCGGTATCAGTATGGGTGCAGGATATGTCAGCTATAATGGTGCTGAGAGTGGTTCAGATATCGCCGTTATTAGTAAAGAAACTGCCATGCGAGAGCAATTTATCAAAGCTAATAAGGATGACGTGAATCAAAAGATCACAACTGTTTCCGCAGCCAAAAAGGCCGTCAATAAAAATAAGTTAGCTGGATATTTAGTTTTAAAGACTAATAAAAATCAGGCGACGGCAACTTATCATGGAACAAGTTCAATTGATAGTTCACTGAAGACAAAGGTTCTGACTTTTACTAGTCAGATTCAGCAACAATTAAATTATGCTAAAGCAGGTATGACTTTAGAACAAGTTCAGCAATTACAACAGCAGCCGGCTTTTAAAGAAAAAATCTCTAAAAAAACTGGTACTGCTAAGACTGCCAAATTGATTTCATTTTGGGTCACAGTCATTATGGTATACACGATCCTTGTAACATATACCGGAATAACTGCCCAAGAAATTGCTTCTGAAAAAGGTACTAAGATAATGGAAATCATCTTTTCTAGTACAACTGCTAGTAAATATTTCATTGGTAAAATATTAGGAGTTTTATTAGTTATCTTAACGCAGATCCTTATTTATTTAATTGGTGGCTGGGGCGGTTATTTAATCGCTCAAAAAGCATCAATGACAAAAGATATTATGGAGCAGTATCATACATTGATTAATTCAGTTTTACATAATTTATTAAGCGTTAACTTAGTGTTCTTATTGTTGGGAGTAGTTATTTATACCATTTTAGCTGCCTTTAGTGGAGCTTTAGTTACGAAAGCAGAAGATGCTTCTAAAGCTGCTCAACCAGTTACGATGTTAAGTATGCTGGCATTTTTTGTAACTTTCCCATTTCAAAATAATTTAGACGCCGTTGCGGTTAAAATACTGTCATATGTGCCATTTTTCTCGTCATATTTTATGCCGATGCGAGTGATCAATTCCGAAGCCGGACCAGTAGAAATCTCGATTTCATTATTGATCTTAGTTTTGAGTATTGTTTTACTTACGTTCTACATCAGCAAGATCTATCAAGGATTGATGTTACAGACGGATGATTCTAGTTTTTGGAAGAGGTTTAAACGAGGATTGTCTTATAATAAATAATTATTTTGGTTAGTTTTGCCGGTCAAACAGGATAAAATCTGCTGTGGGACCGTTTGGAGCCGCGGTCTCCAAACTTGATTTTGAACTTCGCAAAGTGCGCGAATTTCAAAATACATCCAGTGGTGTAAGAACGAGAAGTTCACTCGTCCTAACACCACTTGCACTGCAGGATTTTATCCTGTTTGACCTCTGAATTATTAGTAAAATAAAAAAGAGTATCTGTTAGGAAATAAAAAATTCTAACGGATACTCTTTTTTAAGGCTGCTCTTTAGAAGAACCAGCTGCATACTTTAACGGCTAAAATTGCGCCAAGGATTGGAGCTACTACTGGAACCCAGCTATATTTCCATTGTGATGATCCCTTATGTTTCAATGGCAATAAGGCGTGCAATAGACGAGGTCCAAGGTCACGGGCAGGGTTCAAGGCTGGTCCGGTTGGTCCACCAAATGAAACAACAAGACACATAACTAGAAAACCTAGTCCGATAAAGTCGGCTCGTGGATCGATTTTATCAGATGTTAACATAACGGCACCGAAAACTAATAGGAATGTTCCGATAAATTCGTTGATGAAACCATTAAGACGACTATTTGCGGCATCTATTGTTGAAAATGTTCCTAAAACTGATTCAAGATTATCTGTTTTGTCGTAATAAGGTTTGTAGGCAGCTACGATCACTGCTTGACCAAAGATAGCACCTAGAAATTGAACAATGATATAAGGAGCTACTTCTGCCCATGGAAATTCATTGTTGAAAGCTAATGCCAATGTCATGGCTGGATTTATTTGTCCGCCAGAGATTGGTCCAAACATCATGGCTGGAATCATAACACCAATACCATAACCAAAACCGATAAGGATCCAGCCGCCGTGGAAACCTTTTGTTCCCTTTAATTCCACGTTTGCGACTGAACCATTACCCAATGCGACCATAATTGCAGTACCTATAAATTCTGCAATTAGGCGTGTTAATAATGAATAATGCATATTTGATATACCCCATAAAATTATTTCTCAAAACGACTTTAATTATTCATTAGTTAAAAAATATACCAAAAATGGGATTAGATAGAATAAATTCGTTAAAACATCTTGTCTTTAGTGATATAACATTACTTATACAATAAAAAATTGCCCCGTAAAGAGCAATTGGTTTAATAACATAATGAATGAAATAAAGCAAATATTTGAGTTACGCATTTCATTGTATCATATACCACCAAATGTTATAGACTAGTTATAGAAATAATCAATAACTATTATTGTATTAAAAATATTCCTAAGAAGTGGGGAAACATAATGAAAGTTTTAAGTTTAGTAGATCTGACTGATAAGCAAAAACAAGAATTAGAGGAGATCAAAGGCGTAGATCTTAGTGTTGTTTCCGCCAAGAGTGTAACTGCTGATGATTTAAAGGGAGTCGAAGTTTTATTCGATTGGTCCAAAAAACTCCAAGATGAAATCATAAGCAGCGACTCATTAAATTGGATTCAAACTATTCGTGCCGGTGTTGATGCCTTGCCTTTAAGAGCTTTAGATGAAAAAGGGATCATGCTGTCAACCGGTTCAGGTGCTAATTCGATCAACATAGCAGAACAAGCTTTAGCTTATATGTTGATGTTTGAACGTAGTATGAATTTGTCCACTTGGGATCAAACTAAAAAAGTTTGGCATCGTGAAAAGAAATATGATGAAGTTTATAACAAGACGGTAATGTTGGTTGGTGTAGGACATATCGGTAGCCAATTAGCCCAATATGCCAAAGCTTTAGGGATGCGTACAATTGGTGTCAGACATTCAAATAATTCACTACCAAATATCGATAAGATGGTGGCAATGAAAGATATCGATAAACATTTGAAAGAAGCGGATTTTGTCGTAAATTCATTACCAGATACAGAAGATACTAAAAAGATGTTTAATAAAGAATTTTTCAAAAAGATGGCTAAAACAGCTTACTTTATCAGTATTGGCCGTGGTAAATCAACAGATACTAATGATTTAGTAGAAGCATTGCAAACTAAAGAAATTGCCGGAGCTGGATTAGATGTAGTTGATCCTGAACCTTTGAATGAAGATAGCCCACTTTGGGATATGAAGAATGTTATTTTAACTCCACATAATGCTGGTAGAAGTGTGCATTATGAGGAAAGAGCTTTTAAGATTTTTAAGAAGAATCTGAAGTCTTATATCGAAAATGGTGAAGTTGTCGAGAATTTGGTAAATTATAGTAAGGGTTATTAAGAGAGAGCAAAAATGGACGCTCAGACCTTGAGCATTACCTAGAACAGCGGATAGAGCACGAAGTGTACTATCCGCTGTTCGTAGTAAGCGCAGAGGTTTGTCCATTTTTGCTCGTTTAGGGAGCGCTAAATAAGCAACCAGACAAGTAAGAGTCAGTAATGAGTTCATATTATTTGTTAGTAGTTAGAATCTGCTAAAAATTTCGTCTCCGGTCAAAAGCGAGAAGAGGCCTGCTGTGGGAACGTCTTGAGCCACTGTCTCAAGACTCGATTTTAAGCTTCGCCTAGTACGCGAATCTTAAAATGCGTCCTGTGCTGTAAGCGACTAGTCGCTAACACCACTTGCACTGCTGGCTCTTCTCGCTTTTGACCTCCGAATGGTTTCGGTTGCTTGTGATATTTATTAGTTAATAACTTTTTTCAAAAAAATAAACGAGACTGTGTAATCAGTCCCGTTTTTAATTGAGGGGTAATAATGGATCAGATTTTGGTGATTTTAACGTTTGTTTGGATGTTGGTTACGGCGATTTTTTTAGGGTTGAGCTTAATTCGCAGTTTATTGGAATTGAAGTATGTTCGTGCTGCTAAAAAAGATGACCGGCTGGAGATGGATGAGGATTTACAAGAAAAGTTTGTTAATGTACATCAATTTGCCGGGATTTTAGTGTCGATTTTAATTATGATCGTTTTTTCGGTTCAAATTGGACAAACGTTCAATGCTTCGGTCGATCAGTCGTTGAAGAATTTATTGTCGGCTAGTTATATTCAAAAGACTACTTGGTTGATTGTATTTATTTTCTATAATCTATATGCGATCGTTGGGTCGTACTATTTGGTTTTCCAAAATCGTTACATAAGAAAAATATTTAAAAAACAATAACTACACTTCCACAAAAATTGCTCGTTCTTCGTAATTATTAATATCGTTATCTAAAAAGATATTAGGAGAAATATCTTTTGCTTTTTGATTACCTAGAACGGTGATCCTATTCAATCTAAATATGTGATAAATAGTTGGTAAATACTCGATGGCAATGTTTGCATCGAGTATTATTTTTTCTAATTTGGGTTTTAAAATGAGTTCTTTTGCTTCTTCTAAATTGATATCTTTACTGATATGAAGGGTAGTTTCAGACATATTTTTACGCTTTCTGACGATTGTAATATTTTAAATAATATCTGTGGCTTTTACCTAGAATAACTAATTTGGTGACGCTGGCATTGTCGGGTTCAGGGATCATCATTGGATCTTTTGGTTCAAATAATCCTAACATAGCGGCTTTTATAGCGAATCCGTGTGTTACGATCAATATTTTTTCGTTAGGATATTTTTCAGCTGTCTCCACTAGAAATTCTTTTACACGATTGGAGACTTCTTCAAAAGTTTCACCGTTAGTGGCTCTTTTGACGTAGGCTGGTAAAACGTCTTTTACGTAGGGATCGAATAATTCGGGATAGGCGGCTTTTAAATCATCATTTTTAAGGCCATCCCACTGACCATAAGAAATTTCAATCAATCTTTTATCGGTTGAAACTGGCAAATTATAACCTTCGTTTAGGATGTCAGTTGTTTCTAAGGTTCTAAATAGGGGACTGCTGATGATTTGATCAAAATTAGAAATATCAAAAGTTTTGTGCAGATTTCCTACTTGAGCTTTTCCGGCATCATTTAGGTGAGTCATCTCAGTATTGATGCTTCCTTGCTTGATACCAGTGGCGTTGGCATTAGTTTGACCATGCCGTACTAAATAAAATTCCGTCATTTAAATTCCTCTTTTTTCTATTGCTTGTTATTGACACTTTAATAATTCATTGTTAAACTTCTTTTAAGTTAATTGGAGGTTTATTAATTATGTTAGAACAATATCATTTTATCTTAATAAGCTCCTCCTTGTCTACATGGTTATCCGTGTAGGCCTATTTAACATTAGCCGCATGGATTTCAAGCGATTGAAAACTGTGGGGCAATAAGTGTACTGACGTAGTCCCCACAGTTATCTGTGGGGACTTTTTTATTTTCGAAAGGGATGAAGGATATGTCAGTATATAATTTTGCAGCAGGCCCAGCTATGTTGCCAACTAGTGTTATTCAACAAATAAAGGGTGATTTACCATCATTTAATGGTTCTGGAATGAGTGTGATGGAAATCTCCCATCGTTCTGATCTTTTTGAAAAAATAATTGCTGAAGCTAAAACTAATTTATTGAATTTATTAAATCTGTCTGATGATTATGAAGTTTTATTTCTTCAAGGTGGAGCTACTACTCAATTTGCGGCTATCCCGATGAATATTGCTAAAACAAAACACATTGGATTAGTTGATACCGGTCATTGGGCAGTTCGAGCACAAGAAGAAGCACAAAAGGCTGGAATAAAAGTAGATACGATTGCTTCTTCTAAAATCGATCACTATCACGATATCCCTAAAGTGATAAAGCCGCAAGAAACTTTGGATTATGTGCATTTGACAACAAATAATACGATCGAAGGAACGTCTTATAAAACACTGCCAGAATTGAATGAGCCGTTAGTGCTTGACGTCTCTTCTAATTTTTTGGCACAAAATTATCTATTTAAAAATGTTGATGTTATTTATGGAGGCGCTCAAAAAAATCTCGGTATCGCAGGTCTTACCATAGTGGTCATTCGTAAGGACCTGATCACCAAAAATGATCTGCCAAGCATGTGGAATTACCAAATTTTAGCTAAGAAAAATTCAATGCTGAATACTCCACCGGTATTTGCCATTTATACAGCCAATTTAGTTTTGAGATGGCTCAAAGATCTGGGTGGAGTTTTGGAAATAGAAAAACGTAATCTTCAAAAATCGAATCTTGTATATGACTTTTTGAATAATTCAAAACTGTTTACTAATCCAGTCAAAAAAGATTCACGCTCGCTAACTAATATTATTTTTAGCACGGGAAATGACGAACTGGATAAAAAATTTATCGTTGAAGCAGAAGAAAATGATTTGCTAAATCTTAAAGGACATCGACTAGTTGGCGGTATGAGAGCTAGTTTGTACAATGCCATGCCATATGAAGGCGCAAAAGCTTTAGTCGAATTTCTTGAAAAATTTGAAAAAGAAAACAGGGGGATCAACTAATGTATCAAGTAAAAACATTCAATGCCATCGCTAATAAAGGGTTAAAAACATTCACCACCGATTATACGATCAATCAAGAAGATGCACCTGATGCTTATTTGATCCGTTCAGTAAACTTGTTAAAAGCTCAATTTCCAACAACTTTAAAAGTTATCGCAAGAGCTGGTGCCGGGGTCAATAATATTCCCTTAAAAGAAGCTACTGATAACGGAATAGCAGTGTTCAATACTCCAGGAAGCAATGCCAATGCCGTTAAAGAATTAGTTATTTCGATGATGATCGCTACTTCTAGAAAAGTTTTTGCGGCCTATGATTATTCTCATAAAAATATCCATGCTGATATTTCTAAGCAAGTTGAGTATGACAAAGCTAAATTTAACGGGACAGAATTATTTGGAAAGAATCTTCTAGTAGTTGGACTTGGCAATGTCGGCTCATTAGTCGCCAATGAGGCAGTTAATTTAGGAATGAATGTCAGAGGATACGATCCGTTTTTATCGGCTGATTCGGCTTGGAAAATCAATAATAGAGTGCAACGTTTAACTAGCCTTTATCAAGCTTTAAAAGATGCCGACTATGTAACGATCCATGTGCCTAAAAATAAAGACACGATCGGACTTATTTCAACTAAAGAAATTCAAGCTATGAAAAAAGGTGTGATCCTCTTCAACTACGCTCGCGGCGGGATCGTCGATAATCAAGCTGTCGTTGAAAATTTGGGAAAAATTCAATTTTACTGTACTGATTTTGGAGATGATATTATTGCTGACAACGAAAAAGTTATCACAACACCTCACATTGGCGGATCAACTTTAGAAGCTGAAGATAATGGGGCAATCAAAGCGGCGAATACAATTATGAACTTCTTGGAAAATGGCGACACGGTCAATTCAGTTAATCTACCGGGAATGAAATTGCCATTTAACGCTCCGTACAGATTTACTATCATGCATAAAAACGTACCTAACATGGTGGGCCAGATCACGACCTTTTTGGCACAGGCACATGTCAATATTAATAACATGGCCAATGCTGCTAAAGGTGAAACTGCTTATACGATTATAGATGCTGATAATTTAAATTATAAAGAACAGTTAATAAATCAAATTCAAGCAATACCTGAAGTTAGACGGGTACGTTTAATTGATCACAGGTAAAATATTATTGTTTCCTTTTGAACTATGTTAAAACAAATACAAAGGAGCAAACAAATTATGTATAAAGTTTTGATTGTACTTCATGAAGGCGACGATTACATTCGCATGAATAAAGTTTACGTGGAAAATATGCCGGTAGTTGGTCAGTATATTATTCATTCTGATGGATTACCATATTACGTCGAAGAAGTGACTTCTTTTGTCGGCTATGTAAGCAGTAAAGGAGCCATAGCCATCATAGTTGTTCATCCCGCTCCAAAGGATTCGGCTGTTAATGATTTGTATGGATTAGATATTGAGAAAGACTTAGATGATCCTGAGTATAATAAACATAATTAAATTTTTGTTGTTTAATTAAAAAGACTTTATTGCCTGTCAATAAAGTCTTTTTTTATTATAATAAAATTATAAAATTTAATTTTATTATAAAAAAACTGTTTGAATTCTAAGCAACTAGTTGTACAATCTTAACAATCACGGTTTAAATTAAAGAGTGATAAATCATTTTAGGTCAATTTATTCAAGAAAGGGTGAAACAATGAAACGTTACTTGGTATTAGAAGATGGAAATATTTATTCCGGCCAAGCATTTGGTGCCGATACTAACGCGTTCGGCGAATTAGTATTCAGCACGGGGATGTCTGGATATCAAGAATCAATTACAGATCAATCATATAATGGGGAGATTTTGATGTTTACCTTCCCACTAATCGGAAATTACGGTATCAACCGTGATGACTATGAATCAATAACCCCAACTTGCAAAGGTGTAGTAGTACATGAATTGGCCCGACGATCCAGTAACTGGAGAATGGATCTGTCATTAGATGATTACTTGAAGCAAGAAAATATTCCTGGTATCAGCGGTATCGATACTCGGGCAATAACAAGACACATTCGTTCAAAAGGAGCTTTGAAGGCTGTTTTAGTAGATGAAGTTACTGATACAACTGTTAGTGATTTACAAAAGGCCAGTTTGCCTAAGGATGAGGTTGCAACAAGCACCACAAGCAAACCTTATTCTGTACCAGCGATCGGTAAAAAGATCGTGTTGGTAGATTTTGGATTGAAGCTTTCTATATTAAGAGAACTATCAGCTAGAAATTGTAATATTGTCGTTTTGCCGGCAGATTCTAGTGCTGAAGACGTTCTTAGCCATGATCCAGACGGGGTCATGTTGTCAAATGGACCTGGTGATCCTAAAGATGTAACGACCGCCTTAGAAATGATTCGCGGCGTGGAAAAAGAAGTGCCATTATTTGGGATTTGTTTAGGACATCAGTTATTTGCCTTAGCTAATGGAGCTAATACATTCAAAATGAAATTTGGACATCGTGGATTTAACCATCCTGTCCGTGAACTTAAAACTGGTCGTATAGATTTTACTTCCCAAAATCATGGTTATGCAGTTGATCGTAACTCATTAAAAGGTACTGAACTTGAAGTAACTCATGAGGAGATCAATGACCAAACTATTGAAGGAATCAAGCATAAAATCTACCCGGCCTTTTCTGTGCAATATCATCCTGATGCTGCTCCTGGTCCACATGATGCAGATTATTTATTTGATAGATTTATGCAAATGATCGATGAAAATGAGGAAAAGGGGAAAGTTTCACATGACTAAAAGAACTGATATACATAAAATCATGGTAATTGGCTCCGGCCCGATTATTATTGGTCAGGCAGCTGAATTTGATTATTCAGGAACTCAAGCTTGTATGGCTTTAAAAGAACTCGGTTTTGAAGTTGTTTTGGTCAATTCAAATCCAGCCACGATCATGACTGATAAAGAAATCGCCGATCAGGTTTATATTGAGCCGATCACTTATCAATTTGTTTCGCAGATTTTAAGAAAAGAACTTCCTGATGCAATTTTACCGACTTTAGGTGGCCAACAAGGACTAAATATGGCGATGGAACTTGCTAAATCAGGTATTTTAAAAGAATTAGATATTGAATTATTAGGTACAAAACTCGATGCGATCGATCAAGCAGAAGACCGTGAAAAATTCCGTAGTTTGATGAACACTTTGGGCGAACCAGTCCCTGAATCAGCTATTGTCAATGAATTGGAAGAAGCTGTTAAAGCAGGTAACAAGATCGGTTATCCTTTGATCGTTAGACCAGCCTTCACTATGGGAGGAACTGGTGGTGGAATTGCTGATAATGAACAAGAACTTCGCCAAATCGTTGATCGTGGATTGACTCTTTCACCAGTGACCCAAGTTATGCTGGAACAAAGTATCGCTGGCTTTAAAGAAATTGAGTTTGAAGTTATGCGTGATGCTAATGATAACGCCATGGTCGTCTGTGGTATGGAAAATTTTGATCCTGTCGGAATTCATACTGGTGACTCGATCGTGTACGCTCCGATCCAAACTTTAAGTGATCGTGAATTTCAAATGCTTAGAGATGTTGCCTTAAAGATTATTCGTGCTTTGAAAATCGAAGGTGGCTGTAACGTTCAATTGGCACTCGATCCTAAGAGTTTCCAATATTACGTTATCGAAGTAAACCCTCGAGTTAGCCGTTCTAGTGCTTTGGCTTCTAAAGCAACTGGTTATCCGATTGCTAAAGTCGCTGCCAAAATTGCCGTTGGATTAACTTTAGATGAAATTATTAATCCAGTTACAGGAACAACTTACGCTGAATTTGAACCAGCTTTAGATTATGTTGTCTGCAAGATCCCTAGATGGCCATTTGATAAATTCACTAAAGCTGATCGTTTATTAGGCACACAAATGAAGGCAACTGGTGAAGTTATGGCAATTGGTCGTAACATTGAAGAGGCAACTTTAAAAGCTGTCAGATCACTAGAGATCGGTTTGAACTATATTGATGAACCCAAACTACATAGTATTTCTGATGAAGACTTAGATGAAGGTCTAGTCGAAGCAAAAGATGACCGTCTGTTTTACTTAGCAGAAGCAATCCGTCGTGGTATTACGATCGATGAATTGGCTGATAAAACTAAGATAAGCTTATTCTTCTTGGATAAACTGCTTCATATAATTGAAATTGAAGATGATTTAAAAAAGAATATTGATGATAAAGAGATACTCTTAGAAGCTAAGAAAAATGGTTTTTCTGATGCTACCGTTGCCAAATTATGGAATCGATCAGAAGATCAAGTTCGCAAATTTAGAACTGATAACAAGTTATTGCCAGTCTATAAAATGGTCGATACTTGTGCTGGTGAGTTTGATTCTGAAACACCATATTTTTATGGAACATATGAAACAGAAAATGAGAGTATCGTCAGTGCTAAACCATCGATCTTAGTTATTGGATCTGGTCCGATCAGAATTGGACAAGGGGTCGAATTTGATTACGCTACCGTCCACTCTGTTAAGGCTATCCAAAAAGCTGGCTATGAAGCTATTATTATGAATAGTAATCCAGAAACAGTTTCGACCGATTTCTCAGTTTCTGACAAATTGTATTTCGAACCACTAACTTTAGAAGATGTTTTAAACGTTATCGAGTTAGAAAAACCAGAAGGTGTTATTTTGCAATTCGGTGGTCAGACGGCGATCAATTTAGCAGAACCACTATTAGCACACGGTGTTAAAGTTCTAGGAACTAGTGTTGAAGACATCAACCGTGCAGAAGATCGTGATGAATTTGAAAAAGTCATCAATAAAGCTAATATCGCCCATCCTAAAGGCGATACAGCCGATAATGCGGAAGATGCTTTAGTGATTGCTAAAAAGGTTGGATATCCAGTCTTAGTACGTCCAAGTTATGTTTTAGGCGGTCGTGCTATGGAGATTATCCATCATCAAGAAGATCTCGATTATTACATGCATAATGCCGTTAAAGCCTCACATGATCATCCAGTTTTAGTTGATCATTACTTGATCGGTAAAGAGTGTGAAGTCGATGCCATTTGTGATGGTAAAGATGTTTTGATCCCAGGTATCATGGAACATATTGAACGTGCCGGAGTCCATTCTGGTGATTCCATGTCAGTCTATCCAACCCAACATTTTTCAAAAGATGTTTGTGACCAAATCGTTAACTATACAAAATTATTGGCAAAAGACCTTAACTGTATTGGGATGATGAATATTCAATTTGTCGTTCATGAAGAAAAAGTCTACGTTATCGAAGTTAACCCTCGTGCCAGTCGGACAGTTCCGTTCTTGAGCAAGGTAACCGATATTCCAATGGCCCAAGTAGCAACCAATGTCATTTTGGGAAGATCACTTCATGAACAAGGCTATCAAGATGGATTAAAGCCTGTTGGTGAATTAGTTCACGTGAAAGCACCGGTCTTTTCATTCTCGAAATTGAATGGTGTAGACCCATTATTAGGACCTGAAATGAAGTCAACCGGTGAAGTAATGGGAACAGATAAAACATTTGAAAAGGCACTTTATAAAGCCTTTGAAGGTGCCAAATTACACGTCCCAGATCATGGTAAAGTTTTGATAACTACTAAGAATTCAGACGTTGAAGAAGGTTATCAAGTTGCAAAGAGATTCCGTGACTTAGGATTTTTAATATTATCAACCGGTAATACAGCCGACTACTTAGCTTCTAAAGGTTTAAAAGTTAAAAAGCTTGAACCTAAAGAATTGCACCAGATGATGCTAGACAAAGAAATCGACGTAGTTATCAATACAGTGATCGATGATAAGGATCATGGAGAATATGTCAGAACCTTGGCAATTGCCCATGGAGTAACGTTATTTACAGCTATTGATACAGTTTATGGAATGCTTGATGTCTTAGAATCACAGTCATTCTATACAAAAGCACTGTAAAATAAAATAAAAGAGTCCAAAATCAGTTTAGATTTTGGACTCTTTTTGTTGAGTATTTTTAGTACGTAAAAATATGGGAAATATGAATTTGTTTAATTTTTTTAGGATACGATATAAAGTCGTATTTTAGTGTAAAAGCAGTTATATATTTTAAAATAAAAAAAATAAAGGCCTACCACTAGCCTTTATTGCGAGAGATCCAGAGCCTACCACAAACTCTGTTTACAAGCAGTTGAGAAGGAGTACTACATGTAACAATAACAAGAAGTTAGGTTCATATTTCCCGCCCATATAAACCACCTTTATTATAAAGCTTTACTTATATTATTTCCACACTTTGTGAAAAAACATTTTAATTAAAATCAATAACAGAATATTATAACTATTAGTAGTTTAAGCGCTATCAATATATAAAATCATGGTAAGAACGATAAGTTTTTTCTGAAGTAAAATTGCTATAAATGGCTACATCATTGGTATATGTCAATTCCCAATAATCCAAGTTTATAATTGTGGTTATAAATATCATTAATAATGTTGGATAATCTATGTTGATAAGAATTTTGTTTAAATTATGAATTGAAGGTGGGATGAGTCTTGGAGGAATTTAAAGGAATGTCCATAAAGAGCGATGAAGTAGTTCGCGAATTAGAAGAATCTGT
Source organism: Companilactobacillus baiquanensis (assembly GCF_003946605.1). Taxonomy (GTDB): domain Bacteria; phylum Bacillota; class Bacilli; order Lactobacillales; family Lactobacillaceae; genus Companilactobacillus; species Companilactobacillus baiquanensis. Next base: position 49,858 of record NZ_RHOQ01000003.1, read on the forward strand.
TGGGACTTTTAACATCAATTCAGAAGAAGTGTTAATTGAGTTAGTAATGAGTTATATATTTAAAATGAATAAACAAGTTGATTGGCAAATGCCATTGGCTAACTTACGTAGTGATCTTGTTTATTATTCTTTGCAAAATGGTGATATTAATAAACGCGATGTTGAAGAATTGTTATTTAAAATCAATTATCTTTTGAATTGTCGATAGGGTTTGAAATGTTTTTTTGTCGTCTCCGATCAAAAATGAGAAACTCCTGCAGTGGGACCGCCTTGAGCCTTGGTCTCAAGGCTCGATTCCAAGCTTCGCAAAGTACGCGAATCTTGGAATTCGTCCTGTTATCTAAGCGATAAATCGCTAAGATAACTTTCACTGCTGGTGTTTCTCATTTTTGTTCTCCGACTGAATAACAAGGAAAAATGAATTTGGGTGAACTTTTTTTGGTTCGCCTGTTTTTTTGTTTTACCCTTATTTCTTTTTGCAATGATATTATATTTATGAGGTGAAATTGATGGTTAAAATTTATCAGAGAAGTTTTCAAGATATTCCGGTACTTGAAGTGGTTGAAGAAGAGTATCGCTATGAAAAAGTGCCATTGGTTGTTTTTTATCATGGTTGGCGTTCTGAAAAGGAACTTGTTTTGACGCAGGCTAGAAAATTGGCTGCTAAACATATTAGAGTTGTTTTGCCGGATGCTATGAACCATGGAAAAAGATTAGAGGATGTTTCGTCGATTCCTTCATTTACTTTTTGGAATAGTATTCAAGGTAATTTAGCTGAATTTGAATTGATCCTGAGCTTTTATCAGAAGAGAGATCTGATTAAAGATAATAAAATTGGTGTTGGTGGTTATTCGATGGGTGGTATGACTACTGGTGCTTTATTTGCGCAACATCCAGAGATTACTGCTGGAACGATTATTATGGGAACGCCTAATTTGAATGCCTATGCAAAATTGGTTAGATATCATGCTAAAAATCATGGTATTTATGTGCCCAAGGATTTAAATATGTTGACTAGTTGGATCGACAACTACGATTTAAATCTACATCCAGAAAAAATTAACAAGCGTCCGTTGTTATTTTGGCATGGAACTGAAGATGAGCGTATTCCTTATGAAGAGTCAAAGGACTTCTTTGACAAGATCCAGGGGCATGAATACGGTGAGCAGGTTGCTTTTATTACTGGCTACAAGGCTGGGCATTTAGTAGAGCCTCCGTTGATGGATAAAATTGCTAATTTCTTTGAGTATTATTTGAGTTAGGGTCCGTCTGCCGTCTCCGGTCAAAAATGAGAAACGTCTGCGGTGGGACCGCCTTGAGCCTTGGTCTCAAGGCTCGATTCCAAGCTTCGCAAAGTGCGCGAATCTTGGAATTCGTCCTGTTATCTAAGCGATTAATCGCTAAGATAACTTTCACCGCTGACATTTCTCATTTTTGACCTCCGACTAGTTTTGTGTTTTTTAGTTTGTTTTGAGTAGATAACTTCTTTTTGGGTTATCTATTTTTTTTGTATAAAATTTGTGTAAAAAAATAGTATCCAGTTTCTCTAATTTAATAGAGTTAAACTGAATACTATTAAAATACAAGTCGGAGGAAAAAAGCGGGCAGTTCCAGCTGTGCAAATGCTGTTAGCAATTTATTGCTTACAGCATGGACGCATTTTAAGATTCGCGAACCTTGCGAAGCTTAAAATCGAGTTTTGAGACCAAGGCTCAAAACGTTCCCACAGCAGGGACTGCCCGCTTTTTACCGGAGACGACAAAACAATCTAAAACAATCTTAAAGCAAATTATAAGGAATCCCGCTAATTTTGCGACGTAAAAGCTTGCCACTTGATGTTTGTGGAAAATGGTCAACTTGGCGAAATTCTTTTGGAACTTTGTAATGTGCCATATGATCTCGTCCATAATCGATCAAATCTTTACCAGTTAGATAAGCGTTTTTGTTCAAGATAACATAGGCAATGGGTATCTGACCCCAGTTTTCATTGCGTTTGCCAATGATAAGAATTCCTAAAATACCTTCGATCTTACTGTAAATATTTTCTATTTCTTCGGGGTAAATATTTTCGCCGCCAGAAATTATCATGTCGTCTTTTCTGCCTTTAACAAAGAGAAATCCCTCATCATCTAAATAACCAATATCACCGGTTTTGAAGAATCTGTCTTTAGTCAGCCGTTGTTTAAATAATTCCGGCATGTTGAGATAACTTTTTGCTAAAGTAGGTGACTTAACTTCGATCTCACCGATACCCTCGTCGTTTTTTTGAGCGATCCGCAATTGAACTGGGAAGAGTGCCTGCCCAGATGAACCGACTTTTCTTTCTGCATCGCGATTGTTCAACGCAACGACGTTTGAGGCTGTTTCGGTCATGCCATAACTTTGAATTACTGGTATTGCCAGCATATTGCATCTTAATAAAGTCCAGTTGTCGATCGGACCTCCGCCTAATAAAACACAACGAAAATTGCTGTTGTATTTTTGCTTAGGGGCTAAATTGTTTAAGAGTCGTTTTAGCATAGTCGGAACTAATGAAATAATCGAAGCTCGTTCATTGATCAGAATCTTGTTGATGTAAGTTTCGTCAAATTTTGGTATTAAATAGATGCCAATTCCATAAATCAATGATCGCATCATAATTGAAAAGCCTGAAATGTGGAACAAGGGGACCGATAAGACCCACGAATCACGATAATTTATTCCTAGATTTAAAGATGTCGCAATTGCCGAATAAAAATGATTGCCAAAGGTCTGTAAAACGCCTTTAGGTCGGCCGGATGTTCCCGAGGTATACATGATCGAAGTGATGTCGTCGTTATTAAATTCTTCCACAGGTTGATAACTTTTGTCAGGGACTAGTGAAAGTGTGTCAGAGATATGCACTTGTGGAAAATTAACTTGTGCTATTTCTGATATGTCAGTACCGTCATCGATCAGGCAAAATTTGGAGTTTGAATCTCTAAGCTGAAAAGCTAATTCGTCTTTTGATAGGCGAGTGTTTAAAAAAACAATTTCAGCTCCGAGCTGCTGCAATGCTAGGACTGCAATATACCCGTTGAAGCTGTTAGTGATGAAAACAGCGATACGATCGTGTTTTTTTGCACGAGTCGATAATTTACTGGCATATAATTGAACACTTTCATCTAATTCTTTAAAGGTGAAGTCAGAATGTTCTAGGATCAATGCTGTTTTATTTGGATTTAGCTGAGCTTGTTTTTTTAACCAATTTTCCAAAGTTCATTTTCCTTTCTAAGGGAATTTAGGGAACTTGTCGAAATCCGGGTCACGTTTCTCTAAAAAGGCGTCGCGACCTTCTTTTCCTTCGTCTGTTGTATAGAATAACATTGTTGAATCTCCGGCCATCTGTTGAAGTCCGGCAATTCCATCAGTGTCGGCGTTCATGGCTGCTTTGATGAAACGAATGGCGGTAGGGGATTTCTTCAAGATTTCGTTGCACCATTCTATTGTAACTTTTTCAACATCAGCTAACGGAACTACTTTATTGATCCATCCCATTTGGAAGGCTTCTTCGGCAGAATAATCTTTACATAAGAACCAAACTTCTTTGGCACGTTTATGTCCGATAACACGTGCTAGATAAGCTGAACCATAACCGGCATCAAAACTTCCTACTTTAGGACCAGTTTGCATAAATTTAGCATTGTCAGCAGCAATCGTTAAGTCACAAACTAGTTGCAAGATATTGCCACCACCGACTGACCAGCCGCGAACCATGGCGATAACAGGCTTAGGGATAATACGGATCAAGTGCTGCAAGTCTAAAACATTCAGTCTGGCGATATGGTCAGGGCCGACGTAACCACCATTTCCACGAACACTTTGATCTCCACCAGAACAAAAGGCTAGATCTCCTTGTCCAGTTAAAATGATAGCGCCAATTGAAGCGTCGTCACGACAGTAATTGAAAGCCTCAATCATTTCCTGTACAGTGACAGGTGTAAATGCATTACGTTTTTCAGGACGATTGATAGTGATCTTTGCGATTTTATCCATTCGTTCAAAAAGGATTTCTTTATATTCTTTAATTGTTTCCCATTTACTCATTAAAATAACCTCCGAGGTGTTAAGTATGAATCTGTTAGAAAATTTAGGGATAAAAGTAGTCGAACAATCTAAAAAAAGGGTCATTCTTGAAATGGCAATCGAAGATAAACATCTGCAACCGTATAAAATCATGCATGGCGGTCTCAATGCTGTTTTAGCTGAAACTGCTGGCAGTATTGGTGCTAATCTCAACATTCAAGATGCAGGCTTTGCGGCTGTTGGTGTTGATATTATGACACATCAGCTCAACAAGATTAAGGATGGAATTGTCATCGCTGAAGCCACACCGGTCAGGATCGGTCGTAATATTCAAACTTGGCAAGCATTTACTCATCCAAAAGGTAGTGCGATCAATGCTAGTTTGAGTACCATGACTTTAAAAAAGGTTAAAGTGGATTAATTTCGATAGATCCTAGAGTTGACGATTTCAAAGAAGGCCAAAACGATCAATCCGATTCCAAAAAGCTGATAGAAAAATATCATTGTTTTGGAAGGGTTGAGAATAAAAATTATGCCGACACCGATCAATAAGGCAGAGTAAAAGTAATCGAGCCACGGTGTGACATTAACTTGTCTTTTAGTCTCATTTGAATCTCTAAATTGATTGATACCGTTAACTAATAAAATTATTCCTAAAACTGGCGGCACAAGCTGAATCAAAATCTTTGCGACCAATAAAACTAAAACGGCGACTAATAACGCTCCGGCACCAAGTCCGATGGCAATGTTATTTTCGCCGGTTTTTTTTCTAATGCTGATACCGTCGATGATCGAAAGTACACCATAAATAGCTATATAGGTAGAAACAAGATAGATAATGGCGTTCACACTTTTAACCGGTTGTGCTGTGATCAAGATCCCGACAACTAATAAAAAAATAAAACGCAGCCAACGATAAAGCTGGAACTGTCTGACCATTTTTTCACTTCCCCCAAACTTGTATAAAACTATGATAACAGAATAATCCTATTTGGTTGATCTTTGGGAAAACGTAATCAAATTTATTATTAAAAACATTTTAATTTATAAGAAAGCGCCAACAGTTATTTTAAAACTGTTTATAGGCACTTAACCCTTTACTATCCGACTATATCCTTAAGAAAAAACTTGCAACTAAATTAGAAAACAATTAAAATATCAATATTTCCATTATTCAATTTTAAAGGATGAGATCTTGTACCCGAACTGACAATGTCAGACAAGATCGTAGCAAGTTATTAGGAGGATTTATATGAGTAGGATATTTAAACGATTGACCTTGAAGGAAGATCCGAGTATTTATGAAGACAAGGATGCCAATCTGGTAAGAGTATTAACGGTTAAGGATTTCTTAGCCTTAGGTGTAGGGACGATTGTTTCAACGTCGATTTTTACTTTACCAGGTGTCGTTGCGGCTGATCATGCTGGCCCAGCGGTGGTCTTTTCGTTTTTAATTGCTGCGATCGTTGCGGGTTTAGTGGCTTTTGCCTATGCTGAAATGGCGGCAGCGATGCCGTTTGCTGGATCAGCTTATTCTTGGATCAACGTTATGTTTGGAGAATTCTTTGGCTGGATCGCTGGTTGGGCGTTGTTAGCTGAATACTTTATTGCTTTGGCCTTCGTGGGTTCTGGATTGTCTGCGAATTTTCGAGGGTTGTTAGTTCCACTGGGAATTAATTTTCCAAAAGCATTGTCGAACACTTTAGGAAATGACGGCGGAATCATCGACATTACTGCTGTGATCGTGTTAGTTGCTGTTGCTTGGTTGCTTTCTAAAGGTGTTAACGGTGCTGCTAGAGTTGAAAATGTTTTGGTTGTTTTAAAAGTTCTAGCAATTTTGACATTCATTATTGTTGGTTTAACTGCCATTCATATTGAAAATTACGTACCATTTATTCCTAAATACCACGTTAATCCAGATGGAACTGCTTTTGGTGGTTGGAAAGGGATCTATGCTGGTGTTTCGATGATCTTCTTATCATATATTGGATTTGATTCGATCGCCGCTAATTCTGCTGAAGCTAAAGACCCTGAAAAGACTATGCCACGTGGGATCCTTGGTTCATTAGTTATCGCGGTTACATTGTTTGTGGCTGTTGCTTTAGTTTTAGTTGGAATGTTCAAATATACTAAATACGCTAACAATGCTGAACCTGTTGGCTGGGCTTTACGTCAAGCGGGTCATTCTGGAATTGCTAGTGTCATTCAAGCGGTTGCGGTTATTGGTATGTTCACGGCATTGATTGGAATGATGCTGGCTGGATCACGTTTGCTTTATTCATTTGGTCGTGACGGAATGTTGCCAGCATGGCTTGGTAAGCTGAACAAACGTAATTTACCTAATCATGCGTTGTTTGCTTTATCAGCTATTGCTGTTGTGGTTGGAGCACTATGTCCATTTGCTTTCTTGGCTCAATTGATTTCTGCTGGGACTTTGATTGCTTTTATGTTTGTTTCCTTGGGGATCTATCCCTTGAGAAGACGAGAGGGTAAGGATCTACCTGAACCATCATTTAAAATGCCACTTTATCCTGTTTTACCTGCTGTTGCCTTTCTTGGCGCTTTGTTTGTATTTTGGGGTCTTGATGTTCAAGCTAAGACCTATGCTGGGGTTTGGTTTGCTATTGGGCTTGTTATTTATTTTGCTTATGGCATGCACCATTCTTATCTTGGAAAAGGTAACAAGCGGGTTAAGAGTTCTGATGATTAATTATTTTTTGAGACCTTTTATAGTGGGTCTCTTTTTTTGTTTGGTGTGGCGTCTACGAGTGGTAAGTGATTCCGTCTGCCGTGGGACCGATCCCAGCCTTGGTCTGGGATCTCGATTTTTAGCTACACTTCGTGTATCTAGAAATCGTCTGTGGTGTAAGAACGAGAAGATCGCTCGTTCTAACGCCACTTTCACGGCTGACTCCATCACTTACCACTCGTAGACTTTTTGTTTTATAGTAATATTCTGTTTATTAATATAAACATTTAAATATTATTACGTGCGTTACTTCCTGTATTATTTTTATTAACAAATGCAATTAATTGAAATATGAGGGGATTAGATATGGTTTTTAAATTTGAAGATGATCAACCTTTTCCAAATGAAAATAATCAAATCGAGTATAAAGAAGAGTTTAGTGAAAAAGTAAAAAGAGAAATTGCAGCTTTTTTAAATGGTAATAAAGTAGGCTATATTTATTTTGGTGTTAATGATATTAGTCGAAGCATAGTTAAAATATTTTCTGATGAGGAAAAACACTCAATCGAAGAAGAAATTAGTCATTGGCTATCTAGTTCAAAATTCTATCCAAGTCCCATAGGTTTGATTAATATACATGTTGAATCAAAACTATTTTATATAGAGATTTTACCAGGGAAATCTAAGCCATATTTTTTAGATGAGAAAGTATATATTAGGAATAATTCTGAATCGGTAAAGGCTTCACCAGATTTAGTAAATAAAATGTTAATCAATCAAAATTTAAATTCTTTTGATTTAGCGGAATCATTGAATCAGGAGCTTTCCTTTGACAGGTTACGTGCCATTTTTAGAAGACAAAAAATAGAATTTAAACCTAAATCATTAGGCTTTTATAATGAGAGTCAAAAATTTACTAACACAGCGTTATTAATGAGTGACCAAAATTTATTTTCTATAAAAATAGCAGTTTTTGATGGTATAAATGTTAATCAATTTAAGAACCGTAAAGAATTTATAGGACCTTTACCAGAACAGATCGATAGTGCATTGGAATTTATTGACTTAAATAATAGATTGTCTTCTAAAATTACCGGAAAACCTCAAAGAGAAGACACGTTGAGCTATCCTAAAGTGGCGATTAGAGAAGCAGTTGTTAATGCAGTTGTGCATAGATCATATTTTAGTAAGTCCCCTATTCAAATTGAAATTTTTGATGATAGATTAACTATAATGTCACCAGGATCTCTACCCGGTGGTATTCAAATTAAGGCGGTTCTTGATGGACAAACGTTGCCTAGAAATTCTCAAGTGATAAAGATTCTTCATAGATTAAATTATATAGAGGATTACGGAACTGGAATTAGAAGGATAATTGGAAGCTACTCTTTGGAAGACAAACAACCTAGTTTTAATGCTCAAGAGGACTTTGTAAAAGTCAGTATGCCCGACTTAAATTATGAAGGTCACCTTGTTGAACAGAAATTCGTAAATGTTATTCCTGAAAATGAAGTTGATTCAGAATGGTCTGTTAAAATATTGGAATATTTAAATGAACATTCATATATAACAAGACCCGTTGTTGAATTGTTATTGAGTGTAAAAAAGACTCAAGCTAGTGATTATTTAAAAAATATGGCTAGTGATGGAATTCTTAAAAAAATAGGTTCTGGACCGTCAACCAGATATATTCGAATATAACCGGAAGATATCGGAAGATACCGGAAGATACCGGAAGATACCGGAAGATACCGGAAGATACCGGAAGATACCGGAAGATACCGGAAGATACCGGAAGATACCGGAAGATACCGGAAGATACCGGAAGATACCAAAAAAGGCTGTAATCTTATCGATTACTAGCCTTTTTTAGTTTAATGATTTAATTTGAAATTTTTCCGTCTGATTCTTGTACTGTTGAACGTCCATCAGCACGGGCATTCTTGATTGCTCTGATGATTTCACTATCACTCCAAGCTGGTACGTCTTTAACACCAGAATCGGTTAATTGTTGACGAGCTTTGGCGATATCTGCGTCGGTGATTGTTCCACCTTCTGCTTTTCTACTTTCTTTGTCAAAGTCTCCGTTGGCGGCTGGGTTGTCGCTATCGCTTGTGTCAGTAGATGCATCGTTATTTGTGGCAGTGGAATCTGAACTATTACTACTATTATTAGTATCTGCTGTCGTTTCAGATTTGGCCGTGCTCTTTGGCATGTCTTTTAAGAGCTTCTTAGCTTGTTTATAGATATCTGAGTAATACTTGCCTTTGATACCTTTAAAGCTTGTTATTTGCTTCAATAGGGTGGTTGCCTGATCAGTGTTATCTGACTTGATCAAATCTTTGGCTGTTTTGATATTGATCTTGAAGTTGGCACGATTTTTCATGATTACTTTAACTTGCTTCAAAAGTGTCTTAGCACGTTTGGTCATCTTTGCGTTGCCATTTTCTTGTTTCTTAGCTTTATTCAATGATGACTTAGCGTCTGAAAATTCACGTTTATTCATTTGTTTCTTTGCATTTACAAGGTTTTGAGCTTGTTTTTTGTATGCAGAAGATTTAGTGGTGCTTTTAGCTTCATTGGCTGACTTGTAGTAAGTCAATGCTTTGGAATAGTCTTTATCGTTTACGGCTTTGTTACCTTTAGACATATCCGTCTTGTAGTCGTTACTGTTATTGTTACTACTTGATGAATTAGAACAACCTACTACTAGAAAAGCAGCGATGGTTGCCATCATAAGCGTTAGTATTTTCTTCATAACTTAATTCCTCCATATTAATACTGCCAAGATTATAACATGTTAAAAGAAATTGAAAAAAGTATTTCCGTTTTTGGCATCCTCACTCGTTATTATTTATGTAAGTTACTTAAGTCGGCCGGCAAAGTTCCTTACCAAAAAAGAAAACGAGGTAGTTTTGATGGACTGGGAAAAAACATCTATTAATTTAACAATGACAAACGATAAGTATGCTAAAGGCAAGATGGTTAGAAGTTTTAACAATATTGTCGCTGATCCAACTAAAGAACAGATCGGCCTTTTAATAGAAGGTTTGATCATGTTGTCTGATGGGGATGCATTCCTGAAAGCTGAAGTTATCAAGCATGATGCGATGGTTACTGAATAAATATAAAAGGGGAATAGAATATGAAAAAATTACAATTAAGTTTTAAAACAGCAGCGGGTAAGAGACGTGATCTTGTATTGAACTATGTTAAAGATGATCTTGATCCGGTGTTGGTGAAAAGTGCCATGGAAAAGATCACTGCCAGTAAGATTTTTGAAAAAGATACTGTACAACTTTTTTCAGAAGTTGTTAGTGCCAAGTATGTACAACGTACTGAAAAGGAAATTTTCAAAAATAGCCTTCAGTAGCAATTTATTTAGCACTTTAGTGAAAATAATTAAAATTTTTGTATGATATTGCTTGAGCCTAATCCCGGAATCGTCTATTATGGGATTAGGCTCTTTTGAGGAACAATTATTTTGAGTTACTGTCATAAACGCATATATTGGTTAGAAATATTACAAATGTATTATTTTTAATACAGGAATGTTACAAATGGTGGTAATTCAGATTTAGGAGTTGATTCAAAAGCCGGAGTTTCATATAATGATTGTCAGTGGGATAGCCCACTAACAAATTAAAAAAATAAATTCTTGTAGTCCAGGGGAGGATTCACATTGAAAAAATCAATTAAATACGCTGGCGTAGCTGCTGCTACATTACTAGCTGTTGCACCCGTTGCAGCACCAGTTCTAACAAACGTTACTACAGTTCAAGCTGCTGATGTAGTATATCCAACAGCAGACCAAGCAACTGGTTGGGCAAACCAATTCCAAAATAAAGTTTTAGGTACAAAAGAAAATGCCGCAACAATGACATCAACAAACTATGGTACTGATCTTGATATTTCAGCATCAACTTTTGCTTCTGATCCATTGTTCGCATCAGTAATGGCAAATACAGTTAATGATACAACATTTGCTGATAACACTGATTCAAAAGTTACATCTGTACAAGCAACTGCTATTAATGGAGAAAACAAAGATACATTATCAGCAAATGATGTAAACAAGATTCTTTCTGGCAAATTGTTTGATGGTGTTACATTTACTGTTAACTATTCATATAAGACAGATGCTAACACAACAAAGACAGGAACAATTAACTTTAATGTAACATATGCTCCTACAACAGATACTACAACAGTTACAAAGGCTGCTGCTAAGTATACAACACCTATTAGTGTTGATTACAACTCACCAGTTGCTGCTACACAACTTGATAGTTCAGTTTCAGATGTTACATTGACAGATCAAGATGGTAACAATCTTGTTGGTAATTCTGATCAAGTAGCTTCAGTTTCTGCTGGTGATAACTACTATACTAACTTGAAGAATGCTATCACTAATGATGGTAAAACTGGTCTTGCTACTGACTTAACATCAGGTAAGTTTGCTACTGGAGATGCTACATATTATCAAGTAGTTACACTTACAGCTACACCTGGTAGTGCTTTGGATACATATTTGAAGACAGAACCTTCAGATGGTACATATACTATTAATGGCGTTTCATATGCAAACACAAATAATGGTACAATTGTTGCTGGTGATGATACTACAGGTGCAACAATTTCATTAGTACGTGAAATTAACGTTGGTTCTAAAGAAGCAGCTTCATGGACAACAACTGACGAAACAGGCGTTGTTACAACAAAGACTGATAAGACATATTACACAATGAAGAATGATGACAACGACACTATTACTAACCGTGCCCTTGCTGCAAATACTTCATGGAAATATGATCAAGTACGTACAAACGCTAACGGCGATGTTCAATATCGTGTATCAACACACGAATGGGTTCCTGCTGAAAGTGTTACTGTAAACGACGATAACAACAGTGGTTCAGAAACTCCAGAAGGCGCATTGACAGTTACAAACCTTGATACAAAGGGTGTTGTTAGCTTGGCTACACCAGGTATGACATACTTCGTATACAACAAGGAAGGCGTAATGTCAACAACACGTGCTCTTGCTGGTGGTTCATCATGGTTAGTTGATAAGACTGCTACTGATGCTAACGGCAACACTTACTACGGTGTTTCAACAGACGAATTTGTTAAAGCCGGTGAAGGTGTTTCATTTACTGCTTAATTAGTAAATGCTTAAATTAAGACTTGCGAAAGCAAGTCTTTTTTTTATGCACTTTTTTAAAATTAATTTATTTATTTATATATTTATAAGTATTAAAATAAAAGTAATTGGAGGGATTACTATGCAACTTAAACATATCTCGAATAAAAAACTATTCGCAATCTCCTTACTTTCTTTTTCTAGTGGTTTGGCTCTATTTGGAAGTGTCAATGTCGCCAACGCTGATACGGTAGGCGATGAATCTAATCAATCGTCCGTTTCTGAAGTGGGTCAAACTAATAATGCGGCTACAAAGGTACAGTCTAATCCTAGTACTTCTAATAAAACAGACGATAATGTCGATACTAATAATGAATCAAATGTAAATCAGGGTACAAAAGTAAATAACAATTCCGATTCAACTGAAACTAGTGCTCCGGTTCAAACTAGTGCTAATAGCAGAGCATCTATATCGCAAGCTGTTGCCCAAGCTCCAGTTTCAAATAATAATGCAACGACAGCATCAGATGCGACTGCACAAGCACCGGTTCAATCTGATGCTACTAATAGTACAAATTTTGAAATTCCAGAAGGTACTCCAGCAGATCAGCAAGGTACTTTACAAGGTGAAAATGGTGAAGTTGGTAGTTCTTGGTATTTAGCTGATGATGGAATAACTGATGATGATGTAGATAATGGTAAGGTCTTAAATATTGGCCCTGGTATAGTTGGTAATCCCATTTTTGACGATACTACTAAAGCCACTGAACCTGATTCTGATGGGGTTTGGGCAAATTATAAGTATGCCGGTGATATAACTAGCATAGACTTTCAAAAAGGTGCAATTGCAGGAACATCCTTGGCAAAATATTTTGGAGATCTGCAATCTTTGATAAATATTAATACCGCGGACCTAGACGTTTCCAATACTACTGATTTTTCTAGTATGTTTTTATATGACAAAAGTCTTAAAAGTTTAGATATTTCAAATTGGACAAATAATAAAGGGGCTACATTTAATTCATTTGCACAATATTGTGGATTTGAAAATGTTAATTTGTCTGGTGTATCTCTGACTAATATTAGTGCCTTAAGAATGTTTGCAGGTGACGGTAATTTAACAAATATTGATTTTGATGGTGCTTCGATAAGTGTGGCTAATGCTGGTAGTATGTTTTCTGAAGATGAAAACCTCAAGAGTGTTGATTTGACTGTATTTACAATTCCCTTTGGTACTGATGTTGATGGAATGTTAGGTGATTTATCTGGATTAAGATTTATTAAAGTTAATAAAGATACAATTATAGATAGTACTTTACTAGATGTAGACGAGATGAGCCCTTCTGAAGATCCAAATTGGACTAGTTGGACTGGTTGGACCAATGAAGGCGGTTTTAATTTGTTTGTTACAGATAAGGAATTATTTGCAGCTTATGATGGTACTGGTACAAATCCTGAGGCTACAACGACGACTTTGAGGCTTACGTCTGATCCGGCTGTTAGTTACACCGTAAACTATTATGATGATTCAACTAAAAAATTATTGGGTAAATTGGAAGGTACCGGGATTGAAGGCGGAGTTTTACCATTAAATCCTGATTATGAAGGCTATGAAACTACTGTAACTGATGGTTCTACTTCTGTTACATTATCCCCAGAAGATGGAACTTCTAACATTATTCGTGATTTTTACTTAAAGCCAATTCCTACTAATAATGGTGGAGGCTCAAATTCTTCAGGAAGTTCAACTTCAACAACGTTAAAAGATCAAGATATCAATACAACTACTAACGTTGTTAACTTATATGACGCTAATGGTAAATTGGTTACTAATCGTGGTTTGAGTATTAATTCATCATGGAAGAGTGATGTTGAATATTATTCCAATGGCGTACTTTACTATCGTGTTTCAAGTGATGAGTATGTTAAAGCAAGTGATGTTTATGTTTATACTGATAATCTTGCCAACATAAAAGTCAACGCTGATCAAAAGGGTGATTTGGTAGATTATTTAGGAGCAGAACTAGATCGTAAACTTGGTTCCGGTAGTGAGTGGAAGACTGACAAAATTGCTCTTATTAACGGTAAAAAGTATTATCGAGTTTCAACTGATGAATTTATTTTGGCTGATGAGGTTGCTGAATATTAATGAATCTCTTTAAGACTTACGAAAGTAAGTCTTTTTTTTAATATTTTATTTTGTATTCAGAATATAGTATTTATATTTTTATATTTTGCTTATATAGGAGTATGATAATAAGAATTAAGGAGGAGTCAAATATGAAACTTCAACCTATATCAAATAAAAAAGTGCTTTTAATATCATTATTATCTTTTACAGGTGGGCTAGCTTTGGTCAGTAATGCTAATATAGTTCATGCTGATACAACCAATGACTCTACAACTTCAGAAATAACCGCTAATTCAGCGGATAACATGGCTTCAAGTGAAACGAATGCTGATACTACTCAAATTAATTCTCCAACTGTCAAAAGTGAAGATACGACAAATTCCGAGTCGAACAATGTAACTTCAAATAATACAACTCAAAATAATTCTGGTAGTGATACCCAGAATTATTCTGCGACAACGACGACTGTACAACCAAATACTGAATCAACTACTGCTAATACTTCTTTAACTGTTCCAACCGATACGGCTGCTGATCATCAGGGTCAATTGTCTGGTGATGATGGCAGTTCTTGGTATCTTGGTACTGATGGAACTTTACATATTGGCTCTGGTACTGTTAGTGACCCAACCTTTGATGATACTACCGAAACTTCTGAACCTGTTAGTGATGGAGTTTGGAATAATTATAAGTATGCTGATGATATAACTAGTGTGTCCTTTGAAGATGGGGCAGTTGCTGGTTCTAGTTTGGCAAATTATTTTAGTGGTCTAAGCAATCTAAAGACGGCAGATGTTAGTAATCTAGATGTTTCTAACACTTTGAATTTTTCCAAGATGTTTTTTAATACAGTTAGTTTGGATAGTTTAGATATTTCAAATTGGAAATTTACTGATGGGGTTAATTTAAGTCAATTTGTTAGTGGTAGTGGGGTTAAGAATTTAAATCTATCCGGTATAACATTGACCAATCCTAATATGTATTTCTCATTTGGATATGATACTAATTTGGAAAGTATAAATTTAACGGATTTTTCTGCTACTAATGTTACTAATGCAACGGATTTATTTTATAGTGATTCTAATTTGACAGATTTAGATTTATCCGGATTTCACACAATAGCTATTAATAATTCTATGCTTGCTGGATTGACTTCTTTAAAGAGTTTGAAAGTTAATAGTGACACGGTTTTATATGGTAGTAATTTATTAAATCCCACTGGATACAAAGGTTGGACAGACGGGACTAATTTATACACGGCTTCTGATTTATCGGCTGTTTATGGTGACAATTCTAGTACCAATGAATCTGCTAGAACTTCAACTACTTGGACTGCTACTAGTTCGACTAGTGTTAACTACACAATAAATTACTACAATGATTCAACTAATGAATTAATTGATACGATAAATGGTACGGGAACGCAAGGTGATACGATAAAATTAACACCTAATTATCCTGGATATAGTGCAGTTACAGATGAGGGAACTACGTCTGTCACATTACCTACATCAGAACTTGGACAAACGGTTGCTGATCAAGTCTATAATTTTCACTTAGCACCTTTAGCAGCAAATGTTCTTACAGTTACTGAAAGTGACAAGAATTCGACTAATACTTTGTCTAGTCAAACAAAAAATTTGATCGATGGTGATACTGAAGCCAATTTAGCGGCAATTGCCGAAATTAACAGTAACTTAGATTCGGGTAGAACTTTAGATCTAGACGATACTTCAGTTGATTTTACTATTAATGGCGTAAATGTAAGTGGCAAAATGACTGATGAATCACTTCAAGGACTTACCGTGAGTCAAGTAATATTTTCATTAGCTAATAATGGTCAAACAAATCCTGATGGAACTTATCCAGAGTTACCATCTGATACGACTGCCGAGCAGCTAGTTTATTATTTAGCTGATATTCTACTTAGCTTTAATGGTTCTGGTTCGATAAATCTTGTGTATGAACCAGAGGTAAGTACTGGAGATAATTCAAATTCTTCGGGCAGTTCAACTTCAACAACGTTAAAAGATCAAAATATCAATACAACTACTAATGTTGTAAATTTATACGACGCTAATGGTAAATTGGTTACTAATCGTGGTTTGAGTATTAATTCATCATGGAAGAGTGATGCTGAATATTACTCTAATGGTGTACTTTACTATCGTGTTTCAAGTGATGAGTATGTTAAAGCTAGTGATGTTTATGTTTATACGGATAATCTTGCCAACATAAAAGTCAACGCTGATCAAAAGGGTGATTTGGTAGATTATTTAGGAGCAGAATTGGATCGTAAACTTGGTTCCGGCAGTGAGTGGAAAACTGACAAGATCGCTCTTATTAACGGTAAAAAGTATTATCGAGTTTCGACTGATGAGTTTATTTTGGCTGATGAGGTTGCTGAATATTAAAAATAATATCGCTCTCGTAATCTTTTATAAGGAACGTATGTGCGATATACTTAATTAAGGATACAATTACTTTTTGGGAGTGATACTTATGTACACTAAAGAGCAAATACTGAGGGCTGCAAAGGAAATTGGTTTGTCTGCTGAATTAATGCCTGAAGGGACCAAGGCCACATTTATTTCACCAGATGGTAGTATTTGTAGCAAACTAGAAGATAATCCTATTGAGGAATTCTTTTCAAGTGATGAGTATTCGTTAAATAATATTAAATTAGATGAACTAAATAAATAATTTAAAATTTAATCAATATCTATTAGAAACATATATTGTTAGTTTCTAATAGATATTTTTTGTTATTTAAGAAATTCTTTAGTATCTCGTTCTTCATTGATTAGAAAATTTATGACCAATATAATGTAATTAGTGGAAGTAGGCCTACCCTAGATTCCACTAATTTTTATATCTCGAGGGGGATACACATGAAAAAATCTATTAAATATGCTGGAATTGCAGCTGCCACCTTATTGACGGTTGCTCCAATTGCTGCACCTGTTGTTAATTCAGTGACAACAGTTCAGGCTGCTACTGATGCTTCAGCTGATGCGGACGCTTATGCTGCTGCTTTCAAGAGTTCAGCAACTTACAATAAAACTCAAGCTGGACAATTTTCAGAGGACTTCTTCTCCAAAGATAAAATCGGTGCAGCTGATTTTCTAAGTGATTCATTCTTCAGTAATTTTTTGAGTGATAAATATACTGGTAGTCTTAATAATTCAAATGCTAGTGTAAAATTATCTGCAACTGATGCCAATGACGCAGCTCTTGATGCTGCCGGTGTAACTTCTGCTTTAAAAGATGCTAAAGCGGTTAACTTTAAGGTTGTTTTAACTTACTTTACTGATAGTAACAACACTACAGCAACTAAAAAATTTACGATTGCTTTGACACCATCAAGTGATCAAACTTCGACTGTGACTTCTTTGAATGCTAAGTTCACAACGCCTTACAAAGTAAACTACGGTTCAAATACAGCCGACGCTAAAGCACAAAAATCAACTGATCTTTCTTTAACAGATCAAGATGACAATGCTTTATTATCAGATACTAATGAAGTAAGCAGTTATTCATTGGGTGGATTCTTTAACTCATATTCAGATGCTTTAAACGGTGGTTCAGCTGCTTCTGTTGGTTCAACTTTTACAACAACTGATGGCTCTGCTACTACATACTATTAACCAATTACAGTTACTGTTAGTGCTGATTCCGCATTGGCAGACTATCTAACAAATAATGCCAACAGTTCAAGCTACACTGTAAATGGTGATTCAAAAGCAACAACTGACAATGGTAAAGTTGGCACAGATGCTGACGGTAATAAGACGATCACTTTTGTACGTACTATAAATGTGGGTGCACAAAATGATTCTGACTGGACTGTTAAAGAAGTCTCAGGTGTTGTTAATACTAAGAGCGACAAAGCATTTTACACTTTGCACAATGATGATGATGAATTAGTTTCAAACCGTGCTTTGGATAAGAATTCTTCATGGCAGACTGACCAAGTTCGTACAAATGCTGCTGGTGAAAAACAATATCGTGTTTCAACACACGAATGGATTCCTGAAAGTGATGTTACTTTTGAAGGAACTGAAACAGATACTGATACTGGTTCAACAACTGATCCAGAGGGTGGTTTGACTGTTACTAAGTTGGCTAAGAATAAGATCGTTGCTGTTTCAACAGAAGGTATGGTTTATTACTTGTACAATTCTAAGGGTGTAAGATCAGATACACGTGCTCTTGGTGGCGGTACTACATGGCAAGTTGATAAGACTGCTGTTGATGCTGATGGTAATATTTATTATGGAGTTTCAACTGACGAATTCGTTAAAGGTGGAGAAGGCGTTGGTCTGATTGACTAGAGAGTGGAGAGGGCACGGTTATACCTTGAGCATTACCTAGATCAATGAGTATGGCGGTTTGTGCCATAGTCATTGATCTTAGCAAGCACAGAGGTATGTGTCCTCGTAACTAGTTTCAACTAAATATTCCGTCTCCGGTCAAAAATGACAAAATCCGCTGTGGGAACGCTTGGAGCCGTGGTCTCCAAGCTCGATTTTAAGCTTCGCAAGGTACGCGAATCTTAAAATGCGTCCTTTTTCACAGCGGGATTTTGTCATTTTTGATCTCCGACTAGTTTAATGGATAAAAAATAGAGCTACTATGAGAAATATTTTAGTTTCTCATAGTAGCTTTTTTGAAAACGGATCATATTTTGTCCTTTTTTAAGAAATTCTTTAGTATTTTAAACAATATTGTATTAAAAATTAAAGACTAATATACTTTTAAGCAGTGGGGTAGGCCTACTTAAAATCTTTTATATCTCAAGGGGGATATTATGAAAAAATCTATCAAATATGCTGGAATTACAGCTGCTACTTTGTTGGCTGTTGCTCCAGTTGCTGCTCCTGTTGTTAGTTCGGTTACAACAGTGCAAGCTGCAGATGTTGTATATCCAACAGCAACAGATGCTGGAAAATATAAGGACCAATTTCTGAAATCAGATACATATACACCAGCTCAAGCTAAGAGCTTTACGGCTGCTGACTATAATGCCGATAATTCAGATAAATTATCAACTCCAATTGGAGCAAAAGTTTTTCTAACTGATAATACATTTTTTAAACAATTCTTAGATAACAATTCCATTACATCTAAAATTGACGATACAAATGGTAAAATTACAGCCATTTCTGCATTTGAAAATGGTGATTCTACAAATGCATTAAGTTTTTCAGACGCACAAAGTATTTTGAATAATGCAAATGGTAAGGGTGTAACTTTCAATATCACTCTTACTTATAATAATGGTGCTGCAACAACTGATGATGAGATTATCAGCATTAGTTTAACACCTGCTAAGGAAGAAGCTGCAAAGACTGTTAGTGCCTTGAAAGCTACATTTACTACACCTTACAAGGTTGCTTATAACTCAAGTACATCAGATGCTAAGTTACAAAAATCTACTGATTTGGCATTAGCTGACCAAGATGGTAACAATTTGTTAACTGATTCAAGTGAAGTAACAAGTTACTCATTAGGTAACTTTTATGGATCATATGCATCAGCATTAAATAACGGTACAGCTGCTTCAGTTGGTTCAACTTTCACAACAACAGATGGTTCAGCTGCTACATATTACCAACCAATTACAGTTACAGTTGCTAAAGATTCATTGTTGGCAACTTACTTAACAAGTAACTCAAATAGTTCATCATATACTATTAATGGTGCTTCAAAGACAGAAAGCGATAATGGTAAAGTTAGTGGTTCAACAATTACTTTTGTACGTACAGTAAAAGTTGGCGCTGAAAATGAATCCGACTGGACTGTAAAAGACGCTAGTGGTGTTGTAAACACAAAGACTGACAAAGAATTCTATACACTACACAACGACAATGACGAACTCGTTTCAAACCGTGCTCTTGCAAAGGGTTCATCATGGCAAACTGATAAGGTTCGTACAAATGCTGCGGGCGAAAAACAATATCGTGTTTCAACACACGAATGGATCCCTGCTGAAAATGTTAACTTTACTGGTTCAGAATCAGGTACTGATACAGGTTCAACAACTGATCCAGAAGGTGCATTAACTGTTACTAAGTTAGACAAAAACAAGATCGTCAACATTTCAACATCAGGTATGGTTTACTTCTTGTATAACTCAAAGGGTGTAAGATCAGATACACGTGCCCTTGGTGGTGGTACTTCATGGCAAGTAGATAAGACAGCTACAGATGCTGCGGGTAATACTTATTACGGAGTTTCAACAGATGAATTTGTTAAAGCTGGCGAAGGTGTTTCATTAGCTAACTAAAATAAAGAGAGGTTATGATTTTTTCATACCTCTCTTTATTTTTGTCTTGATTTTTCTTTCAACCATTCAGCAATAGAAATCATAACAGTTTCACTATCCTCATTATTAGTTATAGTAAGGATAAGAGATTCTATTTCTTGTTCAGTGAATATCAGCTCATAACCATTAAGCTCAAGGAAAACACTTCCAGCCACCAATGCAGTTCTTTTGTTTCCATCATTAAAAATATGTTTTTTGGTAATCTTTTGTATGATAAATGCTGCTTTCAACCAAATATTTGGATATAGCTCTTTTCCAAATACCACTTGTTTAGGTTGTTCAATTACTAAATCCAACCCTTGAGTATATTGTACTCCAACATAATGACTACCAATTCTTGAAAGAATAAGTTTATTCATTGCAATCAATTCTTGTTTGGTCAAATATTTCATAGTTTAGCTAATCTTTTCATCAGTTCTTCATTTTTATCGTAAAAGTCATTTGTCATTTTTAGAACCTCTGGTCTAACTTTTTCGATTTTTTTGAAGGTAACTTCTTTACCATCCGGTGAAATTATTTTTTCAAATATAGTGTTTTCATCAACATTTAAAAATTCTCGATCATTTTTAGATATTCTGAAGGCGTAAGAATTACCGTTCTTGAACATTTTAACTTCTTTATTTAAATTTTCTGGATTAATCATATGCTTTCTCCTTTGTGAGTACATATTACAGTAAAGTATGTACATAGTACAATTTCAAGATGGCTTTATAAATAAAACTATTAAATATGCTGGAATTGCAGGCGCAACATTATTGGCTTTATCACCAATGATTACACCAATATTTACAATTACGAATACGGTTAAAGCTGATGTTGTCGCACCAGATAAAACTACCGTTGAGAATTTAGCAAAAGGAATGGGCGAAAATTTATCTGGTCAAGCATTGATGTATGACTTTGCGAATAATCCTACACTTCAAAGTAGTTTGGATGCTGGATTTCAAACGGCAATAGACAAAAATGAAACTGATGGATCGATTTTTGTGTCTGGAGTTGCTGGTATTTCTATTAAAGAGCTTGGCAATTCTACACCTTGGAATCGCGATCAACGAATGGAAGCTTATCAAATGGGCTCTGGCATTTATTCTACCGTTAAAATATATGATCCAGATGGTAATCAAGTTAAAACTGCAGCTGAATTAGATGCTGCAATCAGTAGTGATAGTACTTTAAAGGGTTATACGGCTGATATCGGTTTAGCTTATGCAAATGATGCATCGGGGAATAGTTATACTGAAGTTGACGCGGCTAAAGGACTTAAGATTATTGATTTAAATGCTATTAAGTCGGCTAGCATCAATTGGGATGCTCCGGATATAACGGTTCAACAAGGTAGTAAAGTTTCTGATATCGATACTTCCAATATGAAATTTACTGTTGTAGATGGAAATGGAGTTCAGTTTGGTAAATCAGTTCAATTTATTCCAAGATCACCGGATGGATCTGAATCCGAGTATTATGAAAATCTAGATGATGCAAGAACCGCATTATCACCTATTTCTTCAGATGTCAGTGGAGATACTTCTGATACTTTTGATAAGGTAGGAACTTTTTATGTGCTAGTTGATATTTACACTAGTAGCATGGCTGAAAATTATATTGAAGATTATAGAAATCCATCTATTGAAGCAAACGTATCATTAGATGTAAATGGAGAAGTTGTTTCAAAAAATCAGGTGGCCCAGGCTAGTCAAAACATTAAAATTGGTGGAGAAAGTTCTGGTGATGTGCTTCTTCAAAAGATTATTGTAACCCCTAAACCAAGTAGTAATTCCAACACTGGAAATGGTAACACCAGTATTTCCGGAATAGTCACGACCCATACGGATAAAGGCAGTTACTCTCTATACAATGACGACAATCAAAAAGTAGATAATCGTGCTCTAGTAAAGTCATCTTCATGGAAAGTTGATGGAATTAGAACGGTTGATGGTGTAAAACAATATCGAGTTTCTACACATGAGTGGGTCAACGCTTCTGATGTGGACTTCACTGCCAATGGTGAAGTTACAGAAGGGATGACGATTCAAAATTTGGATACTCCAAAAGAGATCACTTTATCTAATCGTCACGTTCGTTACAATTTACAAGATTCCAATAAAGTAGTTTCCACAACACGTGCTTTAGCAGGTGGAACAAGTTGGCTGGTAGACAAAATTGGAACTGACATGCATGGTGGAATTTACTATGGTGTCTCAACTAATGAGTTCGTTAAGGCTGATGATGGTGTATCGGTTGTTAAATAATTTAGTAATAATTTCAGCTTTCAATCATATCGCAGCAATCCAAAATTGGATTGCTGTTTTTGTTCACCTTAAGTTGTTTAGTCTATACAAACCTATTATAATTATTATTATGAAAGCCATTACAAATTAAGGAGTATGACATGAAAAAATCAATGAAATATGCAAGTATTTTATTTTCAGCCTCATTACTTTTAGCTCCAATATTTGCACCAGGATTAAACTATATAAATGTGGTTGAAGCGAGCGATACTGATACTGGTATTGATACGGAAAGATTACAAAGTATTGCTGACGAGATTAAATCAAATATTGGTCAGCCGACTTTTAAAAATTTTGGTGTTAGTTATACAAGTTTACCTGTATTTTTCGATAGTGGATTTGACACAGCTAAAGAAAATGGATTTCCTGGATCCGTATTTATGCAATATTACCATGCAAATGGTTTAGGATTTGTAGATACAGGTGTTTTTGACGATAATGACTATCTTTCTTCTGAAGATGCAAAGTATTTGCAGGATAATAATATTTACTTTCAAATGATATTTTATGATGCTAATAATAAGAAAATAACCGATGCAGGATACTACATTTCACAAGATGCCGTTACTATGGATTTAAATATGAAATATAAGGTTGATGGGCAGTCTTATTCTGGGAATATTCCTATTTTGGAAAAATCTAAAATGACTTATCTTGACCTAGATTTGGAAAGTGCTAAGTTACAATACCCAAAAGAAGTTACAGTTAAAACTGGCACGACCGAAAATGATATTCAAAACATTAAATATATGAATACAAAGTTAATAGATACTACTTCTGGATCAAATATGGCAATTGTTGGTGGTACAAAAGAAGCTTCTTCAGATGGATTACTTTTTGGTAATAAATCAGATGCGATTGCCAATTTAAATTCTGATACAACTGCTGGCGTGGTTGATGCGGGTGATCCTTTAGAAGATGGCATTTATTATCGAGTAGTCAGTGCTTATCTAACTCTTTCGGCTGTGAATTATATGGTGATTGCCAGCTATGGTGATGTTGATATTGATGTTGGAGCGGAGCCAGATGAATATATTTTACCGGAATATGATGATGCTCCCTTTAAATTTGTTCAAAAAATCACTGTAAAAACTCCATCTAATAATAACGGTGGTAATTCAGATGTTTTAAACGGAATCGTAACAACTCATACAGACAAAGATAGCTATTCTCTATACAACGATGATAATCAAAAAGTAGACAATCGTGCTCTGGCTGCTAATTCATCATGGCAGGTTGATAAAATTAGAACTATTAATGGTATAAAGCAATATCGAGTTTCCACACATGAGTGGGTCAATGCTTCTGATGTCGATTTCATCGATGGTGGACAAGTGACAGAAGGTATGACGGTTACTAATTTAGATATACCCAAAAAAGTAGATCTATCTTCAACGCATAACATCTATAATTTGCATAATTCCAATAAAGAAGTATCCACAACGCGTGCTTTAGCAGGTGGGACAAGCTGGTTGGTAGATAAAATTGGAACTGACATGCATGGTGGGATTTACTATGGGGTTTCATCTAACGAGTTCGTTAAGGCTGATGATGGTGTAAATTTAGTTAAATAATACTAAAAATGTTTGTTTAATAGCAGGTATCTTTTGGATTTTTAGGCGTATACTTAAATCATTAAGACTAATGGGTTACGGGGGATAAACATGAAAAAATCAATTAAATATGCAGGGATTATGTCGGCTGCCTTGATGGTTTTATCACCAATTGCAGTTCCAACTATTCATGAGGTTAAAGCAGATTCTACTGAGCAAATACCTTCTGCTTCTGGATCATTAGATATTACGATTCAAACAACAGATTATATTTCTACAGCTAGTACGTTTTTAGATGTTATGGGTCAAGTAGATTCCAGTACTTCAACTTTAAAGGATATAGTTTATTCAATAAAAGATAATAAGGGTAATTCATTGAATTCATATTCGGTTATTTCAAAAGATAATTCTGCTTTGTATGAAACAGAAGATGACGCTTTAAATGGTACTAAGCCCATGATTTTTTCTGATTTGGATGATTATTTAAAAAATGTAGAAGATGGTAAAACTTATTATTTGCCAATGACCATAGCCATACCTGGTGGGAATAATGAATTGATTCAAACCTTAAGTAATTGGGAAAATGATCCTTCAACAGTTTCGGTTACGTTAAATGGTAAAAAAATAGAAAAGCCTAATAGTTCAGATGAATTTGGGAAGGTATTCCCATATATTGACAAAACAGCAATTTCGTATATTCGTAAAGTAGTTGTAGGCACTCCACCTGCACCTGATACTGGCAATACGGGCAACCACACCACTAAACCAGCAGCTCCCAAAAAAGGGATCGTAACAACACATACCGATCAGAGTAGTTACAGTCTATACGACGAAAACAACGAAAAGATAGATAATCGTGCTTTAGTAGCCAATTCATCATGGAAGATGGATGGTACCAGAACTGTCGATGGGATTAAGCAATATCGTGTTTCAACTGATGAGTGGGTCAATGCTTCTGATGTTGATTTTGTGGAGAACGGCAAAGTAACTGAAGGAATGACTGTTCAAAATTTGGATACTCCAAAAGAGATCACTTTATCCACTCGTCACGTTCGTTACAATCTACAAGATTCAAATAAAGTAGTTTCCACAACACGTGCTTTAGCAGGTGGAACGAGTTGGTTAGTAGATAAAATTGGAACTGATATGCATGGTGGAATTTACTACGGTGTCTCCACTAATGAGTTTGTTAAAGCGGATGATGGTGTTATCATAAGTAAATAATTAACAGGACTCATGCAAGTGAGCCTGTTTTTTTTTGTATTTAGGGTATAATTAAACTAAAGCTTAAAAAGGTGGTAATACAATGCTAGAAAACGTAAACGGTATTGTTAAGGTAAACCAAGATGACCGCTACGTGGTCTTTTTATTCGATACATATGAAATGGATCGTAAAATGTTACAGGACAAGTTTGTCAAAGGACAAACAGCATGGTATACAGATGCCCGTGGAATCGGTGATGATGGTAAAGCCTTTTATCGTATTGCTAAAGATGGTGAATGGATCGAAGCAGAATACGTCGAGTATATTGACCGTAATGAATAAGCACCTCGAAATCTTAGTTGATTTTGAGATGTTTTTTTTGTCCAAAAAATACGGAGCATAGATTTGTTTCAGTTATGTTAATTTTTTTGCTCAAATGTTTAGAATTTATTACGGTTTAGTTGATTTTATTGAACAGAAAACCGTTACATAGTAGTCTGATATTAGACAAGAAATTTTTAAAAACAGGGGAAATTTAGACATGAACAAAAAATGGGTAGCATCAACCGCGCTAGCTAGTGTTCTGGCTGCAGTTGGTATTTCATCAAATACGTCCCACGTAAGAGCATCAGTTTCAGCTGATGACAAAAGTAACGATAATGACGCAGAAAAAATTGGTTCAAACGGTAAAGATAACAGTGTTGCTAGTGTTATGGATGAACAAGGAGCACCGGTTTCTGACTCAACTGACACACCTTCAGAAGGATCAGATGTTTCTGATGCCAAAGCAGCAAAGAGCAGTTTGTTAAAGGCACAATCTTCTGCTTTAACACAAGCAACGACCACGTCTGGTGCAACAAGTGCACAGCAGCAGGCATTTTTAGCTATGGCTGTTCCTATGGCTCAAAAAGCTTCATCTCAATATGGTGTTTATACATCTGTAATGTTGGCACAGGCTATTTTGGAGAGCGGTTGGGGAACCTCTGATTTAGCTACGGAAGGAAATAATCTTTTCGGTATCAAAGGTGACTACAATGGCTCATATATTACTATGAAAACTGCTGAATGGAATGCCTCACAGGGGTGGTATTACATTTACGCTAATTTCTGTAAGTATCCTACTTATTTTGAATCATTTGCGGATAACGGAAATAAGATCCGCAATGGTGTGTCATGGGATGCTAAGTATTATAGTGGTGCTTGGAAAGAAAATGCGGCTACTTATAAAGATGCTACGGCGGCTTTACAAGGTAAATATGCTACAGCACCAACTTATGCTGCTTCATTAAATAATATGATCGAATCTTATAACTTAACTAAATATGACGAAAAAAGCGAAACTGATGGTGGAGCTGAAGATAATAACGACAATAATAGTGGTGTTCAACAAGTGAATGGTACACAAACAGCAATGGATGATGTTGCTACTGTAACTAAAAAAGGAGCAGCACCGCTTTATACTGATGCCTATCCTGATCAACAAGTAGGTACTCGTGCTTTGGCTGAAGGAACTCCTTGGAAAGTAATTTCTAAAGTTGTGACTCCTGAAGGCGAAACTTACTATCAAGTTTCAACACATGAATTTGTTAAGGCTTCTGATGTTCAACTAAAATCTGAAGAAACTTCAACAACACAACCTCCAGTGGCAATTAGTGATACGGCAACAGTTTCAAATACAAATGGTGCGGTAGTTTATTCATCAGGTGATGCAAACTCTGCAACTGATCGTACTTTACCTTACAAGTCTTCATGGGTCACGACCGCCTATGTTCTTGGTGATGATGGTGCAAAGTATTATTTGGTCGGAACTGATTCTTATGTTAAAGATTCAGATATTCAACTAGCATCAGAAACTAATACTGATGAATCAGATCAAGATGTTGTGATCGACTATCCTGATGTGGTCCATGTAATTGCGACACCAAGTGCTAGATTATACAATTCTAAACATCAAGTAAGTACATATAGAGCTTTAGCATCTAATACCGATTGGAAAGTTGATAAGAAGTCAACTCATTCTGATGGATCGATTTGGTATCGTGTGTCTTCTGACGAATGGGTCAGTGCTAATGATGTTCAAGCTACTGGTTCAAATTATGTAACTTCAGTAAATGGGACCGTTAAGATCAACTATATTCCTGGATATGGTGTCAATGTTTACAATAGTCCAGCCTCAAATCATAAATTTACTGGTAAACGTTTAGCCGATGGAACTACTTGGAAAGTAACATCTAAACAAATCGTTGACGGAACCACTTGGTATCAAGTTGTTGGTGGTTGGGTCGATGGTAAATACTGTATTTATACTGCAGTTTAAGACGCTTAGGCGTCTTTTTTTTGTGGGAGCGGTTTCTCGTGTTTGGACCACAAAAAATATAAAACGGAGCTGTAAAGCATGCATAATATTTACCAGTTTTCAAACCAAGTGATCAATAAAGAATGGTTATTGAATCAAGGAATAAGACTCTTATATAT
This sequence comes from Companilactobacillus baiquanensis, assembly GCF_003946605.1. GTDB lineage: Bacteria > Bacillota > Bacilli > Lactobacillales > Lactobacillaceae > Companilactobacillus > Companilactobacillus baiquanensis. Next base: position 77,713 of record NZ_RHOQ01000003.1, read on the forward strand.
TAATGATAATTTTATAGTTGATAATGATATTGTTGCTTTATTTGATATCAAAGATCATGGAGTGACTTACGGAAATTCGATTGTAGTTCATAAGAACAAAGGAGTTTTCTTTGTCGAAAGAACGACTAAACAATTGATGAACGAATTCCACCAAACTAATCGTGTTGGTTTTATGGTTTCCAGAGTTTTATCTAATTATTTTAAGTTCAAACATTATTTGCCAATGGTCCATGGGAACGTCGGGTACATGCCAATGACTGGTGGAAGTCGTAGTAATGCTGACTGGATCGGTTTACATTTCGTTGTTGGCTTTAGTCAGACGAATCAAACCGCAAACTTTGAATCTATCCAAGGTTACAATATCGAAATGGATTTTCCCAAAGGCAATCTTAGTACGAGAGTTCATGATGTAAGTGTCATGGCAGAATACTTTGTATCGTCGGCAAAAATTTACATGAAGTCGATGAATTTACAAATATCGGTTCTAAATGATGAATGTATTTTGACGGCGTTTTCCACTTGTATTTGTTCTAAGCATCTTAAGATCCCTCAAAAATATCAAGAAGTAGAGCATGGAGTTGATCAATTAGTAGATTCCGTCTTTTTAAAAATGTGTCGTGGCGAATTAGGGTATTTAGAAAGTGTGATCATCTATAAACAAAAAATAAGTAAAATTAAACGCAATTATTAAGACAAGTATCCGCTATGGATGCTTTTTTATTTTGGATGGGATAGTTCAAGCCGGAGAATACGATTTTAAATCTAGGAATGGCGACTAATATTACAAAAACATTATCGTTATTATTAGTACATTCACAGGCCTGTGAGTAAAAAACATTAGGAGCTTACTCACAATGAATGAACAAGGATTTATTTCAGCAATCGAGAATGAGAGATTGATTTACGGTGCTTTAAAGAGAGTTCATATTTATCCTACAAGGATTGATTATGAAGACTACTTTCAAGAAGCTGTAATTATCTATGCTTTAGGATATGAAAAAGCACAAGAGCAAAATAATCCCCAAGTTTACCTTTATCAAAGCTTAGTTTGGAAGCTAACTGACTTATTACGTAAGGAAAAAGTCTATAAGGAATTTCATTCGTTAGAGGAATTTGATTTTCAAAGAGTCGAATCTAAAGAAATACTCAATTTGATCAAGGATGTTGATTTAAATAATTTTACTAAAATAGAAATTATTTTATTGCAGGAACATTTCATAAATCAAGAATCTTTAGTAATATTGGCGAAGCGTTACAACTGTTCGACACGCAACCTCAGGTATTGGCGCAGTAAGCTTCGTGATAAATTGAGAATGATGGTAGCGTCATGAAGTTTACTATCTGATTACAGCTTTATTACTTTTGTCAATTTGACAAAAAATGTTGTTATAATTTAGTGGTTAAGAAATTTAACGTTGGGAAGGATAATTTATATGGTATCTAAAAAGAGATTAATGGCTACTTTAGCAACTTCAGTTGCTCTAGCCGGTGCGGGATATGTAACGGTGAACCAAGTGGTTCCCCAAGCATCAATTCAACAAACAGTAAAAGCTTCAGCAATTAATGACTATATTGCAGCAAATAATATTAAACCTGTTTCAATTCAAAATGAAGAAGGTACATTTAGCCAATGGTTTGGTTACGCTAATGGTGTTGGTAAGCCTATCGGTGTTGTTGTTCATGAGACAGCTACTCCAGGAGCTACAGCTCGTAACGAAGTAACTTACTTTAACCGTGAATGGCAAACAGCTCAAACTTACGTTCATGCCTTCGTTGATGCAAATGAGATCATCAATATTCACAATACTGACTATGGTGTCTGGGGTGCAGGACACACAGCCAATAACAACTATGTTCAAGTAGAGCTTTGTGAAGTTAACACAACTGACGAATTTGCTAGATCAGTTGCCAATGACGCTTATTATGTGGCTTCTAAGTTGATCCAATACAACTTGCCATTTACACCAGGCGTTACAGTTGTATCACATAATGATATTTCTCATATGTATGGTGAAACAACTCATACTGATCCTGTTGGCTACTTTGCTAACTGGGGTTACAGTATGTCACAATTCGACGACCTTGTTGGTCAATACTATAACAACCTAAAGAACAACGGTTCTACTGATGGCGGTGATAGTACAACTAACGGTGGCGGCGATGACGCAACTAACAATACTGGTGACTCAAGTGTTATCGGTGTAACACAAGTTAATAATCCTGATGGTTCATACGTTCCAATCTATATGTTCAATGAAGATACTGGAATGCCTGAAAAACAAACGGTTCGTGCTTTAGCTAATAACACCCCATGGGCTGTCGCTGAAACAAAGACATTCAATGGTCATGTTTACTATCGTGTATCAGTTAAAGAATGGGTAATGGATACTTATTCACAATATTCAGCGTTTTAGAGAGTAATTTTTAAGGAATCCCGTAAGGGATTCTTTTTTTATACTTTCAAACGGGCGTCACGTTGTATAATGTTTTTATATATATGAAAGGTTTTTAGGATATGAGGAAAAAACTTTTATCTATTTTAGCCGTGTTGGCTTTTTTTATCGTAATTTTTGGATGTAGCAAAAAAAACAATACGGTAGTTACTGCTACAAATCACACTTGGTATTTATATCAGGATCAGGGCGAAAACGACGTTGTGTCGGTTAAATTTTCCGATAAACGGGCGATTGTGAATGATATGTCCGCAATTGGCGATAAGGTCGGTATTCAAAGACTCAATATTCATAATAAGAGGCCTACTTTCACATTAGATAATAATGGTAAGACCATCACTATCAATAGTTCAAATAAATTGTCATTTACACTGGGGAAAGCTTATAAAGAAAACGTTTATGGGCGTCATATGAAAGGTTATTACGTAAACTATAAAGGCGATACTTATAAGTTTGCTTATATAACAAAAACAGATAAAAAATCTAAAGCAGTTCAGGAAAATAAGAGTCGTGCGCAAAAAATTAGTTATAAACAAATGAAAAATCATATTGTAGATATTGAATACGGAGCAGAAAACCTTAAAAACACCAATTTTGTTGGGACTTATGATTTTAAGACGATCATTGATTATCGACGTACGGATGGTAATTTAACTATCAATAATAATGGTACTTATCAGATGACTTTGACAGAACATGCTGCACAATCTTTGAGTGATACGACTGATAATCCAACGGTTATGACCACTTTAGTCTTATCAGGACAAGTAAAGAGTTTGTACGGTAAATATTATTTAGTGCCAAAAAATCTTTTGACGATCGAATATTATTTCCACGGTCAAAATCAAGATCATTTATTGCCAAAAAGTGTCAATCTGAAAGTTAATTCAAAATCGACCGGAAATCAGATCAATTTGGCTAGAACAAGAATCGAGCAGGATTCAGATCAACTGTATTTATTTTCAAGTGATTATACCGTTAGACAACAAGAGGGACAGTCTAATAGTAAGGGAAATCTTTTGACGAAATCCAATTCTAATCAGACTAAATTAAAAGATGCGATTACTCAAACGAATAATTATTACCTATCTTATTTAGCCGATCCGGTTCAGTCTAATGCTGATTTCATGCAATTAGTTGCAGCTATTTCTGATAATAATGATAAAAAAATTGGCAGTGTCGAAGTTGATTTTGGCGGAAAATACAGCACCAATCAAGATGTTAACGATTACAAAGGCGTTGATGTTGATGGGAATAGTCAGCCGGATATGCAATATGTATTCTTAGTTACAGCTGCTCAAAATGGGGATAATAGTCCAACTGTTACAACAAGTAAAGGGAAGTTCTTGGTTTATGGGATGCTCAATAATAAATTATATTTGTTGAGACAACCAGATAAAGATTCCACAACTATTACTTGGACTTTAGTTAAGAATATTTCCTTAAAAGTTCCAGCCTTGAAATTTACCGTAAATTAGCTTTTGGAGGGGATTTATGTTCTATTTTTTAGGAACAGTTGGTATTTTTGTTATAGAATTTTTTCTGATCAATCATGCGCGAGCGATATTCAGCCGCTTTCCAACTATATATATAATTTTGGATGGAGCCTTTTTAATAGCCCTAGGCTGGATGATCTTTTTTAGTGGCAATAAAGTATTTAGTAGTTTTGTAGCGATGATCTTTGGTATAAATTTAGTGTTCTTTATTTTGATGATCAACTATCTTATTAAAGTTTGGCTCTTTAAGGATTCAGCTATAAAAGATGTTGATTATATTGTTGTTTTGGGAACGCGCATAATGAGTTATCGTATCCCACCTAATCTTAAAGGCCGATTAGATAAAACGATTGAAACCTATCGTATTTTGAAATGTCGGCCTAAGATTATTGTTAGTGGTGGATATAGTTCTTCTAATCCGCAATCAGAAGCTAAGATGATGCGGGATTACTTGATTCAAAATGGGATTGAACCTGAAATTATTTTGACTGAGGATCGTTCTTTGAATACAATGCAAAATTTAGAATTTTCATCAGTAAAGATTCAAGCTGACTGGCAAAATAGTTATTTTCCACAGATTATGATCATAACTAGTGAGTATCATGTGCCTCGGGTAAACCGGTATTCTAAAGATTTATGCCTGCGTCCAAACTTTGTTCAAGCAAAAACCTTAGACTTATTTAAATATCCTGCTATGTTTCGAGAATTCACGGCGATTCTCTGGTATCATAGGTACACTCTAATGACGACATTTATAATGATGTTTGTTATTCTAGTTAGTACATTAGTAAGTTAGGGAGATTTTTATGTTTTCATATGATAAGTTCGTTGCCAATTTGAGGCTGAGACGAGTAACTTTGTTACTTGCGGTTATTTTAGTATTTTATCTTTTCCGCAGTATGATGAGTTTATTTCTTCTGACCTTTACTTTTACATTTTTATCCGTTCAATTTGTTAGATTTGTACAAAAGAAAATTAAGGTTAAGCCGGTTTGGATCATTGTGCCAGTCTATTTACTGATAATAGCTATGCTGGTTTTTGCGGTAACTAATTATGTTCCACAATTAGTTAGTCAGACTGTTAAAATGTTTGCATCCTTACAGACTTTCTATCAAAGTAAAGAAATGCGTTCAAATACGTATTTGAAAGTGATTTATGATTATTTGCAGCAGATAAATTTGGATAATCAAATAAAAGTCGCTGTTACGCAATTAGTCAACTATATTACTAGTGTTGGTGCCGTTGGTTTGAATATTCTTTTGTCATTCTTGCTTAGTTTCTTCTATACTAGTCAAGTAGAGCAAATGAATGATTTTGGACGTCAATTTTTAAATAGTAAGTATGGCTGGTTGTTTGATGACCTTCGTTACTATGGTCAAAAATTTGTTAATACATTTGGAGTCGTCATTGAGGCTCAATTGATGATTGCTATTGTTAATACGACTTTAACTACTATTACATTGATTTTTATGAAGATGCCTGGTGTTATTGCTTTAGCCGTTATGGTATTTATCTTGTCGCTTATTCCAGTGGCGGGTGTTATTATTTCCTTGATACCGTTGAGTTTTGTGGCATTTTCAGTTGGTGGGATCAAATATGTTATTTACATTATTATTATGATCATCGTTATTCATATGATCGAAACGTATTTCTTGAACCCACAATTTATGTCTAGCATGACTCATTTACCGATCTTCTTTACCTTTGTTGTATTATTAGTATCAGAGGAATTGATTGGAACATGGGGATTGATCATCGGTATTCCAATTTTCGTCTTCTTCTTAGATATACTAGGAGTTCATTCAATTGGTGGAAATAAGAAGAGGAAAAAAATCAAACTAAAAAATTATCGTAAAACTAAATAGAATTTATTGTTTATCGTATATTATAATTAGGTTATTGAGTATAGAGGAGACGCGCATATGTCATTTTTTGATAGGAAGAAAAAAGATAGTCCAGATACTGGCAACAATTATGAGCAGAATAATATGGAGCCTTATCAAGGATCACAATTTCAGCCAGAATTTAATAATGATCCTCAACAACAATTTCAGGCTCAATCACAAGAACAGCCTTATCCTCAAGGTCCGGAAATGCCCGGTTACTATTATGAGGAACAACCTGTCCCAGAAGCTGATAATGCCGATGACTGGCAATACACTGAACAAAATTTAGAAGACGTCTTAACACAAACTGATTCTTTAAAGAGTAAGTTGCGTCACGAATTATTGGCTGAAAGAAGTTATAGCAATCATATTTTGCGTAGCGCTGGGGTCGATGATAATGATCTTCGTGAAAATGCGGCTGCTAAAATCAAAACTATCAATGATTCATTACGTAAATGGTTTGATACTGATGAAATGGCAAATGAGATTTTCTTAGATCCTAATCGTAACTATTTCATTTTTACAGATCACTTGGAATCTGATCCAGGTCACCATGCAACCCAAATGTGGAAACAGATCAATCAAACTTTGGCAGAGAAAAATTTGATAGCCAATGCAATTTCTGTTTCTTATGATGATCACGCTAATGAGACTTGGATGGATTATCAAAATCAAGATATGGCTAGCAACAATGCCTACTTATTAAATATGTATAATGATCTTCAAGATAGAAATAATAACGTTCCGATCACACCAGCTGAAGTCCCATTTGAAGAAGACTATCATGTTGAACATTTAGATGATAATAAGGATAAAATTATTAATTCTAACAATGAAATGATAATGGAAGTTTCCAGAGATAGTGATCAGAATTTACAAGTTATTCGTCATTATAAGAGCGGTAAACTTTTGAGTCGTGATATTTTTGATGTTAACGGAGTTATTTCAGCCACTCAATTTTATGATCATCATGACCCTAATAAAGTTGTTCGTGAAAACTTCTATCGTCAAGATGGAACTTTAGTTTTGATCAAGAGTTATACAGATGAAGAACCACTGATTCAATTATTTACACCGGGAAATGTATTGATCAATACATTTGAATCAGATGATGAACTTATTGTTTGGTGGTTGAAGCATCAAGCACTACGCCAAGTTGCAGCAACTATTTTTGTATCGATCGATTCTAAGTATTATAAAGAATTGCTTGATTTAAGAACAGCTGGATTTGAAATTATTCCTGTAATTATGACACAAGATCAAAATGCTAAATCAATTTCTGAATTATTGAACGGAACTGATAAAATCACAGCCGTCTTTGCCGGAAGTGATAAAGTAAATGGCTATTTGAATAAGAATGCCAAGATCAAGATGGATATTTCAACATTGTCTGATGTTGAAACACCTGTTTATAAGCAATAACTATAAGAGTGCTATAAAATATGTTCAGCTTTCGAGCACTAAGGCTAAAGGGGCAGTAATCCGATTTTGGATTACTGCCCCTTTAGTTTTAAGCGGAAAAAGCTATATTTTATAGCACGTTTACGCTGCAAGTTTAATAAAGATAGTAGTTTGGGTGAAATTATTTTTTATTTTAAGCGGAAAAATTATTTAAACTAATAATGAAAACGTTCACAAAGACTGCTGAAATCCTGATATACTTAGCTTACTTAATAAATATTAATTTATATATTTTTTAGGGATGAAATTATCAATATATCAGGAGGAAACAATTATGCTCAATAACGGTAAGCACCCACCCCATGAATCTAGAAGGTCATCTAAAATTAGTAATAATTTGATACTAGCTTCTATGGCTACAATGGGGGTTGTAGCTGGGGTAACGATCAATCAAGAAACCACTTTAGCGGCTGCTGACGATACAGTTGGGACAACAATTACACAACCAGATACTTCAATCTCAGGTAGTGAAAATACTGTTGAACAGCCAGTTGAAGATAATACTGAGGAAGATGTTTCAGCAACCAAATTATCAGATCACTATACAAATGCCCAAGATCAAGTCGATGATGCCAATGGGAAGGCTAACGATGTAAATGATAGTTTGGCGAAACTACAGGAACTATTGAGTAGTTCTGATTTGACGTCGCAAACTGATTGGCAAGCGACTTTACAAAATGCTTTAAATGAATATCGAGATAATGCAACTGCGTTTAATGATACAACGGCTAAGACTCAAGAATTGATTTCAATGTATCAAGAAAAAATTAATCAAACGATCAAAGATCAGCCTAATGCTGTCGATCAGGTTACAGATACTAAAACAACAGGAACAAGTTTAACTGATTATCAACAATTAACGAATGACTTTCAAAAGAGTGTGTCAGATAACCTACAAACGGTTCAGAATAATCTTGATAGCTATGGTGCTTCAAGTCAGTTCAATCAAGTTAGTGCAAATCTTACTGAAGCTGCCAAGGCTTTAAATGAAGGTCTGGCCGATCCAAATAAGACAAGTGATGACATAATAAACTTAAAAGAAAACTACGATACTGCAGCAACCGCCTATAATGAGGCAGTTACAACATATAATAATAATTCTGGCTCAACGATGGCTACGATAAATTTTGATGATAATCCCGATATAACACAAATTTTGTCGGATCTTAAAACTAAAGAAGCCTATGACGCGGCAGTTAATAAGCATCAAGACGTTCAGGAAAGTGTCGAAACATATGAAGATGCAGTAAAATCATGGAAAAGTGCGGTTAAAGCTTATAATGATGCATTAAATTCGTTGTCAATGTCAGATATAACCGATGATAATGCTTTAAATGAAGCTCAAAAGGCAGTTGAAGATGCTGCTGATAAGATGACTTTAATGCAGAATGATTATAATTCAAATGTTTTAAATCCTGAAAAGCAGGAAATCATTTCAAATTATTTGAATGCTCCTACGGATTATGCAGATGAATTTCAAAATTATGAATCAGCACAAAGTAATTATGATGGTATATTAAAAAAACTAACTGGGTTACAAAAACAATTATCAGACGCACAAAGTGAAGGTCGACCAACAACTTATTTTGAAGGACAGGTTGCAACCCAAACAGAAAAATTAAATACAGCAGAAGAAGAACTGAATACTGCCAAACAGGCAGTAGACGAAATTGAGGGACCTTTAAAGCTAGCTTATGATGAAGTTATGCAAGCAAATAAAGAAGTTCTAAATTCGTATGATGATGCTTTGCTTGATCTACAAAATAAGTTGACAACTTGGCAGAACGCCTATAAAGCCTATAGTGAAGCAATTGCAAATGCTCCTGAGCAACAATTACCTGACTTTGAACAATTGCGAGAATCAGTTGATAGTAGTCAAACGGATGTACAAAGTGCGCTTGATCAAATCAACACTAGTCAGAGTGAATATAAAAAGGCTTTGGATCAATACAGAACGATGTTAGACAACAGTGGACTAACAGACCTTGAAGAGTCTAACGGAACTTTGCCAGATCTGACTGTTTTACAAGAAGAATTGACAGCTGAATTTAGTCAAAATACTGCTGTTATGGATGATACTCCTAAATTAATTGCAGTTATCAATGCAGAATTTCAGTTACAGCAACGTATTGTTCAAATAAATAATATTATTTTAGCGATCAATAGCGACCAGGAAATGCTGAAAACGATTTATGATGCGGCTTATCAAGGAGACGCTTGGCAAGCTTTGACCAGTGTCTTTAATAATATCGGGAATGATTTAGCAACAAAAGCAGCTGATTATCAAGAGGCAGTCATGAGTTATAAAGATCTAGTCGACGCTTTTGAAACTGCCAAAGATGCTTATGGTGCTGATGTTTCTTATACATATCCAGAAGTTAGTGATGTAAGCGATCAGTATGAGACATTTAGCACTGATTTTACAAATTTTGAGAGTAGTCGTAAGGATTTGGTAAAATTTTTAGCTAAGGGTCTGCCTGATAAGAAATATAATGATGCCGCCGTTGAAAGTATGAAAGATGGAACTAAACTATCTACCAATGGTGATACAACAAGTTTGGAAAATATTGAAGATGGTGGCACTACATTAAACATATATAAATATTTTGGTGGTTACTTGGCTTTCTTTATTGGTAAGAGTATTACATCCGGTTTAAGAGAAAATACAATTGGTGATGTTCAAAATATTATAATAGAAGAGCAAGCTAAGGAACCGGCAAAAAGTAGCTCTGGAACAGATTATTATAGTTTGAGCGCAGATAAAAAAGATGAATTGAATGAAACTTTGCGTGGGATGATTGTTCCATCTTATGAAAAGGATGGGGTCATTTACCATCTGACGGGGGTAATGGTCCCAGGAACAGGATTAGGTAAGGTAAATTATGTAAAGAATTTAAGTGATATTTATGTCTTTACCAGTCTAGATCCAGTCGAAGAACTTATGAATATGTATACTGGAGTAAGTGTTGATGTAAGAGCTAATCAGGAATTAAATTTCTACTATACGGCGTCACCGCAAAAAGGTATAGAAGATAAAACGGAACTGTCAGATGAAAAAACATTGCCAGCGCTGGATACTTTTACCGCTGAAACACTTGATGCTACTGGAGATTTGAGTAGTAGTTCGTTAGCGGCTACGGGTGACACTATTGCTACCCCTGATCCTAATGAGTTTGAGGTAAGCACTATTACCGGACAATATTCTGGTGGTGAAACGATTGATAATGCCTTTGATCCGCTGACCATTAAACTAGCACCAACGATCACACTTAATGAGGTTAAAGAGACAACGAACCCAGAAAATCCAGATACGACAGATCCAGAAGAACCGGATGTAACAGATCCAGAGAATCCAGGTACAACAGATCCAGAAGAACCGGATACAACAGACCCAGAAAATCCAGATACGACGAATCCAGAAGAACCAGATGTAACAGATCCAGAAAATCCAGGTACGACAGGTATAGATGGCTTCGATTATGAGGGGGCTGTTAATGTTCCATCAAATAATGATGATATTGTCTACATTCCAAAGACTGGCCAAATTTATGATTCAACTGGTACATCGCGAAATAGTCAAAATAATTTGATCAAGACTTCAGATAACGCTAAATTAGCTAAAGAATTTCCACAAACTGGACAAGAGAGTAAGGGAATCTGGTCGTTATTAGGTAGTTTTCTATTAGCAATTTTTGGTTTTTCTTTTATCAGTTCAAGAAAAAGAGATTAGGTAAACATCTGAAAACGTTTTTATAAGAAGAACATAACTTTTTTTTATAGTCTTTTTCGTGTAAAATGAGCATTGTATAAGAAATGAAAAGAGGATTTTTAAATGTCAAAATTAGTTTTCATTCGTCACGGACAAAGTGAATGGAATTTATCAAACCAATTTACTGGCTGGGTTGACGTTGACCTTAGTGAAGAAGGCGTTAAGCAAGCACAAAATGCTGGTAAACTTCTTAAAGAAGCCGGAATTGAATTCGACCAAGCATATACATCAGTATTGACACGTGCTATCAAGACATTGCACTATGCTCTTGAAGGCTGTGACCAACTATGGATCCCTGAAACAAAGACATGGAGACTTAACGAACGTCACTATGGCGCTTTGCAAGGATTAAACAAGAAAGAAACAGCTGAAAAATATGGTGATGAACAAGTTCATATCTGGAGACGTTCATATGATACTTTGCCACCATTATTGAAAGCTACAGACGAAGGTTCAGCAGCTAATGACCGTCGTTATGCAAACCTTGACCCAAGAATCGTTCCAGGTGGTGAAAACCTTAAAGTTACTTTGGAACGTGTAATTCCATTCTGGGAAGACGAAATCGCTCCTAAGTTGCTAGATGGCAAGAACGTTATCATCGCAGCTCACGGTAACTCACTACGTGCTTTGACTAAGTACATCGAAAACATCAGTGATGCTGACATCATGGATGTTGAAATGGCTACTGGTGAACCAGTTGTCTATGATTTGGATGATAAGCTACAAGTTGTAAGTAAGAAGAAGTTGAACTAATTTTAGAAATGCTTAGTGACTTTGTCACTTAGAATATCTTATGGGGCAGCCTTGGGTTGCCATATTCCATTAGTCTAATGAAAATACGACCGCACAATTTTGTGTTTGGTCGTATTTTTTTGTTTCCTTAAGACGTTGCGGATACCGTTTGGATTTTATACATTAGATATGGATCTCATTACCATACGTTTCGTAATGACTGTGGAAGATACAAAAAAATTGATCAGAACATTTGTCTGATTCCATTATTATTCTGAAAAATAATTTGAATTCGAAAAAGTATAAAGTATCATTGTATAATGAATAATAATATTTTCTGGTAGGTGTTTATAATATATGGATCTTAAAAGTCTTTCTGAAGACCAAGTTCAAAGGTTGTTACAATCTCTAAAGAAGTGTGTAAAGGCAATCCCAAATGATACTCCAATCATTGGAAGAATTAAGGATGATACCCCAGTCGTTGATTTTGAAAATCATATTGAGTATATTTTACATAGATATAGAAACAATATTGATAATACTAGATTTAGTTTGCATATACGATTTAAAGAAACTAATGAACAACTTATTAGGGTAGATATAAATAATGGAACACATATTAATCCAGACGGAGAAAAGATTCATCAGAATCATATGCACATTTATAAATATATTGATGGGCTAAGAAAAGATTCGTATGCGCATGACTTGCCAGATGAAATAAATGATATTGAAAGTTTGTTTTCGACTTTAGTACAATTCCTCGAGTATAGTAATACTGAAGACTATCCAAATTAATTGAAAGGAGGTGTTTATTTTGAAAGAAGGTTTAGATACTTTAATTTTGGAGAAGGAAGTAAAAGATTTTTACAATAAAAGTTTCTCATTCAGTAGACTTAACACCTCTTATATCAGAATAGATACTCCTTTTTTAGATAGGCATAATGATTCCCTGATTCTGTATGCTATAAAAAGTAGTAATGGTATAAGGTTAACTGATGGTGGCTATGTTTTGGATGATTTAGAATCTGAGGGAATAAAGATCATGCGTTCCAAAAAACGTAGACAAATTTTAGAAACCCAATTGAAGTCATATGCGGTTAATTTAGATGAAAATAATAATGAATTATATATAGAAACTAAAAGTACAGCGGGATTTCCGAGGGCACAGAACTTTTTGATCCAGGCAATGCTATTTATCAATGATATGTTTATGCTATCTGATTCAAATATTAATGACATATTTAAAAATGAAATTGCTAGGTTCTTTGAAGACAATGATATCCGTGTATTACAGGATCCAACATTTGTTAGTAATTCTGGTATGACGCATAAATATGATTTTACGATTGCAGGAATTAAGAATATACCTGATAAACTTATTAAGACTATGAATTCACCTCGAAATGAATATTACGCTAAGGCACTGGCAACAGATGTCAGGTTAACTAAGAGTGTTTTAAAGCGAAAAACTAAATTTTACACATTTATTAATGACAATGAAAAAAGTATTGATGCGAATATTATTTCCCTATTTGATAGTGAAGATATTAAAACAATACCTTATACTAAGCGCAATGATTTTATCGAAGAATTAGCTGAATGATAAATAACATTATCAATTAATACCCTGACAGTGCCAAGTACCAATACAACTAAAAATATCAAATTGATGAAATTCTTTAGTCTATTACCACATCAGAAATGATGTGGTTTTTTGTTTATCTTAAAATGAAATCATAACTAACTTCTTTAAATCCAAAAAGGGTATGATATAACCCATAAACGTACCAACAGGGAGAAAAAAATGAGTCTATTTTTCGGTATTATGATCATGCTTTTAGCGGTCGTACCCGCACAAATGCTATTTCAAAGATTTCCTAAAGTTCCACTAGCTTTTTATCAAATTGGGATCGGACTTTTACTGTCGTTTTTCCCACTTTATTCAGACTTTGAATTTCCACCAGAGGTCTTTTTATTAGTGGTTATTTCGACTTTAATGTTCAGTGATAGTCGGAAAATTAATTTGGGGGAATTCTCATATTCGTTAAGACCCACTTTATCGTTGGCGATAAACTTAGTTATCATGTCAATTCTTATTGTAGGGGCCTTGGCACACTTTATAACACCGGCATTAACTTGGTTTGGCGGTTTTATGCTGGCGGCAATATTATCACCGACTGATGCGGTTGCTTATAAGTCAATTACAGCTGCAGTTGAATTACCTGCGGGGGTTGATAGCGCCTTAGAAAACGAATCATTATTAAATGATGCTTCGGGTTTGGTGGCTTTCAATCTAGCTGCAGCAACTTTAGCAACGGGACATTTTTCGGTTGTTCAAGGAGTGGGGAATTTCTTATATGTCTTCATCGGCGGGATCGTGATGGGATTTTTACTTGGCTGGGTATTTATGTTCAGCCGTCGTTTGATGATCACTCACGAGATGAATATTAATGCTGTCATTGTTCCGTATATTTTAGCGGTCCCTTATATCATTTATTTTGTTGCCGAAGAATTGGGGATGTCTGGTATTTTAGCAGTTGTTGCCGCGGGATTATTGCGTACTTGGGAGCAGAAGAATTGGCAATTGACTACTGCTAGGATTCAAGATGCTACATTTTCGATCGAGAATATTATCAGTGAGGTTTTAAATGGGTTGGTCTTTGTTATTTTAGGTATCAACTTGCCCAAGATTATTCGTCAGTCTTTTGATGTTCACGTTCACTTTGGACTATTGCTTCTTATTGCCTTGAGCTTGTACTTAACTTTAGGAATATTGAGATTCATCTGGTTTTATTTTCGCATGGTTAAAATTAACGAATCACCGAATGATAATCATTTGATCAATAGTCTTTTAGCGAGTGTTAATGGGGTCCATGGAACGGTTACATTGATGATGGCGCTATCAATTCCAACTACCTTAAAAAGTGTTCCGACCAATTTGCGTGCGGCCATAATTTTAATAACCGTTATGGTAATTATGTTAAGTATGTTGATACCAATATTCATAACGCCGTTATTATTACCAACTATGGATAAAAAGATACTTGAAGATTCTGAAAAATTTTGGAATCAGATGGTCGATGATATGTTGATAAGTGTCAGAGATAGCGAGCTTGATCCATATATTAAAAACTATGTTACGCCCATATTAGTTACTCAAAGACGGCTCTTGGGGATGAACCAGAAAAAACTGAATAGTCTTTATCGTCAAACTTTAAAAATTGAAAAACAAGCAACTGATGAATTAATTAAAGCTGGAAAAATTTCTAAGCAGGTTGCCACTTTTCATTCTGATGTAGTAGTAAGAGATGTTTTGAACCAGCCGCTTAGACCATGGAACGCGCTGATTTATTGGATAAAGGTGTTGATCAGTAGTCATAGTCGAGTTGAATCAACAGAATCACAAAGAGAAATTGAAAGAGCAATTATTGAAGATGAGGTTTATTTACCAATTATGAATTTCTTAAATCAGCGGGATTCAACACATAAACAAGTTGAAATAAATACTCTAGCGAGGATTTACTCTACAAGACATGATGAGGTTATTTCAGAAGAAATGATCAATATAGAACGGTATCATGTGTTGCAATTATTTAAACAGGAAATGGATTATATGAGGGAAATGTACCTGAATGAAGAGATAACACTGCAACAAAGTCGAACTTTCATGTATGACATTAGTTTACAACAGACAATTTATATTAAACGTCATTTTTCTGAATAGAATCTTCAGTCATATACAACCCATAAATGATGAGTTGAAAAGTATTTCCTACTTTAGGTGCTAACCCAAACTTAGGAATGCACATGATATAATTGCTAAGAATTGAAAGTTGTAATAAGGTTTATAAAAATCAATAAGTCTCGATAAGTTGCAATAAGTCTCGATAAGTTGCAATAAGTCTTATAAAAATTAATAAGTCTCGATAAGTTGTAATAAGGTTTATAAAAATCAATAAGTCTCGATAAGTTGCAATAAGTCTTATAAAAAACAATATATTATAGTAGATTTTAATGACTATAAATAATATGGAAAGGAGCGTTTTAATTGATTCCTAATAATATTCAGAAGGAAATTAAAGAGGGTAAAGAAAACAAGTTTATTGAATTCAAAGCTGCTCAGGGACGTGACAGACTAGGTGAGATTCCCAAGGATGTTTATGAAACAGTATGCTCTTTTTCTAATCGTTATGGAGGAAATATATATTTCGGTATTCAGGATGATGGAACTATTTTGGGTATTTCATCTACAAGAATTAATGAAATGATAAAAAATTTTGTTACAGTAATTCAATCTGGAAAAAAGATAACCCCACCACTATATTTGGACGTTGATAAATATGAAATTGAGGGGAAAAATGTTTTACATGTATTTGTACCAAATAGTTCTCAAGTACATCGAATGAACGGACAGATTATTTTTGATCGTAATAATGATTCTGATATTGATATTACTAATAACACGAACCTTGTCCAACAGATGTATACCAGAAAACAATCTGAATATACTGAAAACAAAATATATCCTTATATTCAAGTAGAAGATTTCAAACATGAATTGATTGAATATATTAGGAAAATCAGTGTTAGTGGGAATGGTGAATTGAATCTCACCGGTAAAACTGATTTAGAAATTTTGAAGAGTTTATCTATGTATCGTAAAGACTATCTTACAGGGGAAGAGGGCTTTACACTAGCCGGAGTACTAACATTTGGAAAAGATGAAGTTATCCGTGGGATAATACCCTATTTTGCTATCGATGTATTAATAAGAATTGATGATAATGAAAGGTATGATGATCGCTTACGAATTTCAACGAATCTTATCGATAGTTATTCAAAAATTATGGATTTTATTTCTAAACACATCAATAATCCATTTTATTTGAAAAAGGATAAAAGAATTGAAATAAGGGATATTCTTTTTAGAGAAATAATAGTGAATATGTTGGTTCATCGTGAGTATTCTAATCCTTTCGTATCAAGAATAGAGGTTACCAGAAAGGATATTACTATTGAAAATGCAAATAAGCCAGTACATCCAGGTAAGCTGAAACGTGGAGAAATAAGACCATATCCTAAGAATCCAAATATTGCCAGAATTTTCCATATGATTGGACTTGTTGATGAAATTGGTTCAGGTGTAGGTAAAATATTTGATCTGGCACCTATATTACTTGGTGGAGAACCTATCATTGATAATGAAGATCATTTCACTGTAACGTTGCCTATTACAGGGAACGGTTTAAGTAATCTTTCAAATCAAACGGCCATCAATTATTTCGATAATTCTCAATATTCACTTACTACGGAACAGTTAAATGTATTAAAAATTTTAACTAGTCCAATGTCTGCTAAAGAAATATACAATTTATCTGAATATAAAAATAAGGGTAATATAAATAGTTATCGAGTAAGTGTTATAAATGTCTTATTAGAGAAGGGGTTGATCCAACGTACTATCCCTGATAAACCTAGAAGTTCGAATCAAAAATATTATAGAAATATAACACAGTAGAAACTTTCATGTATGACATTAGTTTACAACAGACAATTTATATTAAACGTCATTTTTCTGAATAAAACATCATATTTAAAAAAATATCACTTAAATATAATATCTTTTATTGCACTTTGTTCATCAGTGTTTTACAATTGAGTTGCGAATGAAACCGTTTACACAGCGTATTTTATTTGTTTTTCAACATTAAAGGGAGGTAATTTCATGAAAGATCGTGATACAGCAAATGTTTTATGGTTCGATGAATTACATCGTCAAGATGTTAACTTAGTTGGTGGTAAGTCTTCTTCATTAGGGGAAATGACTTCTTCGATGGATGTGCCAGTACCTTATGGCTTCGCTACTACAGCTAGTGCATACCGCTATTTTATGGAGACAACAGGTTTAAATGATAAGGTCAATGCCTTACTCAATGGCATGAAGGATTATGAAGATTCAGATGAACTGAGAACAATGTGTAAACAGATTCGTGATTTAATCGTTGGAGCAAAGATGCCAGACGATTTAGCAAATGATATTAAAAAAGCCTACGCAGATTTATCCGAAAAAATGGGTCAAGATGATCCATTTGTAGCTATTAGATCTTCTGCAACTGCTGAAGATTTACCGGATGCTTCATTTGCAGGTCAACAAGAGTCATATTTAAATATTAAAGGTGCTGATGATGTAGTTAATCGAGTACAAGAATGTTATGCTTCATTATTTACTGCTCGTGCAACATATTATCGTCATAAACAACAATTCCCATATGAGAAAGTTGCTTTATCAGCAGCTGTTCAAATGATGGTATTCTCAAAGGCTTCAGGAATTATGTTTTCTGTTGATGTAACAAATGGGGATGATTCCAAGATTATTATTGATGGGATCCGTGGTTTAGGTGAATATATCGTATTAGGTAAAGTAACACCAAATCATTTTGTTATTGATAAGAAGTCTTTAAAGATCGTTGAAAAAAATGTAGTTAAACAAACTATTCAGTTAAATAGAGTTGCTGATGGTGGAACTAAAGAAGAAGCAGTTCCAAAGGAATTACAAGATGAACAAGTTTTAACTGATGAACAAGTAATTGAATTAGCCGGTTATGCTAAAAAGATCGAAGAGCATTACGGATGTTATATGGATATGGAATATGCTCTTGATGTAAATACAAATCGTCTTTGGATCGTACAGGCTCGTCCAGAAACATATTGGTCACAAAAAGAAAAAGATAACGATACTGATACTGGAGATGATAACGTGGTTGCAGAATCAGATGCTAAAGTTGTTGTTCGTGGATTGCCAGCAAGTCCTGGTTTAGCTAGTGGAGTTGTACATGTTATTGACGATCCTAAAGATATTGATCAATTTAAGAAGGGCGAGATCTTAGTTACTTTGATGACTTCTCCTGACTGGGTTCCAGCTATGAAGAAGGCTGCTGCTATTATTACTAATAATGGTGGTATGACATGTCACGCAGCAATTGTTTCTCGTGAAATGCAGATTCCATGTATTGTTGGTACTACAAGTAAGGGATCATCTGCAACTGATAACTTGAAAAATGGTGACGTAGTAACCGTTGATGCTAAAAATGGTGTTGTTTATCAAGGTAAAGTAGAAGGAATCCTTAAAAAATCAGGTTCAGAAAGTCAATCAGTAGTTGCGGCAGAAACATTTGCACCAACAGCAACTAGAGTAATGATGAACCTAGGTGATCCAGAATTAGCTGATAAATATTCAACACTTCCAGCAGACGGAATTGGCTTGATGCGTGAAGAATTTATCTGGACATCATATATTCATGAACATCCATTATATTTAATTGAGCAAGGACATCCAGAAAAAGTTGTTGATATGCTTTCTGATGGAATTTCAAAAGTTGCCCGTGCTATGTCACCAAGACCAGTTGTATTACGTTTATCCGACTTCAAGTCCAGTGAGTATCGTAACCTTAAAGGTGGAGATAAATATGAACCTCATGAACCAGCAGACCTACTAGGCTGGCGTGGTGCTTCACGTTATTACGATCCAAAATATATCAATGCCTTCAAACTAGAACTAGAAGCAGTTAAAAAGGTTAGAAATGAATATGGATTAACGAATTTAAATATTATGATTCCATTTATTCGTACAGTGGATGAAGCAAGAAAAGTTACTGATATTATTAGAAATCAAGGTTTGGTCAGAGGTGCAGACTTCAAGATTTATATGATGGCTGAAATTCCTTCAAACATTATCTTGGCTGATCAATTTAACCAGTTCGTTGATGGTTACTCAATTGGATCAAATGACTTATCAATGTTGATCTTAGGTTGTGACCGTAATAATGATACAGTTGCTCCATTGTTTGACGAACGTAATTTAGCCGTTAAACGTGCAATTCGTCATCTAATTAAGGCAGCACATAAAGATGGCAGAACCGTTTCTATCTGTGGACAAGCTCCTTCAGAATATCCAGAATTTACTAATTTCTTGATTCAAAGTGGAATTGACTATGTATCTGTTAACCCTGATATGGTTAAAGAAACAAAACGTAACGTTGCCCACTTTGAACAAAGAATTATGTTGGATAAAGCAACAGGTAATGGTTTACAAGATCCAACTAATTATGAGTGGTAATAAAAAAAATCTCACAAAATGTGAGATTTTTTTGTTTGCTCTAAAGTGCATCCGATACGGTCCAAGTCAATGTACCAGTATATTGACCAGCCGGACTAAGTCCTAATTGTTTTAGGAGTAATCCTGTATCAGATTCCCATTTATCAGAAATATTATCTGTTGTAGAGGTACTGTATGATTCGTTATTTGTTGCAACAGTAAACGGTGTTTCACTAAGGCTTGAATAGTTAGATTGATCATCGTTTCTGTAAACTAATTCCATATTACTATTGATATCGTTGCTACTATCATAAAGTCCATTAGTTGTAACTGACAATTTCCAAGGCTCACGAAGACTGGTGACACTTAAATTAAATCCAGATTTTCGTTTAAGATAGGTAGACTTGTTACCAAAATGAATATTCTGGAATTCTAGACCATCAGAAACATTCAGGTGCAATAATTTATCAGGTTGGACAGTGACGTTATAAGTTAAAGTATTTGAAACTAAATCGTTAGTTCGATCAATTGCGGTTACTTTAACTTCTTGAGTGGAATCTTTTGGAAAAATATCCCAGAAATTATCGCCACTACCTTCAATAATTTGCATGAAATCCATTGTTGTTTTAGCAGATTGACCACTTTGAAGAGCTATATCTTCAGCCGCGGTGTATGTATGATTTCCTACTTCTATTTTGAAAATAGTATCGGAACTTGTTAAACCACTAGGAGCATTGTCACTGTAGCCTAAGTTGAGATCAGAAGTAAATGTTGTATCTGGATTATTATAAAATAAATTATAATCGGTACTAGAACTCGTACTTAGATTCAAACTGTAATCTTTTTTAGCTAAAATCGTAAATGCAGGCGAACTAGTCATAGCAATACTATTTGTACCAGTAAATGAAGCTGGTGCCTGTTTTACATTGATGTCACTTGAAGTGTCATTGTTGGCAGTCGCTGAAATTGAAATCTTAGCAACATTATTAGTATTTGTCAGATCTCTTTCCAATGCATATTGAATAGTACTATCTTGAAGAGCGCTGGCCGGAATATTCGTAGGTGATTGACCATCAGCATATGTAATAGTAGCAATGTTGCCATTTTCATCTGGACTAACAGTCAGATTGTCAGGAATCTTGATTTTTGAAATAACAGATTTCCAATCTTCATCACCACGAATGTAATTAAGATCGTAGTCAAGAGAAAGATCATCTCCACTAGCAACTGTTTTATCAGTCGCACCATCCGTAATCGTTTTGTTCAATGTTTTATCAGTAATTGATGCACTTGCGTCAGCATATGGAGATTCAGGAATAGAATCAAAGGCTACTAATTTGGTAGCAACGGAACTTGAAGTAGTATTAGATCCGGTGAATCCCCAACGAACTTTGTTTGAAGAAGATACATTCAATTTTGAGGTATCTATTTGGTTGCTTACTTCCTTAGCGTTGGGATTCTCTAATCCATCCTTACTAATATCATTATATGCATATTTTAGAGTGGCAATATTAGATCCAGAAGGAGCTGGCGTCCAATTGACGGTTAAATGATGCCAATAAATTGGATTATTATTAGCATCTTTATCATCTGTTAAATCCACATCAGTGGAGTTTGATTTAATCATTATAGTAGCCTTATCATAGCTGCCATAGGCGCTACTGGCACTAGTTAGACTACCTTTTTGATAGTAAGTAGAACTCAATGCAGGATAGGTTATGGCAATATTTCCGTTTCCTCCACCGTTACTACCATATGTTAGTTTACCGGGGATATCAGAAATGACTGGCGTTCCACCGGGATGGGTGTCAAAGCCATTTTGGGAATATAGTGTGCTATTAGAAGTTATTCCGGCGTTACTAAGCTGGATAGGAACGCCATTTTTAGATGCCCAGAATGAATTTAGTTTGGAGTCAATTTCCAAGGCTACACTATTTTGAACGGCCGTTCCTGCCATGTAACTTTCAGACTTGGAAGTATATGATGCTGGAATGATAATACTTCCAGGAATACCAGAAACTGTAGAATTATCAGCTCCAAAAACACCTAAACCATCAAGCCCAGCTCCTAATGCACTCATACCTCTAGTATCATTTTGCAACACAAAAGCAACACCTTCACCATTTATTTCATCTGATGCATCTCCTGTTCCAAAATATACCCAAAAAGAAATAGTTTGAGGCTTTGTAATATCAAATGTTTGATCCTTTGACCAAAGTGCACCATAGGTCGATTTACCATTAGCTAAAGAAATAATATTTCCGTTACTTGTTGAAGAAGAACCGTTACGATCAACTATTTGTGCAGAGTTAGTCGTATAAGGAAAATTTTTATCTGCCGTCGGTTTTGTTGGAGTATCTTGGCCCAAATAATCTCCGATGGAAATACCATTGGGAGCATCTTGTAAAACTGCTTTATCGGTGCTACTAGTTAAATCCGCCGAGACATTATTTATATTTGTTGTAAGTATAATAAAAATGCTCATGAGGAAGATAAATCCCCACAAGCTTACTTTGCATTTAGTTTTCATCTGTATTGCCCCCCTGTTAAGAACAATCACTACAATTCATTTTATAACTGTCTGATTATGTAATTATATCATACGATGAATAATTAAACATTATTGTGCTTATAAGGTAGGGGGTATTTTGCTGCTTAATTATTGGAAATTACATCAGCTATGGTCCACTTTAAAGTTCCAGTATATGTACCAGCCGGACTGATTTCTAACTGCTTTAAAAGTAACCCGGTGTCAGGTTCCCAATCTTCTGAAATGTTATCAGTTGTTGAAGTAGTATATGAATTATTATTGGTCTCAACTACTAAAGGAGTAGAACTAATTGGTGAATAATCAGAAGTGTCATTTTGTCGATATACAAGGGTCATATTGCCGTTAAGATCATTATTACTATCATAAAGTCCATTGCTAGTAACTGATAATTGCCAAGGTTCACGAAGACTAGTAACGCTTAAGTCAAAGTCCGATTTACGCTTTAGGTAAGTACTTCTATTACCAAAATGGATATCTTGAAATGCCAAATTATCAGAGACTTTTAATGCCAAAGATTTATTAGGTTGAACGGTAACGTTATAAGTTAATGTGTTTGAAACCATACCGTTAGTTCTATCAACTGCTGTGACTTTAACTTCTTTAGTAGAATTCAGTGGGAAAATATCCCAAATATCATCGCCAGATCCTTCAATAACTTTTAGAAAATCAATATTAGTAGAAGCAGGGAATCCACCTTTTAGATCGATATCTTGTGCTGATGTATACGTATGACCTCCGACTTCTATATTGAAGATGATATCTGAACTGGCAAGATCACTTGGTGCATTGTCACTATAATTTAGATTGAGGTCTGAATTCCAAGTAGAATTATCATTTTTATAAAGCAGGTTATAATCAGTGCTGGAATTTGTACTTAGGTTCAAACTGTAATCTTTTTTAGCCAAAATTGTAAAAGCTGGTGAACTAGTCAAAGCAATACTATTGCTACCAGTGAATGAAGCGGCTGCCTGTTTTACATTAATATCGCTACTAGTGTCGTTGTTAGCTGTTGCCGCTATTGATATTTTGGCTGAACTATTAGTATCGGACAGATCCTTGGCTAGGGTATATTGGAGACTTTCATCAATCAAATCATCTGAAGAAATTTGGACGGGATCTTTGCCATCTGCATATGTGATGGTGGCGATATTTCCGTTTGCATCTGGGGTGACAGTTACATTATCAGGGATTTTTATTTTTGCGGCGATTGCTTGTATAGGGTCATCACCACGAATGTAACTAAGGTTGTAGTCTAAAGATAATTTATCCCCATCAGCAACCGTGTTATCAGTTGCATCATTTGAAATGGTTTTATTCAATGTTTTATCGGTGATCGAAGCACTGGCATCCGAATAAGGTGATTCAGGAGTTGAATCAAGGGCAACTAATTTGGTGGCGGCGGAATCAGTATTTCCGTTAGCTCCAGTGAAGCCCCAGCGGACTTTACCTGAAGTAGTATTTAATTTACTTGTATCGATATCATTAGTGACAATTTTTTTCTTAGACGACGTATTCTCTAGTCCTTCTTCACTAATATCATTATATGTATATGTAAGTTTTGCCATATTGGATCCGTCAGCAGGGGTCCAATCGATAGTGACATGATGCCAATAAACAGGATCTCCAGAAGGCTTGTTTTCATTGATTAAGTTGGCGGCAGTTGGATTGGAGTGGACCATAACGGTTCCGTTATCAAATCCAGGGTAACGAGTGCTTGCACCTTTCATATCAGATATAGGTAACTGATAGTAAGTTCCGGCAAATGATGGATAAGTAACAGCGATACTACCGAATCCACCACCGGTACCATATGTTAAATTACCAGGTATCCCAATAGAAGAAGATGGCTTAGATCCTAAAGATGTATCAAATCCATTTTGAGAATATAAATCACCCAATAGGGGTATTCCCAATGAACTAAGGCCGATAGGTTTATTGTTATCACCGAAGAAATTATTCCTGGCGGTATCAAATTCAAGGGCAACACTATTTTGAATGGCGGAACCTGCTACATAAGATATATTTTTGGCATAAGAGTTAAAGACTAGCATTGTAGAGTTGTCAAAACCATAAACACCCATACCATCAAGTCCTGCTCCTAAAGCGGCGACACCTCGCTTGTCATTTTGTAGCACGAAAGCAATACCTTCACTGTTGACATCTTCAGAACCTTCCCCAGATCCAAAGTATAACCAAGCAGAAATCGTCTGTGGTTTATTGATATCAAATGTTTGATCAGTCGACCAAATTGAGCCATATGTTCCATTACCATTGGCTAATGAAATAACATTTCCATCTGGTGTGTTACTACCTGAATGATCGACTATTTGGGCCGAGTTAGTAGTATATGGATATCCAGTTATGCCATCAGGACTGACAGGTTTAGCGTTAGACATGTAACTGCTGACAGCAAGTCCAGTTGGAGCGTCTTTTAAAACAGCCAAATCTGTTGAGCTAGTTAAAGCAGCGAAAGCACTATTATTATTGATTATTAGAGTACTAAAAATGCTCATGAGAAAAATGAATCCCCACAAGCTTAATTTACGAATATTCCTCATAGATTGCTCCCCCTCAAGAACAATTATTACAAATTCATTTGTAATTATATGATAACTTCAGTATATCACATATTGTATAATTACTATATTAAGGAAATAATTTAACTTTTCAAATTTAGAAATCTTGCTTCCTATTTTAATCAAATATTAAACTACAATATTCCGATATTATCTTATTACTTCCTATATTGCATTGAATATTTTTGCTTATTGAACTATATTATAGCTGTTATAAGTATTTTTATAAAATCGTTGATGCATCATGGCACATAAGTGATCTTAGATCATTTAAGTAGTATTTTTTTTGCACTTATTGTCGTTAGCAAAACGGTTTATCTAAGCTAGGTGATTTAAGGGTGGTCACTTAAACGAAATTATCAAAAAATAGAATTTTTAAATAAGGGAAAAGAAAACTTTATTAGTGGGAGAGCTAATACAAGGGAGATTGAAATGTTGAGACAAAAAGCAACTAATGGGGATGTAAAAAAGAGATTCATATTATATAAGGGACATACTGGCTGGAAAATAAAGACACGTATTTTCGGTAGTTTACTTGTAAGTTTTTCGGCATTCGCAATTGCTGAAAGTACTGGGATCGTCGATGTTCATGCGGCGGCAACGAGCACGCAAACAACCATGTCAAACAGTGCAGCTGAATCGCCGACACCTGCACCTGCTGGTAGCAATACTAATAGCACTTCTGAAAATACAAATCAGGCAACACAAGCAAATCAAACACAACAAAGTACAACTGATGATTCCAATACTGCAACAACACAATATCCGGTTCTATCGCAAAATCAAAATGTCAGTGTAGGTGCTGATGAAACAGCCGTTAATTTAACAGCTGATCAAATCGGAGGGCACTTTACTGCAACTGTTGAAAATAGGGATGGTGGCGATCAGGATTATAATCCTACAAAAAATATCTACACTCAAACAATCAATGCAGATGGGTCTATTTCGCTTACAGCATTGGGTTCTCATACCGTTTACTCTTCATCGGGCAGTACTTCTAATGTGGCAGGACACCAAGCAGCACATGTTTCATTCGAACATGAAATTGATTTTGGTCACGACTTTTCAATGTCCGGTGCTTTAGGTATTGGTAGTAAGAGTAGCGGTGGTGCAGATAGTATCGGTTTTATTTTTGCGCCAGGTGATCCCGCAGAGGCCACTAAAGGTGGCTCTGGTGGACAATTGGGACTTGGTGGTTTGAGCAATGCCTTTGGTTTCATTTTCGATGAATATTATAATAATGACCTTAATGATCCTAGTAATTATTCAATTACTTATCCATACGTAGGCTGGAGAACAACTGACCAGTCTGGTAATTTGCAAAGTACCAAAACAGGTGATGTTCAATCCTCTGGTGCCCTTGGCTTAACACGTAGTTCCATTCCGGTTAATGACTTCACTATGAATTATGACGCTTCAACACAAATGTTAACCGTTGTTTTAAACGAAACTACCTTTAGTCGTCATATCGACGATATTAGTACTGGTTATTCACTTTCGATTGCAGCTTCAACAGGTGGAAGTTTGAATGATTATTCAGCTAAAATCAGTAAATTTAGTTATACTCCTAAGACAATTCCCTTAACGGTCAATTTTGTTGATTCCGCAGATGACTATGCTTTGTTGGATAAGACCTATGTTAAAGCCGTTGCCAATATCGGTGATACTATTTCTGTTTTATCTACTCAAGAAGCTGCCGCACGTGCAGTTGCAGCGGGTGAAGTCAATGCTTCATTGGTATCTGTTATACCAAAGGATTCCGCCGGAAATGTTTATTTGATCGATGGGGATAAAGTCGTTGCTAATAACAATGGAACTGTTCACGTTATTAAAGGCGAAGATAATATTGCAGATAGCACTTATTACAGTTATACGGTTACAGATGGTGATAATCAGCAGATGACGGTTCCTGTAAGATTAGCCTTTACAGCACACGTTACACCAGTTGATTCGACGACTAAACAGCCAATTAGTGGGCTACAACCGGTGACGGTTATTGCAGTTGAAGGCAAACCATCTTTAGTTCAAATACCGGGTTATACAACAACAAAAGTTACTCTAGATCCACCTGCTGATGGGCAGAACATAGCTGAAGACGTTTTGCCAATTGATCAAGGTACAACTCAAACTGATACATCCACGCCGACATCTAATACGGCTAATCCGGTTGGACATTATTATACTGGCAATGGTAAAACAATTGACGGAAAATCAGTCGTTGATAACGCCACCGTCGGAACAGGTCAATCTATTTCTGATAATTTGAATAAGCAACCTTATCAAGATTCTAAAGGCAATGCAATATCTAGTGGTGGAAAAGACATTGATAGTGCCGACTACTATTGGTCAGATGTTGGTAATGCTAACGCAACAGATTCGCTTGATAGTACAAAACCACAAACTGTTGATAGCATACTTTTGCCAACAACAGCTACTTTGGATTATTGGGAGCAACAAGCCGCTGATAATCAAACTACTGCGGACGGTTATAAATAAGAAGCTCAAGCTGCGTATAACGATTTTGTCGTGATATCTGGATTGACTGATGCTCAAAAAGCTTCAGCTTACAAATTGTTACAATCAGTTGCTGATATTTATGAACAAGTTTCAGATAAAAATGGTCAAGCCAAGACTGCTTTTGAGAATGCTAAAACGGATACCGTTGCTACAGATATTTACAAAGATGGTCAAACTGGATATGAAAACATAGAGGCAGTTCAAAATTTATTGGTAAGTTTCGAAGAAGACTTAGATTCCTTGAAGACAACTAATAAAGATGCTCAAAATAGTTTGGCAACATTTGATTCTTGGGTTGTTAATTACGGAGATGACATTGGATTTCCTAAGGTTAGCTTTGGCCCAGATTTTGGAACAGTTAGTTCTGATCAAATTAAGGAATTAAATAATCCTGACTACTATGAATTTTATACTTTTGGTGCTTCAGGTATGGGTGATACACCAGTGACGCCTAAAGATGTAGGCCGATATATCTTTAAATTAACTGATGCCGGACGTACCAAGTTAAAGAGTTTTAGCACTAATGAGAATGCTGGACTCTATGTTTCTGGTACTTTAACGATAAATCCAAAAGATGTTGTCGCTAATGTTAATAGCTCATCAGTGGTTTATGGTGATACACCCAAAATTAGTGGCGAATTAGATGGAACTGCTGTTGATTCAGCGGATTTTGAAATATATGATAATACGGCAAAAAAGGTAGTCACAGCCAATCAACTACAAGTTGGTGGAGATTATTCAATTAGATATACTAGTCAGGCTCAAGCTGATTTAAATAAAGGAAATTATGAGATTACTAAATTTAATACTGGAAAACTTACAGTTAACAAACGTCCATTGACTATAACAGCATCTGACAATGCTAAAACTTACGGTGATGATCTTGAGCCTGAATTAGTTGGTACAGCTGATAATTTAGTTAATGGTGATACTTTGGATAGTATCGGTGTTAAATTTGTGCGAGCTAGTGGTAAAGATGCTGGCCAATATGAAATTAATGCCGATACTTCAAGTGTTAAAAATTACCAAGTTACAGTAAACTCAGGTAATTTTATTATTGGTAAAAAACCAGTAACTGTAACCGCTGATCCGATCACTAAAGTCTATGGGGAGCCTAATCCTACATTGACCTTTACTGTAGAACCAGGTTCTCTTGTAGGTGATGATACAAAATCAGACTTAGGTGTTACTTTGACATGTGACTCAGATGTAAATTTTGGAAGTCATGATATAACCGGTACGAGCGATAGCGCAAACTATAATGTTACAGTGAATCCCGGAAAGTTAACGATTACTAAAGCCCCTGCTAATCTAACTATTAACAAAGTATCAATAACCTATGGAGATACTCCAACATTTACAAGCACAATTGATGCAAAAGATGCTACTAATAATCTAGAACAAAGCGATTTTGAAGTAGTCGATTCAACCGGAAAAGCAGTCGATTCAGGTTTTCAAGTTAGCGAGAATTATACTGTGCAATTAAAAGATGGAGTGTTTGATAAACTTCAAAAAGCTAATCCAAATTATGAATTTAGTACGCCTACTGGCGCCCAACTAACCGTAAATCCAAAGGACATTACAGTAACAGCAGCTGACAGTGGTAAGACATACGGTGAGGCTGATCCAGCTGAATATACTTTAACTGGTGATTCTGCCGATGGCTTAGTAACTGGTGATACCCTTGCAGACTTAGGTGTTGAATTAAGTCGTGTGCCTGGCGAAGATGCTGATGAATATAAAATAAGTGGTACAGCAGCTGATAGTAACTATAGGGTTACTGTAATTGATGGAACATTTACGATTAATCCAAAACAAATAACCGTTACTGCAGCAAACGATACCAAAGTTTACGGTCAGAAAGATCCTACATTTACTTTAAGTGCTGATTCAGCTAGTCAGTTGGTTAATAACGACAAACTTACTGATTTGACTCTTAATTTAACAAGTAATTCTAGTGGAGACGTTGGTGAATATAAAATAAGTGGCACAGCGGAGAATAGTAACTATATAATAAAGGTTACTCCTGGAACCTTTACAATCACTCCAGCTTCCGCAGATATTAAGATTGAACCCACAGAAGTTGTGTATGGCTCTACACCTGTATTTTCCAGTTATTCAACAACCAGTGATGTTACTGACAATCTTGATCAAAATGATTATGAAGTAGTGGATTCTCAAGGTAATGTTGTAACGACCAGATTACAAGTTGGTGAAACTTATAAAGTTCAACTAAAAGCTGGCGCTTTAGACAAATTACATGAGAAAAATCCTAACTATGACTTTAGTAATCCTGAAGCAAATACACTTGTAGTAACTCCAAAAAATATTACAGTCACTGCTGCTGACAGTGGTAAGACATACGGTGAGGCTGATCCAGCTGAATATACTTTAACTGGTGATTCTGCCGATGGCTTAGTAACTGGTGATACCCTTGCAGACTTAGGTGTTGAATTAAGTCGAGCAACTGGTAAAAATGTTGGAGATTATAAAATTAATCTAGCTAATCCTTCTGAATTAAATAAAAACTATAATGTTACTTTCAAGTCTGGTAATTTTAGTATTACTAAAAAAGCTGTAACCGTTGTGGCGGCTGATGGGCAGAAGACGTTTGGTGATCCAGAACCCACTTTGGAGTTAACCCCTGATTCTGCTAAAGTACTTGAACCAGATGATAATATTTCAAATTTAGATGTTACCCTAAGTCGTGAAAAGGGTGAAGATGCTAATGATTATCAAATAACCGGAACTTCTAATAGTCAAAATTATCAAGTAACAGTCACTCCTGGAACATTTACGATCACTCCAGCTTCCGCTACGGTAAATATTGATTCAGTAAATATGACTTATGGTGATCAACCTAGTTTTTCTGCCACAGTTGGTGTTGGTCAGATGACCTTTAATCAGAGTGACTTTGAAATTGTTGATGGAAATAAACAAGACGTTAATGTTTCTGATTTGCAAGCTGGGGGAAATTACAGTATTAAATTAAATGATGCGGCAATAAAGAGGTTGAATACTGAAAATCCTAATTATAAATTTGGTTCAATAACTCCGGCTAAGTTAAATGTGGCAAAACGTCCAATTATCGTTACGATTGATGGTCAATCTGTATATGTTGGTGAAAATGATCCGGAAAATAATGCTGTACTTGTAAAACCAAGAATTGGGGATGATAATTTACTACCTAGTTTGAATTTGAGTTACAACGAACCAGATTCAACGACTGTTGGTACCTACGATATTACAGCCTCAAGTGATAATCCCAATTTTGATATTACTTTCATTCCTGGAAAGTTAATCGTATTAGGCAAAGATGTTGATAAAGATGGCAACGTTACGATAACTGAAAAGGATAAAGATGGTAATGTAACTAAAGTTACGAAACAATGGAACGATGATGGAAATAAGGAAACCGTATATAATTATGATCCTGCAACCGGTACAAAAACTGTTACAGAGACTAATGACGGTAAAACTGTCGATCAGCAAACAATTGATCCAACTAAAGGCGAGGCGATTTTGCCAGATAGTGATGGAGCTGCAACTGTTGTAAGTACTGACGATTCTAATGAACCAAAAATTATTCATTATCAAGCCGACCCTGATAAAGATGGATTAACTAGTGCCGATGAATTAATAAAATATGGTACTGATCCTTTGGATCCAGATAGTGATAAAGATGGGGTTAGTGATGGTGATGAAGTTAAGAATGGTACCGATCCTTTAGTTCCTAACTATTCTAATCAAGACACAGCTAAAGTTGTAATGAAAAATCAAACCGTAGGAACAACTACTAAGATGGTTAAACTTTACGATAAAGATGGTAATTTGATAGAAGATAGAATGTTGGGTGTTAATACTGACTGGCGTAGCGATGAAGAATATACATTAAATGATGTGCTATATTATCGTGTTTCAACCAATGAATTTGTTAAAGCAAGCGATGTCTATGTATACCTTTATCAAGGTCCAACTTTTATCAGAGTATATAATGACGAAAAAGGTAATCTAGTAGATTATACTGGATCACCAGCAAGTCGAAGTTTAGCTCCAAGTTCAGAATGGAGAACTGATAGGATCGCAATCATAAATGGTCAAAATTATTATCGAGTTTCAACTGATGAATTTGTGCCCGTTGAAAAAGTTTATGAGTATCAGGATTCTGATACAGTTATAACAACTAATTCAGAAACCACTGCTTATAACGAACGAGGCAAGAATACCGATGTTATATTGCCAGCAAATACAGCTTATAAAGTAGATAAAGTTGTAGTGATTAATGGTGTTGTTAACTACCGTGTTTCGACTAACGAATTTATTAAAAAAGATATGAATTAAAAAAGTGAACACCTGTAAAATTGTTTTGTCTCAAAATATGCAGCATAAACGTGGAACAAAACATAGCTTTTTCCGCTTAAAACAATAGGTCCAGTAATCTTAGATTACTGGACCTATTTGCCTTAATGCTCGAAAGCTGAACATGTTTTGTCCCACTCTGTCCACTTTTTGTCTAAAAATTAATCATTGCTGACAATGATCTGTCCAAGATTGTGATTTTGTTCCATTAGATAGCGATGTGCATCTTGGATTTCATCTAACTTAAAAATTTTAGCAATTGGTATTTGGAGTTTATTCTTATTAATAATTTCAAACATTTCATTTAAAGTATCTATGTCAACATTTGTAGAATCGTAAAAAGTTGCGTACTTTCCATCTAGGTTCATAAATGGATCGAAGTCTTTCCAGATCCAATCGCCTGTTAACATCCCAACAAGTGTATAAATTCCATTATTTTTAAGATGTGACAGTGTATCTTCAACAGCAGGTACTCCAAGCATATCAATGACTCCATCAAATTTTTCGTCAGTATCTAGTTGATGGTCGTTATCTATGAAGACGTTATCTGCACCTAATTTTAGTAATGTATCTTTACGTTTTTCTTGTCTAGTGGTACTGGCAACTGATAATCCCATAGCTTTTCCCAAGACTAATGCCGCCATACCAACACCAGTTGTTCCTCCACGAACTAGCAATGACTGTCCTTTAGATAGTTTAGTAGCTTTTAGAGCACCAAAGGCGGTGTAAAATGTTTCTGGATAATTTGCTAATTCAGTCCAAGGACCATCAAATTCTACTGGGTAAATTATACTATCGGGAATTAAGGCATACTCTTGATAACTTCCATCAAATTCTCGACCTAATCCACCCATGAGGGTAACAACTTTTTGGCCTGTTTTTAAATTCCCTGATTCTGATGATCGATAAACTTCACCAACACCTTCAACCCCGATAACTCTAGGAAATTTTACCGATGGAGAACCACCAGCACGTGTTAAAGCTTCATATCTATGTACAGCAAAGGCGTGGATTTTAATGACCGATTTATTTTTAGTTGCTTTTGGGATCGGACGTTCTTCTATTTGAAGTGCTTCTGGTCCGCCAGCTTTTCTTACTACAACTGATTTCATATTTAAAATTCCTCTCTTCTAAAAAAGTCTTTATTTAGTAAGAATCTTCGCGCATTGATTCTGGCCAATCTTTAATTGAATGGTGACGATCGAATTTACGCAAACTGTTTATTTCTTCAGTAGTCAAATCAAAATTAAGCGATTCAAAATTAGATTTTATATGATCAAAATTGGTTGATTTAGGAATAGTGACAATTTTTTGTTGGGTCAGCCAACGTAGGAGAATTTGGGCTGATGAGACTTGGTACTTGCCGGCTAAATCACGTACTTCTGGTAGTTTCATCATTTCGCTTCCAAAGTTTTCACCTAATGGTGCCCAAGATTCGTGAACAATATCATGGTCCATAAGATAGGGATGCATTTTTTCCTGCTGCCAAAATAGATGAGTTTCAATTTGGTCAATTACGGGTTTTACATGACTATTTGCCAAAAGTTTATCAATTTGTTTGCTATTAAAATTACTTAAGCCAATGGCACGAACTTTTCCTGCTTGATAGGCATCTTCTAGGGCACGATAAGTTTCTAAACTATTATTTGTTGGCCAGTGGATGATCACTAGGTCAAAGTAGTCACTTCCAAAACGGTTAAGGGAATCATCTAATCCTTTGATAGTTTCATCGTAACCATCCGTCTGTGTTTTAGTAGTAACAAAAAATTGGTCTCGGGAAATTTTGCTATTCTTAATTGCTGAACCAACACCTCTTTCGGTACCGTAAACTTGTGCGGTATCGATACTTCTATAACCAATTTTTATTGCTTTAGCGACATTTTCTTCAGTAACTGCAGGTGGTGTTTGAAAAGTACCATAGCCTAGAACTGGCATTTTGACACCATTATTAAATATTACGTGTTCCATAAAATATCTCCTTTTGAGTGTTTTGTTTAGATTACTCGTAATTAATTAAAAGGTAAAATGCCTAAAGTAAAGCTTTTACAATACCTGAAATGCATATCTAGTCTGCAATACTCGAATCAGTTCAATCAATAGTGTTACACTTAATGTCCATGTGATAGGAGGTGGGGTGTGAAATGGCAATGAAACCTCAAAAAATCGTTAAGCTACTAAAGCAAAATGGATTTGTCGAAAAATCCCAAAAGGGATCACATTTAAAAATGTACAATCCAACTACTAACGTTACAGTTCCAGTACCCATTCATCACGATAAGGAATTGGAGCACGGAATTGAAAGTAAGATATTAAAGCAAGCTGGAATTGAGCAGTCTTCATAACTCCTTTGGAGTTGGAAGACTGTTTTTTTGTCTAACATGTAAATTTCAGAAAATATAATTGCCTTATTATTAAATAAAAAATTATATTTGGATGAATTTTCCCACATGTGAAAGTTAGCTTGTCCTAATTAAAAATAAGAACTCTAAAAATAATTTTTTATAAAATGAACCGATAATCAAATGTATATAATATGGTATATGTTGATATATAACAATTTTGGAATAACTTTTCGAATTTGAGTTTAATACCTTAAAATTGACAAATTGATCGATTTGATTTAAAAATACTGGTGAATCATCCAAGTTCTTTTTGTTAGCATTACCTAAAAAAATCTTTACAGATTGTTAATTTGTATTAGAATGGGAAACGTAGAAAGGGGCAGTTTACATGTCAAAAGAGAAAAAGGTTTTCAAAAGAGTTTTAGTAGGTGTTGATGATTCAGCTGACGCTCAACTTGCATTTAGATATGCAATGAGACGATGTATCAACGATAATTCCACGATGATAATTACTTCTATTTTGGAAAATGACGAAATGAATGTTTATCAAGCTTTGACCAAGGATTATGTTCACGGGGAAAGAAAAGAATTAGAAGAACATATCAAAGAATATCGTCAAGTGGCATTGGATGCCGGCGTTAAAAAGGTAGAGATGTTTGTCGCTGAAGGTGATCCTGGTGAAACTATCGTTAAAGAAGTTATTCCTGAAACTAAAGCTGATTTATTAGTTATTGGTTCTTTGTCAAAAAAGGGGATCAAAAAATATTTTGGTTCACAGGCAGCATACATGGCAAAGCACTCGCCAATTTCCATAATGATCGTTCGTTAAGGGAATCGGATCGTAATTTGTACTAAGGGAGATTAGTTATGACAAAAGAGAATGAAACTCCACGTAAGCATAAACTTATTCAATATGCGAATGGTCCTTCACTAGAAGAGATCAATGGTACAGTTTCAGTACCAAAGGATAAGGGATTTTTTAAAACATTATTAGCATATTCAGGGCCAGGTGCACTTGTTGCGGTTGGTTATATGGATCCAGGTAATTGGTCAACATCGATCACCGGTGGTCAGAATTTCCAGTATTTACTAATGTCAGTTATTCTAATTTCTAGTTTAATTGCTATGTTGTTGCAATATATGGCAGCTAAACTAGGGATTGTAAGCAGTATGGATCTAGCGCAAGCTATTAGAGCCAGAACGAGTAAGGCGTTAGGTATTGTTTTATGGATTTTAACGGAATTTGCGATTATGGCGACAGATATTGCCGAAGTTATTGGTGCGGCGATCGCACTGTACTTGTTGTTCCACATTCCATTGGTGATTGCGGTATTTATCACCGTATTAGATGTTTTAGTTTTGCTATTATTAACAAAAATCGGTTTTAGAAAAATTGAAGCTATTGTTGTTTGTTTGATTTTAGTTATTTTATTTGTATTCGTTTATCAAGTTGCTTTATCAGATCCTGATTGGGGTGCAGCAATTAAGGGATTACTTCCAACTACTAAGACTTTTTCTACTAGTGAAAAGGTTGCTGGTATGACACCATTGAGTGGTGCTTTAGGTATTATTGGTGCGACTGTTATGCCTCATAATTTGTACTTGCATTCAGCTATTTCACAAACACGTAAAGTTGATCATAATGATGAAGAATCAGTTGCTAGAAATGTTAGATTCTCAGCTTGGGATTCAAATATCCAATTGACGGCTGCATTCTTTGTTAATGCATTGTTATTGATCATGGGTGTTGCGGTATTTAAGACTGGTGCTGTTAAAGATCCATCATTCTTTGGTTTGTATGAAGCACTTTCAGATACATCTACTTTAAGTAATGGTATTTTGATCGGTGTTGCTAAATCTGGTATTTTATCAACTTTATTCGCCGTTGCCTTGTTGGCATCTGGTCAAAATTCAACTATCACTGGTACACTTACTGGACAAGTGATCATGGAAGGCTTCGTTCATATGAAGATGCCTCTTTGGTTGAGAAGATTGGTTACACGTTTGATCTCTGTTATTCCAGTTTTGGTTTGTGTTATGTTGACTAGCGGTAAAAGTGCTATTGATGAACATACAGCTTTAAATAATTTGATGAATAATTCACAGGTATTCTTAGCCTTTGCTTTACCATTCTCAATGTTGCCGCTATTAATAATGACTGATAGTGCCATGGAAATGGGTAATAGATTTAAGAATAGTCTTTGGATAAAAGTCTGTGGTTGGTTATCAGTTATCGGATTAACTATTTTAAATCTGATAAGTTTACCTGATCAAATCTTAGCCTTCTTTGGAGATAATCCTACAAATGGAGATATGGTGATTTCAAAAATTATTGCTTATGCTTTGATATTAGCTGTTTTAGCATTATTAGTTTGGACCGTGGTTGATCTTCATAAAGGTAATAAGAAGTTGGCAGAACAAGTTAGAAAAGATAAACTGGTTGCTGAAGAATAGAAATCAAAAAAAGCAGGATATTCATGAGAAATTCTTATGAATATTCTGCTTCTTTTAGTTAAAATAAAATTATGAAAATAATAATATCACCGGCTAAAAAAATGGTGGTTGATACTGATAGTTTTGACTATGAGCAACTGCCGCAATACTTGGATAAAAGTAAATTGATTTTGAAGGAAATGCGAAAATTAACTTATAAGGAAGCAAAAAAACTTTGGAGATGTAGTGACAAATTAGCTGAAGCAAATTTTCAATGGCTTCAAGAACTGGAAATAAGTAATCATTTAACGCCTGCTTTGTTAGCTTTTAGTGGAATACAGTACCAGTACATGGCTCCAGATCTTTTTACGGAGCCGGCACTTGCGTATGTTAAAAATAATTTGCGTATTTTATCGGGCTTTTATGGGATATTACGTCCGTTTGATGGAGTCGTTCCTTATCGATTGGAGATGCAGTCGAATTTAAAAGTTTCAGGGAGCAATCTTTATGATTTTTGGAACTCACAAATCTACCAAGCACTTGGTGGAATGGAAGATATTGTTAATCTGGCATCAAAAGAATACGCCAAAACGATTATTCCCTTTTTAGCCCCTGATCAGAAATTTGTCACGATAGTTTTTGGAAGCATTGTTGATGGTAAGTTAAAAACTAAGGCGGCTTTGGCAAAAATGGCACGTGGAGAGATGGTTAGATTTATGGCCGAAAATCAAATTACTAAGATTGAAGATATTAAATATTTCTCCCATCCCGATTGGGAATATTCTCCAGAACGTTCTACTAAAGAACAAATTGTGTTTGTTTTTCAAGGGTAGTTAAATATGACACTTTAAATATAAGTAAAACTAGCCTATTATAAATATCGTTACTTAAATTGTATATATAATATTAAAAAAATAATAAAAAAAGAAGGATGATAATGACATGGTCTAATTGGCAATTGCCGCCTTTTATAACTAGTGTCTTCTTTATCTTAGGCGTCTTTACTTTATATTGGGTCACATTTAACTGGCTCATATCTTGGGTACATTCTCGGCATATGGATGTTACAGATGAATTTGTTAATAATTTGTTCGGCGTGATATATATGCTGATATTTGTTTTTAGCATTCAAACGTTAGTTGTAGGTAAGACCGATTCTTGGATATTTATGAATTTCCAATTATTGGCGATCACTTTCTGTGCATACTATTTGAATATACATATTCCATACTATTTCTTTTTTCCAATAGTATTAGTTTATATGGTATTTAATCATTCTATTGGTTACTGGCAATCCTGGGGACATGCAATAACTTTGATGGCGTTCTTTTGGACGTTAAATGTTATTCGAGTAAGATTTCATGATAAAAAAAGTGCGCCGTGGATATATTTGTTAGTGACGACTGGATTTGGCGGACCTCTGTGGTTTTGGATGAGATTAAAATTCAATCTTACTTGGGGAACTTTCTGGCAAGAGTGGCTCTATATGATCATATTTGAGGAATTACTATATATGTATGTTTCGATGTTATCCCATGATGTTAAATTGAAATTGCAATTAACTAAATTTGCTAGTCATGATGCGTTGACTAAAACGGGAAATTTTGCGGCTTATACTGATGACATCAAGTGTTTCTTTGCGAATAGCCTCAAAAAGGATCTTCCCTTATCAATGATGATGTTTGATATTGATCATTTCAAAAATATTAATGATACATATGGTCATCTAGCGGGGGATCATGTTTTACAGCAAGTGTCTTCGGTCGTACAAACCGTTTTAGATGCCAACGATCCCAATGTTAAGTTTTATCGTACTGGTGGAGAAGAATTTAATATTATTTTCCCAGGTTATAAAAGCAAGGATACTAAGATAATTGTTAATCAAATATTCACAGCTATTAATCATTTGCAGATTCATTCAGGACTACAATTAATTAATATTTCTATATCGGTTGGTGTATCCGAAGTGACAGCTGATGATAAGGCACCAATGGATTTCTACAATCGAGTTGATCAAAATTTATATTATTCTAAGCGACATGGACGAATGCAAGTCACAGTTGCTTAATAGTTAAGGCCCTAGTTATAAGGGTCTTTTTTATTTGTTTAAACATATATTGCAATATTCATAAAAAAAATTATTCTAATGTGATGTTTAAACATCTTTTGAATATAGTATCTTATAGTTGTAAATAAGAACTAGGAGGTGTTTAAACATGGATAACACAACAGATATGCTGGCCCCAGTTGGGGGAGATCTCGTAAATATTGCTGAAGTTCACGATCCTATGTTCTCCGAAAAGGATATGGGTGAAGGATTTGGTGTTTTGCCAAATGACAACAAGATAGTATCACCTGTTTCAGGTAAGATCGTTTTAATTGCTAGCACCAAACATGCAATTGGAATTGATTCCACAAATGGAATGGAAATTCTATTGCATATGGGTGTTGATACAGTTGATCTTGATGGCGAACCTTTTGATATCTTGGTTAAGGAAGGTGACAAAGTTGAAGCTGGACAACAACTTGCCACAATGGATATTAACCAGATAATAAAGGCTGGAAAGATAACAGATGTTATTGTTGCTATTACCAATACTGCAATGGTTCTAAAAGAAATTGACGTTCATCCCGGCAAGGTTAAAGCTGGCGATCAAGCTGCAACAGTTAGCCTTTTGG
The DNA here is from genome assembly GCF_003946605.1 of Companilactobacillus baiquanensis. Lineage (GTDB taxonomy): Bacteria > Bacillota > Bacilli > Lactobacillales > Lactobacillaceae > Companilactobacillus > Companilactobacillus baiquanensis. Next base: position 117,065 of record NZ_RHOQ01000003.1, read on the forward strand.
CACAGGGTGAAAGTGAATCCGTAGCTGATGCGAGTACAGAAAAAGTTAACTTTGATGAACTTGCTAAAGATATAATAAAGAACATTGGTGGACCGACTAATGTCGATAATGTTATTCACTGTATAACGCGTGTCCGTTTTTATTTGAAAGATGAATCAAAAGCAGATGACGCGGCAATAAAAAATTTAAATGGTGTCTTAGATGTCGCCAAAGCAGGGGGCCAATATCAAGTTGTTATCGGACCGGCTGTTGAAGATGTCTTTGATGCAGTAGTTGATCACTTAGGGCCAGGTATCGGAACTAACGATAATGAGTCAAAAGTGAAAAAAGAACCAGTTCCTAAGGGAGTCTGGCCTAAAACTAAGTATTATGCTAGTTCTTTGATTGGTGTTATCACAGCTAGTATGATGCCAGTTATTGGATTATTAGCTGCTTCAGGTATTCTAAAGGGATTATTATCTCTGATAGTTTCCGCAAATTGGTTATCCAATACAAGTAGTACATACATGATAATTAATGCTATGGGCGATTCTGTCTTTTATTTCTTGCCCATTTTAGTAGGATTTACCGCTGCAAAACGATTGGGAGCTAATCAAATAATTGTTGGTGTTATTGGTGGGGTATTAGCATATCCAACCTTAGTACAATTAGCTTCTAAAACTAGTTCAGTTCAAATGACAATGAATGCGGATTTCTTCGGAATTCCAATACATGTGGCAAATTACACTTACTCGATTTTTCCAATGATTGCAGCTGCATGGTTAGCATCAATTGTTGAACCATGGTTAAAGAAACATATCGCTGCTACTGTCAGAATGATCGTCAGTCCCTTACTAGAGGTGTTCATAGTAAGTGCAGTTATCTTAGTTGTTGTAGGACCGATCATTACTTTGATGAGTTCATATTTAGCCGAAGGAATTGTTGCTCTGTTAGGATTTAGCCCGGCAATATCAGGATTCATCATTGGTGGATTTTATCAGTGCTTAGTTATCTTTGGATTACATTGGGCTGTAATACCGGTAGTTGCTAGTCAAATCGCAACCACTGGACATAGCGCTTTAAATGCCATTATCTCAGTAACTATGGTCGCTCAAGGTGCCGCAGTTATGGCTGTATTCTTTAAAACTAAAAAGAATATTGCGATGAAACAAATTGCTGGTGCGGCAACAATTTCTGCTTTTGCAGGAATCACAGAACCCGCAATGTATGGTATTAACTTAAAATACGGAAGAGTATTCTGGACTGCCAATATTGGTAGTGCGATCGGTGGATTGCTCACAGGTTTACTTCATGTTGATATGTGGGGATTTGCTGGATCATTGATAGGATTTGCCTCATTTATCAATCCTAAAGGAATTGATAGTAGCTTCACAGGATTCTTAATTGCTTCAGTTGTTGCTTTAGCTGTATCGTTCACATGTACTTACTTCTTTGGATTTAAGGAACAAGATCTCGAAGTCGGTGTACATGCCGTTGAAAAAGTAAGATTGGGAAGTAGAGAACCAGCTGTAAAAGATGCAGAAGTTTAGATAATTGAAAGGAGAAAGACTAATGATAGTATGGGACGATTTAAAGGATGGTACTACTTTGATATCAGAAGATGAAATGAAGGTAGTAAAAACCTTGTCGAAATTACATAATAGTCGTTTAAAATTAGGAGTAACTCAAAAGGAATTGGCTGATAGAATAGGGATGCAACAACCACAATTAGCTAAAATTGAACGTATGGATTCAATGCCAACATTAGTTACCCTGAATAGATATGCACGTGGTTTAGGACTAGAGATTAAAATGTCGTTAGTCTCTTCTAAATAAGTATTAAATATTCAGCTCCAGTAATCTGATTTTAGATTACTGGAGCTATTGGTTTTAAGCGGAAAAAGCTATGTTTTGTTCCACGTTTATGCTGCATTTGTGTTGAAACGCGTACCATAAGGCAGTGACCTCCGCTTAGCTACGGATGGCAAACAATTGAAAGTGCACAATTATTCGCCATCCTAGGCTATGCTCGGTCTCTAACCGCCTTATGGTACGCTCTTTTTGTTACAATCTCGTTATTTATTTTTATAAATATAATTATTTAAAAAACATGTAGTATACTTGTAAAGAACTGCTATTATATATGACAGTCAGTTTAATATAAAAATAATTTAGAGGTATGGGATGAGAGCACAGCTAGAAGCTGGTATTTTTCAAAGACTTTTGAATATAGACGCTAATATCAATGCCATTATTATTGGTTTGATAACAGTTGGTCTTATTACAATTTTAACTTTTATGTCTTATTATTTTGAGGATCTATCCCGAAAGCACACTAAAAGATCATTTAATATAATCTTAGGGATAATTGAGGCTGGTACGCTAGTAATTAGTATGATTTTGGTTCAGCATATTTTCAAGGCGATCAATTCAGGAAGCTCGACTAATTGGTTTTACGCGACTACCCAAATGACCTTATTACTATATTGTCTTTATACAATGCAAAATCACTTTATAGATGGAGTTAATATAATTGCTCCGTTGTATATATTTGGACATCATTTGTCTGATGAAAGTATGGGATATAATATTTTCTTTGTGGCGATTTTGATTGCTATGGCAATAACGGTTATGTACATTGCTTTTAATAAAAATAGTATTAGAAACACTGAATGGAAGTATATAGCTCTACAAATTATTTATGGTGGTATTTGGTGGATCTTAATTTGGTCGATTTATAAATTCTCACTAGTAAAAACGGTTTATATGCTGATCGGCTTTGTAATTTACATGTGGATCATCAGATTATTTTCCAAATGGATCAGAACTTCATTTAACGACTATAATATTATGTCGAGAAAAGTTAACTATGATGAGTTAACTGGTATTAGAAATCGTGCTAATTTAGATCAGACCATAGATGAGATCTTTAAAGTTTACAGTAAAGAAAACAGTGATCCCTTAACGATGGGAATGTTTGATATTGATAAATTTAAAGAATTTAATGATAAATACGGTCATTCAGCCGGTGATAAAGTATTGCACCACGTTGCCGAAGTATTCCATCATCAACTATTTAAACAAACGTCTAAGGGACAAGTATATAGGTATGGTGGTGAAGAGTTTGTTGTGATTTTTAAAGGGATGAATGTTGAAGATTCTTCGGCTATTATTCGTCAAATTAGAAATCAAATGATAAATGATCCATTGTATTACGAGGGTAATGAATTAAACGTTAGAATTTCCTTTGGTGTTTCAGAGTTGTCACCTGATGATAAGGATATAAATGATTTATTACGTCGAATCGATCATTATTTGTATCAATCAAAGAGATCTGGAAGAGATCGTATTACGGTTGAAGATAAGACATTTAAGTTTGAAATATAGAATTAAAGAGTGGAACAAAGCATGTTCAACTTTCGAGCATTAAGGCCAATAGCTCCAGTAATCTGATTTTAGATTACTGGAGCTATTGGTTTTAAGCGGAAAAAGCTATGTTTTGTTCCACGTTTATTTATGTGTGCTGAAACGCGTTAATTAAGGCAGAGACCTCCGCTTAGCTACGAGTGACGAGCAATTGAAAGTGCACAATTGTTCGTTACTCTAGGCTATGCTCGGTCTCTAACCGCCTTAATTAACGCTCTTTTTATTTGTTCTTAATACGTTTAGGACTTTCCCAAGTACCTTGACCATGTCCCATAATAGTTCTTATTGCAGGTATAAAGGTTGTAACAACTGAGAAGGCATTTACTTGCCAATAAACTAAAGTATAAAAAGGCATAAACATTAAATATTTAAACTTTCTACCACGTTCATCAACTATTAAAGCGGCTCCAAGTTGAATGATTCCTGCTAACATCTCAAAAGTAATAAAGACAAATGACATTGCAAATAAGAAAATTACTTGTTTAAGGTCACCGGTAAAGATAAATCCTGCTAGTGATCCTAAAAATAAAACTAAACTTATAAAATAGAAGAACGACCAAATAATACTGAAGGTTTGATCAACTAAGAACGCAATTTGTCTGGTATATCTTAGTGGGTGGGAAATTATCTTCCAAAAGTTTGAAAGCCATACTTCCGTACCACCTTTAGCCCAACGTTTTCTTTGATGGTACAGGCTCTTTAAAGTATCGGGTACATTCATATAGAAGATGATATTTGGTGCAAATACAGTAGACCAGCCACTGATCTGGTGATCCCAAGCGATACTAATATCTTCAGTTGCTCTGTCTTGTCTGAATAATCCCACATCGATCAAGGCGTCACGACGATACATTGTGTTAGCACCACTGTATGCATACATATTGCCAAAGACACCGACTTGACTACGTTTGATAACTCCAACAATACTTGAAAATTCAACGGTTTGTGATTTAGAAATGATCGTGTTACGGTTTTGGACATCCATATTAGCAGTAACAGCGGCAATATTTTGTCCTTCTGACGTGTTAAAGTAATTCATATATTTCCATATTGCATCTGGTTCTGGTAAAGAATCGGCATCATTACTTAAAATAAATTCACCTTTAGTAAAGGCAATACCGATATTAAAGGCATGAGCTTTACCTTGATTTTTTTGAATACGGATTACTTTTAGATTATCGTATTTTAACATTAAACGTTTTAGTATTTCAGGTGTACTGTCAGTTGAACCATCATCAGTAACTAAAACTTCATAGTTAGAATAATTTAAATCGTTCATTAAATAATTGATCGTATCTTCGATCATGACTTCTTCGTTGTGTGCGGGAATCATGATGGTAACAAAAGGTTGAACACTTTTATCTATTTTTTTATAGTTTACGATTCTGTGTTTGTAAATAAATTGATAACATATCATACCAATTAACCAACAAAATGAACCTAAAATTGGATAAGAGATCAGGATCAATAGTAGAAAGTTGGCTACAGCATCGAAACCGGAAATTCCTGTATTAATCATAATTTTGTATCCTCGAATTTACTGTAAATTTTGTCGATAGCTTTAATCTCGAAATTATTTTCTGGTGTTACGACATAATATCTAATATTGTTACGACGGTGATAACGTTCACCAAATTTAGATGAATAGAAATCCTTAATAGCTTCACGTCTTGCAAAAAGCTTTTGTTCATCATAAATTGCATGGCGCTTTACGTGATTTTTGGTGTAGTAATTATTGTATAGAGTAAATGAAACAGTAATAATTGCCAGGATAATGAATGCATAGGATAGGAAATGTTCAAAGAAGTTGAACAGATCCTTTCCTTCTGGAACTGACCAAGGCTGTCCTTTTAAATCTTTATTAAAGAATACAGTTATTGATAAAGTCCAATAGATGGGAATCAACATTATTACCCAAGCTATAATAGTAATTAAAATTTGTCTGATTTTTAATAGCCAATGACCTTGTTCAAAAAAAGCATCATGGATGTAATTTTGCATAGGGTTATTATTTTTTCTTAATTTCATTTTCGTCACCCATAACTTTTTATCCATTTGATTATTTAAATTATATTAATTAAATAATCCCTTTAAAAAACCCAAGAGTTAAAATATATGTATTTTCAATCTCTGTGTGATGAAATAATAGGCTATTTAGTATACATATATTTATAATCAATATTTATGAATTCAATTGAAGAATCCTTGAAATCACTGATATGAAGCCCTTTGATTTCCTCTAATGGTAATCAGATATTAAATTTTTTCAAGAAAAGTGAATTAAAAAATCAATCGTGTTTTTTGGATTTTTTGGTTGATGTTTTGCAGCATTCTTGCATTTAAGAGGGAATAGGTTTATAGTGTACTAGTAAACTAATACACTAGAGAGGAAAAGGAAAAGGAAAATGGATTTTGACGATAAGGTTCCAATCTATTATCAAATTAAAAATCATCTCTATCATCAAATAGTTACGGGTACGCTTGTCCCTGGTGCTAAACTGCCATCAGTGAGACAATTAGCTGTCGATGTAACTGCAAATGTTAATACAGTGCAACGTGCTTTATCAGAGATGACGGATGAAAAAATGATCATACCTCAACGTGGTAAAGGTAATTTTGTTACTGATGACGTTTTAAGTATTAAAAAATTAAAAGATAAACTTATTAATGAACAACTTTCTTTGTCATATCAAGAGTTACATGACTTAAATTTAACTGACGATCAGATCTTAGATGAGTTTGAGAAATATATAAAAAATAGGAGTGAAATTCATGAGTGATTTATTGAAAATAGATAATTTGAATTATAGTCATAGTTTAAAGAATATTTTGCATGATGTTAATTTGACGATTGAAAGTGGCAAGATCATTGGATTACTAGGTGAAAATGGTGCTGGTAAGACCACTTTGATGCGTCTGATCACGGGCAGTGCTCACGGTAAAGGTGAAATTACTGTTAAAGATGCTACAACGGCTAGCCAAAGAAAAAGTTATGTCAGTTTTACCGAACATCTAGGCGGATTTCCAAGTGGAATGAGAATCGAAAAATTACGTGATTTTTATAAAAATGTTTATCCTGACTTTGATGAAAATCGTTTTGATGAATTACTAGATTTTTCTCAGTTAGATAAAACTAGTAAAATCTCTGCTCTATCAAAAGGTATGAAGGAAAAATTGATCATTACATTAACTTTGGCACGAAAAGCTGATTTATATTTGTTAGATGAACCTTTTGGTGGAATTGATAGTATGAGTCGTAAAAAGATCATTAGTAGTATTTTAAAATGGAAATCAGAAGATTCGACAATGATTATTAGTGATCACTATGTTACTGAAATTGCTCCAATTTTGGATGAAATTGTAGTAGTCAAAGATAAGACAATCAATTGTCATAAGAAGACAGACGAAATTCGTGAAAAGTCTGGTCAAAGTATTGAAGACTTCTATGAAAGCTTATACGAGGAGGGTAATCAAAATGACTAGTTTTGGAAAATTATTTAAAGTTACAATAAATGAGAAATTCAAGGCAATGAATTTTATCTTATTGATAGATTTGATTGCCATTGCAGTAACTTCAATTTGGGTAGCAATAACGGGCACTTTAAATTCAGCCGTATTTTCTAGTATCGTATTTTCTTGGTCTTCGATCGTATATTTGGTAGCTTTTATCCGCTTGTCAGTTTTACAAGAAAAAACTTTTACGCGTGATAGTTATCGTTTGATACCAATTGGAGATATAAAATTTTATCTTAGCAATTTAGCATCAACAGTTGTTTCATTCTTATATGTATTTGTAGTTCAAGTTGTTCTTTACGGAATTGTTGTGGCTATGAATTGGCATGATGTCAAAGATATAATGACTTATATGAAATTAATGAATCCTGGGACTGAATTCAGTGCTATGAATATAACTTTGGCAGGATTATCGGTCGTTATGCTGACTCTTGCTATGACAGTTTTAGGTTGGACAACGATCAATTTGATCCACTTAGTCGGAAGAGCAGCTGGGAACTTTTTACCAAGTACCGGACGTAAGGCTTTAAACGTCGTAATGTATATTTTAGTTATCTGGTTAGTTCTTAGAGTTGTCAGTTTCTTAAACACACAAATTGGTAATTCAATGTCACTAATTAGTAATTCAAATGATACATTAACGTTCTTCTTAAATGTGGCGGCGTTCTTAGTAGTTGCCGCAGTTGAAGCCGCAGTAAGTATTTATCTATTGAATAGATGGGTTGAAACAATTACCGAGTAAAAATACGCTCATAAGATACGATTTCAAGTATCTTAAGAGCGTATTTTTTGAAATTAAACGTATAATGATACGTATGAAAGGAATGATTCCAATGGCAACTATTTATGATTTTTCAGAAACAGAAATGAACGGTGACAAAATCGATTTTAATAATTATAAAGGTAAAACATTATTGGTCGTTAATACAGCCAGTAAATGCGGATTAGCTCCACAACTTGAGGCTATCGAAGCATTATACAAAAAATATCACGAGCAAGGATTAGAGGTTCTTGGGTTACCGTCTAATCAATTTCATCAAGAATTAGGTTCAGATGAAGAAACTAGTGAATATTGTCAAATGCATTATGGAGTAACTTTTCCAATGACAAAACAAGTTAAAGTTAATGGGGAAGACGAAGATCCTTTATTTACTTACTTAAAAGAAACGGCCGGTAGCGGTCGTATCAAATGGAATTTTACTAAATTTTTGGTTAGTCGTGATGGTAAAACAATCAAACGTTTTGCACCGGTCACTAAGCCGGAAAAAATAGAACCAGAAATTATTGAAGATTTGAAAAAGTAGGGTTACGTTAGGTTTAAAATCATGGGCTACTAGTCGATATTTTCTTTACCAATCTAATTTTTACGCTCATATTATGATCTCCTTTTGTGTGAATGTGTTTTTAGATGTGATGTGAGTTAAATATTGTGTATTTCTTGATAATTCATTTACGAAAAAATACCAGTTACCTCCAATTCGGAGATAACTGGTATTTTAATTATCCTTCAGCGTTATGTACATCATCTATAATATTATCTTTAGAAAAATCGTGATTCATATATTCTTTATTATTAGTAGGTAAATGCTGTTCTAAGGTATCGAATTGTTGGAAAGATACTACTCCAGATACTGTATCAAAGTTTAAAATATGTCCACCAAAATTATGATCATCTGACAGAAAATGACTGTGGAATCCACTGACCGCAGCACCATCAAATAGTGTTGGAGAATGGTAACTGATCAAAGTTCCGGTTACTTGATCTTTGTTAAACATATTTTGTTTCTCAGCAGTTTTTGAAAGTGAATCGTAAGGTGAAGATGACTTTCTAACAGCTCTAGTTGTCATATTTTTAAAAGTACCGGTTATTTTGATAGAAAAGAAAGTATTATCACTATTTGCGGCTTCTTTAATTTGTGACTGAAGATCCTCACGTGCTATATTTTCAACTTCCATCATTTCAGCATAATCAGCAAAATGACTATTAGCGAATGGCATAGTAAAGTTGCCATCAAGAATATTTATTTTACCATCGCCATCTAATTGATAAGGAGTGCCATCAAGAATGATTAATTCACCATCTAGACCTTCACCAGTACCGATACCGGTATCACCGTGTTTCAATAATTCATCCATGGTCAAAGTCCCATCAAGTAGTCCAGGAACTAATAATGCTAGAGTTCCATGTTGATAAAGAATATTTGTATTTGACATAATAAATTCCTTCCTATTAGTTCAATACGTCTTCAAGTAGAGTGGAAACAAGTTTGATATTATCACTGTAATCAACAGGGATATCAATTACGACTGGGCCTGATGTCTTAAAGGCTTTGTCCAAACTATCTTTTAGTTCGTCAGCTGTTTCAGCGTGCATACCAGTTGCACCAAAACTTTCAGCATATTTCGCAAAGTCGACTTTACCTAATTTAACACCGGCGTTACGACCGTACTTAGCTTCTTCTTGGAATTTAACCATGTCATAATATCCGTCATTCCAAACTAATTGAACAATGTTTAGATTTAGACGGACTGCTGTTTCAAGTTCTTGTCCGGAGAATAAGAAACCACCATCCCCAGCAACAGAAACGATCGGTTGACCAGGACGTTCCAATGCTGCTGCAATTGCCCAAGGAAGTGCTACACCAAGCGTTTGCATACCATTACTAAATAGTAAATGTCTTGGTTTGTAACTTCTAAAATGTCTTGCCATCCAAATATAGTGACTACCAACATCAACGGTCACAGTAGTATCATCATTAACTTGATTTTGAAGAGCATTGATAATTTCTAGTGGGTGCAGACCCTTACCAGAAGTTTCACTAGGAACCTCATCTTGAGAAACAAAACTTACTTGCATGTTGTGTAAATGTTCTTTTAAATCATCACTTAAACCAATGTCATCAGGAAGATTATGAGCTAGATCTTTAATAGTTTTAGCAATATCTGCTTGAACAACTAAATCAGGTTGATACTCGTTAGAAATTTCAGGAGCAATACTGTCTAAATTAATGATTTCGCCTGTACGGTCAACATTCCAAATTCTTGCTTCGTATTCAACGGGATCATAACCAATCGCAATAACTAGATCACTTTCTTTAAGCATGGCATCACCGATTTGATTTCTGAATAAACCAACACGTCCGTAATAATTCTTTTCTAGGTCACGTGAGATAACTCCAGCACCTTGGAAAGTTTCAACAACTGGGATTGAGAATTTATGTAAGAAATGGTGAATGGCTTCAGTTACTTCTTCACTTGATGAACGCATACCGGCTAAGATAACAGGTAATTTAGCGTGTTTGATCTTATCGATAATTTGAGCAATAGTGGCGCTATCAGCTCCACCTTGTTGAATAGGAGAAAGTGTTTTGATTTCGTCATCAGTAACAGCATCATCTAAAACATCTTTTGGCAAAGAAATAAATGTTGCACCAGATTTTGGAGCCATGGCTGTTTGATAGGCGTTGGCGAATGTTTCAGAAATGTTATTGGCATCTTGTACTTCAACACTATCTTTCGTAGCTGAATTTAAGAGCTCTTTACTTGGAATACTTTGATGTGTCAATCTTGAAACATCATTACGAGGAACTTGTCCACCTAAAGCTACAACAGGATCACCTTCAGAAGTTGCAGTGATCAAGCCAGTTGCTAAGTTTGATACACCAGGTCCTGAAGTAGTTGCTACCACTCCGGGTTTTCCAGTTAAACGACCAATACCAGATGCGATAAAGGCAGCGTTTTGTTCGTGGCGAGTAATGATAAGTTTAGGAGCTTTTGGATCATTGCTGTATTCTAATAGGTCAAAAAGTTTATCAACCTTGGCACCAGGAAGTCCGAAAACATATTTGACTCCTTGATTTACCATGGAATTGAATAAAGCCTCAGCACCGTTTTTTTCAGTTGACATTAATGTATATCCTCCTTGAGTATCTTGGGTTGTGATGTTATTGTAGTTAATATAAATCGTTGGTGTTGATTTGTCAACACATAATACTTGGAGAAATTTGAAATGAAAAATATTGGATATTTGGCCCAAGATATATCGATCCTGCATCGTAAATATTATAAAGATACAAAAGAAGAATTTGATGAATTGAAGCTTAACCCAACAGCAGCGTGTATTTTATTGTCGATCGGTGACTATAAAGAAGTCAGTCAAAATCAGGTTGCTAGGTTGTTAGTCGTTGATAAAGGATTGGCTACTAGAGAGATCAATAAAATGCAGAAGCTGGATTATTTGAGCAAAGTTGATGGAGCAGGTAAAACTAAAATCCTCAAGTTGACAAGTACAGGTGAAAAAATTGTTCAAAAAGTTCAACAGATAAGAATCGATTGGTGGGAAAAGAGATTTTCTGATACAGGGATAAAAGCTGATAGCCCACTGGTTGAAGCAATTGAGAATGTTGTTGATGATATTGTTGATCCTATTGAGGAATGATTGGGTCACCAACGGCTTTAAAATGGAAAATTATGTAACAAAATCGTTATTTTTACTAAATATGCAGCATAATCGTATATTGAAACATAGCTTTTTCCGCTTAAAGCACATAAGCCCAATAATCCAAGATCGGATTATTGGGCTTATGTGCCTTAATGCTCGAAAGCTGAACATGTTTCATAACACACTCTCACTTTTTTCCTATATCAAAATTCCCTCTAAATGATCCATTTCATGTTGAATAATTTCAGCAACAAAATCACTAAATTCTTGTTTTTGAGGTTTAAAGGATGCATCTAAATAGGTAACGGTAATATTTTTATAGCGTTTAGTTTTCCTTTGACCTGATAGTGATAAGCATCCTTCTTCGGTATCGTAAGGTTCGCTTTTTTTGATAATTGTTGGATTTATTAAAGGTATTGCCATATTGCCTAGTTGAAAAGCGATGATTCGTTTATTTATGCCGATCATATTAGCGGCCATGCCGACACAATCAGCTTGGTGTGATTTCAATGTATCAAGCAGATCGGTTATAACCTGACTATCTTTAGGGGTAGCGGGTGTTGATTTTTGTGAAAGCAAGGTTGTGTCTTTATTAATTTGTTTGATCATAATTTACTCCTTTTAGTGAATTAATCATAACAAAAATAAATCGTGAGCAGGATATTTGACTAATAAAATTTCGGCAAGTAGACTTAATATATAATAAAAGAATTAATATTATATATTATAAGAATAGTAGAGGGTGCTTTAATGAGTACAAAAATTGGAATAATTTTAGGTAGTGTGCGTGGTGACGCTTTGGGAAGCAAAATTTTTAAACATTTAAAATCTGTTATGAAAGATACTGCTGATGTTGAATATACATGGTTAGATCTACATAATTTTCCTTTACCAGTTTATGATCATGAGGAAATTCCTTTAATGGCAAAGGTTTCAAAAACTACTGAAATGGAAGACAAATGGCTTAATGCAGTTGAAGAGCAAGATGGTTATATCATGATGACTCCTGAATATAATCATGCAATTCCTGGTGGATTTAAAAATGCTTTGGATTTGGTGGGATCCCAAGTAAGTAAAAAGCCAGTTCAAATTCTTAGTTATAGTTGTTTCAGTGATGGTGGTATGTTAGCTGCAGCATCAATGGTTCCGATCCTACAAATTATGGATATGATGGTTTTACCAAAGCCAGTCTTAGTTTGGAATGCAGAACCAAACTTTGAAACTGATGGGACTTTGAATAGTGATGTTGAGAATAGTGAACATTTTGAAAAACGATTTAAAGAGGCATTCCATGATATTGAATTCTATGCCAAAGTTTTAAAAGATAATCCTTATAAGTAACATATAAAAAGCTGGCCAGAACTTGGTCAGCTTTTTGTTATACTTATTTTAGAGGTGGGATGATATGAATCTATTATTTGCAATTGATGATAATGTAGTTAAGCAAATGCTGACGACGTTATACTCGATCAAAGAAAATACCAAAGGTGACTTTGATGTTTATGTTCTTCAAAAAGATAAATTGAAAGAAACGACTAAGATCCAGAACTTTTGTGACAAAATGGGGATGAATTATCATCCTGTCATTGTAGATGGTTCGCGTTTTAAAGATGCACCTATAACAGACCGTTATCCGGCAACTATTTATTATCGATTATTGGCTCATGAGTATTTGCCAGATATTGACCGAATTTTATATTTAGATGCGGATATTTTAGTTATAAATGATTTACATACGCTTTATAATTTGGATCTTGGTGAAAATCTGTATGCAGCTGCCAGTCATTCGGCATTGACTAGTAACATGACAGAAACATTTAATAAAGTCCGCCTGGGGAATTATGAGGCTGAAAGTTATTATAACTCCGGAGTATTGTTGTTTAACTTGCCAAAAATTCGTCAAACTATTAAAGCAGAAGATATTTTCCATTATATTAAAGAGAATGAATTGACGTTATTTTTACCAGATCAAGATGTTTTGAATGGACTATATGGCCATCAAATAATGAAAATTCCAGATGAACTATATAATTTTGATGCTAGGATGAGTGCTTTATACTTTGCCATCGGAGATGGGAAATGGGATCTTGATTGGGTGATCGAACACACCGTTATACTGCATTTTTGCGGACGTGATAAACCTTGGAAGCCTGAATATCGGGGGAGATTTTCGGGATTATATAAACACTATATGCGAAAAGCCTTATTGTAAGGCTTTTTTTGTTTAAAAGATATTGCACTGCAAGCGTTATCAGAATATTATATAAAGGTTCGTGAACTTTAAATCAGGGGGGATTCTATGCACTTTTTAACACCTCCAGTCGCCAATAAAAAAGTTGAGGAATCTAAAGTTGATCCAACGTATAAGAAATTACGCTGGCAAGTTTTCTTTGGTATTTTTATTGGTTATGCTGGGTATTATTTATTACGAAATAATTTTTCGATTGTTATGCCAAAATTAATTAATGAAGGATTTTCTAAAACTCAATTGGGATTTGCTTTTTCAGCAGTTTCAATTGCTTATGGATTTAGTAAATTTTTTATGGGAATTGTTTCTGATCGCAGTAATGCACGGATATTTCTGCCTTTAGGGTTGATTTTAACGGCATTGATCAACTTGGCTTTTGGGTTTATTCCTATATTAACTAAATCTATCACTTCAATGTTTATTTTGTTGTTTTTGATCGGTTGGTTTGAAGGGATGGGTTGGCCACCATCTGGTCGTGTCATTACACATTGGTATTCTGTTTCTGAACGTGGTTCTTGGACATCGGTTTGGAATGTTGCCCATAATGTTGGTGGGGCATTGATGGCACCGTTAGCTGCTATTGGGATCGCTTTTTTTGCAACAAATATCCCAAGTATGAAATCATATAATGGAGCATTCATTATTCCTGCTTTGGTCGGTATAATTATTGCGATCATAGCTTACATTTTGATTCGCGATACTCCAGAATCACAAGGATTACCGCCAATTGAAGAGTACAAGAACGACTATCCTAATGAAGAACATATTATGTACGAAAAGGAACTAACTGCGAAAGAAATTCTTTTCAAATATGTACTAAATAATAAGTGGGTTTGGATAATTGCTTGTGCCAATATTTTTGTTTACTTCGTTAGATATGGAATAGAGAATTGGGCACCGGCTTATTTAACAGAAGTTCGTCATATTTCTCTAGCATCTAGTTCAGGTTCTTATTTCTTGTACGAAATAGCAGGGATTCCGGGAACTATTTTTGCTGGTTGGGTATCAGATAAATTATTCAAAGGCCGCCGTGGGCCAGCAGGATTTTCTTTCATGTTAGTAGTGACCTTTTTTGTATTCATGTATTGGCGTTCAACAAATATTATGATGGTCAATATTGCTTTATTCATGATTGGATTTTTGATTTACGGACCAGTCATGCTGATTGGATTACAAGCCTTAGATTCGGTTCCTAAAAAGGCTGCAGGAACGGCCGCAGGATTGACGGGACTATTTGGTTATCTCTTTGGATCAGTTGCCGCCAATGCCATTATGGGGGTCATTGTTGATCACCTAGGTTGGAATTCTGGCTTCATTACGGTTATGGCGTCTTGTATTATTGCTGCAGGATTATTTGCTTTAACTTGGAATCTTCGAGGCCAAGAAATTATTAAATAAAATAGATTATTTTCAGAAATATTACTTTTTCATTTCTGAATTTTAATGTTTAATCACCAAAAAGAACACCACCAGTGATCCGATCTTGGATTACTGGTGGTGTTCTTTTTTCTCTAATTATCGTTTTCGTCTTCCACAATATGTTCTTTAGTTTGATTAAAGATAGTAATAATATGCTGATCACTAAGACGATAGTGAATATTACGACCTTTTCTCATGCTTGAAACTAGATTTAGCTGCTTTAACAGGCTTAATTGGTGAGAAATAGATGACTGGCTCATCTCTAATGAGTCGGCAATTTCGCCAACACTTAGTGGTGTTTGTGACAGAGCCAATATGATCTTAACTCTGGTCATATCACCGAAAGCTTTGAAGACGTTGACCATGGCTTCTAGTTCGTCATTATTGGGGATTTCGTTATTCAAATTGTTTAGAGATTTTATGTGTTCTTTTTCAAAGTTGTTCTCTGTCATAAAATCACCTTTCTTACTCTAGATGGTTGAAGTTTACCACAGAATATTATATTATAATTGATGTATGAATGATTGCTCATATATTCATGTAAACGCTTTACACAAGGAGGATATTGCGATGAAATTATACAAAGTCGAATCAGATTATCAAACTAACAAAAAAAATCATCGAGTTAAAAATGCTTTGACCAAAGAATCAAAGATGACGATTGCTAAGTTAGTCTTATCTGCAATTTTTTTGATACTCGCTATGAATGATTCATTTGCTGATTCGGTTTCGATCGGACTTTATTTAATTGCTTTCGCTATCATCGGTGGAGAGATCGTTTTTAATGCTGTTAAGAATCTTTTTAAAGGACAAGTCTTTGATGAGAATTTCTTAATGAGTATTGCCACCATAGGGGCATTGATCATTGGTCAATATCCTGAGGCTGTTGCTGTTATGTATTTTTACAAGGTAGGAGATCTTTTCGAGGATATTGCTGTTAACAGATCTAAACGTTCAATTTCAGCACTATTGTCGGTAAAACCTGAGTTTGCGACTATCAAAGATGGTGCTAAAACTTTGGTCGTTCGTCCTAACCAAGTTAAAATAGGTCAGATAATTTTAATTAAACCCGGAGAAAAAATTCCGCTTGACGGAAAAGTTATTTTGGGACAATCAAGTGTTGATACATCAGCTTTAACTGGTGAATCAATGCCTCGTGAGATCACAATTGGCGATGATGCCTTGAGTGGTTCAATTAATCAAAGCGGCGTTCTTCAAGTTAAAGTCACCAAGATATATGATGACTCAACCGTCGCTAGAATCTTAGATTTAGTTCAAAATTCAAGTAAACGCAAGGCTAATACCGAAAAATTCATTACTAGATTTGCTAAGATCTACACACCCATAGTTGTTGCTATGGCACTAGTTTTAGCTTTAGTACCACCATTAATGTTTCAAGGTGAATGGAATGAGTGGGTATATCGTGCCTTAGTATTCCTAGTTATTTCTTGTCCTTGTGCGTTGGTTATTTCTGTTCCATTAAGTTTCTTTGGTGGAATTGGAGCTGCTTCAAAACAAGGTATTTTAGTAAAAGGTAGTAACTATTTGGAATCAATGAACAAGGTTAACACAATTGCTTTTGATAAGACAGGAACTTTAACTAAGGGACAATTCTCAGTTACAAGTGTTAATCCTAAAAACATTTCAAAAGATGAGCTGTTAGAAATTGCTGCTACGATTGAAAGTAATTCTAATCATCCCATCGCTCAATCAATCGTGACTGCTTTTGGTAAAGAAATCAAGTCACAAGTTAAAGATTATAAAGAGACTGCTGGATATGGTGTTAGCGGTGTAATTGAAGGTCAAATGATCACTGCCGGTAATTTTAAAGCAATGCAGGCTAATGGAATCGATGTTGTTGAATCAAATGATGTTGGAACGATCGTATATATTAGTAGAAATAAACAATATTTAGGTAATATAGTTATTGCTGACAGTCCTAAATCAGATGCTAAAGCAGCAATTGCTAGTTTGAAGAAGCGCGGCATTAAAACAGTCATGTTAACTGGTGATAATAAGGCAATCGGTGAAGATATTGGTGGTAAGTTAGGACTAGATGAAGTCTATACAGATTTATTGCCAGAGGATAAAGTAGATATTGTAAATAAATTAATTGATAAAACTGATAACAAAGTTGCCTTTGTCGGTGATGGAATTAATGATACACCAGTTTTGACACAAGCCGACCTTGGTATTGCCATGGGTGGTTTAGGATCAGATGCGGCTGTTGATGCTGCTGATATGGTTATCATGAGTGATGAACCATCTAAAATATCTAAAGCAATGGATATAGCTAGAAAGACTAAAGAAATTGTTATTGAAAATATTACTTTGGCCTTAGTAATAAAAGTTTTATTCCTATTACTGGGAGCCATCGGTATTGTCGGCATGTGGCAAGCGGTTTTTGCTGATGTTGGAGTTACGATCATCGCTGTTTTGAATGCGGTCAGGTTACAGTTGAAAAAGTTCTAAATTCAAAAATATTTGAAAAAGCCCAACCAAGAAGAGTATAGTGTTAATGTAATCGTTTACAATGTGGTGTGCAAACTGTTTTAGGTGGGTGATTACCGTGTCCAATAATAAAAATCAAAAGGATTTAAATTCACTCTTAGAATGCAAGTCGATCGATGGCTTGAATAAGTCTATTGACCATTTATTGGAACAAAATAACATTGACGATATACTTTTAGATAGTTTAATTCAAAAAGTTGAAGTTCTAAGAGATAAGAGCTCGTAAGCTACGAGCTCTTTTTTTTGTTGCTTGTGAAATCGGATACACTATTAAATTTGAAATTAACCCTTAATTTCACTACCACCAAAGTAGTAAACTTATATTGTTTACTTACTAAAATTTAGGGGATGTACTTAAAGTTTTGAAGATAAAATCTATTCTATATATAATCATACCGATGTTTTTGTTCAGTTCGATGGAAATTGCCTTGAAGATAGCCGGAGGACAATTTAATCCGGTTGAATTAAATTTCATTCGTTTCTTGATCGGTGGTTTAGCACTTTTACCATTTGCTATCATGCATTTGCGACAAAATCATATTAAGCTGTCAACAAGGGATCTATTACTTTGTGCACTGACGGGATTTGTCATTGTTGTTGTCAGTATGACGCTTTATCAATTATCGATCCAAATTTCTAAAGCATCAGTCATTGCGATTATCTTGAGTGCTAATCCAATTTTTGGCTTGATGATCGGATTTATTTTTCTCCGCGAAAAACTTACTCGTACTAATACGTTTGCATTGGTCTTAACTTTGATTGGATTATTAGTTATTATTAATCCTTTCAATTTAAGTAAACCAACAGGAATTATTTTGGGACTACTTTCTTCTATTATTTTTGGATTATATGGCGTTATGTCCAGAATTTACGGGGGTAAAATTGGTATCAATGGTTTGTCGATGACCTGTCTAGCATTTTTATTTGGTGCGGGTGAGTTGGCTATCTTGATGGGCTTGACACATACTAGTTTAGTTAATAATCTACCTGCTCGTTATAGTGAATTTGTTAATGTTCCCTTCTTTAAAGGACTTACTTGGCAAACATTGCCATTAATTTTATATATATCAATACTTGTGACAGGGGTAGCGTTTGGACTTTATTTCTTGTCAATGGAAAAAGTTGGTATTGTTCAAGCTTCACTGATCTTTTTGATTAAGCCAGCTTTAGCACCTGTCTTGTCATTATTTATTTTAGGCGAGGCTATAAATGGTCGAACAATCGTCGGAATCGTTATTATTTTAGCCGGTTCAGCTATTACACTTGTTGGTGAAGATATTGCTTACCGTGTTATTGCCTTGGTTAAACGAACTACCAATGGTTAAAAATGAGTATCTGTTAGAAACTGATCTATAAAAGTTTCTGATGGATACTTTTTTTATTATTAAAAAACTAGTTGCTTTAGTAATACTTCTTTCTTTAAGATTGAAGTATTATGATTCAAAAATTATACTAACTTTAATGAAAACGAGGTGATGTTCAATGAGTGACAATGATGAGAATATTAATGAGGTAGTTGACACTTGTCTTTTGGCAGGACGATTGATGATCGAAGGCGGTTCTGAAATGTATCGTGTTGAAGATACTGTTAGAAGAATTGCTTATAATTCTGGTCAAAAAAATAGTGCTTCATTTACTACTTTAACCGGTGTCATGATGAGTATCAGGGGAAAGTCAGTGACACAATTCAGGTCGGTGAATCATCGTGGGATCGATATGGAAAAGGTCGATCGAGTTAATACACTGTCTCGGCGATATGGAAATAAGGAATTGACGTTAAGTCAATTAAGATCTGAATTGGATAAATTAGATAAAAATTTACCAACTTATCCTATGTGGATGCAGTTATTGGGAGCATTTTTAGTAAGTACCACTATGATGATCGTTTTCACGCAACAATACGACTGGTTTGATATACCTTTAGCGGGCGTAACTGGAACTATTGGTTATTTAGTCGCATTTTATGTTACAAGAACGACCTCGATTCGTTTTATCAGTGATTTCTTGGGATCATTTATCTTGGGAGCTTTAGCGATGTTAGGAGTTCACTTTGGATTAGGACATAATTTGAACAGTATCCTTATTGGTGCGGTCATGCCATTAGTACCTGGTGTGGCGATCACAAATGCCTTACGTGATATGTTGGCGGGACATTTATTATCTGGTCTAGAACGGGCATTAGAGGCTGGAATGAGTGCATGTGCAATTTCAGTCGGTATTGCAGTTTTATTCAGGTACTTTTAGGAGGTTATTATGAGCTATTTTTTAAAATTAATAATTCAAGTCGTACTTAGCTATATTGGTACCGCCGGATTTGGTTTGATAATAAATATTCCTAAAAGAGCTTTGAATCTCGCCGGCTGGTCAGGTGCGATAGGTTGGTTAACGTATTGGGTTTTATTTGAAGCGGGTTCTGGCAGGATGTTTTCCAATCTGGTTGCAGGTATAAGTGTTGGTATTTGTGGAATTATTTTTTCGCATGTTAAAAGAATGCCGGTCATCTTGTTTAATATTCCGGGATTAGTTCCATTGGTGCCTGGAGCAACAGCCTATCAAGCTGTCAGTAGTTTAGTGCTTGGTAATTTTGATCAGGCGATAGCTTTGGGAGTTAAAGTATCGATGGTGGCAGGATCCATTGCCACTGGCTTTATGATTGCGCAAATAATAGGAGAATGGTATTACAAAACTCAATTGAAATTATAGGGAGATATGGGGATGAATTTTATATTAAAGTTGGCAGAAATAATTTTTATTATTTTGACGATCTACTATGGGGTAAAGTTTTTTCGCTCTAAAAACAGGCGTGGGCAGGGTATTAAGAAAAGGTTTTTAACTAGTTTGTTTGTATTTGTATTACTATTCTTATTTGGTAATCAGTCTAAAGAAGTTAAGTCATCCACTACAGATAATGTAAAAATTGTTAAAAAATATGTAGGTAAAGACAAATATAAGATTGCTAAAAAAGAACATTTAGCACTACTTGCCAAAAAGGCTAAATTAACTAAACAGGCTGATGACACTCAGGATAAAAAAGACGATTTAGTCGCAAAAAAAGATAAAGAAAAAGAAGATGCGGGTAGAGAACAGGCTCAACAAGCACAACAAGCAGAACAAAATCAAGCCCAAGCATCACAGCAAAAACCAGAATCAAAACCAGAGCCAAGCCCAGCTAGTAAAGGTGATATGAATACCGCTAGTTCCGGTCAAATTGTAGGTAATAAGAATTCACACATTTATCACGTTCCCGGACAAAGGGGCTACAATATGAATTCTTCAAATGCAGTTTATTTTCAATCGGAACAAGAAGCAATTGCGGCTGGATATAGAAAGGCGAAGGTATAGTTATGAAGAAATCATTTAATATATTTATCGTATTTTTAGCCTTATTTACTTTAGCCGGATGCAGTAGCTCTCAAACTGAATCGGCATCTAAAACTAAGATAGTTAAAAACTATTCATATCAGAAAAAAGCTGCCAAATTAAACAAGCAAAATGATGAACTAAAATCAGATATTAAAGATCTTCAAAATAAAATTACGAAGGATCAAGACTATTTAGCAGAAAATGATCAAGGAACTTTTAGCAATAATAGTTCTGATACAGCTAAAACTAATCTAGCAAATCTTGATTACACTGGAACACAAGAGATCATTGTAAATAATAATCAACCGGAATTTTCTGATCAGGATAAATCAACTAGTCAAGGTGCTTGGCAGACGTATGGAGATTTAGACAATTTGAATCGTGCCACAGCAGCCAATGCACTATTAAATTCTTCACTGATGCCGACCGCAAAAAGGACTGGTCTAACTTGGAATCCAACCGGGTGGCATAATAAGAAAATCAGTTCAGGATGGCTTTACAATCGTAGTCATTTGATCGGGTATCAGTTAACAGGCCAAAATAATAATCCTAAAAATCTTATGACTGGAACTCGTTCTTTGAATAGTCCAGAGATGCAGGCACATGAAATGGATATTGCTTATTATTTAAAACAAAGTAGTAGCCATTTTGTTAGATATCGTGTCACACCCATTTTTCGGGGAGACGAATTATTAGCACGCGGAGTACAAATGGAAGCACAGTCGATCGGTGATAATTCTATTCAATTTAACGTTTATATTTTCAACGTGCAATCAGGTGTAACTTTGAATTACAATGACGGAACTAGCCAAGTTGGTTAAATAAGAGCATCTGAGACAAAACTATTTTGTCTCGAAATATACAGCATAAACGTGCAACACAACATAGCTTTTTCCGCTTAAACTAAACAAGCCCAGCAATCCACTTGGATTGCTGGGCTTGTTTACCTTAAATTACTTGTCGATTTGCCTTAACAACGGCGACAAGACCTTTATCTATTAGATTTCGTTCGATAAATCGGGCAATTTTTTTACCACCACATTTAGATGTATGGATATGATCGCCACTATCAAATTCATAGGCCAACCTAGTTTGCGAAGCGTCGCTAACGAAAGGAGCTAGATCAACGGCATAAGGAAATGATTGAATAATATATTTATTAAACTCTTGTCGAATAACTTCTTTTTTAGGATTCCAAGCATAAATACCATTATTGATATTACCTCTAAACGGGGTAACCGTCATTGGAACAAAGATAATGTTATTTTGCGAACATTTTAGATTTAACTCGTTGATCCCAGCGATTAATTCTTTACTGGTAGGAAGTTCACTAATAGGACTACCTGCACCGGGATGTAGTAAGTCATTAACACCTTCCATAAAAATGACGATGTCAGGTTGAAAATCCATTAACATTTCATCAAATCTATCAACACCAGCCGGTCCAAAGCTTTGAACCCATTGGGATTTGCCACTACCTGGTCTTAATAAACGATTACCTGAAATACCATAGTTTGCGGTCACGATTCGATTGATATAAGTTAATTCCTTCGAAAGTGGGGCGCTGAAGAATCCTTGGTTAGTTAAAGAGTCTCCGAAAAAGGCAATCTTAATGGGTTTTTTTTGGACCTGGGCTTGGACTGCTGATATGCCAAAGAAGAAGCCGTCGTTTCGATTACTAAAATTTTTAACTTTAGTAAATGATTCTGATAAATTTGATCCCAGTGAATGGATAGTTTTGTTGGGAGAATAAATGTTAATTGTTAAATAGTCATTTGCCTTGATGTCAATATTTAGCCAATCTGTCCATTGCGTAGTTTTTGGTGCTATTTCAAAATTACTTTGACCATTAACTGTAACCACCATTGGTTTATGTCCAGGCTTATTTAAAGTTAACTTTGTGATTTTTAAAGGAACGTTGTCATAAAGGTTATTTATCAATAAACGAATTTCTTTAGTGGCTAAAGGTTTAAAAATAGTGATCTCTTGATGTCCTGATTCATTGATATTATAAATATTATGGTAATCCGAGAATTCCTGTAACCATGTGTCAGTAGTAATCATAATTATCACCTTTGATCATTTGATTTTTTTTGAGTTCCCCAAAAGTAGACTAGAACAAAAGTAATTAGTAGTGTACTTAAATGTGCGATAATCGCATTTAAAAAGTTAGTATTGATACCTACGTTAGGATCAACAAAAGATAATATCCCGACAAGCGAACCGGTTAAAGCATAATTATTTACATGTAATAACCCACAGATCAAACCACCGATTCCACTGCCGATATTGGATAAAACGAATATACGTTTATGTTTTAAAATGAATCCGTAAAGTGCAGATTCAGTGATCCCACAAAATGCTGAAACAGATGCTTTGAAAGTTTTATTACGAACTGTTTTATCATGAGTTTTTATTGCTAATGCTAGTACAGCGCCACCTTGTGCCACCATAGTTATGGACAAAAGAGCATTCAAGTAACTGTGGCCGTTTGTAGCTAAATCGTTTAGTGCCACTGGAATAACGATCCAATGCAGTCCCATAGTTATTAAAAATTGATAAAATCCATCAACTAATAATCCAATAAATCCAGGATTCCAATTATACACAATATCGACACCATCGGCTAGTTTATAACTAGCAACAAGAATGATTGGACCAGCAATAACGGTAATTATCAATAATAAGATTATTATTTCTATTATTGATAAAAACATAGTCTGCAATATTTTAGGTATCGTCTTCTTTAATAACTTTTCCAACGGTTTAGCGATCCAAGCCGCAAAGATTATTGGAAAAATTGATGACGCATAATTTGTAAGGATGGTGGGTAACGGCAAATAAGTAGCAACGGTAGAAAAGTAGACTAGTATCGCACCAACCACCGCTAAAATTATTGGATTGGAATGTAATTTTTTTGCTGCCGTATAGCCTAGAAGTACCGGAATAAAATAAAAGACACCTTTAGGAATCGAATTAAGCAGTAAGTAAGTAACACTAGCTTTATTCATGATATTAAACTGGACCAAAATTGCCAAAATACCTTTGAATACACCAGCTCCTCCTAATATCCCCACTAAAGGAGCAATCGATTCGGTAAGAACACTTAGAAAGCTCGATAAACCTTTTTTCATTTCTTGAGTGAAGGTAAAATGTTTGGTCGAATCATTTTTAATTGGTTTATTGGCAAAATCAGTTCCGATTTGTTTTATTATTTCGTTATAAATATTGGTGACTTCTTGACCGATAACGACCTGATATTGTCCAGCACCATGTGCGATGTCGATTACTTTGGGGATACTTCTAATGGCTTTATCGTTGGCGAGTGATTCGTCTTTCAAGTAAAAGCGTAATCTTGTTATGCAATGAATCAATGATTTAATATTTTCTTTACCACCTACATTTTTAATGATCTCGGTTGCAATTTGAGAATAGGAAATGTTGGGTTTTTCTTTAGGCTTAACTATTTTTGGAGTGACAAGTGCTGCAGTTTCTGTGGCATTTTTTTTGCTAATTTCTACTTTAATATCTTTCAAATAGTCTTCAGTATTTGTAATTGCCACTACGACAGTTGTCGGACGTCCGGAATTCTTTATTTTTTGAATATCCATTGAGCCAACTTCTTGTCCAGCGGTTATACTTTGTCCGACGGATATGTTGAGTGTGAATGGTGCTCCTGATAATTCCACAGTATTGATCCCCATGTGTACCAAAACTTCGGCACCATCTGCTGTCGTAATTCCAAAAGCATGCAAAGTCCCGGCGACATAGGCAACTATTCCACTCACTGGAGCAAAGATTTTATTTTTATCGGGTTCAACTCCAAAACCTTTTCCCATTAATTCTTGTGAAAAAACGGGATCATTTACCTTTGTAAGAGGAATTATATTTCCAGATACCGGTGACAGTAAATTTAAACTAGTCGTATTAGGCATAATATTCCCTCCATATCAATAAAAATGAGGTTTATAGTTTATAATAAATATATATTAGAATAGATAAAATTAAAAAAAGGGTTTCATTGATAACGCTTTCACTGTTATTATAATACCATGTTTAAACATATTATAATACTGTGTTTAAACAAATAATTCTTTTACAATCTAAGTTGAGGAAAATCTGATGCCAAAGAAGTTATATACAGAGATTTATGAAACGTTAAAGAAAGAAATACAGACAAATGTATATCAACCAAAGAGCTCACTTCCAAGAGAAGAAGATCTTTCGGCCCGCTTTGACGTCACACGGAATACTGTCCGTCGTGCCTTGAAACAATTACAAGAAGAGGGTCTGGTATATGCTGTAAAAGGACGAGGGGTTGTCGTTTTAGAACCAGTCCGCAGTGATCAAGTAGTTTTCTCAGCTAATAATTCTGAGGGATTTCAAGGATTACGTTCATTTCCACAAAATAAATTTATTCAGGAATTGGACACTGACGTTTTAAGTTTCAAAGAAATAATGATTGATGAAAAAACAGCTAATCTAACCTCATTTAATATCAATGATAAAGCTTTTTATCTAGAAAGGTTACGTTTATTTGATGGAAAAGGATTAGCGATTGATCATAGTTACTTTAGAGCTGACGCTTTAAAGGGATTTACTAGAGAAGACGCGGAAGGATCTGTTTATCAATATATTCGAGATAATAACTTATTCAAAGTTGCGGCTCAAAGATCTATTTCATCTGTTGTTTCAGCTAGCCAAAGAGACAATGAAGTTTTAGAACTAGGCAGCTTAAACTGTGTAGGATCTTTAATTAAATTCGTTTACACTGATGCCGGAAGCCTTTTTGAATATACAGAAACACGTTATGTTCCCAATAACTTTGCAATGTTAGGATTTCAATATTACTAGGAGAAACTGATATGAAATACGAGTGGCGTAAGCAGGAAAAAAGTCTTTATTTGCCCAAACAAAAACCAGTAGTGTTAAATA
Source organism: Companilactobacillus baiquanensis (assembly GCF_003946605.1). Taxonomy (GTDB): domain Bacteria; phylum Bacillota; class Bacilli; order Lactobacillales; family Lactobacillaceae; genus Companilactobacillus; species Companilactobacillus baiquanensis. The sequence goes on from NZ_RHOQ01000003.1 coordinate 142,900, forward strand.
TTCCAAAGCAAACTTTCATTTCTCTACCGGGACAAGGCGATCCTAATGGTTCAGATTTTAAAGAACGTCTGCAAGTTTTGTATCCTATTTCCTATGGTATAAAAGCAGCTTATCGAAAATTTTGCCAAGATAAGGATGTAGAATTTGATGATTATGTTGTTTTTCCATTAGAAGGAGTATGGTCGTTAACCGAAGCTGGTCAAAAAATGGATCACTTAGATAAGAATGAATTTGTTTACGATATTATGATGCGTATTCCAGATTTTGTACCAGAAGAAGTTGTTCAGGTTGCTATTAAGAATGTTAAAGAAAAGAAATATCATCCATTAATTGAAGAACTAGAACAAAAGACTTATCAGCCTAAGCAAGTTATAGAGATTTTACATGTTGGAAAATATGATGATGAACCAGCTAGTTTTAAACTCATGGATCTTGAATGTCAAAAACTTGGTAAAACAAGAGCTTCAATGATTCATCGTGAAATTTATTTGTCAGATGCTAGAAGGGTAGCGCCTGACAAATTAAAAACAGTTTTAAGATATGAAATTAAATAAGTTAAATTATTTGCTATATTAATAAAGCTTTGGTATTGTCAAACGTGATTCGATGATTATCTAGCGAGACTTCCTCACAAAAAATAGAGGAAAAGGTATTTTTTATGGCAAGAAAAGCAAAAATTGAGCGTGAAAAGAGATTACAGGAAACTGTTGCTAAATACGCAGATTTACGTCAAGAACTAAAGAGTTCTGGCAATTATGAAGAATTAAGTAAGCTTCCAAGGGATGCTTCACCGACTAGATTACGTTCTCGTGATTTAATTGATGGCAGACCAAGAGGCTATATGAGTAAATTCAAAATGTCTCGTTTGAATTTTCGCTCTTTAGCACATGCTGGACAAATTCCAGGTGTCAAAAAAGCAAGTTGGTAAAAATGTGTTCAACTTTTGAGCATTAAATTAATAAGCGTAGTAATCCGGTTTAGGATTGCCACGCTTATTTTTTTGAAAATAGTAATTAATTTGGGTAAAATTCCATTTTCTTATTTTGATATAAATAATTTAATATTTTTTGATAATGCCTGGAAAGCCTTATAGCACAATAATTGTATAATTTTATTCCAACTTTCGTAAGATTGGTTTACGAAAAATGGAATTTTTCGTTGTAATTTACTTTCTATGTGTGTAATATAATATTTGAAAAGAGATTAACGTGTGTGGTTTATCTCTTGTGTGTATATGAAATAATGTGTGGTTATTTTGTGTACGTTATATCGTAACTTAAATAATAAAGTCGAGGGTACAAACATGAAAAAGACATCTATTTTGTTTTTAGCTGCATCCGTTTTGGGAGTCGGAGCAGCATTTGCAGCACCAACAACAGCGGAGGCTCATTCAGTTACCGCTAAGAATTACACTGCCGAAGTTTCATCAGAACAGGCTACACTTTATGATGAATCTGGCGACCAAATTGACGTTGCCTTACCAGCTAACAGTACATGGGCTGTCGGTGAAGTTAATAATGTAAATGGCAAAGACTACTACGAAGTCTCAACAGGGGCATATTTAAGCTCAGATGATAGTTATTTGTACAAAAAAAGACCCGAGGTTATCAAAGTAGCCTCAGATCATTCAGTTCCTATTTATAATCATAACTTCGAAGAGAGAGATGATTTATCTGTTACTCCAGGAAGTTCATGGTATTCAGACTCAGTTATCACTAGTCAATCTGGAATACCTTATGTACGTATTTCTACTGATGCTTACGTTTCAATGTATGATGTCATTGAACAAAAAGTTACATCTTCAATTTCGTAATATTTAAAAATTAATGTGTGTGTGTTGTGTGTGTGGGAAGCCTGCTGATGTGTGGTCAGTGGGCTTTTTATATTACTTATATGTGTGTACGTTACTTTTTTTCTTTCGAGGGTTAACATCTATTACAGTTATTACTATACAACCATAAGTGTATTTATATATCCCATTTTTTGAAAGACATTCTTACAAAAAATGGGATATTTTTGTAAAGGCCTATAAATAGGCTTTTACAAGGTATAAATGATTGATATATCGTTGGAAAATAGTAATTGTTTTTGTTGTTTTCGGTAGATTTTCGAGTTTGACAAAAACTATTAAAAAAAGCCAGCATTCTGTGCTGACTTTTTTAACTCTCTAATATTTGTCTTCGTTTGGTCTTTGAATATTATCAGGGAAAGGATGCTCTCTTGCTTCCTTATTAAATTGTGGCATAGCGATTCCTGGCAAGGCTCCTTTTGGCATTGGTTCTTTGTAGTTCTTGCCGCATGATTGATAATCTGGTAGTAAACCTAATTTAATAAAGATCGTTTGTTGATAAGCAATTTCAGCATTCCATTCTAGTGTTTCCATTACTCTTGTTGCTACGTGTAGATCAGTAGTTGTTACTAAGATTCCGTGACTATTTAATAGGAAAACATTTTCCATGGCTTTGTCACCGATCTTTAATAATGCATCATGAACTGTATCTGCTAATTCTTGAGTACATGCTGGTGCGTATGGTAGACATTTGATCTCTCCTAATTCACGTGTTACTTCGGTGACGTTTGGCATATCTAATCCAGATGTTGCCCAAAACATTGCTTTGGGTGCGTGTGAGTGGTAGACACAACGGATTCCGGGATGGGCTGTATATGCCTCTTCGTGCATATTAACTTCTCTAGTGACATCTCCAACACCATCAACTTTTTCGTAAGTTTCAGCATCAATAACCATGATTTGTGCGGGATGCAAATCAGCATAGAAAGTTTCAGACATAAATGTTGGTGTCATCAAAATATAAGGGTGATCGTTTTGATCAAAAACCTTAATTGACATATTTCCACCGGCAATATTTGTATCTTTTCTATCGAACATTTTATGAACTGTGTTGGCTAGATCCTCACGTTCAGTTTGAAACATCATTTTCATAATAAAAGACTCCTTCAAATGAAATATTATTTTTGTGGATAAAATACAACATTTGATGTCAATGCCCATTATATCCTGCTAGGATTAAATAGGAACAATGGTTAAAAAGATTGAATAAAGTTCAGATGGTAACCAATATGCAGTTCATATGTGTTCATAAAAGTTCAGAAAATAGGGGGGCAATAATTCATGTATCGAAAAGAACGTTTAGATAAAATAATGGAAATAATGAATAAGAAAAAAATTGTGGATATGAAACTTTTGGAGGAACTTACTTACGAAAGCCGTTCTACTTTAAGAAGAGATTTAATCGTTTTGGAAGAGGAACATAAGATCAGTCGAAACTTTGGACAAGTTGAATTAGTTAGTGATAATAATGTTGAATTTGGCTATCAAGTCAGAGCTGGTGAAAATTTAGATTGCAAAAAATATATTGCCAGTATTGCCGAAACATTTATAGGAAATAATCAGGCTTTAATAATTGATTCCAGTACAACTGCTTCCTATTTAGAGCCTTATTTAAGTGAACGTAATAATCTCGTAGTCATTACTAACGGACTGCATCTAGCAATGAGCTTAAATGGAAACCCTAAGATCAAAACTTTTATCGCTAGTGGCAGGTTACGTCCTTTTTCAGGATCAATAATTGGCGATTCTGCTAGGAAGTTTATGGAAGGTTTTCATGCTAATATTGCAATTATTTCCTGTGCCGGTGTAGATGCAAACGGAGTTTATATGGCGAGTGATGAGCAGTCAGCTGTCAAATCTCAGATGATGAAGCAAGCTGAAAATACAATTTTACTTTGTGACCATACTAAGATAAATCGAGTTGACTACTATCGACTTTGTGGTCATGAAGATATCGATATTATTGTGACTGACAAAATGCCACCGGAAGATTTTTTACAGGCAGTTGAAGGTCAAAATGTGGAGATAGTGTATTGATGAAATGAACCGGTATGGAACAATCATCAATATCTGTTCAAAATTTGAACAGATAAAAGGAGTGATTTATGCACTTTATTCAAAAGTGCTGGAATCCATTGAATGAACTGATGTAAGCGTTTTATACTCTAGGCGTGGATGAAGTACAAACACAAAAAATGGAGGGTTTACATTATGTTAAAAACTGAATTTCCGAAATTGGGTATCCGCCCTACAATCGATGGACGTAGACGTGGTATTCGTGAATCACTCGAAGATCAAACAATGGAAATGGCAAAATCAGCTGCTAAGTTGATTGAAAGCACATTAAAATATCCAGATGGAACTCCTGTAAAAACTGTTATTGCCGATACAACTATTGGTGGCGTACATGAAGCTGCTATGGCAAAAGCAAAATTCGATAAAGAAAATGTTTGTGGTACTTTAACTGTTACACCTTGCTGGTGCTATGGTAGTGAAACAATGGACATGACAAAGACATTGCCTCATGCAATTTGGGGATTCAATGGTACAGAACGTCCAGGTGCTGTTTACCTAGCTGCTGTACTTGCTGCTCATACTCAAAAGGGTATTCCAGCATTTGGTATCTATGGTGAAGATGTTCAAGATGCAGATGACACTTCAATTCCAGATGATGTCAAAGAAAAGATCATTCGCTTTGCTAAAGCTGCATTTGCTACTGGTATTATGCACAATAAAGCATATCTATCAATTGGTAATGTTGCCATGGGTATTGGTGGATCAATCACAGATGCTGATTTCTTCCAAGATTACTTAGGTATGCGTAATGAATATGTAGATATGTCAGAAATCGTTCGTCGTTGGGACGAAAAGATCTACGATCCAGAAGAATTCAAGAAGGCTCTTGCATGGGCTAAAGAATATACACCAGTTGGACCAGATGTATATAACGAAGATGATCCTAACAAGTTTAGTGATGAAGAAAAAGAAGCTCAATTAGAAAAATGTGTCAAGATGTACATGATTGCTAAAGACTTAATGGATGGTAATACAACTCTTGAAGAATTAGGATTCAAAGAAGAGTCAGAAGGCCACTATGCAATCGCTGCCGGATTCCAAGGTCAACGTCAATGGACTGATCATTTCCCTAATGGTGACTACATGGAAACAATGATGAATTCACAATATGACTGGAACGGAATTCATGCACCACACGTATTTGCTACTGAAAATGATAGTTTGAATGGTACATCAATGTTATTCAACTACTTACTAACAAATACACCTCAAATCTTTGCTGATGTTCGTACATATTGGAGTGCAGATGCTGTTGAAAGAGTTACAGGTACTAAATTAACAGGTCTTGCAGAAAATGGATTCTTACATCTATCAAACTCAGGTGCTCAAACACTTGATGCAACTGGTGATGAAAAGATCGATGGCAAACCAGCTATCAAACCATTCTATGACTTAACAGAAGATGAAGCTAAAGCAAATCTTAAAGATACACGTTGGATCCCTGCAAATATCGGCTACTTCCGTGGCGGTGGTTTCTCAAGTAACTATGTTACAAAGGGTGGACCAGAAGGTATGCCTGTAACAATGTCACGTATTAACCTCGTTAAAGGTGTTGGACCAGAATTACAAATCGCTGAAGGATACGCTGTTGACTTACCAGAAAACGTCTTTGATGTTGTTAACAAACGTACTGACCCAGGCTGGCCTTCAACATTCTTCGTTCCAAAATTAACTGGTAAAGGTGCATTCAAGTCAGTATATGACGTAATGAACAACTGGGGTGCAAACCACGGTGCAATTAGTTATGGCCATATTGGTGCCGACCTTATCACATTAGCATCTGTTCTTCGTATACCAGTTAACATGCATAACGTTGATGAAGACAAGATCTTCAGACCACGTTCATGGGCTTCACTTGGTACAGCTAACCTTGAAGCTGCTGACTTTAATGCATGTAAGACATTTGGACCACTATACGACTAAAAATGAATGGATGTGTATCTAATGAAACGAAATGTGATCGCAGTTGATTTAGGTGCAAGTTCAGGAAGAATAATTTCAGCATCTTTAAAAGATGGAAAAATGGAACTGAAAGAACAGTTCCGTTTTTCTAATCAACCGATAGAATTGACCGATTCTCTATATTGGGATTATTTAAAAATATTCCAAGAAATCAAATACGGATTGATGATCGCCCAACGTGACCTCAAAAAAATTGATAGTCTAAGTGTTGACACTTGGGGTGTTGATTATGGACTACTAGGACGCGATGGGAAGATGCTTTTAACTCCTCATAGTTATCGTGATACACGAACAGAAGAGTTTGAAAATAAACTTTATGAAAAACTTACGCCTAAAGAATTGTTTGCTTTAACTGGTGTACAACCTAATTTAATTAATTCTAACTTCCAATTATTTGCGGATATGAACTTACATCCATATCTAAAAGACGAAGTTGCTAATATCATGTTTATGCCTAACTTGGTAGAGTATTTCTTCAGTGGAGTTAAATCTAATGAATTTACAATTGCTTCAACGAGTGGACTCTTAGATGGAGTCAGCCGTGATTTGAGTGATGATGTCTTCAATCGTTTAGGATTTAAGAAAGAATGGTTTGGAGATATACAACATGGTGGACATGTTCTTGGTAATGTATTGCCAGATATTGCCAAAGAAGTACATTTGGATTCTGACATTAAAGTTATCGACGGAATTGGGCATGATACAGGTGCCGCAGTTTATTCGTTACCTATTTCAAATCAGGAAGCTAAAAATGTTGCCTTTATCAGTTGTGGTACTTGGTCGATCGTTGGTCAGCAAACTGATAAACCAGTTGTAACTGAACAAGCTTTTGAAGCTGGTTTAACTAATGAGGGATGTTTTGACGGTGGAAATCGTCTACTTCAAAATATCACTGGATTATGGATAGTCCAGGAGCTTCAAAAAGAATGGTCATTTGAAGGCGAAATGGTTGAATTCAGTAAGATGGTTGATGAAGCTGAAGATGCTGAACATATTGGTAGTTATATAAATCCAAATGATCCATTATTTGCTACACCAAGTAATATGGAAGAAAAAATCATTAAGTTCTTAAAAGAAACAAATCAAAAACTTCCTAATTCACGTGGTGAATTGCTACAAATCGTATTTGAAAGTTTAGCTTTAAGCTATCGTGATACGATCAATAATCTTGAAAGTATTACTAATGAAGAAATTAAACGAATTTATATGTTTGGAGGTGGGATCAAAAATAGGTTGCTTGTACAATTAACGGCTAATTTCTGTAAGAAAGAAATTCAAACCGGACCAACTGAGGCCAGTGTTACAGGTAACGTACTAGCTCAATTTAAAGCACTTGGATATTTCAAAGATGATGCAGAACGTTTAAGCATCGTTAAGAGTTCTTTTGACACTAGAATAATAACCCCACAAGCTATGGATTCAGATGAATTAAATAGTCGAATCGACGGTTTTACAAAAATCTTGAAGAAAGAAATTGTTAATTAGAGGGGGTTAAATCATGGAAGAAGTCCAAGATACAGAAAAGAAAATCAAAACAGCTCCAATAGTTTACGTCTTTGCTATTCTTGGTGGATTTGCCGGATTACTTTATGGTTATGATTCAGGTGCTATTTCATTGGCACTTCCATCAATTACTAGTGCATTCGGCTTGAATGCTGCAGAAAAAGGGCTAGTTGTAAGTTTCCTTTTGTTCGGTGCTTTACCATCGATCGTTGTCTTTACGGCACTAGAGAAAAAAATTGAACGGCGAAATGTTTTGATCGTTGGAGGTATCGTCTTTATTATTGGTAGTATTATGTCGGCCATGGCTGGATCAACAGCATTCTTAATGTTTGCCAGATTGGTTCTAGGTGTAGCTGCAGGTATTGCTAATATGTACGGATTGATTTATTTATCAGAATTAGCTCCTAAAAATATTCGTGGTTTAATGTCATCGCTTTATCAGTTAAGTGTTAACATCGGTATCTTAGGTGCATACGGTGTAGGTGCTTATAACCTTGAAAATAACGCTTGGCGCTGGACTCTAGGACTTGGAGTTGTTCCAGCTGTTATCTTTACTGTTGGTATGATGTGCAGTCCTCAAAGTCCACGTTGGCTTATCAGAGATGGACAAGTTGATAAAGCTAGAAAAGTTTTAAAGAAAGTTCGTGTTACAAATGAAGAAGTTGAAGGCGAAATTGTTGATATTCAAAACAGCTTAAAGACTAAAGAAGCTGGTTTGGGTGAATTATTTGGTAAGTTTAGACCAGTATTGACTTTACTATTCGTCTTAACAGCTTTCCAAGTATTTACAGGTATCAATGCTGCTGTTTACTATGCACCAGAGATTTTCCATAACTTAGGATTAGCACATGCAAGTATTATTGCTGACTTTGGTGTTGGTGCAGCGTTAGTTATTTCAACTTTAGTATCATTGCCATTCATTGACCGCTTAGGTCGTAAGAAACTGCTCGAAATTAGTTTAGGTGGACAAGTATTACCTGCCATTGCCATGTGTATTTGGTCAGATAATGCTACAATCGCTGTTATTTCGATCTTCCTATATGTATTTATGTTTGGTTTTGGTTTAGGACCTGTTTTCTGGTCATATGTTCCAGAAATTCTTCCTCTAAAAGCCAGAGCATTGGGAATGGGTGTTATCACCTTTACACAATACTTATTTAACGCTTTATTCTCACTAGTTTTCCCAATTATTTTGGAAGCTATCGGAATTAACATTTTCTACTTCTTTGCTGCCTTATCACTATTTGCTGTTTGGTACATTCATAAGTATGTGCTTGAAACAAAAGGTAAGTCACTTGAAGAAATTGAATCATATTGGGAACACAAGGAGGCTTAAAATATGTTAAATAATATTCCTAAAGAATTATCTCCAGAACTTGTTAAATGTCTTATGGAAATGGGACATGGAGATGAGATCCTTTTAGCTGATGGAAACTATCCAGCTTTGACAAATAACGATCGTGTTATTCGTGCCGATGGATTAGGTGTACCAACGCTATTGGAAGGAATTCTTAAATTAATGCCACTTGATACTTATTCAGACTATCAAGCCATTTTAATGGAAACTGTCGAAGGTGATCCTCGTCCAGATATTTGGGACACATATAAAAAGGATATTGGAGATGCCTTTCCTAAATACAATATTAAAACTATTGAAAGACAGAATTTTTACAAGTATTCTAAGGGATGCTTTGCAATTATTCAAACCGGTGAAACAGCTCTATATGGAAACTTGATCCTTAAAAAAGGTGTAGTAATTCCAAAAGATTAATAAATTTGCATAATTTGCTTTCTACATATGAGGACACGACGGAAAACGTGTCCTCTTTTTTTGTTGTCAGATTGTCAAATATGCGGAAATATTTAATTTGGCATAAAATGCTTAATTACTGACGTTAGTTAGTTGTTTTTAACAATAAAAATTCTTGAAAAAAGATGAAAATAATATATTTAAAGAGTTGCCGTTTCGCCAATAAGCTTGAAACAGGCAAATATTTAGATAGAATTATTCTTGTCGATGTTGCTAGACGCGGGGAATACCTTTGTCTAGGTGTTTGTCTGCAGCACGATAATTCAAAGAATGATTTACAGAAAATAATCTGTTTAATATCGAACTAGGGATTTATAAACCCAATTTGGGTGGGGCAATAAAAGATTTACCTCAATAAAATAATATTAAATTATTTGTTTAAACAAATAACGATAAAATCCCTAGAGAGACTAAGAATGCGTCAAAAACCGCAAAATTAATTTACAAAAAAGGTCTCTTTTACAAGAGGCCTTTTTATTATAATGATTATAAATCAGGTGAATAAATCGATTTCTACTTGATTAAGATCTATATATTTTGAATGGTTAGATAGTTTTTACGAAAGGATTCTCCGAAGAGGTGTAGATTATGAAAAATAATTTATTTATTTTTTTAAAAAAGCCAGCTACGATCTTCGTTATTAAAACTGTTGCTTATTTCGTAATTTTCATAGTGCTTTTGTACATCTATGGATATAGCGGGGTCGGATCTGCCAAGTTTATTTATAACGAATTCTAGCAAGAAAGAAGGGGAAACACATGAACAAATTAGTTGAAAGAATCACTAAAACAGCTATAACAAATCCTCATGGGATCTGTTATCAAAACGGTTCTGAAAAAAGAACCTATCAAGAATTGATCGAAGAGTCAGATCGAATCGCTAATCTTTTACAAGAAAAATTTCTTCCTAAGAAAAGTCCCATCATAATCTACGGTGGTCAGCAATTTGAAATGTTGGTAATGTTCCTGGGTGCAATAAAAGCTGGACATCCCTACATTCCTGTTGATGACGCCTCAGACCCATCGAGAATCATTCAAATTAACTCAGTTGCACATCCAGTATTAGTTCTAAATTGGAGTGAGGTTGATAATTTTCATATCGATACTCCGATTATTACTAAAGCAGAAATAGAAAATGCTTTGAATTCCGAAGATGATATTTATGATTCTGCTTTAAGTATTGGTGATGATGATAATTTCTATATTATTTTCACTTCCGGAACTACTGGTACTCCTAAAGGTGTTCAGATTACTACTCATAATTTATTAGACTTTGTCGACTGGGCTTGCGCAGAGTTCGACTATGATAATAATCGCAAAATAATGTTACAAGCACCGTTCTCCTTTGACCTGTCTGTTTTTAGTATTTATCCAGGTCTAGTAAGTGGATCAACTTTAGATGTAGTTGATAAAGATACAACAAAGAATTTTGGTAAATTAGAAAAGGCTATTTTAGACTCCAACTTTGATACTTGGATATCTACACCATCATTTTTTGAAATGTGTCTGCTATTTAGAAATTTTGATCATGAACATGTCCAAAATCTTCATAAGTTTATCTTTTGTGGGGAAGAGTTAACTCATGCCACAGCACAAAAGCTACTTAAAAGATTTCCTAAGGCTAAGCTCTATAACACATATGGTCCAACCGAAAATACGGTTGCTATAACCTCAGTTCAGATAACACCAGAAACCTTAGTAAAATATGATCGTTTGCCAATTGGTTATTTAAAGGGCAACATGCATCATTTCTTAGATAATGCGGTAAATGATGCCAATGGTTATCAAACTGGTGAATTGATGGTTAGTGGCCCGGATGTTTCTAAAGGTTACTTAAATAATCCACAACAAACAAAACGTGCTTTTGAAGAGATTGACGATAGAATTTACTATCATACCGGTGATATGGTCAATGAATCGCAAGACGGCATGCTCTTTTATAAAGGACGGACTGATTTTCAAATCAAAATGCATGGTTATCGAATTGAACTTGAAGAGATCGACTCGTTGTTAGGTAATCTGGCTCAAGTTAAACAATCCTGTACCGTGCCGCTTTACAACAATAAGAAACAAGTCAGCAAGATAATCGCTAATATTGTTTTGGAAAATCAGTTTAAAGAACTTGATCAACGAGAACTCAACATTCAAATTAAAGACGAATTAAGAAAGACGACAATGGAGTACATGATTCCAAATGTATTGCAATTTGTTGAAGATCTACCAATTAGCAGCAATGGGAAAATTGATCGTAAGGCTTTGATGGGCGAAGTTAATGCATAATATCACTCCATATAGTAGCCCCGCTTACTTTATTTACTTAACCGTATTACTACTTCCCATAATGATCGGATTGTTATTCGGCAAACGGTTCAAATGGTATGAAACCATTGCAACTTTGATTATTTTGTCGATTACTTTCTTTGGAGATAAGTCACTGCAAGGTATTTCTCTTATTTTCTATATTTTATTTGAAATGTTGGTCATATTCTCGTATCTAAGGTATCGCAGAAATAAAAATAATAAGAACAGCTTCTGGATCTTTACATTATCAGTTGTTCTTGCAATTGTCCCATTAGTATTTGTAAAAATTGATCCACTAATAAAAAATCCTACAATCTCTTTATTTGGTTTTCTAGGTATCAGTTATTTAACCTTCAAATCAGTTGAGATGATCATGGAAATTCGTGATGGTGCCATTAAAGAAGTTAAGGTGACAGAATTCTTGAGATTTATTCTCTTCTTCCCAACTATTTCTTCTGGACCAATCGATAGATTTCCCCGTTTTCAAAAGGATGTTTTAAATATACCTAGTCGTGAAAAGTATTTAGGGATGTTAAAGAGTGGAACTAACAAGTTAATGCTCGGTTTGGTCTATAAATTCGTTCTAGGATACTTTTTTGGAACGTTGTTATTGCCGAAAGTTTCAATTTTGGCTTTATCATATCGTGACCAAGCCCCACTAGGTATTTCATGGGCGTTATTAGCCTATATGTATGTTTACAGTATGTATTTATTCTTTGACTTTGCTGGATATTCACTTTTTGCTGTCGCAATTAGTAATTTCATGGGTGTTAATACTCCAATGAACTTTAAACGTCCATTCCAGTCAGTTAACATAAAAGACTTCTGGAATAGATGGCATATAACTTTATCATTTTGGTTCAGAGACTTCATTTACATGCGTTTGATGTTCTTCATGATGAAGAAAAAATTGATCAAGAGTCGAATCACAATGGCAAATGTTGGTTATTTAACATTATTTCTTATCATGGGATTTTGGCATGGTGAGACTTGGTACTACATCGTCTATGGTATTTTCCATGCTACGGCGATGATCACTAATGATGCATGGCTAAGATATAAGAAAAAACATCGTAAACAGATCCCAAGTAATAAATTAACTAAAGCATTCGCAATTTTTCTAACGTTCAATGTCGTATGTTTCAGTTTTCTGATTTTCTCAGGTTTCTTAAATACACTATGGTTCCAATAAAAGGAGAACAATTATGGACGAAAAAAAAGAAAAGATTATTAGTATTTTAAAAGATGTAACAGGTTTGGACAATGTCGGCAGTGATCCAGATGAAAATTTATTTGCTGATGGTATTTTGGACTCAATGGCAACGGTTGAAGTACTCGTAACATTACAGGATGAATTTGGTATTCAAGTTCCAGTTTCAGAATTTGATCGTTCACAATGGTCAACAGTTAATAAAATCTCTGATCGTGTTACAGAATTGGAATAACCTATGAAAAAAAAGTTGTGGATGACTTTTGGACCTGTAATAGTTGCTGCCATAGCCTTATTGGTACTTTTATGGACGCCCATCAAATTTAAAACAATTACACCGACAAAAATTGATCAGGCGTCTACCTCTTTAGATGTTCGTGTCTTAAAGGGAGAGGATGTAAAGAATGCGGCTGAAAAGGAAAACTACATTCCGATTATTGGATCATCTGAACTTTCCAGAATGGATCCATTTCATCCATCTTCGATGGCACAAAAATATCACTGGAAAAATAAACCCTTCTTATTAGGTAATCCCGGAACAGCTTCATTAACCCAAGCATTCAACGTTAATGGGATGACTAATTTAAAGAATAAAAAAGCGGTTTTTATCATTTCTCCGCAATGGTTCACTAAAAAAGGGATTAGAACGGATGCTTTTAAATATTTCCTATCACCAATGCAATTGAGTGGATTTATTTTAAATTCTAATCACGGTAATAAAGAAATGAATGAATACGTTGCCCGTCGTGCAATTGATTTGGGAGTTAAAGAAGGACCGATTGAGAATCAAGCTCTTCAAAGAATTGCTAATGGACAAAAAATTACTGAAACTCAGCGTTTTTACGTCAAACATTTCACTAGAGCAAGCCTCGAAAGCCAAGATAATTTATTTGGAACAGCCTTTTTGAATGATCATCAAGAAAAAATAGATGAAGCAGCATCCAAACTTCCAGATGATTATGATTATAAGAAACTAAATAAATTAGCGGCTAAAATGGCAAAACAACATTCACATGAGAATGATTTACAAATTGGTGATTCATTTTATAAGAAGCAATTGATGAAACGAATCTATACATATAAGAATTCTCATCGTCATGCTGATTATCTGCATTCACCTGAATATAATGATTTCCAAGCTCTACTGTACATGTTCAAGCAAAATCATGTTCAAGTAATGTTTGTTATTCAACCGGTTAATGAAAAATGGGTTAAGTACACCGGTATGCCAAAGAGTGCCTTGATCAATTTTGATAAGAAGATAACTTATCAACTCAAATCTCAAGGTTTCAATGACATCGTTGATTTAACCAATGTTAAAAACAAAAACTATATTGCTGAAGATACTATTCATATGGGATGGCGTGGATGGTTAATGCTAGACAAGCATTTGAAGAATTTTTATAAGGATAAAAATGCCGATCCAAGTCAAACACAGTATCGAATGAACAATTATTTCTTAACCGACACATGGGCTAATAATACTAAATTTTAACTTCCCAAGCCTGGCAGGTAAGGGAAGTAAAGCCCGCAATAATTGGATACTGTGTTTCCCCTCAAGCAATGTATCCAGAAAAGTCTGTGACTAAGTCGCAGGCTTTTTTTATCTCCATGAAGTTAATTTGATATAATTTAAGAATAATAAATAATATATTATTTTTATTTACATTTACGAAAGTATGTTATATGATGTGTCTATAAAGTTAAATTCAGAAACCATAAAGAACCAAGATATTTTTTTGCTCAAGTATGTGAAAAAATTAACAAAAAGGAGAATTACAATGGACCAAAAAACAATCAGCCAAGATATTTTACTTAGAATGGTTAAAGCATTCGTAAAAAATGAAGTGGCTCCTTACGATATGGAAATAGATCATACACGTTCTTACGTAAATAACTTGTGGTCAAAAGTAAAAGAGAATGACTTTTTGAGTTTGATGTTACCCGAAGAATATGGTGGTGCCGGCTTTAATGGACGTACTAGTGCCAAAGTCATCAATGAGATCGCTAAGGGTAATGCCAGTCTAGCAGTTACTTTAGAAGGTCATTTCAAATCAGTTGATCAGATTGTGAAATATGGTAATGATGAACTAAAAAATGAATATTTACCACAGGCGAAGAATCGTATTATTGCCTTCTCGATGACAGAACCAAGCGGTGGTTCTAATCCGATGGGAATTAATTCACATGCTGAAAAACGTGGTGATAAGTGGATCATTAATGGAGATAAAATTATGATCACTAATGGTGGTCTTGCCGAAATCTATTGTGTGCTTGTCAAAACTGCACCAGATGAATTGTCATTCTTCGTTGTTGATAACGAAATGGAAGGCTTTGAATATGGCAAACAAGAAAACTTCTTAGGTCTGACTGGTGTTCCAGTTGGTGAGATCGTTATGAATAACATTGAAGTTGATGAGTCACATTTACTTGGTAAAGTCGGTATGGGAAAAGAAATCGGTGATAGTGCCCATGATGATGCCCGTGTGCTTATGGGAGCTGTTTTAACAGGAATCATGGAACATGAATTGGATTTAGTTACTGATTATGCAACACATCGTAAAGCAATCGATACACCTATCATTCAAATGCAAGGTATTCAAAGAAAAATCGCTGATATTGCTATTTCTAAAGAAACAACTAAGTTACTTTATCAAAAGGCTGCCTGGATGAAAGATCACGGACAAGATTATGAAGAAGAAGCAGCAATGGCTAAAGCCTATGGTTCAAGAAGTGCTGTTAAAGCTGGTGATGATTCATTACAAATTCTTGGTGGTTATGGATATAGTTTGGATTATCCAATTGAACATTTGATCAGAGACGCCCGTGCTATGGAAATTGCTGAAGGTACCGTTGAAAAGATGAGAACAGCAATTGCCCTAAAAGAAGCAGAAAGTCGCGCTTAGGAGGATATTATGAAAATAGTTGTAGGAATTAAACAAGTACCAGAAACAACCAACGTTAAAATCAATGAGAAGACTAAAAATATTGACCGTCGCGGCATCAGTGGTGTCATCAATCAATATGATCGCCACGCCTTAGAAGCTGCTTTTGAGATAAAGGCGAAAACAAATGCAGAAGTTATTGTAATGACAATGGGACCAGATGATTTTGTAGTTTCATTGCAAGAAGCTTTAGCATTGGGAGCAGATTCGGCAGTTCTTTTATCAGATCGTGCCTTTGCGGGTGCCGACACACTTGCCACAGGATATGTTTTAAGTGAAGCAATTAAAAAAATCGGCGATGTCGATTTAGTATTGTTGGGTCAACAATCTGTTGATGCTGATACTGGTCAAATGGGACCAATTATTTCAGAATTCTTAGATATTTCTCAAGTTACATACGCAAGTAAATTGGATGTTGAAGAAGGCGGCCTAAGAATCAAACGTTATCTTGAAAATATTGAACAAGATATTACTGCTAAATTACCAGTTTTAGTCACAGTTACTGATCAAGCCAATGACCCTAAATACGTTAATATTGTTGAGATCGCCAAAAGTTTTGAAAAAGAAGTTACAACTTGGCATGCTAGTGACTTAAATTTAGATGCTGATCGCGTTGGACAAGCAGGATCGCCATCAGTAGTTAGAAGTATTTCATCACCTAAAGAAGTCGTTAAAGATAATTACAAACTACCTGATAATCCTCAAGATGCAGCTGATGAATTAGTTAAGATCTTAAAAGATAAGAATATTTTAGTGGAGGACAAGTAAATGGAATTTTTAAAAGAAAATTGGATTTTTGCTGAAGTTGATTTGAATAAAGTTAATCCGATTACATATCAATTAATTACAAAAATGAATCAAATCAGTGAATTGCCAGTAACAGTTGTCCTCGTTGAAGGAAGTTCTGAATCTTTAGAAGAAGACATCAAAGAATATGGTCCTGATAAAATCATTACTATTAAGAATGATCAACTTGTTCAAGGTAATGATTTAGAAATGACCAATGCTTTGGATACTTTAATAGAAAAAACAGGTCGTCCTAATAGTTTTGTTTTTGCAGCTACAGTTGTTGGACGCTCACTCGCACCACGCTTGCAAGCAAGATTAAGAACAGGATTAACGGCAGATTGTTTAGATCTTCATTTTGAAGATGATGGTACTTTGGTACAAACTAAACCCTCATATGGTGACAATATCATGTGTGAGATCGTTGTTCCTAATCATCGTCCACAAATGGCAACAGTCCGTTCAAACGTTTTTGAAGCTAAGAAACTTAATAATCCTATGACAAAGGTTATCAACATTACTAACTTGAAAGTTGTTCAGGATAAACAGTTAACTATTTCAAGCAAACCTTTACCACAAGAGAGTGCTGAAAGTATAACTGAAGCTAATCGAATCGTTGCCATCGGACGTGGAGATAAGACCGAAGAAAACTTAACTAATGCAAAAAGATTGGCTGATAAATTGCACGCTGTTATCGGAGTTACTCGTCCATTAACAGACCTTGAAGAATTTGATATCAACGATCAAATCGGACAAAGTGGTCAAAGTGTATCACCTGATATTCTTATTAATCTAGGTATTTCAGGAGCAGTTCAATATACAGCAGGTATTTCTAATGCTAAAACAATTGTCTCTGCTAACACAGATAAAGATGCTCCGATCTTTAAGCATTCAGACTACTACTATGTAGGAAATGCCGAAGAATTTTCTAAGGCCTTGGAAAAGGCGCTACAATAACAGATAAAGCGGTTTTCATCAGATGATGGAAATCGCTTTTTTCAGTTTAGATAAGTTCTATTATTTGCAAACATGATATATTTTTGTTAGTGTAAAAGCGTGCTGCTATTATTTATAACTTATGAATAATAGCATTTTTATTTCATAGGATGATAATTTGTAAGGTTAATTTTAAACCTTAAATTAACGATATTATGACTAATAATATTTGAACGTAAAGTTAAGATTAGTTACTAAAAGGAAACATATATCAGAATAGGGAAGAAGGATTTAATGAGCGTAAAAGTTGAAGTTAAAAATTTAACTAAGATTTTTGGTAAACATATTGGCCGAGCAAAAGAACTTATTAAGCAAGGCAAAACTAAATCGGAAATTCTGAAAGAAGCCGGCGCCACTGTCGGTGTTGATCAAGCCAACTTTAAGATCGATGATGGTGAGATCTTTGTTATTATGGGCCTTTCCGGTAGTGGTAAATCTACATTAGTTCGTATGATCAATCGGTTGATCGAACCAACTGACGGAGAAGTTTTAATTGATGGCGAAAACTTAATGAAGATGGATAAAAAGAAACTTCGAGAAGTTCGCCGTAAAAAGATGAGTATGGTTTTCCAAAATTTTGGTCTATTACCTAATAGAACCATTATTGAAAATGCCGAATATGGATTAGAGATTCAAGGCGTTGATAAAACTGAACGTCGTAAAAGAGCCAAAAAGGCATTGGAACAAGTAGGAATTACGGGTTATGACGATGAGTATCCAGATCAATTATCTGGTGGTATGCAACAACGTGTTGGACTTGCCCGTGCATTAGCTAATGATCCACAAATTCTTTTGATGGATGAGGCTTTCTCAGCTCTTGATCCACTGAATAGAACCGATATGCAAGATCAGCTCCTAGATATTCAAGAAGGACTAAAGAAAACAATAATTTTTATTAGCCATGATCTAAATGAGGCCTTGAAATTGGGTGATCACATTATGATCATGCGTGATGGTGAAGTTATTCAAACGGGAACACCTGAAGATATTTTGACTCATCCGGCTAATGATTATGTTGAAGAATTTATTGAAAACGTTGATCGTAGTAAAGTTCTTACTGCTGGTAACGTCATGATCAGACCAGTAACTATCAATATTGATAAAGCCGGTCCAAGACTTACTTTGAAACGAATGAAGAATAATGAAGTTTCAACGGCTTATGTTGTTGATAATAAACGTAAACTGATCGGTATTGTCGATGCTAATGATGTTATTGGCTTGGTTAGACATGATAGTAGTGATCTTCGCTCAGTAGTTAAGACAGACGTTCCTACTACTAATGAAGAAACACCTATTTCTGATTTAATGGATGATATTTCGCAAACAGGTATACCATTTGCTGTTACTAATGATAAAGGACAGCTTAAAGGAATTATTGTTCGTGGTGCTGTTCTTGGTGCCTTGGCAGGAAATGAGGTGAGTGAATTTGAGTAGTATCCCACAAATACCATTGGCTAGTTGGATCGACAGTTTTGTTGACTGGTTAGTACAATTTACAGGGTTTTTCAATGCGATAACTAATTTTATTGGTGGAATCAATAATGCCTTTCAATGGGTATTTGACCTTATTCCAATTTGGTTATTCATTGTTTTAGTATTAGCTTTAACATTTTATGTTAATCGACGTGATCAGCGTTGGGGTTTACTTATTTTTGAATTTCTAGGTTTACTTTTGATTTGGAATCTGGATTTTTGGAGAGATATGACACAAACTCTAACCTTAGTTTTAACATCTAGTTTGATTGCTTTAGTTATCGGTATTCCTTTAGGAATCTTGATGGCTAAGAGTCATGTAGCAGAAGTTATTTTAAAACCAATTCTTGACTTTATGCAGACAATGCCAGCCTTTGTTTATTTAATACCAGCTGTAGCATTATTTGGAATTGGAATGGTACCAGGTATTGTTGCCTCAGTTATTTTTGCTATGCCTCCAACAGTTAGAATGACCAATATGGGTATTCGTGAAGTTCCAGATGAACTGATCGAAGCCGCTGATTCTTTTGGTTCAACTGAATGGCAAAAATTATTCAAAGTTGAATTACCAATAGCTAAGACAAGTTTAATGGCCGGAGTTAACCAAAGTATGATGTTATCTCTATCAATGGTTGTTATTGCTTCAATGATCGGTGCCATGGGTCTTGGTACTAAAGTTTACTTTGCCGTTGGTAGAAATGATGCTGGTGGCGGATTTGCTGCCGGTTTAGCAATTGTTATCTTAGCAATTATTTTAGATAGATTGACACAATCATTAACAAGAGATCATAGAGGATAGGAGGGATTGTTTGAAGAAAAAATTAAAGCTTTTAGGTCTTTTCTTTGTAACATTACTGATTATTCCAGTGATCACAGCTTGCAGTTCACAAACAAAACCTTATGATAGTAAGGAAAAAATAGGTCCACAAATAAACTATACGGTTACTGGAATTGATGCTGGTGCAGGTATTATGTCGTCTGCTCAAAAAGCTTTAAAAACTTATGGACTAGAAGATAAAAACTGGCAATTACAGACCAGTTCAACAGCAGCCATGACAAGTACTTTGGATAAGGCCATTAAAGACAAACGCCCAATAGTCATCACTGGATGGCAGCCGCATTGGATGTTTACTAAGTATCCCATCAAATTCTTAAAAGATCCTAAAAATGTTTTCGGTAAAGCAGAAAGCATTCATACGATCGTCCGTAAAGGATTAAAGGAAGAAAAACCTGAAGCATATACAATTTTGGACCGTTTCCATTGGAAACCCGCTCAAATGTCAGAAGTTATGCTAAAAGTTAATGGTGGTATGGATCCACAAAAAGCCGCTAAAGAATGGATCAAAGATAATCCTAAAATAGTTAATGAATGGACTAAAGACGTTAAGAAAGTTCATGGGAAATCCCTAAAAATGACTTATGTAGCTTGGGATTCTGAAATTGCTTCTACCAATGTGATCGCACAAGTATTACGCGATCAAGGTTATAAAGTAACCATTCAGGCCATGGAACAACAACCAACCTGGGCTGCCATTGCAACCAAAGCAGCCGATGCTCAAGTAAGTGCATGGTTACCTAAGACGTCTGGATTGTATTATAAGGATTATAAAGGACGCTTTGAAGATTTAGGACCTAATTTAAAGGGCGCTAAAGTTGGATTAGCAGTACCTAAGTATATGAAGAATATTAATTCAATCGAAGATTTAAAAAATAAGTAGAGCGCTCATATCTGCCCAAGGCGGACGTGGGGGCTCTTTTTATATGTTAAACAGAAGAAGTAGTGTATTTTAGCAGTAAATTTTTGACTAAAAACATATCCAGCTAAGAAAATAATACTCAACAGGAATAATAAATATACCCATTTAATATAATTATTGTATATTTAAATAAATGCCAAGATCTATATGGTAAGCGATTACCGATGAGTATATAATTCTAGATATGGGAATATTATATTTTTATATAGAGGTGTTTGCCGAATGAACATACAATATTTTGTAGATAGAAGAAAAAAATTAGGGCTATCACAGAGAAATCTTAGTGATGGAGTTTGTACCCAAGCAACTCTAAGCAAGTTTGAGAATAATGGTCAAATTCCATCGTTACGAATCTTGATTCAATTATGTAATCGCTTGGATATTTCATTAGATGATATTATGGGTATAAATGATAGTACCTCTAAAAAAATTGTTACTTCAATGAATGACGTAGAATTCAACTTAATAACTAGTGAATTTAAAAAGTCTCGAGAAATTATGAAGAGTATTGATGTTGATCTTTTGAAAGATGACAAAGATGCATTGATGCAGTATTACTATTTGAAAGGTTATTTGAACATTCTCGATAAGTTAGGAGATCTTTTTGAAGCTGTTTTTGATTTTAATCAAATTTTGACGGATTTAGATCCTGATGGTAAAACTATTTTTACTTTCTTAGCTTATACAGGAATGGGAATGGTATACGCTAAACAAGAAGATTCTGATAAGAGTGAATATTATTTCAGCAAAGTTTTCAATGACATCTATGGTATGCCGATCGATGATGTTAGTAAAATTTGGCGTTATATAAGTATCATTTTCTATTGTGGAGTTTACTATTCTAATCAAAAAGACTATGAAACAGCTAATACTTTATTAAATTATGGTATTAAAGTTTGTGCCGATAATCATGTGACTTATTATATTGCTAGATTGTATTTACAGTTGGCAGTTAATGTTTGTGAGACTAAGGGCACAGATGAAGAAGTTCATGGGTTATTGAATCGTGCTAAAGTATTTTCAGAATTTAATCGTAATCATAATGAATTGATTGAGATCGATAAAATGATTGAGGAATGTGACAGATAAAATTAAAATTGTTCTTAGATAAGAAATAAGTTAAATTTTTTTAGTTTATTTTTTTTTGCTTTCACAAGCTAATAAAATTACGAATCCTGACATTTAAGTATGCGCTTACATTGATAGCCAAAAATAATCACAATCTATATATTATAAGAATTTAATTAACATAAAATGGTGTTTACAAATCACTGAAATGCCTATATTCTAGGGATATAGTTAATCTTTAAATTAATTTGCGTTCTTCATTTGAAGAATAAAATATACAAATTATATAACTTTTTTATATATAAATAGTTCCTGGAGATAATCAACATTGTTTGTAAATTGATTTACATTTATGCAACTTAATTTAAGATTGATGAATTGTTTTTAGGGGGGATCATATGGCTTCTTATAAGAAGTTGAATAAAATTTTGCTATTTGTTTTAGTTATAGCATTTTCTATTCTAATAGCCGGTGGTTTATTGATTTTTAAGAATGAAGCACCAAGACCATCAAGAATAGTTACTAGTTCTGGGGAAACAGTTGTAACAAAAGCTGAATTAGTTTCAGGACAGGCAGTTTTTGAGAAGTACGGTTTAACCGATTATGGGACTTATCTAGGAAACGGTACTTATTTTGGACCAGATTATACAGCGGAAGCACTTCATATTTATTTAAAAGGTATGGATGAATATTATGCCAATAAAGAATATGATACTGACTTTAAAAAGCTTTCTACAGAACAGAAATCTGGTATTAAGGGTGTTGTTAAAAAGGAAATTAGAACCAATCGATACAATGAGAAAAAGGATCAATTAGTTTTGACTACAGCTCAAGTAGCTGGATTAAAGTATCTTACAAGTTACTATCGGGATGTATTCAAAAATAATCCGGATGAAGCCGGACTTCCTGAGAATATGATCAAAAATATGACTAATGACTTTATGAAGTCAGGTAATAAAGTTGATCAAATGACATATTTCTTCTTTTGGGGGGCATGGTTATCGTCAACAAACCGACCTGATCGATCGTATTCATATACGAATAATTGGCCATATGATCTGGACGCCGGTAATGTGATGACATCAGAAGCTATGCTTTGGACCGCCATGTCAGTAGCTTTACTGGTCGCGGGTGTGGGAATAGTAATTTATTTCTACAAACGTTATCACTTAGATATGCAATATACTTTAGATTATAAAGATATAAAGAAAATACGAACTGATGAGCCAATAACAAGCTCTCAAAGAAAAGCTGCTAAGTATTTCTTGATTGTAATGCTGATGTTCTTTGTTCAAGTTCTCTTAGGTGAGTTATTAGCGCATTATTATGTTGAAAATTCATTCTTTGGAATACCGTTGCAAAATATTTGGCCGTTTAATCTAGCCAAGACTTGGCACTTGCAACTAGTTATTTTCTGGGTAGCAACAGCGTGGTTGGCAACGGGAATATACATTACACCAAGAATTATTGGACGTGAGCCAAAACGTCAAGGCTTACTGGTAGATATTTTATTTTACGCATTACTAGTAGTTGTTGCTGGTTCAATGCTTGGTGAGTGGGGCTCAACTTTAGGTATCATTAATGACAAATGGTGGTTGTTTGGACATTATGGATGGGAATATGCCGAGATGGGTAAATTCTGGCAAATTCTCTTCATAATTGGAATGGTTTTATGGGTAATTATCCTATTAAGAGGATTTTTACCAGCTATTAAAATTAAGAAAAATTTGGACCGTTCACGTCTTCTACAATTGTTACTTTGTGGTTCGATCGCAATTCCAGCATTTTATTTGGCTTCACTGTTTATTCTTCCCAATTCACATGTAACATTTGCTGATTATTGGAGATGGTGGATCGTTCATCTTTGGGTTGAAGGTATTTTTGAATCATTTGCGGTCATTTTGATTGGTTACTTATTAGTTGATATGAAATTAACAACCATTAAATCAACCATTAGAGCCTTGTATTTCCAGCTTATTTTATTACTAGGTACAGGTGTTGTCGGAATGGGACATCATTATTTCTGGCAAGGTGATCATTCGATTTGGCTGGCACTTGGATCAAGTTTCTCTGCACTTGAAGTAATCCCACTTTGTCTATTAGTTTGGGAAGCTTATACTCACTATCGAGTTTATAAGGACAGTTCAACTGACTTCCCATACAAAGGGACATTTATGTTCTTAGTATCAACTGGTCTATGGAATGCAATTGGTGCTGGAGCATTAGGATTCTTGATCAATGCACCAGCAATTAATTACTTTGAGCACGGAACACAATGGACATCTGCCCATGCACATGGATCAATGGCAGGAGTTTATGGATTCTTCTCAGTGGCAATTATGTTGTTTGCAATTAGACATTTAACTAAGACTGAATTTTGGACTGAAAAAGTAGAGAAATGGATCAAATGGGCATGTATTACAATGAATGTTGGTTTGGCTGGTATGGTATTTGTCACATTAATGCCAATGGGATTCTTACAACTAAAAGATGCTCTTGAGCATGGTTATTGGCATGCCAGATTGGCAACCTTCTATCAAGATCCTGTAATTATGGGACTTACAATTGCGAGATCAGTACCAGATCTTATCTTCACTTTTGGAGTGGTTGTATTATTAGTAATCTTCTTTAGAGCAATGTTCCACCTGAAACCAGCTTCAAATAAGATAGATCCAGTTGATTATGAAATTAAATAGTCATTAAGAACTTTAAAATCGCAGTCAATGGATTGCGATTTTTCTTTGTCTTGTTTTATAAATTCAGATCTTTTTTTGCTCGAAATTAGTTGAACTATATGATACGATAAATATCCTTTTGGCAAGCTTAAAATATTGGAGGATGAAAATGACTGATACACAATTTATTGAAATAGTGAATGATCGAGAAAACAATTTAAAAAATATTAGTTTAAGAATTCCTAAGAACAAATTGACCGTTTTTACTGGAGTTTCAGGATCAGGTAAATCATCAATTGTCTTTGATACTATTGCTCAAGAAGCTGGTCGACAATTAAATAGCACTTATAATAGCTTTACCAGATTATATTTACCTAAATATAAACGTCCTGATGCTGATGAAATACATAATTTGTCTACGGCGATTATTATTGATCAAAAGCCGCTAGGAGGTAATGCACGTTCAACTTTAGGAACAATTAGTGATATCAGTCCATTATTTAGAATCTTGTTTTCTAGATTTGGTCAGCCTAAATATGGTAATGCCAGTAATGCTTTCTCTTTCAATGACCCCGAAGGAATGTGTCCGCAATGTGAGGGTATCGGTCGAAGCTATGTAGTTAAACTTGATACTGCTTTAGATTACGATAAATCCTTAAATGACGGAGCAATCTTATTACCAGGGTATTCTAAGAATTCATTTTATTTACAAACAGTCCTGAATTCAGGTCTTTTTGATAACGACAAACCTGTTAAAGAATTTAACGATGACGAAATGGAAAACCTTTTAAACGGAGAGACTAAAATAACTGTCGATTATAAAGGTAGTTCAATACAAACAAGTTATGAGGGGATCATTAAGAGATTTTACCGTACTAATATTCAGGAAAATAAAACAATGAGTGATGGTGCCCGTAAGAAAATTGAAAAGTTTGCCGAAATGTCTACTTGTACTATGTGTCACGGAACTAGATTCAACAAGAAGGTTTTAGATTCCAAGATAAATGGGTACAATATTTTTGATTTAACTAACATGCAACTTGATAATTTACAGAAAACATTGAATGAATTTACTGACGAATCAATGAAGCAACTGATCGATAATCTACAAGAACGAATTTCTAGTTTGATCAATATTGGTTTAGATTATTTGAGTTTAACTAGGGAAACTTCCACCTTATCAGGTGGGGAAAGTCAGCGTGTTAAAACAGTTAAATATCTTTCCAATAGTTTAACTGATTTGATTTATATTTTAGATGAACCTAGTACAGGGTTACACCCGCGTGATGTTCATCGTTTGAACGATCTTTTATTAAAATTACGCGATAACGGTAATACTGTTTTGGTAGTCGAACACGACCCTGATGTTATTAAAATTGCTGATTTCATAGTTGATGTAGGACCTAGAGCTGGGATTCATGGTGGAGAAATTCAATTTACAGGTAGTTATCAAGAACTGTTAAAATCAGATACTTTGACGGGAAAGTATTTATTAAATAATTTACCAATGAATAATCATCCAAGAACTGCAAAGCAATTCATAAGCAGCTCTAAAAGCACTCTGCATAATTTGAAAAACGTACAGCTAACTGTACCAAAAGGACTATTCACCGTTATAACGGGTGTCGCTGGTTCAGGAAAAAGCACTTTGGTGGAACAAGTTTTCGCAGAAGAAAATCCAGATGCTATCGTGATAGACCAAAGCCCGCTTCATGCAAACAGCCGCTCAAATTCAACTACATATACAGGCGCTATGAACGATATCAGAAAGTTATTTGGTTCTAAAAACGATGTTGAAGATGGCTTGTTTAGTTATAACTCTAAAGGAGCATGTCCAAAGTGTAACGGTAAAGGTGTAATTGAGTTGAATATGTCCTTCATGGAAAATTCAGAAATAGAGTGTCCAACCTGTCATGGAGGCAGATTTGCACCGGAAGTTTTGCAATATAAATATAAAGAAAAAAGTATTGTTGAGGTTATGGATCTAACGGTTGAAGAGGCGGTAGATTTCTTTGATGATAGTAAAATAAAATCTAAATTACAAAAAATTCAAAATGTTGGATTGGATTATTTAACATTGGGACAATCATTAAGTACGATCTCTGGTGGTGAAAGCCAGCGTTTGAAAATTGCTAAAGAATTAAGTAAAAAGGGAAACATTTTCATACTAGATGAGCCGACCACCGGATTACATGTTTCTGACACAAAGAATTTAATCAGAATTATCAATGATTTAGTGGACAAAGGAAATACCGTTATTGTGATCGAACACAATGTCGATGTTATGCGCAGTGCTGACTGGATAATTGATATTGGTCCAGATGGCGGTTCGCGTGGTGGCGAGATTATCTATCAAGGTTTGGTTAGTGGTCTAGTCGATAATGATGAATCAGTTACAGCCAAATATCTTTACTTTTCTGAAACCTATAACTAAAAAGTTATAGGTTTTTGTTGTTATATAGGGCTTAACGTCCATTTTTTATAAGAATTAATATTCCAAAATGACAAGCACTTATTACATATTTAATATAATATTATTAATATAAGATATTCTAAAATGATTTTGATTTATTTTGGAAATGATTCATGTATATATGGGGTGGTAATATGATTAAAACAAGGAGACTTTTATACCCTCTTTTATTTTCTTTAATTGGTTTAATAACTTTGTTTATGATAACTGGTTTACAAGTTAAAGCGGATGACAGTAAGGTTTCTATTAGTGTGCAGGATGCAGTTTTAACAGCAGACACTAATGCATATGTTGTTGATCAAACGACAAAATCAAAAATAAGTAATAATACTTCAATTATGGACAGCCAGGCTCAGTCGTATGTTGATACCGATTCGGTTAACCCCGGCGATAAATTGGAATTCAATTATATGTTTGTATTTAACAGCGGTGAAGCAACTGCCAATATGCAAGCAACCATTGCTTTGCCCAAAAATGTTACTTTTAGTACTGGAACTATTGGGAAGATAGTTTATACGTCAAGTGATGGGAAAAAGACTACAACAACTGATATTTCAGATAGCGCAGTTGATTCCGATAATAATTTAACGACTTCAATTGATGACTTGGGAACAGGTAAAGATTACGCTTCAGCAAGAATTGTTTTGAATGCTACAGCAGGTGATGCAGGCCAAACAGTTGAAAAATCACAAATTTCTTACGAGGCTGATAATTATGATAATGTAGATAATACGCCTGAATTTGATATTAAAGATCCAGCAAATTCAATTGTTGCCGCTACTGATAGTAGTTCCCTTCAAACATATGATGGGGATACTTTTAATTTAACCGGAACAATGGATTATAAGAACGATGACGGTATAGCTTTTAAAAATGAAAATATGTACATTTACACCAATATTGATGGAGTAGATCAGCTACCAGTACAAGATACCGCAAGTAGTGACAAGAATTTCTCATTGATCATGCAACCACTTGCAATAGGAAATCATACGATCACTGTTCAAATTGTTCAGAAAAACTATAACAGCACCGGTGAAACAATTGTTTCTAACATATTGACTTATAACGTTGAAGTTTCTGCCAATTCATTGATCATTACTAAAGATAAATCATTTGATGGCGACGGCTATACAGTTAATGATGATGATCCTGTTAATATTAAGGGTACCTACAAACATGCGGACGGCAGTGAAGCCCATGGAACGACAAGTGGTTTGACGTTAGATTATCAAATAACGTCACGAGCAGATACCGATGATCCAAATGTTCAAGATTCACAAAGCGCAACCTATAATGATAATGGAACCTTTAATTTTGCGGTTGATCCAGTTGTTTACAAGATGATGGGTGGGAGAAGTCCCCTAATAGAACAAGCCTTCACGTATGACCAATACATAGCAAAACACGGATATAAGGGCCTAGAAGTAGGTAAAAATATTGTGACGGTTACTTTAAAAGATCAGAATGGTCACGTATCAGATCCAACACAGTTTGTAATTAATGTTCCAGATGTTCAACTAAACTTGAGTTTAGGAGCTAATGATATAGGGTCTTATAATCCTAATGCTTCCTTAGGTGGGACTTATAATATACCCATCAGTTTGTCTTACTCTGATACAAACTATCAATTCTCTGAGGAAAGTGTCGCTGCTCTTAATACTTTAAATAATGTTGAGGCTAGATCAAATTTCGCCGCAGGTGATGATTTAGTTAATAGATTAAATGGGGATCAAAGCATAGCAATGGAGAATTCGGGAAAATCATATTATGGTTTTAGTAGTCCTGATAATCTTGTAATTTCAGACAAGGCGTACCCAGCTTCTATTTATTATGTTGATACATATGGAAGAAAATCCAATACAGTTGATTATAATGTAACTTTCCGTTCTAAATATGTCGAAATCAAAACTGAAGATAATTATAAGTTTAAAAGCTTTAAAAATGCTGACAGCGAAGCTCCTATGAGAGATGGTGACTGGAATGTTAAGGTTGAAAGTTATAAATCTAGTTGGACTTTAAGAGCTAGTGCCACACCATTTTATCAGTACTTTACCGATGGTAGAAAGCCAGTTGAATTAGGTGGACATCTGTTTTATAACACACCGTATGACGACGGACAGTCAGCCTCATTACCGATGGAAAATCAACAAGTTGTTATAGACAAATATACAGCTAATTTAAATAGTGATCATGTTATAACTACTGATGTTGCTTCTAAATGGGATAATAATACGGGTATATTGCTGAGTGTAAGAGGTCCAAGTAACAGCTATGCCGGTACTTATACTTCTACTATTTCGTGGGAAGCAACAGACAGTATTTAAAAGTTTCTGTGAATAATTTTAAATTAATGTTGAATTCTCTAATTTTAAGTGCTAGTATTACACCAATCAAAACAAAAGGAGGTTAGTGAATATGTTTAATAATAGTAAAGTACAAATAAACAGATCTCTAGCTTCCTTATTAGCCTTATTACTCTAACGCAGGACTCTGACAATTAATGTCGAGCCCTATTTGCGTTATTGGATGGGGCTCTTTTTTTACACCTCATCTAATTGATGAGGTGTTTTTTGTTTTTGTATCGGAGGAGGAGTAAATGAAAAAATATCAAATTGCTGTATTAGCTGGTGATTATATTGGACCAGAAATAATGTCTGCGGGATTAAGAGTTTTAAAAGCGGTCAGTGAAGATAGTGATTTTGAGTACGAATTAAGAAAGCTGCTCTTTGGTGGAGCGGCAATCGATGAGGTTGGTGAACCTTTACCGCAAAATACTTTAACAACTTGTAAAAATAGTGATGCAATTCTTTTAGCCGCTATTGGCGGGCCAAAATGGGATCATGCTTTAAAAAGACCAGAAGAAGGTTTACTAGCAATTAGAAAAGAATTAGGATTGTTTTCCAATATTCGTCCAACTAAAATCGATCGATCAATGATCTCATATTCACCGATAGAAGTTACCGATTCAGTGGATTTTGTCATAGTTAGGGAGCTTACTAGTGGTATCTATTTTGGAAAACCTAGTGAATTAACTGAAAATGATGCTTTTGATACTATGCGTTATAGCGCTAGAGAAATTAGGAGGGCTGCAAAAATTGCCTTTGAAATGGCAATGAAACGAAAAAAACATGTCACCTTAGTCGATAAGGCAAATGTTTTATCAACTAGTAAATTGTGGCGTCGGGTCGTAAAAGAAGTCGCTAATCATTATCCAGAAGTAACTTACGATACTAGTTATGTTGATTCAGCGGCGATGAAAATAATTTCAACACCAGAACAATTTGATGTTTTATTAACTGAAAATCTTTTTGGAGATATTCTAAGTGATGAAGCAGCTCAAATAACAGGCTCTTTAGGAACTATTCCATCTATGAGCATTGGATCATCTGGGCCAGCCCTATATGAACCTATTCATGGGTCAGCTCCAGATATTGCCGGAAAAGAAATAGCTGATCCGATTTCAATGATTAAATCAATTGCGATGATGTTGGACAATTCCTTTGATAGAGAGGATTTAGCGCAAGAAATATATTCTTCCATTTATCAGTCAATAAACGAAAAGAACGTAACACCTGACTTAGGTGGTGATCGTAGTACCACAGAAGTGACCGATGCAATTATTAAAAATATCAAAGAAAGTAGGGAGCAATATGTCAAAAACAATGTTCGATAAGATCTGGGATAAGCATGTCATTACAGGAAAAGTTGGCGATCCACAATTACTTTATGTCGATCTGCAATTACTGCATGAAGTAACTTCACCACAGGCTTTTGAAGGCTTACGCGAAAATAATAGAAAAGTTAGATGCCCAGATAGAAATTTTGCCACCATGGATCATAATGTTCCGACCGTAGATATTTTTAATATTAAAGATGCCATTTCTAGAAAACAAATTGATACTTTGAAAAAAAATACTGGAGAATTTGGCGTACGACTGGCAGGAATGGGCAGTGAAGATCAAGGTATAGTACACGTCATCGGTCCTCAATTGGGTTTAACACAGCCGGGCATGATCATTGTTTGTGGAGATTCTCATACGGCAACTCACGGGGCTTTTGGGTCAATTGCATTTGGTATCGGTACAAGCGAAGTGGAACATGTTTTAGCAACACAGACGATTTGGCAAACTAAGCCAAAGACGATGGGGATTCACATACATGGGAAATTACCAAAAGGAATTTATTCTAAAGACATAATCATGGGGATCATTGCTCGTGAAGGGGTGGCATTTGGAACAGGTTATGCGGTCGAATATTTTGGCGATACGATTTCAAATATGAGCATGGAAGAACGCATGACCATTTGTAATATGTCGATCGAAGGCGGCGCTAAGATGGGCAGCATTCAACCTGATAAAACTACTTTTGAGTACGTAAAAGGACGTAAGTACGCCCCTAAGAAAATTGATCAGGCAATTAAGTATTGGCAACAATTTAAAACTGACGATGAATCTGCTTTTGATAAAGTAATTGATTTTGACGTTAGTGATTTGGCCCCATTTGTTTCATGGGGAACTAATCCCGGCATGTCCGTGCCTATAAATAAAGCTTTTCCAGAAATTAAAAATGCTGATGATAAAAAAGCTTATGACTATATCGGTTTACAACCTGGTCAGACAGCACAGCAAAT
Source organism: Companilactobacillus baiquanensis (assembly GCF_003946605.1). Lineage (GTDB taxonomy): Bacteria > Bacillota > Bacilli > Lactobacillales > Lactobacillaceae > Companilactobacillus > Companilactobacillus baiquanensis. The sequence goes on from NZ_RHOQ01000003.1 coordinate 174,416, forward strand.
CCCAATCGGTTATGTATTCTTTGGTTCATGTACTAATGGCCGTTTATCAGACTTGATGATCGCAGCTGATATATTGAAGGGACACCATATTGCTAAAGGTGTAACGGCACTAGTAGTTCCAGGATCACGCGAAGTTAAGGAACAGGCAGAGAAACTGGGAATTGATAAGATTTTTAAGGCTGCTGGTTGTGATTGGCGAGAACCAGGATGTTCAGCCTGTTTAGGAATGAATCCTGATCAAGTGCCTTCTGGAGTACATTGTGCATCAACTTCTAATCGTAATTTTGAAGGTCGCCAAGGAGCAGGTGCCAGAACACATTTGGCCAGTCCAGCTATGGTAGCTGAAGCGGCTATTTTTGGACATTTTGTTGATATAAGAAAGGAAGTAATTTAATGAAACCTATTACAATGATTACTAATACCGCTATCCCTTTGATGAAAGATAATATTGATACTGATCAAATTATTCCTAAACAATTTTTGAAAAATATTTTAAAGACCGGTTATGGTAAAAATCTTTTTTACGATTGGCGCTATCTTGACGGTGGAAAGCCAAATTCAAAATTTATTTTAAATCAATCAGAATATCAAGGAGCAAGTATCTTAATAACTGGTGATAACTTTGGCTGTGGTTCATCTAGAGAACATGCTGTCTGGGCTTTAAAGGATTTTGGTTTTGAAGTTGTTATTGCTGGTAGTTACAGCGATATTTTCTATATGAATAGTACCAAAAACGGTTTACTAGCCATTTCTTTACCAAGAAAACAACGTGAGATTTTAGCTAATATTTCAGCTGATGAAAAAATCACAGTTGATTTACCTAACCAAGAAGTAAGTTATAAAAACTATAAATTCAATTTTGAAATTGATCCTTTGTGGAAACACAAGTTTGTAAATGGTCTCGATGATATAGCAATCACTATGGGATATGACAAAGAGATCAGTCAATACGAAAAGCAGATGCCAAACTTTAATTAGGGGGAATGTTTTATGGAAATTCAAGGAGCGACAGATCTTCAAAGTAGAATCGATCGAACACATGAATCACCATTGTTTTATAAAGTATTTGCACTTGTCTCTGGGGGAATGATCCTTGATGCGGCTGATGTTTATATGGCAAGTGCCGTTGCCAGTACTACATTAAAAAACAACTGGTCTACAATTCAACAGAATTCATATTTTCTCTCGAGTGGATTTCTAGGATTATTTATTGGTTCATTGATTGCGGGATTTATTGGCGACTTAAAAGGTAGACGAGTGGCATATCAAATAAATTTGATTTTATTTGGTGCATTCACTTTCTTAGGTGCGTTTGCTCCAAACATGACATTTTTGATAATTTGTCGATTGATATCTAGTATTGGTCTTGGTTCTGAAATTGTAACAGGCTATTCGATGGTCAATGAATTTGCACCAGTTCATAATCGGGGAAAATGGTGTGCAACGACATCTTTGATTGCTAATTGCGGGGCACCGATTACGATGCTCTTGTGTACGCTGATAATTCCAAGATTTGGATGGAGACCGATGTTTGCCTTTATTGGGGTCATCGCAGCAATTCTTTGGTATTTGCGTCGAGATATTCCTGAATCTCCACGTTGGCTGATTGCTCATGGACGTACAAAAGAGGCACAAAAAATAATTGAACGTCTAGAGGTAAATGGAAGCAGCGTTAAAAATACAAATATCAAACCACATGAACAAGTTCATCATTCATTTGTAGTTAGTTTGTTTGTGGCAACCGTAGCTGTTTCAGCAACTATCATTTGTCAGTATACTTTTACTTCTTGGGTACCAACTCTATTGGTACAAAGAAATATCGATATTGGTAATTCACTAGGATTGTCAACCTTAATGATGCTTGGAGCCCCAGTGGGATGTGCCATCGGTGCCTATCTTGTGGATAGAATTGGGCGAAAACTCACGATCGTACCAGCATTTTTCTTTACAGCAATTTTTGGAATGGTTTATGCACAGCAGTCACAAGTTTTTGCAGTCGTATTGGTAGGATTCTTGTTGACAACTTGTTTTTATATTTTGATGGCAAGCGTCGTTGCGGTTTATGTGGCAGAATTGTTCCCAACGAAATTCAGATTTAGAGGGTCAGGTATTGCTAACGGGATTGCTAAACTATTCACCGTCGCTATGCCGATCGTGGTTGCCTGGTTATTGTCATTTACTAGTGCCAATGTCATCTTTTGGATCATTAGTGCTATTGCAATTTTCGCCGGAGCTGTTGTTTGGTTCTTAGGAGATGAAACTAATCAAAAGAATATAAACTAAAAAAATCGGCTATTTTAGCCGACTTTTTGGGTTAATCAGGTAAGATCTGCAAGCTTTTAATTAAGTCTTTCTCTAAAACAATTTCAAATGGACTGGTTCCATTGAATCCGTTCCCAGATACCTTTAAATTAATTACCCAAGTGTCGATACCAGTTTCTTTGGCATCTACTAATTCAAAATGAGATTTTTTTCCTATATTATCAGTCTTATTCCAAATAGCAATTTCTTTTGGTTGGTGATAAATATTACCCCAATCATTCAAAGTGGCATCTTTAGAAAAAATGGAGATGAATTTTTCAGAATCACCATCATTTGTATATTTAATGAAATTATTAATAGCTTCAGGTAAATTATTTTGATCCATAAGACCCTCCTCAATGAACATTTTTCTTAATAAAACCACTTTACTTTGAATAAGTCCATTTTTAACAACTTGCCTTTTGGCGTTAATCGGCTAGACTTAATATAGGATTAAATTATGAGGTAAATATATGATAGAAAAAAATATTAATATAACTGATGCCGAATGGCGCATCATGCGTGTTATTTGGACACTTGATTCAGCCACATCTCGAGAGTTGATCGATATTTTAGGGGAATCAATGGACTGGAAACCAGCAACCATTAAAACTTTGCTCAGACGTCTTTCAGATAAGGGAATCGTTGAAACTAAAAAAGATGGCAATAAATTTATTTATACAGCGACAATGGATGAAAGTGATACTATCGATTTAGCGTCTAAAAAGTTCTTTAATCAAGTTTGTGCCAAAAAGGTTGGTTCTGCAATCGCTTATTTGATCGATAATTCAGAATTAACCCAAGCTGATGTGGATAAAATTCAAACAGCTTTAAATGAAAAAACACCAGTCAAAGAAATAGAGTGCAACTGTATTCCAGATGGTTGTGATTGTTAGTTAGTCTAATCATAATGGATTTATATGTAAAAATTTAGGGAAAGGGCATTTATTAGTCTTTTCCCTAATTTTTTGCAGTTGATGTTGACGATTGTAGACACTGTGATATGCTTAAGCCATTGAGGAATTACGATTGTAATCGGAGGTGACATTTTGGCTCAAGGTACATATGCTGTTGAGGGAATGGTGTGTACATCATGTGCTCAAACAATTGAAAAAACTGTTAGTAATTTAAAGGGTGTAAAAAAAGCTAATGTAAATTATGCAACAGAACAGTTAAGTGTTGACTATGATAATTCCATCTCTATAAATGATATTGCGGTGGCGGTTGATAATGCCGGATATGCAATTATTAGGGATGTCGTTAGTCAAACCTTCAATATCGAAGGCATGGTCTGTGCAAGTTGTGCCCAGACGATTGAAAAAGCCGTTTCTAAACTTGGTGTTAGTGCGGTTAATGTCAATTTGGCTAGTGAAAAAATGAAGGTCGATTTTGATCGATCACAATTAAAAACAGTGGATATTATTAAGGCTGTAAGTGACGCTGGATATTCTGCGATCCTACCCAAAACAGATAAGGTAGAAGAGGATACGAGTGACTATAAACAAAAACATATTCAAAATATGTGGAATCGTTTTTTGTATTCGGCCATCTTCACCGTCCCGTTATTATATATTGCAATGGGACATATGATTGGCTTGCCATTGCCTGAACTAATAAGTCCAATGACCAATCCGGTATCATTTGCTTCTATACAGTTGATTTTAGTATTGCCAGTTATTTATTTTGGGAGAGAATTTTTTAGTGTTGGTTTTAAATCATTAATTAAAGGTCATCCCAATATGGATTCATTAGTAGCTTTAGGAACTAGTGCAGCTTTTTTGTACAGCTTATACGGAACTATAATGACATATTTAGGAAATAATACTTTTGCGACTAATTTATACTATGAATCGGCTGCCGTAATTTTAACTTTGATTACTTTAGGCAAGTATTTTGAAGCTGTTTCAAAAGGTAAAACATCAGATGCTATCAAAAAATTAATGGGCTTAGCTCCCAAAACAGCTAATATCGTTAAAAATGGAGAAATCATTGAGATAAATTTAGATGAAGTTCAAGTTAACGATATTTTGATCGTTCGACCAGGTGATAAGATACCAGTTGATGGAATTGTTGTTGAAGGAAGTTCCAGTGTTGATGAATCGATGATAACTGGTGAAAGTATGCCCGTTGAAAAGAAAATCGATGATAAAGTAGTCGGTGCTTCTTTGAACAAGAATGGTAGTTTTAAATTCAAGGCTACTAAAGTGGGATCTGATACAGCTTTGGCACAAATTATCAAATTAGTTGAGGATGCTCAAGGTTCTAAAGCTCCGATTGCTAAAATAGCTGATCAAGTTTCAAGTGTCTTTGTTCCAGTTGTTATAACTTTGGCAGTTTTGTCAGGCTTAATGTGGCTGATATTAGGTCATCAGTCTTGGGTATTTGCTTTAACAATCATGATCTCTGTTTTAGTGATTGCTTGTCCTTGTGCTTTAGGATTAGCCACTCCCACAGCAATTATGGTTGGAACTGGCCTGGGTGCCGAAAATGGTATTTTGATCAAGAGTGGAGATGCGTTAGAGACATCTAGAAAGATTCAAACAGTTGTTTTTGATAAAACAGGAACAATTACAAAAGGTAAACCAGTAGTGACGGATATTATTACTTCAAATGGTTATAATAGCGACTCGATACTTGCTTTAGCGGCTAGTTCTGAACTTGGATCGGAGCATCCCTTAGGTGAAGCAATTGTTGAGAGTGCTAAGTCTAAAAATTTAACCTTAAATGATACAAGCAGTTTTGAAGCTATTCCTGGTCAAGGAATAAAAACAGTAATTAATGAACAAACAGTTTTGCTGGGCAATGAAAAATTAATGGCAAGTAAGAATATTAAGATACAAGATAGAAGTATTTCAGATAATTTAGCAGATGAAGGCAAGACTCCGATGTATTTGGCTATTGACGATAAACTAGCGGGAATTATTGCCGTAGCAGATACGATTAAAGCAAGCAGTTCTAAAGCAATAGAAGCTCTGCATAAAATGAATATTGAAGTAGCTATGTTAACTGGTGATAATGAAAAAACAGCTAAGGCAATTGCTAAACAAGTCGGTATCGATCGAGTTTTAAGTGAAGTTTTACCTGAAGATAAAGCTAATGAGGTAAAAAAACTACAGACCGATAAAATCGTTGCCATGGTTGGTGACGGAATAAATGATGCACCAGCTTTAGCTCAAGCAGATGTTGGAATTGCTATCGGTTCAGGAACAGACGTTGCAATTGAATCAGCCGATGTTGTTTTGATCAAAAATGATTTAATGGATGTTCCAAATGCTATCAAGCTTAGTCATGCGACAATCAGAAATATCAAGCAGAATTTATTCTGGGCGTTTGGATATAATACTTTAGGAATTCCAGTTGCGATGGGGATTTTAACATTGTTTGGTGGTCCATTGCTGAATCCTATGATAGCCGGTGCAGCAATGAGTTTTAGTTCAGTATCAGTTTTACTGAATGCTTTACGATTAAAGGGCTTTAAATTAGCCAAATAAAAGGAATGGAGAAAGATAATGGAAAAAACATATGCAGTAGAAGGAATGAAGTGCCAAGGATGTGTTGATACAGTTACTGAAAAATTATCAAACGTTTCAGGTGTTAAGAAAGCTTTTGTTAGCTTAGATAATAACAGCGCTACTGTTTCAGGTGATTTTAATGATGCAGATATAAAGAATTCATTGAACGATACTAATTACAGTATCAAATAGAAATTGACGACAGCGAAAGTTGTCGTTTTTTTGTTATTTTGATAATCGAAATATCAGGACACAAAAAAACAGGAAATTGATCAAAATTTCCTGTCAGTGCAATAATTTAGATTTTCTTGTCATTTTTAACTCTTTCATAGTAATCGATTAACAATTGCGCATTTTTCACTGCCATTTCATCAATAGATGAATAACCACTTCTAAATTTGTTGATTTGACTAGAATTGATACCGGTATCTTTTGCAATTCTATAACCTGAAATACCACTATCGAATAACTTTTGAATAGTCTCTTTGATATTTACCATAATTGATTAAATTCTCCTAACGTATTATAATATGGTTGTACAAAAAAAACAGGAGTTGATGTGGCAACCCCTGTTACGCAAGTCTAGTGCGGTACTTGGTGGAGCTAACCTATTGGGTTAGCTTTTTTATTTTCTCGTATGCTCTAGCAAAGTTCAGAGCAGACAAGGACAATAGATATATCGCTATTACTAACGACATCTTCCAAGCACCTTTCCTAGTAGTATGCATAACCACCACCTCGATTCGTCTAGAATGTTTGAGGGTGTGTAGTACCGCATACACTTGCTAAGCCAGTTTGATAAGGAGCGACCTTATCTCTTTGCTATGTTTATAAAATACCCTTTATTGAATATGTAATCAATGAATTTATAGGAAAGAAAGCTAACCCTTAGGTTGGTTTTTTTTATATTGTCAACACGAACGTATGTTTGTATAATGATAATGTAAATAATTTTTGGGGATGAGTAAAATGTATGATTACAGTAATGAACCCAGACATGTAATTTTTATGATCGATAACAAGTCTTTTTACGCTTCGGTTGAGTCTGTCGAACGAGGACTGAATCCGTTGAAATCAGTTCTAGTAGTTATGTCACAAGCTGATAATGCTGGTGATGGTTTAGTATTGGCTTCCTCACCAATGGCAAAAAAACTTTTTAACATATCGAATGTTACTAGATGTAGTGAGGTCCCAGTTAATGATCCGCGGTTAGTCATTGCTGCACCGAGAATGAATCTTTATATTAAGAGAAATCTGCAGATCAATGAAATATTCGAAAGTTTTACAGCAGAAGAAGATATTCAACCATATTCAATTGATGAATCTATTTTAGATATGACACATAGCTGGCAATTGTTTGGTGAAAGTCCATTTGAAGTGGCACGTAAAATTCAAATTGAAGTGAAAAAGAAGTTAGGCCTTTACGTTACAGTCGGTATTGGAGATAATCCGTTGTTGGCAAAATTTGCTTTAGATATTGAAGCTAAACATGATTATAGCTTGATTGGGGAATGGCATTATGAAGACATTCCTGATAAATTATGGCCTATCAAGAATTTAAGCAAACTGTGGTCGATCGGGAAAAAGACGGCCAATAAATTAGAACAGTTAAATATTTATTCAGTTTATGACTTAGCGCACCACAATCCTTATATGCTAAAACAAAGATTTGGAATTATGGGAAGCCAATTGTTTGCCCTATCTTGGGGGATCGACCGCTCAATAATTCATAAAAAGTATCGAGCTAAAGATAAGTCGTATGGAAATTCGCAAGTTTTGCCTAGAAATTACGATAAACAATCAGAAATTGAAGTTGTTATTAGAGAGTTAGCAGAACAAGTATCCTCAAGATTAAGAGCTCATCATAAGTTAACGGGTTGTATTAGTTTAGGAGTGGGTTTTTCTTATAATGCTAAACAAGCGACACATAATAGTGGCTTTTCACATTCCATGAAGATCGAACCCACTAATTTGAATAAAGAAATGGCGGATCTTGCAATTAAAATGTTTCGAAAATATTGGCAAGGAGAGCCTATTAGACATTTGAATTTTTCAGGTGGCCGATTATCAGATGATGATGTTTTACAATTGGATCTTTTAGATGATAAACAAAGTCGGATTAAAGAGAGAAAAGTTGATGAAACGATCGATTCAATTAGACAACGCTATGGATTTAAATCTATTGTAAAAACTTCCAGCCTGTCGAAGGGTGCCACGGCCATTGGTCGTTCTAAATTGGTCGGTGGACATAACGGTGGGAATGCCTATGACTGAATACGATCCAGATTTGGTGACGAGATTTTTACATGAATATCACGATCGCGGCATGATGAAATGGAATGGCTTTTATCTAAGTGATCATACTTCTAAATTCAATAAAATGTCTAAAAGTAACCAGATAAAACGTAGCCGAAAACATTCTGAGCAAATGAATGAAGTCGAAATAACAAGGGTTATTAATCAGGCGATAATCAAAAAACAAACTGTAAAAATAGAATTAAATATTAGAAATTTAGATAATGAAATATCCGAGTTTATTATAGGTAAGATCAAAGGATTCGTGGAGGATAAATTATTTATTGGACATGAAACAGTTATATTGGAAGAAATTTATTCGATCCACGTAAAAAAGCAATGAAGAGGGGGATTTTCTTCATTGCTTAATTTCTAGGGGATGTATTTAGTATAGAAGGGTAGCTTGTAAAAAAAGATGATTTATATCAAGTTTAAGCATTTTGATAATTTTTAGCTTTTAAATTACTGATAGTAAGCATAAAGATAAGGCTGATCACATAAAGAGTTGAGATAAACATCATAACTGTCATGATGTTGTAGTTATCCAGGATCCAGCCAATGGCTAAACTTGAAAATCCACCAATACAACGGCCAGTATTCATAATAACGTTATTTGCTGTGGCACGAATTTCAGTAGGATAAAGACGACTTACAACGGCACCATATCCGGCGAACATTCCGTTTGAGAAGTATCCGACGATAGCTCCAACGATAATAAGTGAAAACATATTAGTTGGAAGTGTTAGTACAAAGACACCGATAGCTGAAGCTGTTAAGAATAATCCAAATGCTAGACGAGGTCCTAAGTTATCTAAGATCCAGCCAAATGTTAGCATTCCAGCACACATACCAAGGATAGTAGCAATCATCCAAGTTGAACTGGCAACAGTTAGATTAAGTTGTTTTTGCATAATTGTTGGTAACCAGTTCATAAGTCCGAAGTATCCGGCGATTTGAACAATGGCCATAACCATTAATGCTACTGTTTGATAGGCAATCTTTGGTGTAGCAAATAATTCTTTAACGCTACCATGTTTCTTCTTGGAGGATTTAATGAAGGTGTCACTTTCACGTAAGTGACGTCTGATAAAGAAAGTAATGATGACAGGAATTACACCGAATAAGAAGAGTGCATTCCAACCTAGTGTAGGTATTACTAAAGTTGCTAGTAGAGCAGCAAAGATAGCTCCGACTTGTCCGGCCATACCGACCCATGATGATACTCGTCCAAGTTTTTTCTTTGAGAAGCTTTCAGCAAGTACGGTCATACCGATACCGTACTCACCACCGCCACCGATACCGGCTAGAAATCTGCAGATATAGATAGTTGTTAAATCGTGGGCGAAGAACATTGCTCCAGTTGCAATGGCAAAAATAAAAATTGTGTAAGTAAAAGTTTTGATACGACCGAATTTATCGGCTAAAATTCCAAAAAAAATACCACCCAATAACATACCAACATTTGTGATCGTGGAAATTAATCCCGCTTGGGTTCCGCTCAAATGCAATTCGGCAATGATAGAAGATAGGGCGAATGATAAAAACATTACGTCCATGTTCTCCAATCCGAAACCTGCAGTTGTGGAAGCGACCACTTTTGCTTGATAGTTATCTGGATGGTTTGATTGTGTAGATACTATTTTCATTACTATTTTCCTCCAAAATGGACGCTCACAGTCGTCCTTTATTTTGCTTGAAGATATAGTAGCATGACAAAATAATATGTACAAGTGTCTAAATCTTTCGAAATTTGACCAATCACAGTCGTGACAAGGCTTTAAAAAATTATATTTATTCTTTTATCAAGCGTGCACGATAAATAATTATGCCCGTTGTTGCTAATAGAGCGGCAAATACGGCTATGACGATCATAATGTATGAACTTTCTTTAAAAACACCAAAAATAACTGGACCAAAGGCAGCAAGAAGATAACCGGCAGATTGTGCCATACCTGATACTTCGGCTGTTTGATAAGGATTAGTTGTTTTATTAGTAAAGAAAAAGATGGCAGTATTAAAGGCAATTCCTTGGGCCACACCGGCAATTATTGCCCAAATTATTAAGTAAATACCTGAAGTAGTATTTAGTAAAAATGCTAATGGAGCTACAAAGTATCCTAAGACTACACAGAATGTCAAAAGTCCCATTCCCACTTTTTTAGGTGCCAGCATTGGAACAATAAAAGATAATGGTAATCCGGCAATTTGCAAGACGGTTAATAGATTACTTGAGAAGATCGTTGTAACGCCATGATCAGTCAAAACCCTTGGCAGCCAAGTCAAAAGAGAATAGTAAATCAATGATTGGAAGCCAAAGTATAACGTTATTAACCAACCTAATGATTGATGCCAAACACTTTGATAATCTGGAATTTCTTCATCTTTATTGTTGGTGTCTTTTTGATTATTTTTAACATTAGGAATCCAGAAAATAAATGCAATAATTCCCATAACTGACAAAATAGCTAAAGTAGCACTAAGACTGATCCTAGTTATGAAGTATCCTGAAAATGCTGTTCCGATCGCACCGATCAAAAGCATTGATAAAGTGTATAAAGCAGTGCCTAATGGAATTTTATTAGGCATATGATCCTTGATAATAGCTGGTACCAAAACGTTACCACTATCAATACCAATTCCGACTAGGGCAGTCCCCAAAAATAAGGCCCAGACAGTAGGAATGACACGTAAGTAACTTCCCACCAATAAAAGAATAAAGAATAAAAGAATCGTTAATTCATTTCCTTTATTTTTAGCAATTTTAACGATAATTGGCGAGAATATTGCAAAAGCAATCAAAGGAATAGAAGTTAACAGTCCTGCCATAGAACTAGGAATGTTCAAATCCTTTTCAATACTTCTAAGTAAAGGCGGCATGATCGTAATCGGTAAACGCAAATTTGCCGCAATCAACATCATACTGAATAAAAAATAATTTTGTGATGTTTTGGGTGTATTTGTTTCTGATAATGAATTCAAAAAGATATCCCCCTCAATATTAGTTACCTAATTATTCTAATTCATAATTAAAGTTTGGACAAACAAAATAAGGATGCACAAGTTGCGCATCCTTATTGGGTATTATTTAGTAGCGTTATCTTTTTTATTAGCACGCTTTCTAAATAAGTAAATAATTGCAGGCAAAACAGTTAAAGCACTGATCAAGGAATAACCTGTATCAAGAACTGTAATTAGACCAAAGGATCTAAGAACAGGGAAACTTGAGAACATGATGGCTGAAAATCCGCCCATAACGGTTAATCCAGAAACAGTAATGGCTTGTCCAACGTGGGAAACGGCATCAATAATAGCTTGTCTGCGCGTGACTTTATTGAGTCTTTCCTCACGATATCTTTCAAGTATCAAAATAGTAAATTCAGTACCGATACCTAAGACTAATGAACTAAGCGCAATTGTAACGGGGTTGTATGTTGTATGCATTAACCAAAGTGTCAAAGGTGATAATCCAAGTACGACCAAGATAGGAAGAACTGGATAAATTGCCAATCTGATTTCATGGTAAACCAATAACAATACAACAAAGATAATTATTAAACCAGCGAACATAATTAAAGTATGGTTTGAAGTTACATTACTTACACCTATTAACATCATAACTTGTGGGCCAGCTGGTGAAATCTTCAAGTCATGGTGATTGCCACCAATATCTTTAGAAATTTTATCCATTAAGTTTTGCTGATCTTTAGAAGAAAGATGTTGATTAACTTTAAACTGGATCGTTGCATATTGATTATTATTACTGATAACAGTCTTCTTGAGTGAATTAGGAATGTTTTTAATACCAGTATTCATTGTTGATTGACTAGCATCAAGTGAACCGCCTAATTGCTTATAAGTTGAAGATAGACTTGTTACGCCAGTAATATCTTTATACTTGTTGTTTTCTTGTTTACCTAGTTTGTCGATACGTTTCATAGTTGCTTTGTCGCGAACGTCGTCACCTTTAACTAGGTAGTTGATATAAACAGTTGAACCAACTTGCTTTTGAAGATATTTAGTATTTTGCAGCTCTGACATGTCTTGAGGGATCATCTTCAAAATATCAGTTTCAGTACCAATATTTCTTTCAACGAAGAAACCAAATCCTCCAAGAACGATAGCAATGATAAAGACCCAGGAAGCATGTTTTGTAACAAACTTAGCGTAGTTAGCTAACCAGCCGGATAAACGAGTCGTACCATTTTGTTGCTTTTCTTTTCTAACTTTATTCTTAGCTACAAATTTAGCATGAGCTTTCTCTGATCCATCTAAGAGTGTGAAAGTGCTAAACATCATAAAGAATTCAACGATGTAAACACATAGAACACCAAGTGCCAAAGTTACACCGAATTGTTTCATCATTGGAGCTTTAGAGAAGAACATTGTTAAGAAACTGAACATCATAACTACTAAAGCAATTCCGACAGCAGGTCCCATCTTGTTGATCGAAAGTTTGATCGAACCTTCAGAATCTTCAGAACTTCGATATTCATCTTCATAACGGTTTTGGAACTGAACCCCAAAGTCAGTACCCAATCCAATAATAATTGGTAGAGTAGCCATTGTGGCAAGTGTGATAGGTAAATTGAACCATCCCATCAAACCAAATGTCCATATCAAACCAATTAGAACGAATAGTAATGGTGATAATCTTCTTCTAACTGGGAAGATCAATGCCAAAATGATCAACATGATTATCACAGCAATAACAACCATGACCGCCATGTTTTGAATAACAACATTTTTAACTTGTCCGATAACAACAGGAGTACCGGCAGTTCTTACTTTGACGTTGCCTTTAAAGTTAGTATCTTTAACAGCTTTATGGACATCTTTCATCAACTTAACGTTGGCATCCATATCAGTTGTATTCTTAGTGTTAACCATTAAAACAGTATGTTTAGCGTTCTTAGGTAATAATTGCGAAATGGCAGATGGAACTTTTCCGTTATCACTAAGTAAAATATCTCTTAATAGTGCATTAGGCATGTTTTGTACTTTAGGAATCATTGGTAAAATACTTTGTTCAAGGGCTTGTTTTTGTTGATCATTTAAGATCGTCATTGTATAAGCTTGAACTTGTTTTGTTTGGGCAGGTGTCAGCATACCCATAAGTTGAGTCTGTTCAGTTGCTTGTAATTGTGCAGCGGCTGCTTGTTGTTGGGCTGCAGGTAATTGAGCAATTTTAGCAGTTGCTTGAGTTTGTGCAGCAGCAATTTGAGCCTTTTGAGTATCGGTTAAAATCGTTGGTACAAATTGTGTTACTTGAGCAGTTTGTGCTGATGTTAGTGAACTTTGAATCTTAGTCATCAAAGTAGCTTTTTGCTTATCTGATAAGGAATTCATAACATCTTTTTGCATCTTAGGAGTTAAATTAAGATTTAATCCCTTCATATTAGAAGCTTGAGTTGGATTATCTGCGAGTTGTGATAACTCATCATTCATTAAAGCTACTATATTAGTAGTTCCACGAACGTTGTCCAATTTGCTGATTTTTTTATCCAGCGTATTGAGCTTCTTCATATTTTTTTGTGACAAAACTTGATCCTGTTTACCACTGACCATGACGTAAACAGCATCCCCACCGAAATTCTTTTGATAAGTTTGCGTGTCTTTATAAGGCTTAGAATTGGAATTGACGAATACGTCGTTACTGAATTTCATTTCAATTCTAGGCAAACCTATGGCAAGAATTACGGTAATAGCTGCAATAATAGTGATCCACATTTTGGTGTGCTTGTGAACACTATTACTGAGCATATCAAAAAATTTCTCCATAATTTTCATCCCTTTCAGAGTTTTCCTCATAGTGACGATTATAACTATTCGGGAAATAATTTTAAGAAACAAAAAAAGCCACCAGTCTCAAAATGAGACAAAGTGACGATTTTGTATTATAAATTTGACCATTTTTTAAAGAAGCTTTCGGCAAATCCGGTGAATTCCTTCATAGGAACTTGGAAATCATGATCCTCAAGATATTCTACTAAACCGACCAAACCACCGACAATGAAGCTTATCATCAATTCTGGTGAATCAGAGGTTACGATCATTTGTATCAATGGGTCATCTTGACTTTCAGGTTCTTTATATTTACTTTCGACCAGATCTTTTAAGATACTACGAAATTCTGGATATAGATTAGCTTTAGTTTGATACTGCGGCGAGATATGTCGCATAAAATTATTATTGGTTTCTATGAAATCTGCAATTTGTGAAACGATAGTTTCAGCGTTACTACTATTGCTAATTAAGTCATCCAATAAGTAGGCAAAAACTGATCTTAACAAAACAAACTTGTCAGTAAAGTAACGATAAAAGGTACTATGATTTATCATCGCCTCCGTGCAAATATCAGCCACGGTGATTTTTTCAAATGATTTTTTCTCTAATAAAGAGATCATGGCATCGATGATATTTTTCTTAGTCCTTTGTGTTACTTGTGACATAGTTTCCTCCTAAAATACTTTTACATCTTCGTAGCGGGTCATTAATTGATTGAAGTCATAATCTTTAATTTTTTTAACGTTTTCTGAACCATTGAAAAAGGCTGTTAGACTGCCAGCTAGCATAAGATTCAAAGGCAGGTCTGAAACATTTCTAACGGCGACAACAGGGATGTTGTTAGCAAACGCATAACCGCATTCCCAGACGGTGCCGGAGTCAGGTTCAGTATCGTTTTCTTCTATCTTATAGTCTAACATTGCGACTACGACATCTGAAACGTTGATATTATTTATATCGTGTTTGAAAACTGCTGATTGCCATTCAAAGGAGCCAACTTTTGCATCAGTATATTCAGCACTAGCAGGTCGAAAAATATCTCCGATTGTTTCATTTTGTTCTAAAAGATCTTGGATTTCATCAAGTCGTTTGATTTGTTGTTCATTGAAGAAAGGTCCAGCTAGATAAATACGATTTTTTTTGTTCATTAAAACTCTCCTTTTTGATATGTATTTATTATACTGGAAGCACTTAAAAATTCCTTATAAATTCCTCAAAACAAATATTTAATTTGGCGTAATATTAGATATTTAAAATTCAATATTATTTTTTTGAATTTGGGTGGAAAATTCTTTAAAAGTTCAAACTTAGATGGTATAAAGAACCTAGCACGGAGGATGACAAGCATGGAAACTAAAAAAGATCTAAAAAAGAATAAACGCAATGTAAGCTATTTAGCATTATTTGGCATCGTAATGGCCTTCCTTCTATTAATATTTTAAATTTGAATAAAATAAAAACGTAGAGCAAGATGTATCTTATTTTCCATTTATTGTTACTCAAAGGAATTTTGTACCTATGGTATCTTTTAATTCAGATAACAGTGTTTCTCCTGTAACTAATCGTGCTTTACAAAGTTTGACTCCTTGGGTATCAGATATGCAAAGAAGAGCCACAGATGGTGGTTGGTATTTCCGAGTTTCTACTAATGAATGGGTAAATTCCGAATATGTTCCAAGTTATGAATTTTTAAATCAATAAAAAGAAAGTTGGGCAAAACATGTTCAGCTTTCGAGCATTAAGGCGAAAGGGTCCAGTAATCTGATTTTAGATTACTGGACCCTTTCGTTTTAAGCGGAAAAAGCTATGTTTTGTTCCACGTTTATGCTGCATATTTCGAGACAAAATAGATTTTTATCAGACTCTTTTATGTCCTTATTTTTCAGGTTTAACTAAAGAATTATCGTTAGTACCAAACCATTTTTCATTTATTTTTTCTAATTGACCGTCATTAGAGAGTTTTTGAAAAGCAGCGTCGATCTTCTTCTTCATAGTTTTGTCGCCTTTTCTCATACCGACGGCAAAATCCTCTCCATCAAAACCACCGGTTGTCATTTGATATGAGTCCGGATCTTTTTCGTGTTTAATGTAATATCCTGCATAAACACTATCTATTAATAAACCTTGGATTCGGTTAGCGTCAAGATCCATTAACGCATTATTGAATGAATCGTACATAACAGGTGATTGGTTTTTAATATAGTCTTTTAGCATCTTAGGATGTTCATCTAACAAACTGGCACCAGAAGAACTAGTTTGGACGCCTAAAGTTTTACCTTGCATACCGGCAAAACTATTAATATTATTCTTCTTTTTTGTAACAAGGATTTGACGATTAGCCATGTAAGGCCTTGAAAAAGCAATCTGTTTTTGACGAGCAGGGGTTATCGTATAGCCGTTCCAAATCAAATCAATTGTACGGTTACGTAATTCTGTCTCCTTCATATTCCAATCGATAGGCTGAAAATCAGCTTTGATACCGTATTGCTTAAAGACAGCTTTAGCGAGATCAATATCATATCCAACTAGTTGACCATTTTTTTTACGAAATCCCATAGGGACAAAGGTATCATCTAAGCCAATGATTACTCGTCCACGTTTTTTAATGTTTGACCAAGTATCAGTGGTATTGGCTTGTTGAGCAACTGATTTATTGCTTGTACTGCTTTGACAACCGCTCAAAATGGTAACGAAACATGCCAAGAGGGCGATGATCGTAAATATTTTCTTTTTCATAATTTAATCCCCCAAGGTAGTTATTTATTAATAGGTTTAACTTCGAGTAGTTGATCAGCAATTTTTTTAGCAAATTCGGGATCATGGGTAACAACGATTTGAGTGATACCAGTCTTTTTTAAATCCAAAATCAAGTCAGCGACTGCGTCACGTAAACTTGGATCAAGTGCTGATGTAGGTTCGTCATAACAAAGGATTTTAGGTTGCATGGCTAAAGCGCGGGCAATGGCAACACGTTGTTTTTGTCCACCGGATAATTCAAATGGATATTGATTAGCTTGACTTGATAGTTCCAATTGGGCAAGTAAGTCTTTGGCGGCGGCTTCAGAAGTTTTTTTATCTTGTTTTAGAACCATTTCAGGGGCTAAAGAAACATTTTGAAGAACTGTTAGATGGGGGAAAAGATTGAAATCTTGAAATACTACGCCAACGATACGTTCTTTAGCAGATTCGTCAGCAGGATCCAAAGGTTCTCCATTGAGGATGAACTTACCAGAGTCAGCTTTTTCAAGTCCAGCGATGCAGCGGAGTAAAGTTGTTTTACCTGCTCCAGAAGGTCCGACAACACTTAAAATAGCATTATCTTTAACTTCAAGATTCAAATTATTTAAAATTGTTGTTCCTTCAAAACTTTTTGTAATATTTTCTAGCTTTAGCATAAAAATTCCTCCCAAATCCTAACGGTAATAACTGAAGTGTTTTTCTAAAATACGTAAAACCCAAGTGCAGACGAGTGTTAACAATAGATAAATAACACCGACTAATAATAATGGAACTAAAGTAACATCACGTGAACTGGCGATATTTCCGGCACGAAGTAAATCGCCTAATCCAATTACGTATACCAATGATGAGTCTTTAACTAAATTGATAACTTCATTACCAATTGATGGTAAGACGATTTTCAAAACTTGTGGTACGACAATTTTTCTGATCGTTTGCCAGTAATTTAAACCTAGAACTTTGGCACCTTCAAATTGTCCCTTACTGATAGCTCCAAAGCCTCCACGGAAGATTTCAGCGAAGTAAGCTGTGTAATTTAATATGAAAGCAAATAATGCTGCATCATATCTTTCAAAAACGATATGGAAGAAAGGCATATTTGGTAATCCATAGAATACGAATATCAATTGTAATAGTAATGGTGTGCCACGCATTACCCAAATATAAAATGAAACTAACCAGCTTAGTGGTTTAAATCTTGAACTACGTCCTAATGAAACTAGGACACCTAATGGCAATGAACAAACTAAAGTCCAAAAGAAAACTTTGAGCGTCATTACGGTTCCGCTTAATAGCGAAGGTAGAATTTCTAAAATATAGTGCATGATATTTCCCCCTGACTGTACAAAAAAAGTCCTCTAGCAAAATGCTAGAGGACGTCTAGACGTGGTTCCACCTCAATTCGTTAGTACCTCACGATACTAACCTCAGGAAGTTATTGTAAAAAAAAAGCCCTCTTAGTCACACGACTAAGAGGGCGATTTAACGCGGTACCACCTCTGGCTTCTTAATATCTTACGACATTAAGCTCACGAAGTTACAATAACTTCAGCGATAACGGTGCTACCGAAATAACCTACTGAATTCAATTATTTAACTTACAGATGTGTTTCATTACTTACCGGATCGACTCACACCACCGTCGACTCTCTGAACCAGATAAAATAATTACTTTTCTGTCATCGTCTTTGTACTGTTTAAATGTTGCAACTATCGTACGTCCTTAGATATTGAATGTCAAGAACATTTATTAATATTTGATTGACAGTATTATAAAATTATACTATATTAAAAGTGAATCAATATTATACGTCGTATAGTATTATAGAAAGAGGAGATAATATGGCAATTCAAGCCTCAACAGAGATTTTGGAGGGAAGTGTCTTAGCTCTTTTGACTAGAGAGGACTACTACGGTTATACGATAACCAAGGAAGTTCAAAAGGTATTCCCAATTTCAGAATCCACCATGTATCCGATTTTGCGCCGTTTAAAAAAAGAAGGCTGGTTAGAAACATATGATCAAGCGTATGAGGGCAGAAATCGTCGATATTATAAAATAACTGAATTAGGGGAGTCACAGTTAACTTCTATTAAAGAAGATTGGTCGCAACTAAAAGAAGCTACGGACAGAATTTTGGAGGGTAAAGATGGAGAATAAAGCTGTAAATGAATATATTGATGAACTAAAAGTTTATTTACATCCACTTGATGAATCAGAACAAAATGATGTTTTGGAATTTTATCGTGAATATTTAATTGATGCAAATTTAACAACTACCGATGCAATTGTGAATGAACTGGGACTACCGAAAAAATTAGCACGAAAAGTATTGGCAGATTACTCTATTAAGATGTCTGAAGATAATTATCAACATGTGGATAACGGACACATTACTGATAATGAAAGATTTAAGAAGAATTTAGGGATGATCGGTCTAGTTTTACTAGCTTTAATGGCATCTCCCATTGCTATTCCCGTTGCCATAGCTTTAGTGCTCGCCTTAGTCTCATTCTTTGGACTAGGAATACTGTTCATATTATTATTCTTGTTCTTATTAGCTCTATCAGTGATTTTAGGTATTGGATCTATTTTTATGGGAATATCAGTTATCTTTGAATCACTAGCGACATCGGTCTTTTATATCGGTGGCGGTTTGATTATTTTAGGACTAAATTTCTTTATTATTCCTATCGTTATAGCGATAGTACGCTGGGTATTTGATCTAGTTGTCATCTTCTTTAGATGGTTAGGTAAGAAATTACTCTATGGAAGAACTACACCAATGAAGGGGGAAAATAAATAATGCGTAAGTATTTTGTAACAGGCTTTTATTTATTGGTTTTAGGAGCCATCCTCTGTGTTGGCGGATATTTAACCGGAGGAATGAAGATGGTCGCTTGGGATCATGGATTTAAAATTTCTCAAAAAATCGATGAAACTGAAAGTGTAAAGTCCTTTTCTAAAGTTAAAGTGAACGGTAAAAACGTTTCCGTACGAATTGAAAAGGGTAATAAGTATTCCGTTCGTATTTTGGGAGATAAATTACAACTTCCAACTTATGAAGTAAATAAAGATACACTGATCATAACTGGTCATAAGAGAAAAGCTGCTGTTGATTGGGACGGTAGAGGTGAGCGTGTGATTGTAACGGTACCTAAAAAAGAAAGTTTGAAGAGAATGCATGTAAACTTATCGGAAGGTAACGTTAGACTTAGAAATTTGACTATTAAAAAATTTACTAAATCAAATAAATATTGGAATAGTGATGCGTCCATTTATCTTGATAACGTAACTATTACTGAACAACAAGGAAGTAAGTTCTTATTTGATGATGGATATATTAGAATAAAGGATTCAACGATCAACAATCTTAACTTTGAAGCGAACGATGATTCAGTAATTGATATAAAGAATAGTACTTTGAACAATTATAAATTCGAAATGAGCGAATCTAATTTAAAAATCGCTAACTCAAAATTAAATGGTGGATCGATCAATATGGATGATGGTCATATTCACTTGCAAGTTGTAACGATAAAAGGAACTAATGACTATATCCTTACTGACGAGAGCACATTTAGATCTGAATCAGGAAACATGGATGGTGTTGATTTCAGTGCTAATAACATTAATTACTTTGGCGAGAAGAAGGATAATAACTATCAATCCAATCCTAATTCTGAAAATTTATTAAAAGTCAACGCCACTGATGGATCAATTCGTGTTCGCTAAATTAGTTTAGTAAGATAAGTTTTGATATAATGGCGTTATTGTGAGGGATATAAATGAATAACGCTAATTATAAAAGAGTTTCACTGCCTGAAGTTAGAAAACAAGCACGAAAGACGTTTAGAAAAGATATCAAAGGTAATATTGCTTTAAATATTTTTCCGATCATCATGCGTTTTATCGGGATGTATTTTATGGTTCAAATTTATACACAGTGGTTTGCAAACTTGGGGATCAGTTTAAGTAATACTCAAGAAGCTGCTGAAAAGTTAAGCAAAATAATGCAAACGATGTCGACTAATCCGGAAACATCTTCAAAATATGTTTTGACGTTGACACCGGCAACTAATTTGGCCATCTATGCATTTACATTGTTTTTCTTAATGATTTGTATTGGGATCTCATATACATTAGTTGATTATATGAGAGATCCAGATTCGCAGATAAATGCCTTAAAGGGCAGTCTAAAAGTATTCAGTTCACGATACTTTTTCCCAGTAGTAATGCTCTTAGTTATCTTAGGATTTTTTGTTGAAGTTGGTTTTGCCGTTTATATAATTCCTGGTATTTGGTTTATGTTGATGTTTTCTCAAATATTCTTAGTTTTTAAAGATAATTTGAGTTCATCTGGCAAATGGTCATTGAGATCAGCATTTGGAAGTTTTAGTGGCAGTTCACGTTTGATGCGTGGTTATAAGTTTTCGTTGTTATTATTAGGAATCGAATTTTTCTTTTGGGAAATTTTGAATTTGATGACATCGGAATTGTTGTCACTTTGGCTACACCCATATGAACAACTTACTTTGGCTGCTTTTTATGAAAGAATAACTGCAAGTAAGTAAATGTTAATTAATACGACAAAAGGATGTGGCGAAAGCCACATCCTTTTTATTTATTGAAACGCGTGCCATAAGGCAGAGACTTCCGCTTATCTACGAATATGCTCAGTCCCTAACTGCCTTATGGCACGCTCTGTTTCCTACACCTTAATAATTTGTGTGCGTGAGCGCAACTTCAAAATAGGTCCATAAAACTTATCGATAGTTTCAGTTAATTCCATTCCGCTTAGCTTATCACCAAATTGGATGACTTCATAAAGTGTGTTAGATTTCTTTAGCATAAAATCGGCCTTTTTAAATTTATGATCGAGGTAGAATTGTCGATTTGAATCATTTGAAGAAGGTGTCAGCAGGCAAATATGTTTTTTATGAAAGGTTCTAGTTAACTGTTCTAAAGCCTTACCACCCAAGCCTTGATTTTGAAATTTTTTATCGATTGCTAAATAAAGTACTAGAGCGGTATCTTTGTTTCTAACGACATATGTAAAACCGACCCATTGTGATTCATTGTATATACTGAACAATCTGACAAAATTTTTTTTGGCTCTAGATTTAAAAAACCAAGTTGGTATTCTTTCGTTACTTGAAAAATTTTCTCTGTAAACTCTTTCAATTTGGCTTATATCAGCATTTGTTTTGTTCTCTTCTAAAATTAACATGATTTTTCTCCAATAAAAGTTTCTCTTGTTTATAGTATAACTAACAAGTTATGTTTTTCACGTTTTTGTTTTCTTAATATGAAAGCGGTAACATATAAATCGAAATTTAAAACTACTTGGAGGCAAGGGGAATGGCAAAGTATCAAGATCGTTTAGACTCAATTAATAAGAACTATGGAACATTGACTAAAGCATCTGGTGAAGTTGCTAAAGACTTTTTGGCTATGCATGCCGCTGCCCTAGAGGATGGTGCAATTTCACATAAGAACAAAGAATTGATGTGTTTATGTGTGGCAATTTCAATTCGTTGTGAAGGCTGTATTTTAGATCATTTGAATAACGCTATTGAAGCAGGCGCAACAAGAGAAGAGATTGTTGAAGCTGTCAATACGGCAATTCTTATGAGTGGTGGTCCAGCCTATGTTTATGGTGGAACAGCACTTGAGGCTATGGACGAACTTCTTAAGTAAGACTCCAAATAAATAAGCAAAGGGAACGAGGAAGCTCTTGAAACTTATTTAAAAGTAATTTTAAAACAAAAACGCATCTATTCATTTGCTATCGTCGGCAGATGAATGGATGCGTTTTTTTACTTGCGTTCTTCAACGAATATGTAGTCGATGGCTTTGGCACCAATAGTTAACATTGTTCCGTCATTTTTTTGAACGACTAATGAACCATCGAATTTTTCATGTTTGACTACTTTAATGACATCGTCTATCTCAAGACTTAAACTTCCAAAATATTGTAAAAAGTCATAGTTATCAGAGATACGAACTATTTGAGCATTCGTCCCATCTTTAACCATGCTTAAAAGTTCATCATCAGCATCGGTCTCTCCTTGGCCGTTTCCAGGGATAATTCCACCATGAGGACAACGTTGGGGATGACCTAAGAAATCATTTAGCTGGTTCATTAAGTCATCATCTGATGAGTGTTCTAGGGCATCGGCGTGATTATGGACATTATCAACGGGATACTTTAGACAATCATGTAAGAATACTTCCCATAGACGATGCGTTTTAACTAGTTTTTCTGATACCTTGTTACCTTTAGGCGTTAAGGTGATTTTATTGTAAGGAGAATGCGTCAAATAACCCTCACTTGCTAAGGAATTTAGCATTTCTGTAACTGAAGGGGCGGAGACATTCATGATCTCTGAAATACGTTTATTAGTAATTTTAGTAAAATCGTAATTCAATTCGTAAATAGTTTTAAGATAATTTTCTTTGTTAGGTGACAATTTTTTTACCTTTCGTGTGAACTAATTTCTATATTAGTTAATTAATTATAACGCAGATTGAAATTTTTTGAGGATCAATAATGTTAAAATATTTAGTATAGGAAGGGGGAGAATATATGAATGTACCGAAACGTAGAATAGATTGGTTTGGATTGATTTTTGGACTTTTGTCGCTATATGTTGGTTATTTAGTCGTTTGGTATCCACTAAATAGTCTATCAACAATTGCCTATATTTTGGGATTTGCAGCTATTTTAAGAGGTGTATATCAACTTTGGTTTGGTTCACAAATGGGACGATACCTTGGTTCCAACAATGGCTGGACAATTTTAGCAGCAATTGTGAACATCATAATTGGTATCGTGTTTATTGCTCATATCAATGTAGGGGTTAGGGTAACTATTTATATTTTTGCAATTTGGTTCTTATTAGATGCTTGTTTTCAGTTGCTTACCTCGAGGTTCTATCATTTCTTTGGTAAAAAATATTACTGGCTGATCGTAATAGTTGGTATCTTAAATTTGATTTTTGCCGTAGTGTTATTATTTAATCCAGTTCTAGCAGGGGGAGTAATTGTCTTTATGTTATCATTTTTCTTCTTTGCTACTGGGATCGCCGAAATTATTGAAGCATTTTAAAAAAAGTATTTTGTAAAAATACCTTATCTGATAGAATTAAAGATGAATATGCCGTCTTAGCTCAGATAGGTAGAGCATCACCATGGTAAGGTGGGGGTCGTCGGTTCAAATCCGATAGACGGCTCTATATTAGTTTACGATTAAAAAGATTCCTGTATTTAATTAATACGGGAATCTTTTTTTATTTTTGAATATTAATTTGATACTCTACCCTAAAGTTCCACCGATCAAATAAGTTATCAACATGGTCAGACTACCGGTAATAACATTTCTAATAATGAATTTTATAGGATTATTGTGACCTAATTTAGAGCTGATATAACCTGTACCCATCAAAGCTAAAATCATAGCAAACATTGTACCAACGATTTTGTAGGGATCAGGAATCAAAGTTATGGACATCAATGGTAATATGGCGCCACAAATAAATGAAAAAAAGGAACAAATGGCAGCGTGCCAAGGATTGAAATAGTGATGTAACTCAATATTGTACTTACTTCGTAAGGTTGTTTCCAAACCGTGAGATTTCATCAATTCGGCAGAACACTTTCTTGCTAATTCTGGAGAAAGACCATCATTAATATATTTTTTAGTTAAACGATCAGTTTCTTCATCATGATGCGCTTGTAAAGTAGCCTCTTGAAATTTGGTCATTGTTTTTTGTGTGTCTCGTTGGGTACTGACGGAAACATATTCGCCTCCAGCCATAGAAAAAGCACCGGCGAACATTCCAGATAAACCGGCGATCAAAAGTGCTAATTGACCTTGGTTGGCACCAGCGACACCTAAAACGATACCGGCAACAGAAATTATTCCATCATTTGCTCCTAAAACACCGGCTCGAATAACGTTTAATTTTTCTGATAAACGATAATTATTAGTTAATTTTTGCATTTTTACTGTGTTCAAGGATATTCCATTTTTCATATGTTAATCTCCCTAACAACTATTAATTATTTACATTATAAGTCGTTCACAAACGTTTTCAAATAGAACTGGAATATTTTTTATATAAAAAGGTTGACAAAATGGATATTCTTATCGTTTGTGAATGGCGTTTAAGAGCATAAATGCTGGTTTGACAGTTCTGATTTACAGCGTGATAATTTATTTGTTTATAAAATTATTAAAAGAATTTTTGTCGAGGGGGCAAAATTGATGACTAAAAAAGGAAGTAAATGGGCACTTTCGTGTGTGGCAACTAGTGCTGCCGTTCTTTCATTTATAGTGGTTTCTAATAATACATACGCTGATGAGGTAAGTTCAAACACGCAACCGGCAACGGATGTGACTACAAGTACAACTACTAATACCGATACTGATCAAACTAATAATCAACAAACAGATCATCAGTCTGCTCCAGTACAAACACAACAAACAAAAGCACCAACGAATGCTGTTTCAA
Organism: Companilactobacillus baiquanensis; assembly: GCF_003946605.1. GTDB lineage: Bacteria > Bacillota > Bacilli > Lactobacillales > Lactobacillaceae > Companilactobacillus > Companilactobacillus baiquanensis. Next base: position 199,563 of record NZ_RHOQ01000003.1, read on the forward strand.
CGAATAGTAATCGAATGTATATTCAATCAATGGCACAAGCACCAACAACACAAGCACCCGCACAAACAACAACTCAAGCTACAAGTTCAAATACAACACAACCCGCAACATATGCAGCAAACTCGGATGTTCAAGATGGTGGCAATGTTGAAGATGATTTACCATCTAAGACAAATCTATTGGATTATGCCGCATACTTCCATATCTTTGCCAATGAAGCAACATTAAACGCCCATACTAACGGTAATATTGCGGTTGGTACTTTAAACGGAAATGTTAATTTTGGTACAAATATTAAAGAAGAACTTTTGGATAAAGATATTTCTTATATTCAAAATATAAATAAGATCGCTAGCAGTTCATTTGTTTCCGCAGGTAACAATCGGACTAACAAAGTGGTTTTTGGCGATAATGTCGATGTAAATGTTTCTAATCCCAATCGAACTAATGTTGATGGCACTGATATTGATAGTTTGACTAAATCTGAAACTTATGAAGATAAAAATGGCAATGTTTATATTGATTTTGCTAAAATCTTTTCAGAATTAGATGTTAAATCAGAAGCCTATTCTCTAATGGATCCAAATGTGGAAATTACTGCATCTGATTTTCCCGACCAAAATAATCGTGTCATTAATTTACAAGATTATCGTCCTAACGATCAAAATCAAATTGTTATAAATCTCTCAAAAGATGTCTTAAATTCAAATACACCTTTGACTATTGCCGGTTTATCTAAAGATCCAGATGGGACAACTGTTATCATCAACGTTGATACAGAAGGCGACCCAGACTACACGATCACTTCTCAAATTAAAGTTATCTATAACAACAATGAGGATCGTCCAGACCCTAGTGAAACTTCAGATGAGGAACGTCCTAATCAAGAAACAGAATACTTTGGCGATAATCATCTGCTTTGGAACTTTTACGATAGTACAGCAAGTAATAAAATTTATAATGGGACGATCAATGTTGACCGTCCATTCCAAGGCAGTATTTTAGCTCCAGCAGCAACAATCAATGCTAATCAAAACTTAGATGGAAATATTGTCGCTGATAAAGTAAACGTTAACGCCGAAACTCACCGTTGGGATCTGCAAGATAGTTCTGATAAAGAAACTGATTTTGAAGAACCAATGACTTTACCAGGAATAGATGTACAATTGCCAGATGAAAATGAAGATGGGGGAAATGAGGGAATTGATCCAGAAGAACCTTTAGTCCCTGATGAAAATGATGGAAACGAAGATGGTGAAACACCAACTGACCCAGAAAAACCAGATGAAAATGATGGTAATGAAGACGGTGAGACACCAACTGATCCTGAAAAACCAGACGAAAATGATGGTAATGAAGAGGATGAAACACCAACTGATTCAGAATATCCAGAAGAATCAGATGAAAATAACGGAGATTCAGAAGGATTACTTCCAGGTGGATCGATCACTAATGGATCATCAGAAAATAATCAAGACGGTCTAATTACTGGATCCACTAATGCAACAACTAACAAATCAACTGGCGCTTCTTTCCCACAAACAGGAATGAAAACAACAGGATTGATTAGTCTATTAGGCGTGGTTTTAGCGGCAATCGTTGGTGTATTTGGTTATAAGAAACGTAAAGATATTTAAATTTGTTGGCAAATCTTAAGCTCAAGCTAATAAATAATTGTCGTATGATATAATTACTTAGAAAATTTATTGATTGGAAGATATATTATGCGCGTAGGAGAATCTAAAAGTACCGATTTTACTAGGTATTTAATTTGGATCGTTTTTGCTGTTGGAACATTGGCATTAAAAAATATTGTTGCTACTGAAAAAGGTTTAAATAATACCTTGGCAGCTGTATTCTTTATTGTTGGGCTATTTTTGACCTTTTTAATGGTAAGAAGATATTTAAGAGAGAGACGCTCGTTTACAGATAATCCAGAAAAATTTATGGATTCTTTATCAGCTAATTTTGGATTTGTAGCACTGATGATCATTTTAGTATGTGCAATGAGAATTGCTGTCAGCTATTTGCAGGTCACTGGTAAACTTCCGCAATTTGTAAACGATGATGTTGCTAGTTCGGATCAAAAAGTATTCTTTTTTAACTTGGTAGCTAACGTTTTGATAATCGCTGTTCAACAACAGATGGTTCAAACAGGATTCTTTTTCAATTATTTCTTTAGAAGCAGCACGTCAGCAAACGCTATTCTGGGTATTATTGTCAGTGGATTGATTGCTGGTGCAATAACACTACCAGGATCAGTAATTCAGTTTTTCATGAATACAGCCCTTGGCTGGTGTATGGCATTGACATATTTATATACAAAAGACGAAAAAATGGCCTTATTGGTAGCAGTCATTAGTGCTGTTGTGGGAACTATTTTAATTTAAGACTTACTTTATAAAAAATTTACATTCATCTGTTAGTCTGTTTTCAAAAGCTAATGAGGTGATAAAATGATTCTTGAATTGATCAATTTCTCTTTTGATGCAGCAGTATTAACTGAGTACCTTATTGGTATAATCAAACAAAAAAAGCCGCCGTTATCTTTTTTAGATAGCGACGGCTTTTGAAGTCTAACTAACAGTTGTTTTAGTTTTGTTTAATAGTGGTGAGAGTTCTTTTTCGGCACAAATTGTTAAACTATGCATGGCACGGGTACAAATTGTGTAAAGTGTATCACGGCTTCTAGCATCGGGATAATTTTCACTGGAAATGTTATGTCCGATGACAGCATCAAACTCTAGGCCTTTGGCTAAGTAGATAGGTAAAACTAAAATACCTTTTGGAATTGAACGAAAATCGGCAGTAACTAAGGTTACTAAAGATTCATCGCTGAAGTGAGTATAAACTTGTTCAGCCTGGGCCTGATTTCTAGTTAAAATAGCCACAGTTCCATATCGTTGATTCAGTTCGCGGGCTATTTGTTTTAATCCTTTGTAATAGTCACCTTCATCATTGAAAACTTTAATAACTGGGTCTTCACCCTTTCTTGAAAATGATTTAACTTCATCACCATTAGGAAGAAGAGATTTTGCAAAATTAGTGATTTCAGCAGTTGAACGATAGCTTTGATTTAACGTTATCGTAGTTACTTTTTTATTTTCAAATAATTCATGAATACCAGTGATCAGATCTTTATTACGATATGAACTAGTTAAGATATCTTGAGCCTTATCACCAAGTAAAGTTAATTTGGCATTTGGAAATGACTTAGAAATATATTGTAGTTGAGCCATAGTATAATCTTGAATTTCATCAATAAAGATATGCTGAATATTTCGATTGATTCCACTTTCAGTGATGAAATTACGTAGATAAAGGATCGCCACGGCGTCACTAAGTCCTAAATTATGAGTTTCCACATTTTGATCGATCGATTCGATCATAGTTTTCCAAATACTATCTGAAACTAAGTTTTGCTTTAGATTATTCAAAATAAATAGATATTCTTTATACGGATCAAAGAAATAGTTATTTATTAAGGCATTGTAAATTGGAGCATATCGATCTCGAAGAAATTTTTCGGCAATAATTGAGCGCTGATTAGTAGATTCTTCAATATTGTTATCTGTAATTATTTGTTGGAAGTCCTCATCAGAAAGGTTATCTATCTCTGCTTGAACCCAATCTTCATCTCTATCATCATGAATGCGTTTCTTCAGGCGATTGATCAAGGTATTCTTAGTTTTTAGAAAACGATCAGGGATGCTGTATGCTTTATTTTTAGAATCATAAATTTCTGAAATTTCTTTTTTAGTAAAGAAAGGCTTACCTTCAAAAATAATATCTTCAAAGAATAAAGTATGATCTTTATTAGATTGTTCTATTTCTTCTAACTTGTTTAAAAAGTCGGAACTTTCTTTGAATAAACGAATTTTTATAGTCGTTTCGGGAAGATTGCGTTCATCTTTTTCATAGCGTTCAAACATTGTTTCAACTTGAATACCGGTCAGTCGCAATGAAATAAATTCATTTAATGTGACTTGGCGCATGTTTCGTTCACCTAGACTAGGCAAGACTTCTGAAATATAGTTGCTGAATAGTCTATTAGGTGAGAACAAGATGATTTTATCAGCATCAAGTGTCGAACGGCTGTGATAAAGCAAATAGGCAACTCGTTGAAGAATGGCAGATGTTTTACCACTACCGGCGACACCTTGAACAAGTAAAACATCTGATTTGGTATCTCTAATAATAGTATTTTGTTCATGTTGAATAGTTGCCACAATATTTTTAAGGTATTCGTCGTTATATTCGCTTAAAACTGATTGTAAAATTTCATCACCAACTGTTTCGTTGGTATCAAACATATTTTTTATTTCATTTTTAACAATTTGAAATTGACGTTTTTTCTTGAGATCAACTTTTGCCGTACCATTTGGTGTTGGGTAGCTGACATTCCCAAGAGTACCGTTGTAATAGATCCCAGAAACTGGTGCCCGCCAGTCATAAATTAGAAATTCACCATCGTCATCTTGTAGTGTAGATGTTCCGATATATAAAGTATCCTCTTCACCATCTTCTACAATATCAATACGTCCAAAGTATGGAGATCCTTGTAAATTTTCAAGTTTTAGTTTATTTGATTCCAGGATGTTTTCATTTTCGACCGCCAAAGAAACCAATTGTTTCTGTTGCTGAACTGAAGCGTTTGTTTCCATTTGGTCATCGACCTCAAAAGTATTGACCTTGGTATTTTCCCCATAATTACGTTCGATCTTGCCAGTTTCAGTATGAGCTTTAGCTAAATTTTCAGTAGCTCGTTCAATTTTTTCATCGACTTTATCTGCAATTTGATAAACTCGTTTTTGTTCTTCTTCTCTTGTTTCATTAACCGTCATTAAAGTACCTCTCATTGACAATTTGTTGGTTTTTCACTATGCTATAAGCAATTAGAGTATACTAAAGCATAAGCATTTTTAAGTACTATTTCAAGTAAGTTGAATCAGAGAATGACTCCTTGGCTGAAAGAGTTATCAACCTTGAATTAGGAAATGGAATGGGTGGTCACCTTACAGCCGCAGAGTGGTAGAGATATTCTACAAAACAGGTGGCACCACGTGAGAGCGTCCTATTGATAATTTCAATAGAACGCTTTTTTTATGCTAAATTTAGGAGGAAATTATGAAAACAAATACAATTCTAACTGGAGACCGTCCTACAGGTAAACTTCACATTGGACACTATTTAGGATCACTTAAAAACAGAGTTAAGTTACAAAATGAAGGTAAGTACAAGATGTTTATCATGATTGCTGATATGCAGGCTTTTACTGACAACGCTAGAAATCCTGAAAAAGTTCGTAACAGTTTGATCCAAGTTGCCTTGGATTATTTATCAGTTGGAATCGACCCTGCTAAAACTAATATTTTAGTTCAATCACAAATTTCGGCTTTGAATGAATTGACAATGTATTATTTGGATCTTGTTTCTGTATCACGTTTGGAAAGAAATCCAACCGTTAAATCAGAAATTCAACAAAAGAAGTTTGGCCAAAGTATCCCGGCTGGCTTTTTAACATATCCTGTTAGTCAAACTGCAGATATTACAGCATTTAAGGCCGATACAGTTCCAGTTGGTGATGATCAAGAACCAATGCTTGAGCAAGCAAGAGAAATTGTCCGTACTTTTAATAGCACCTACAATAAAGATGTTTTAGTTGAACCAGAAGGAGTATTCCCACCAAAAGGCCAAGGTAGATTACCTGGTATTGATGGCAATGCCAAAATGAGTAAATCATTAGGAAATTGCATTTATTTGTCCGATCCTGCTGATGAGGTTACAAAGAAGGTCATGTCCATGTATACTGATCCTGATCACATTCATGTTGAAGACCCAGGTAAAATTGAAGGCAATACTGTCTTTACATATTTAGATGCTTTTGCAACCGATACTGACAAAGTAGCAGAACTAAAGGAACAATACCAAGCTGGTGGCTTGGGCGATGTTAAAGTAAAACGTTATCTAAATGAAGTCCTACAAGAATTGCTAGAGCCAATTCGTCAACGTCGTGCTGAATATGAAAAGGATTTACCAGGAGTTTATGATATTCTTAAAAAGGGTAGTGAAAAGGCTAACGAAGTCGCAAATCAAACCCTTTCTGAAGTACGAAGTGCAATTGGTGTCGATTATTTTAAATAAAGATATATCTATAAAAAAACATCCTTATTACGCAACAGAATAAGGATGTTTTTTAAAAGAAATCTATTTGTTTATGAGGAGAAAAAATGAAACCCACAATTAATGACGTTGCTTTTGAAGCAGGAGTATCAAAAAGTACAGTTTCACAGTTTTTGAATAAACGCTATCAATATATGAGCACTACTACACGTCAAAAAATAGCCGAGGCGATTGATCGATTAGAATACCACCCTAATCAAATCGCCAAAAGTTTGAAGCAAAAAAACACCAATGTTGTTGCCTTTATTTGTGCCAATTTATCATCTAGATTTTCACTAGAATTACTGGCTTCAATTGAAAATTATTTTCAAAAAATAGGTTATTCAGTTATTATCGCTAAAACAGATGATGATCCAAATAAAGAAAGAGAGTTAATAGAATCATTTTTAGCACGTCAGATAGATGGAATTATCGTTTTCCCAACTTATGAAAACAAGGAATTTTACATTAGTCTTAGAAAACAAAGAGTTCCTATCATGTTTGTTGACCGTCTGCTAAAGGGGGTCGAGATTCCTAGTGTATTGCTTGATAATAAAGCTGCAGGTTATGAAGCAACTAAATTATTCGTTGAAAATGGTCATGAAAAAATTGCCATTTTAACATTACCATTAGGTGATGGAATTACCACTCGTGTTGAACGAATGGAAGGTTACAATCAAGCTTTAGAAGAAAACAAAATCAAATATGAACCAGAATATGTCATTAATTGTCAAGTAGAAGAAGTTAGTAATAAGTTAACTGAATTAATGAACCTTGACAATCCGCCAACAGCGATAGTAATTACTAATGACATGTTGCTCGAAACGGTTTTAATGTGGGTCAAGAAGAATAATATATCTGTTCCCGATAAGCTATCTTTAGTAGGGATCGATAACGTAAGTTTTGCCAGTTTGTTTACACCCGAGATCACGACTTTAGCACAACCAGTTAGTAAAATTGGCGAGAAGGCTTCAGAGTTATTACTGGAAATCATTAAAGACAAATATAATTCTAAAGACAGCTCTAACGTCACACGATACGAACCAGAAATACATCAACGATCCTCGATTAAGGATTTAATTTAAAAAATAAAAAAGAAAACGCTTGCAAAGATCTTCACAAGCGTTATACTAAATTCAGATAAACCGGTTTAGTCAATTTGGGTTAACAACTTAAATGAGTTAAATTAGTGAGGCTGAATTTTTTTTGGCGGTTTACTAAACCGGTTTATGTAAACGGATTTCTTTGCGCAAAGAAGCCTAAATTAAGTCTTAATGGGGGTATTCTGATGGGTATTTTTATTGAAATCATTAAAAAACCGGCTATCATCATTGCTTTAGTAACATTGATCGGTTTGATTGCAATGAAGAACAAGCCTTCAAAAGTTATTACTGGAACCATTATCTCTTTTGTTGGTTTTTCAATGATCAAGATGGGTAGTAGTATTTTGGCTGATGTTTTGACGGCCTTTAGTAAATTGTTCAATAGTGCATTCAACCTGCAAGGTGTCGTTCCTAGTAATGAGGCCATGATGGCAATGACTATGAAGAGCTTGGGAAGTATTGCCTCTTTGATTTTAGTCGTTGGTTTAGTAACAAATATTTTAGTGGCAAGATTTACTAGATTCAAGGCTGTATACTTATCATTACATTTGGCACTTTTTAGTTCCTTTGCAATTGCTGCTGTCTTCCAGATGACCGGCTTGAGCAATGTGTTGGCAATTGTATTTGGCGGTATCGGCTTGGGATTTTACATGGCCATTTCTCCAAGTTTATTGGGACATTATGCTAAAGATGTTATTAATTCAGAAGATTATACGATTGGACATTCAGGAAGTTTGGCATATATTTTAGGTTCTTTTGTTGCTAAAAGATTTGGTAATAAAGAACACGATGCTGAAAAAGTTAAGATGAACGATAAGATCATGTTTCTTAAAGATTCAATTGTGGCTACGACATTAACAATGTTTATTTTGTTTATTGTTACATGTATTTTTGCGCAACAATCTGTTTTAGCTAAAGTTACCTTAGGTGAAGGATCATTCATTTTCTCACTTGAGAATGCTGCGACTTTTGCCGCTGGTCTTTATATTGTTAAGGCTGGTATTAAGATGTTTATCGACGAAATTGTACCTGCATTTAAAGGATTTGCTAAAATCTTTGCTCCAGGTGCTATTCCAGGTGTTGACGTTTTAGTATTATTTGATAAATCACCTAATACCGCTTTGATCGGATTCTTAGTTTCATTTTTAGTTGGTGTAGTTATGATCGTTATCTTGCCACTATTTGGAATGCCAGTCATCGTACCAGGATTGATGGCTTGCTTCATTACTGGTGGAGCTTCAGCAATTTTAGGTAATGCTGAAGGTGGGATCCGTGGTGCTGTCATTTCTAGCGCCATTGATGGATTATTATTAGCAATTATGCCAGCAGTTTCATTAGCATTATTCAGTACACTCGGTGTTCACGGAACGACTTTTGCAGATCCAGATATGATTGGTCTAGCAGGATTATTCTGGTTGATATTCCGTTGGTTTTAATTGATCAATATTTATAAAATAGAAGGGAAGTATATATTATGTTTTTTTATGATAAAGATATCGAATTAGGTAGAGTAGACGACAACACTTTGAGAAAGGTACTTTCATATGGCGATGGTTTAATGAATACCTTAGTAGTATTTGAAAAAGGATTAGCCCCAGACTCTGTTATCCCATACCATAAACATGTCCACGTTCAAACGACTTATGTATTGAAAGGTTCATTCAAATTTTCTATTAAATATCCTGATCACACAGATACTAATGAAGTCCATGTTGGAGATACAATTTATTTCCCAAGTAATTTAGAACATGGTTGTATTCCTTTGGAAGATGATTCCAGATTGATTGATTCATTTAATCCGATCCGTGAAGACTTTTTATAAAATTAGTTAAAAAATTAAAAACGTTTTCTTAAAATATGCTGTATTTAACTCTTGATTTTATCAAGAGTTGGGTATAGCATATTTTTTGTTGCTATTTTACAACTTTATTTTTATTTTAGTGAGGTTAAAAATGGATGATTATAATTTAATTGGTTTTGCGGTTAGATTTATTATGCAAAAAAAGCGGATCATTCGAGCGTATCTAAAAGATACAGATTTGAATATGGTCGACAGTATAGTAATGATGATCGTTAACCGACATCCTGATTGCAATCAAGAAACAATTGGAGAGATCACTTTATTTGATGGCGCGATCATTGCTCGATCTTTAAAAAAATTAGAGCAGATGGATTTCGTGGTTCGAGAGGTTGATCCCGCTAATCGTCGTAAGAAAATTGTTCAAATTACTACATCGGGTGCTGAATTTGTCAAAAGACTTCGAGCTGATTTTAAAGACGCTAATGAGGAACTTTATTCAAATTTAACTGATGAAGAGTTAAATCAGTTAGAACATATTTTGACTAAGGTATATGCCAATATTGATGGTATTCAACTTTCCAAATAGGTAATAAAAAACAATATTAATGAAAGAGGGAAATGCTTTATGAATTCAAGTAAAGAACACTTGGATATAAATGGAAAACCATTTAATCGTAACTTAATGGTTCTGGTTCTTTTGGTCGGTACATTCTGTACTGTTTTAAACGGTACAATTTTAACAACAGCTTTTCCAACTTTGATGAAGGAATTTGATGTTACAACATCAGCCGTTCAATGGCTAACTACTGGATTTTTAATGGTTAACGGTATTATGATTCCTGTCACTGCTTGGTTAAGTAATAATTTTAGTACAAAGATACTTTATATTATTGCTATGTCTACATTTTTGATTGGAACAATTATGTGTTTCACAGCTCCTAACTTTGGTACGATCCTAGCTGGTCGTCTGATTCAAGCTGTTGGTGTTGGTATCACAATGCCTTTAATGCAAGTTGTCATGTTATCAATTTTTCCTGCCAATCAGCGTGGTACAGCCATGGGACTTGGTGGCTTAGTTATCGGACTTGCTCCAGCTATTGGACCTACTTTGTCAGGTTGGATCATTGATAACTTCTCATGGAGAGATCTTTTTGGAATGATTATTCCTATTGTTGTAATCGTTCTTATCTTAGCTTTTATTTTTATGCGTCCTGTAATTAATACAAAACGTACAAAATTAGATATATTATCACTTATTTTATCAACATTAGGATTTGGATCAGTTCTTTATGGATTCAGTTCTGTTGGTGATGATGGCTGGGGTTCACCAATTGTTTTAACTACTATCATTGGTGGAGTTATCATTATTTTATTATTCGGTTATCGCCAATTGAAGATGAAGACACCTTTCTTGGAATTACGTGTCTTTACAGTTAAAAAGTTCTCAGTCGCAGCTGCTTTGTCATCTGTAACTAACATGGCAATGGTCGGTGTTGAAATGATCTTGCCGCTATATCTACAAATCGTTAAAGGTATGAGTGCCTTTCATTCAGGATTAACTCTTTTACCAGGTGCTATTTTGATTGGTATTATGAGTCCAATAACTGGGCGTGCATTTGATAGATTTGGACCAAAAGATTTGGCACGTATGGGTATGTTCTTGTTAACCGCCGGAACGATTCCATTCTTATTCTTGACAAAATCTACACCAGTTCTAGATATTGTTGTATTGTATATGGTTCGTATGTTTGGTATTTCTATGGTCTTAATGCCTGTTACAACTGATGGTATGAACTCGTTACCATTTAATTTAATGAGTCATGGTACGGCTGTTAATAATACTGTTCGTCAGGTATTTAGTTCAATGGGTACTGCCATTTTAGTAAGTGTTCTAACAAATGTTACAAATAATACTAAACCAAGTCATGCATTATTGGTAAAGGCACCGCTACAATATAAAGATGATTTCTTTAATGCCACTTTAGGTGGATATCATGCTGCCTTTATGGTCGCAATTTTATTCTGTTTGATCGCCTTTGGTATTACTTTTATGGTTAACAATAGTTCTAAGTCAAAAGAAATTAATGAAAATGATTTAAAAGGGGTAGGTGATAAGTAATGGTTATTATTTCAATAATTATTTGTGCAGCATTAGCTTATTATTTTGCCGTTTTTATTCAAAATAAAAAAGTTGGATATTCACTATCATTTACTTTTATCGCTTTATTTTTAATTAGTATTGTTTTATTGGTAGCAAATGAAAATAATCATTTGGGAATGGAAAAAGTTACTAGATCCCAAACTGAACAAATTCAAACGGTCAATAAAGGATCAAATTTATTACTTTATAAAAAATTAGGTACAAAAAATAAAGAAAACGTCTATGTTTACCGTACTCCTGAAACTGCTGATAATAAGAAACCTCAAACGACAAAAGTTAATTTGCATGTCAAAAACAAGGTAAAAGTTGGTAATTACGATTCATCTACTTTAACTCAAAAGACAACTCGTTGGGAGTATAAGAACGATTTCTATTCTTTCTTGTTTGGAATTTCGGATAATAATAAGGAATTTATCAAACAAACAAATACTTTCAAAGTTGGTAAAGATTGGCTAGTGCTAACAACAGATCAAGCCAAAGAATTAGCTAAAAAGTCTAAGAGCAAGTCATTTAAAGCTCAAATGAAAACTGAAGGAGCAACTTTTGTTAAAGCCGCAGTCATGAAGGCTATGCAAGAAAACCCAACGATGGATTCTGCACAGCAAAAGAAAGTTCAAGAGCAGGCAACAAAAGCATTTAAAGCTCAAGCAATGGAAAAATTAGTCGAAGAAATAACAGAGAGTGACAAGTAATTTTTCTGAAGTATATATAATAGAAGAAACACAAAAAACAGCTATCCGCCGAGATTACGGATGGCTGTTTTTTATTGATCTAATAAGGAGTTGTTTTGCGCGCCCAGAATAAGTGTTATGTAGGAGAGTTGATCTAGGCGCGCGCCGTTATTTAACTTCTAGTGAAACTAAGCCTAAACCATTATCAAAACTAGCTTGCCAAGTTCCTTTTGTAAGTGATGGTGGTAAAACGAAAGTTCCTGATGATACGCGTTGATCTTTTTTGAGAGTTTTCCCTTGATCAGCCAATTTATCGACTAACCATTTGAGTGATTTTAAGGGATTGCCTAGGACTTCTGATGATTTACCAGATTTTAGTTCTTTGCCGTCATGGGATAAAGTACAGTTAACATTTTCTAAAGCATCAACTGTCTTAAAAAGGCTCGTATCAAATTCATCGCCATAGACTACAACGCCTCCAACTGCTGCATCTGACATAACCATATATTTAGAAAGACTAGGGAACCAATCTTTGAATCGAGAATCGGGAACTTCTAGTGCAGGAGCTACGGTAGTCTTGTTCATTAAATCTTCCAAACTGTCATTAGGGCTGAGATCTTCTTTGGCATGAAAAGCCAGTTCTACTTCAACTAGAGGTTCCATTAAGTCGCTTAGATTAACGCTAGTTGGTGCTTTTAAAAAGTGATCGGCCAATTGTGCGCCGTAAAGTGGTTCGTTAGAATCAAACATATCTTGTGTTTGTTTACTAGTTAGCGATACTTTGTATCCACCAACAGGGGCGTCTTTTAATTTCATCAACTGATCTTGGACACGATAAGCTGAATCATCATCTGGGGCACTATCTGTCCAATCTTTTTCTGTTAATGGTTTTTGTGATTTCCAAGCATCAAATAATGCTTTAGCAAATTCTTCTTCTGTTTTTGAAAGTGTTTCTTTAACTGCTGATTTTTCTGACATAAGTGGAGCCTCCATAAAATATATTTAAATTTCTAATCTGGGACTTAATCTGACCTTTACTAATATTTGATTCCATAGAGACTCACCTCACTTATATTTTATTGAATAAAAAAATCCCTTGATGAAAAATCATCAAAGGACGTTAAAAACGTGTTACCACCTTTATTTGTAACATTATTGCTAATGAAACCTTAAGCAAACTGTGAACAATTTGCTGGCACGATAATGAGTGCAACCAGTGCTGTCTAATTTATAACAATATTTCGAAGCACAACTGGCAGGTGATATTGAAAATACAATTACTATTGCCTCGCATCGACCGGCAACTTTCTGAATTGATTTTTGTATTTCAAGTTCCTGTTTAACGTCTTTTTTATTCGTTTGATTGTTATCAATTTAATTCTTTTATTATAAAATGTCAACATTAAATTAAAAATTAATTAGTAATTATTTAATTTGATTAGTTTAAAATGCAAAATTTATGTTGAGTAAATATTTGAATAATAAAAAATATTGTCAAAATGCCATTCTAAATCTAAAAATATTTATTGAATAGAGTACGCCTTTGCGTAATAATTATGTTAATAGAAAGGGGTATCATATGGGGATTAAGGGTAAGCTTATTTTAGCTATGACGGTTGGATCTGCCTTTTTTATGGCACCACAAATCGTAAAAGCTGATCAGGTTGATTCTACTCAAGCACAGACAAGTGTATCTAAAAGTGATTCAGCAAATTCAGTTGTTGAAGCAAGTAGTAATCAATTGAATCAAGAACAAACTGTACAATCAGTCCAGTCACAGTCAGATCAAACAACAGAAAGCCAAAAAGATGAAGTTTCGGAACAAGCACAATCGGTACAACCGGAAACAAATGATACTGCTGAATCATCAAATGAAAATAACACACAAAATCAATACAGTGATGAAACGATCGATGGTGTTTTTCATGTTAACGATTCAACAGCATATCTATACCAAGGTAATGGTACGAAAGTTGACAATCGTGCTTTAGGGGCTAATACTCCTTGGCTTACAGATATTAAACGCACATGGAATGACGGAACTGTATACTATCGTGTTTCGACTGATGAATACGTGAATGCAACATCAGGGAGTTTTAATAACTTTGTTGAGGATTACAGTGGAACTGCCAGTGTAACTTATGATAGTGATGTTTATTTGTATCAAGGTTATGGTAAGAATGCAGTTCCTACGGGTGAAAAAGTTGCACCTAATTCTAATTGGAAAGTTGATAAAAGAGCTTCAAGCAATGATGAATATTGGTATGAAGTTGGTAACTATGTCTGGCTCCCACAAACATCAGTAGTCATTAATGACAGCACTTATCCAGATGCAAACTGGGTCGCTGGTGTTCCAATGATCTCACAAATGCCAGAACTTCCTAATGGCTGTGAAATAACGGCAGTAACAATGATGCTTCAATATGCTGGAGCAAATGTCAACAAGATGCAATTAGCTTACGAAATGCCTAGAAGTTCAGATCCTAATTACGGTTATGTGGGTCAACCTTGGGATAGTACCGGAATGACAATTTTCCCATCTGCTTTAATGAACTTAGTGGAAAAGTATGCTGGTTCAGCTAAGAATCTTAGTGGTCAAGGTTTGGATGCAATTAAGTATCAAATCAGTATCGGCCATCCTGTAGTAACTTGGCATACTATGCATGGCTTTTTGTATCATGCTTTAGTAGTAACTGGATATGATAAAGATTATATCTACTACAATGATTGTTGGTTAGATCAGCCAATGCAAATGAGAATTGATCAATTCATCAATAATTGGAATACCCAAAATCGTATGGCAATTAGTTATTAATAAAAAAATTATTTAAGGGGATCAATAATGAAAAAGGGTCAAGTATTTTTGTGGAGTAGTTTCGTATTATTATTAGCACTTGGTGCAAATCAAGAAGTCGCTAAGGCGGATACGACTGATAATGCTAGTGAGTCAGTTCAAGTTCAATCACAAGTTGCAAATGATCAACCTTTGACAAAGGCAACTCAAGATCAACCTGTTGCAACGAGTAATACTAGCAATACAAGTAATGCAGATGCTAACAATGTTTCAAATGATCAACAAACAACACCAGCTCAACAAACAAGTGTCGATACACCAGTAAATCAAGCAGCAACAGATTCTACAGATGTAACAACTACAACTGCACAAAATGATACAAATTCTAACCAAGGTGTGGTTACTGACGTTAATGGTGGGGTAGTTACTACATTTGATAAGATTACACGCTTGTATCGTGAAGATGGATCTATGATTGATAACTTTGGATTATCAGCTAATTCACCTTGGAGAACTGATAAAAAATTAGCTCTTAATTCTCAAAATTACTATCGTGTAAGTACTGATGCCTATGCAAATTCAAACGATGTTACTTTAACATTTGGTGCTGACGCTGATGGGATCGTACAAGTTAAGGGAAGTGGAGCAGTTCCATATTCTCGTGAGGACCAAGGATTCACCAGAAATGATGCTAATTCTAATTTCGAGGCTGGTTCATTATGGAAATATAACAAGACCGATGATTTAGATGGTTTAACTTACTATCAAATCGGTAATAACGTCTGGGTCAATGGCTATGATGCAGCTCCTTATGTTGCTTATCAAAATCCTGAAGGCTGGTTACAAGTTGAAAATGCCCAACTTCAACCAGAAGGTCCTGTTGGTTATGAATTATATAATGATGTTGAAGGTGTAAAAGTTTGGCTAGTTAGAAGATACTTCGGTCAATCAAATAGTCATACAATTTACGATTCATCAACTGCGTACTATGTAAGAAACTTCCAAAGAAATCATGGATTGCCTGTTACAGGGATCGTGAATTTGGCAACATGGACAGCTATGGGATTCTCAGAATCTTCATGGTATGGCATTGATTCATATGTCGCACCTCTGCAAACAAACACTTTGAGTACACGTTCAGACCATATTGAAGCAATGATCAATCAAGCCTATAAATATGTTGGTCAACCATGGATCTCTGGTGCTTCAAGTTCACCTGAATATGGTGTTGACTGTTCTGGATTAGTAGTTCAAGCACTTTACGCGTCAGGTATCAATCCTTCACCTGTAACATCAATTCAACATGCACAACCAGGTAACGAATGGAATTCACGTATGCTTTTCTCAGATAATAGAATTCATGCCGTAAACTTCAATGATCGTCAAAGAGGAGACTTGATATTCTTCGCTAGTCCTTCAACTGGTATCGTCTGGCACGTTGGTATTTTACTAGATGCTAATACAATGATCGATTCATGGGGACCTTATGTTGGTACTTCAGGAATTTATAGTGGTAAAGGAACAATCGTTGGTGTTAAACGAGTATTTTCATAATTATATTTAGTAATTAAAAAAAGATCGTTATAAGAAGTTTTTACACTTTCTTATAATGATCTTTTTTGGTTTCCATATCCTTTTTGTTGACTTAATGAGTAATCATCGGCAGAATTTTATGTGCGAAGATTTTTGAGAAAAATGGTTGGGGTGATACTAGTGAAAAATATTTTAAGAATTAAAGATCTTTCTTATCAAGTTGAGGATAAAAAAATACTCAATAATATAAATTTGCAAATAGAATCAGGACAATACGTGACTTTTATCGGTCCATCTGGTAGTGGTAAAAGTACCCTGATGCGTATTATCGCTTCAATGATAACAGCTACATCTGGTGACGTTATTTTTGATGGTCAGTCGATTCAAAAATATGATCCTATCCAGTATCGGCAACGTGTTTCTTATGCTTTTCAGCAACCAACTTTATTTGGCAAAACAGTTAAAGATAATTTGGAATTTCCCTTTTTAGTTCGTAACAAAGAGTTTGTTGAAAAGAAGGCGGTTTCCGCTTTAGAGATGGTCAATTTAGATGAAAGTTATATCAATAAGAGTGTTAATGATATTTCTGGTGGTGAAAAACAGCGAATAGCTTTATTGCGTAATTTGTTGTTCAAACCTGAAATTTTGATCACGGATGAAGTTACAACTGGACTCGATACGGAAAATAAAGAAATCGTTCATCAAATGCTGACTAAATTTAATCAAGATGAACAAATGACGATTTTGCGTGTTACACATGATGAATCAGAAATTAAAAATGCAATCAAAACAATTACGATCAAGGATGGTGAAATTGTCTAATGTCTAATAATTTAACAGTTTCAAATACAACTTTAGTTTGGGGATTTGGACTTGTTCTAGTAGCCTTAATAATTGGATATCGTGAGAAATTAGGGATCAATAAAGATATTTTAGTTGGAGTTGCCCGTGCAATTGTTCAATTATCAATTGTTGGATATATATTAAAATTTGTTATCAAAACGGATGATAACTGGCTGACGATGGCCTGCTTTGTTATTATTGTTATCAATGCTTCTTGGAATGCCGGCAAGCGTGGGAATGGAATCCCAAAAGCTTTCCGCAATTCTCTTTTAGCTATCAGTGTAGGTACAGTCGTTACCTTAGGTACTTTAGTTTTAACCGGTTCAATAAAGTTTGTTCCTGAACAGATCGTTCCGGTAACAGGGATGATCGCTAGTAATATTATGGTCGCAATCGGTCTTTGTTATCGTAATATGTTACAAACTTTTACCGATCGGGAGCAACAAGTTTTGGAAAAATTAGCTTTAGGTGCTGATATTAAGTTAGCTTCGATCGATATTTTACGAGACAGTATCAAAAGCGGTATGCAGCCAACGATCGATTCAATAAAGACGCTTGGTTTGGTTAGTTTGCCGGGGATGATGTCAGGACTTATCTTTGCTGGTGTTGATCCTGTAAAGGCAATTAAATATCAGATCATGGTTACCTTTATGTTATTAGCTTCAACGGGATTAGGTTCGATTATTTCTTGTTATCTTGGATATCGTGAGTTTTATAATCAGCAAAAACAATTGAATTCAAAACTATTGCAATAAATTTATTACAGTTGCTTTACAGTTCTGGGCAAATCTAAAGTTTTTCTTAAGGATATGTTATATTTACACTGTTGAAAAGATCAATGGTTGAAAGATACCAAATTAAATTAGAATATTTACAAATTTTCGGGGGATTTCCTTATGTTTAAAAAATCACTACTAACAAGCGCTCTTGTTTTAGGTACGCTTGTATCAACAGCTGCACCTACTTCTGTATTGGCTGCTGACAACTCAAACTCAGACACAACTACTGAACAAACTAGTTCAGATGACTCAAGTAAAACAACTGATACAAATGTTATTGCTGGTTCAGCCGTAAAAGAAGCTGATCCTGATATTGCTCATATTGAAACTGTACAACCTTCAGTTGCAAAGACTAAGGCTCAAGGTCAATTGGTTCAAGCATCATCAGGTGTTACAACACAACAACAACAAGCATTCTTAGATATGGCTGTTCCAATGGCTCAAAAGGCTGCTGATCAATATGGTGTTTATGCATCTGTTATGTTAGCTCAAGCTATTCTTGAAAGTGGTTGGGGAACATCTTTACTAGCTACTCAAGGTAACAACTTATTTGGTATCAAGGGTGACTATAATGGTGCTTCAGTTACTATGAAGACTTCTGAATGGAGTGCTTCACAAGGCTGGTATAGTATTTATGCTAGTTTCCGTAAATACCCAAGTTATTACGAATCATTTGCTGACAATGGTGACAAACTTCGTAATGGTGTTTCATGGGATTCTTCATATTACAAGGGTACATGGAAAGAAAATGCATCATCTTACAAAGATGCTACTGCCTGGTTGCAAGGTAGATATGCAACAGCTCCAACTTATGCATCATCACTTAACAATATGATCGAAACTTATAATTTGACTCAATACGATACAGATTCATCAACACAAGCACCTGATGCAGTAAATGTTATCAGTGTTAATAATCCTAAAGCTATTTATGTCCCAATGGTAACCTTCAATGGCGACACAATTGGTAAAGCAACTCGTGGTTTGCAAAACAATACTCCATGGCAAACAGACCAAGTTAAAACTTATAATGGACACATCTATTACAGAGTTTCAACTAACGAATGGGTTGAAGATACATACGTAATTTAGAAAATTAGAACTTTGTGAAGAAAAGACCTACTATGTAGGTCTTTTTTTTTATATAATTGTTTCAATGGGATGTGATGCAATGTGAAGTTAGCAGTTATTGAAATAGGATCTAACTCCATTAGAACATCAGTGTATCGTTCATCAAAGCGTAATCGTTTCAAAACGCTGGATCGTTGGCGTGAACCAGTCAGACTAGGCAAGTCTATTGCTCAAAGCCGACTATTAACTAATGATCAAATTGAAGAGACTATTGATGTTTTAAAAGAATTTCAAGATAGAATTAGAAGATACGAAGTTGACAGGATCAGCTTGATCGCTACGGCTGCTGTCAGGTTAGCCAAAAATCAAAATCAGTTGGTTTTTGCTGTATTAAAAGAAACTGGCCTACAACTAGATATAATCGATGAAAAAGAAGAAGCCTTTTATGATTATGTTGCGGTTCGCAATACAATGAGAATTAAAGATGCTTTGATCGTCGATGTTGGTGGTGGTAGTTCAGAAATTAGTTTGGCTAAAAAAGGCCGTTTGAAATATGGACTTAGTATTCCAATCGGCGCTATTTCTATTTCTGATGTTCATTTGAAGAGTAATCCGATCAAAGAAAGTGAATTAGTATCAGCTAAAAAAGATATAAGTCAACGACTGGATAGTTTGAAGTGGATGAATACAAAAGCCACTTTTGTGGGCTTAGGTGGTACACTAAGAGCGGTTACAAGTATTTTGAATCGTGAAGGAAAACGTAAAAAAAATCTTCACAACTCGGTTATTACCTGTGAGCAATTAGATGAATTATTTGATAAATTAGCCCATGCAACAGTGGAAGAACGTAGTCATATTAAGGAATTAAGTGACGGACGCTATGAAGTTATTTTGGGTGGTATTTTGATTATTTCTGAGATAATTAAAAAAACCCCCGCAAAGGAAATTCGTTTCTCGAACTTCGGTGTGCGTGAGGGTTATGTTTTTAATTATTTCCACAAAATGGATCGTCAATTTAAGAACGACTAGGTAAAACTATCTCTGCTTTATCAATAATATGTTTTTCGATTTGATGAAGTAGTTCATTCATCCAAAAACCGGATGAAAGATTAAGTTTGTCATCTAGGGCGTAGACTTTTAAGACGTAATCATGAGTTTTATCAGGTGGGACTGGTCCGTTATATCCGACTGAGTGCTTGTCAAGCGTATCTAACAAAGGACTTGCGGAACTGTTTTTGCCTTGAATGACTGATGCAGGAGCTATTTGACTGTAATTTTCGGGAATTGCTTTAACAAGAGGTATATTGGCTGCTGTCCAATGGATCCATTCGAATCCGCAAACGGGGATCGAGTCAGGATCAGTAAAGGTCAGAGCTAAACTCTTGGTATTTTGAGGGATCTCCTCTAAATTAATTGGGAAACTGATTAAGGGTTTCCCATTTTTAATAGTATCATTTGCGGCGTATTTACCGTATTTGTCAGGCAATAAACCATCAACTAAAGAAACATTTATTTTCATATTATATTCTCCTTAAATTGGGATAAAAGAGGTAAGTATTGATGGAAAAGATAGAAAGAAAAAGTGTATCTAGTAACATTTTAGAACAGATCGATAGAATTGAACAAACAAGTGGTAAAAAAGTTGTTTTAAATTCTGATTATAAAGATCATGATACTTTGACCTTGGATCAAGCTAGTCATGAGATCAAGGGTGAAGAAATTATAGTTGTCGTTACCAACGAAGTTTACCGTGATTTTGTTTTAGCACATGAGTTATATCATGTTGAGATCGAAATAGCCGATGGACCAAAAATCTATAATTCAGTTACAAGTGGTCACAATGATATTGATGGAAGAATTATTTCGACCGCTAACTCATTACAAGAGACATTAGAGCATGCTTTAATTGTAAAAAAACAAACTGAAGATGGAACATACACTTATGATATTAAAATGAAATATTTGGAAGGTATTGATGATGCACTTGATCCAGGTGTAGAGATCGACCCTGCCAATATGAGATTTTTTAGAACTCTATTGATTTTTGATGCAATGATATTCGGTGAACATACTAAGGATCCGTCATTGAAAAATGAGTATCCAACTTCATTTAAATATGCTAAAAAATTATCCGATATTGTGGACGCCAATGATTTAACATCATCATTTCAATTTCGTCGTGCGTTGATTCGTTTATTGGAAGATTATAATGATGTTATTATTTCAAATGGCTTTGAAGGTATGTATTATCATGAATTTCTTAATATCACACCAGTTGTTTCAGAGCGCCAATTGAGATTAAGTCTAAATCAAGTTTATCAAATTAAACATTCTAACTTTACTGATCGTAGATATAACGAAAAAGCTTTTGTGCTATTGGGTATAAATGATGGTCAAAGTGTTGCTTCGTTAGATATTGATCCAAATAAAGTAGACCCACAATTTTATCAAAAGTATTATCAACAAACTGTGAAAGAAACATTTGAAAGTAACGACGTACATTATCTTATTAGATAGGAGGATATTATGTCAGACGAAATTACAGAACTTAAGAATTTGATCGAAAAAGCAAAATTTGTTACTTTTTTGACCGGCGCGGGTGTATCAGTGCCATCAGGAATTCCTGATTATCGATCAAAAGGTGGAATTTATCGTACTGGAAGTTTTGAAACCACGCCAGAATATATGTTGAGCCATGATAACTTAGTTAACCATCCAGATGCATTTCATGATTTTACAGTGAAGAACTTGTATTATCCAGATGCAAAGCCGAATGTGATCCATAGAAAAATGGCTGAAATAAGTAATCAAAAAGGTATGATCGTCACACAAAACGTTGATATGTTGCATACGAAGGCTGGAGCAAAAAATGTCATAGAATTTCATGGCAATTTGTACGATAATATTCACTGCTTAACTTGTGGAAAAGAATTTGACTATAAATACTATCTAAAAGACGGACGTCATCATGAAGATAACGGAGTGATCCGCCCAGGTACCACTGTCTTATATGGGGAAAGTGTTAATCCTGTTAATTTAATGGGAGCACAAAAGGCGGTTTCTGATGCTGATTTGATCGTTGTCGTTGGAACTAGTTTAAAAGTCTATCCTTTTGCCGGCCTACTTCGTTATCGAAAAGAAAATACCAAATTAGTAGTTGTTAACAAAGCTGATCTTGATGTATCAGAAGCTGATCTTTCAATAGCTGATGATGCTGTTAATGTTTTTGAACAACTCTAAACGAAAATTATTAAAGATTCTCTGGAGGAATTAAGATACATGACTGATAAGAAAACTTTTTATATTACAACTCCGATCTATTACCCATCAGGTAAATTAACGATCGGTAATTCCTATACTACTATCGCCGCTGATACTTTGGCACGTTATAAACGTAATGAAGGTTACGATGTTTTCTTCCTAACAGGAACGGATGAACATGGACTAAAGATCGAACAAAAAGCTGAAGCCAAACACATGCAACCACAAGAATATGTTGACATGATGGCTAGCGATATTAAAAAACTTTGGAAATATTTGGAAATTTCAAATGATAAGTTCATCAGAACAACTGATGATTATCACGTAAAGGCAGTTCAAAAGATCGTTGAACAACTGATCAAACAAGGCGATATTTATTTAGGCGAGTATACAGGTTGGTATTCAGTCGATGATGAAGAATACTTCACAGAATCACAATTAGCTGAAGTTTATCGAGACAAAGAAGGTAAGGTCATTGGTGGACTGGCTCCATCTGGACATGAAGTTCAATTAGTTAAAGAACCATCATACTTCTTTAAGATGAGCAAATATGCTGATCGTTTATTGAAATATTATGAAGATAATCCTACATTTATCGAACCAGAGATTCGTAAAAATGAAATGATCAATAACTTTATTAAACCTGGATTGGAAGATCTGGCTGTTTCTAGAACTACTTTCAAATGGGGTGTTCCTATCCCAAGTGATCCTAAACATGTCGTTTATGTTTGGGTCGACGCTTTGTTGAACTATATCACAGCACTAGGTTATAAGAGTGATGATGATTCATTATTTAAGAAATACTGGCCAGCTAACGTTCAATTTGTTGGTAAAGAGATCGTTCGTTTCCATACTATCTATTGGCCAATCATTTTGATGGCACTGGGAATTGATCTACCTAAGCAAGTCTTTGGTCACGGCTGGTTGTTGATGAAAGACGGTAAAATGTCTAAATCTAAGGGTAATGTTGTTTATCCTGAAATGTTAGTATCTCGTTATGGACTTGATTCACTACGTTATTATTTGATGCGTGCAATGCCATTTGGTAATGACGGAGTTTTCACACCAGAAGATTATGTCGATCGTATTAATTATGATTTGGCAAATGACTTGGGAAATCTTTTGAACAGAACTGTTTCGATGATCAACAAATACGATGGTGGCAAGATAGTTTCGATCGATACATTAACTGACTTTGATAAAGACTTAGAAAAGACTGCTAAAGATACGATTGAAGATTACCGTGAGCATATGGATAAGTTTGAATTTCCAGAGGCATTAGCTAGTGTTTGGTCATTCATTAGTCGTGCAAATAAATATATTGATGAAACAAAGCCTTGGGTCTTAGCTAAAGATGATGCTAAAAAGTCAGAACTCCAATCAGTTCTTGGACATTTAGCTGAATCATTGAGATTGATCGCAGTTTTGATCAGTCCAGTTATGACACAATCACCACATAAGATCTTCTCTCAATTAGGATTAAACTTTGAAAATGATGCTGCGGTTGAATTTGGTAAAACTGTTGTCGGACGTACTGTTACTGATAAACCAGAACCAATTTTCCCACGTCTTGATGCAGAAGAAGAAGTTCAATATATCAAAGATAAAATGGCAGAAGAGCAAGCTAAAAATGGTAGCGGTAAGATGAGTAAATCTGCAGCGGCCAAGAAGAAAGCTCAAGAAGAAAATAAAGATAATTATCCAAAAGAAATTGAATACGATGATTTTGCCAAAGTTAAAATGGTCGTTTGTGAAATTTTAGATGTGAAACGTGCTGAAAATGCTGATAAATTATTACAATTTAAACTAGATGATGGTTCAGGTATCGATCGTCAAATTCTTTCAAGTATTTATGAATTCTATCCAAACTTTAAAGAATTGATCGGTAAAAAGGTCATTGCTGTTGTTAACTTGAAACCAAGAAAGATTCGTGGCGAGTGGAGTAACGGAATGCTTCTTTCAACTGAAAAGGGCGACGATGTTCAATTAGCAATTGTTGATAATTCACATAAAAATGGAGCTGTTTTAAGCTAATGCAAATTTTTGATTCGCACACACATTTAAATGACCCCGCCTTTGCTGGCAAGACACAAGAGTACATTGATCGTGCCAAAGAATTTGATGTTGATGAAATGGCAATTATTGGATCTAATGAAGAATTTAACATTGAGGCAATTCGTTTGGCACAAAACTTTAAGCCATTACATGCTGTGATCGGATGGCATCCTGAATTTGCTAAAGAATATAATGAATCACAATTGATCAATCAAATTAAATTGCCAGAAGTAGTTGCGATCGGTGAAATAGGCTTAGATTATCATTGGCAAGAAAATCCCAGTCATAAAGATCAACAAAGTATTTTGATCCAGCAATTGGATGTAGCCCAACAATACGATATGCCGGTTTCAATTCATTGTCGTGATGCCTTTGAAGACATGTATAACATTTTAAAAAATCATGACATGTCTAAATCGGGAATTATTATGCACAGCTTTAATGGTGATTTAACTTGGTTGAATAAGTTCTTAGATTTAGGGTTGATGATTTCATATAGTGGTGTTGTGTCATTTAAGAACGCACCTGAAGTGCATGAATCTGCTAAAAATACCCCATTAGATCGTTTATTGGTTGAAACAGATGCACCTTATTTGGCACCAGCACCTTATCGAGGACATCAAAACGAACCAGGATATACTAGATTTGTAGTTGATGCGGTTGCTAAGTCTAAGGATATTTCACCAGATGAAATTGCTAAATATACATTTGAAAATGCAAGAAGAGTTTATAGAATAAATTAAATATGAAAAAAATAAAAGAAATAATTGTAGTAGAGGGTAAATCCGATACTAACCGATTAAAAGATTGTTTAGGTGAAGTTGATACTATTGAAACAAGAGGTTCGGCTCTAAACGAAGAAACAATCAACAGGATCAAAAAAGCTCAATCAGATCGGGGTGTGATAATTTTCACTGATCCTGATTTCAACGGCAATCGCTTAAGGACAATAATTCAAAAAGTTGTTCCGAATGCTAAGCAGGCTTTTTTACCAAGAAATAAGGCGGTACCAAAGAAGAGTGATGGCAGTCTTGGAATTGAACATGCTCGTGATGAGGATATAAAAAAAGCCTTAATGGATGTTTATTCCACTAAGGATCTTGAAGATAAATATACTAATGCTGATATGATCGATTTAGGATTATCAGGGGATGCCGCTTCGTCAAAACGTCGTGAATTTGTTGGTTTGGAGTTAAAAATTGGTTACACTAATGCTAAACAATTTTTAAATCGTTTGAATATGTTTAATGTAACTCCAAATGATTTGATAGCTGCTGTTAAAAAATTTGATAAAGGGAGTTCACATGACTCAAAGTAGATTAAGTATTGCTGATCCGATTCGTACTAATGATATTATGCGCAAGTATAAATTGCGTGCTAAGAAAAGTTTAGGTCAAAACTTTTTAACTAATGAAAAAGTTCTTGATGATATTGTTGATGCTAGTGGTTTGCAAGCTGATGAAATAGCGATTGAAATTGGACCAGGTATCGGTGCTTTAACTGAAAAATTAGCTCAAGTTGCCGAAAAAGTTTATGCTTTTGAGATCGATGACACCTTGATACCAATTTTAAAAGATACATTAAGTTATTATGATAATATCGAGGTTTTCAATGAAGATATTTTGAAGGTCGATCTTGATCAGTTTGTAATTGACCATCATTTAGAAGGTAAAACTATTAAGGTCGTAGCTAACTTGCCTTATTATATTACAACTCCAATAATGTTAAATTTAATTAAGAGTGATTATCCTTTTCAAACATTAGTTTTGATGATGCAAAAAGAAGTTGCTGAACGTGTTACGGCTAAGCCAGGTCATCGAGAATATGGATCATTGACAATTGCTGTTCAAACAAGAATGACAGCTAGAATTGATCGAATCGTTGGCGCCAAGTCGTTTATTCCTCGCCCCAAGGTAGATTCCGCCGTGGCAGTTTTGGATAGGATCCCAGCTGATAAAAATGATATTGATGATCCACAGTATTTTCATAAATTGATCCGTTCATCATTTGCTCATAAGCGTAAGAGTTTGATGAATAATCTACTAAACTGGCTAGGAAGAACAGATGATAATAGAGAAAAAATAAAATCTGTTTTTGAAAAATGTGATATTGCTGAAAATGCCCGTGGGGAACAAGTATCGATTGAACAATTTAAAAAATTAGCAGTTGAATTGAAAAAGGAGATATAAATCAAACCTGTTATTATAACCGACTCTTGCTTTCATTGCAAATACGTGGTAAAATGGCACTCCTAAGGAGTGATTAAAATATGCCAACGTCATTGAAGACAATTAAGAGCCGTTTAGATGCCCATTTAGGTGAGGGCCTAACGGTTGTAGCACAAGCAGGTCGCAAGAAGGTCGTTCGTCGTAAGGGTACTTTATCAGAAACATTCCATTCAGTATTTGTAGTCGACCTCGATCAAAATGAAAATTCATTTGAGAGAGTTTCATATAGCTATGCTGACTTACTTACTAAGTCTATTGATATTACTTTCGATAGCGAAGAAGTCGAAGAAACAGAAGCAGAAGCTGAATAAATCGCTCCTTATAGAGGGCCACGAGAGAAGTGGGTCTCTTTTTTTTGCCTAGTTTTTCCTTTAGACCATATATTGAAAAATAAACTTAAGCATATCGATCAATATATGTTTAAACATCGTGTATAATACTTTTTATAAAAGATCAAACAATAGAAAGTAGGACTTACAGATATGAAGAAAAGTATAGCCATGATTACTACTGTACTTGCTGCAGGAACGCTTTTAACGACCTCAATGATCAATATGCCCACCGTTCAAGGTGCTAAAGTTGAAAATAAGACAAGTAAGACATCCAAAAGTGATGTTGATGAAAATGGAATTTCTAATAGCTTGAAGGCGGCATTGGTTAAAGAAAAATACTTTGATAATGAGGATGAAATAACACCAGATAGTTTGGCCGAATTGAATCCAACAGGATTTTTGGGATTATCATTAGTATTGGACAATGTTACTGATATTTCAGGTTTACAATATGCTACTAAGATTACTGGTTTAGACTTAGGTTTTAACTCAATAACCGATTTATCTCCAATAAAAGATTTAAAATTAACAACCTTATCGATAAATAATAATCCTGATTTATCGGACTTATCACCAATAGCTAATATGACAAGTTTAGTATTTCTTCATCTAGAAGCTGATAACGTTAGTGATATTTCTGATTTAAAATCTTTGACTAACGTAAATAATTTACGAATGGACCAAAATCATGTTACTGATTTTAGTACTCTAAATAATTTAACTGCCATTGAAACTAATTTGACAATAGATCCTCAGTCAGTTACTGAAAAGTCAATGGAAATAAATAAAAAATCCTTTGATGTTGATTTGAATGATTATCTTAGCCCAGGCGGCACGATCTCTGATATTACGGCCAGTCTTAAAGATAACAGTGCTGAAGTTGCAATCGATGATTCAAATGATGCAATCTCAGTTTCAAATATTAAATCTAGTGATACCTTGACAATAAACTTTACTGAAACGGTTAATATTAATGGCACTGACCAAGTCTTAAAAATGACGGTTACACAACCGTATACACTGGGAAACGGTTCAGTGATCACTAAACCAGTAACTATGAATGTTGGTGATAAATGGAGTGATGATTTAGGATTTGATAGTGCATTTGATCCATTTGGTAATACACTTTCATTAGATGATTTTGATGTTGACACAGGTGATTTGGATACTAGCACAGAAGGAACATATTCAGTAACATATACCGCTAAAGATTATCCAGAACTTACGGGAAATGCCCAAGTTACAGTAAAAAAGGATTCTGATAATTCCGGTAATAATAGCGGAAATAATAATGGTTCAAATACGGGTGATATTACCGAAATTGATGAAATGTTATTAACCAGTAAAAAAACAGATTCAATTGCAATCTATGATGCTTCCGGTAATAAAATCTCCGATAAAACACTCAATGGAACAACTGATTTCACAACAACTAATCAGAGTGTTGTGAATGGCATAACTTATTACCAAGTTGGCGATGATCAATGGGTAAAAGCAAGTGATGTGTCAGAATATTTTGAATATTCTGGTACGATTCAAACTAATTCCGATTCAATAAAAAAACTAACTAATTTAAATGGCGAAACTTCTAACCGTGGTTTAGCTCAAACTACCGATTGGCAATCTGACCGTTATACATATATAGACGGTCAAAAATACTACCGCGTTTCTAGTAACGAATGGGTAGAAGCAGCTCAAACATTAGAAGTTACTCCAGTTAATGGAGTATTAAAAATTAATTCGGAAGCTAAACTTTATCATGATAATGGTAATAAATCAGATCGTGGGTTGGCAGCAAATTCTGATTTTGTAACCGATAAGAAAGCAACCATCAACGGCGAAACAATGTATCGTGTTTCCACCAACGAATGGGTACCAGAAAGTTTGGTTAGTTTAAATTAAAGTTTAGAGAGTGAAAAGGTCCAGCAATCGATTTTAGATTACTGGGCTTTTTTTTCGTTATTTATCGGTCTTAAATCAATTTAGACAAAATGTTTTTATATAAATTGGACTAGACTACCTTTTAACATTCTGTATAATTCTTTTTTGTAAGCGTTAACAAAACAAAGGGGATAGGTTTAAAAGAATGAGAAAAAGTATAGATTTAATTGCAGTTGGACTTGCTACGGGGGTAATTCTAACTAGTGCGTTAGTTGATTTGCCAAAAATTCATGCGGCTAATGTTGAAAGCAAGTCAATTAAGCCGCCAGTGAACAATTCAAATAATAATGAGGGGATACCAAGTGTTAAAAAACCAATAGCTGATTTTTTAGATGACAATGGAATTTCAAAAAGTATTAAAAATGCTTTGATCATTAAAGATTATTTTGACGATGAGGATGAAATAACACCAGAGAGTTTATCCGAATTAGATTCAAAATTGTCATTACCAAATCAAAAGATCCGCTATATTTCAGGTATTAATTATGCAACCAAAGTAACTAGTTTAAATTTGAGTAACAACGAGATAACCGATATATCAGACTTGGAAGGTATGAATTTAATTGAATTAAGAATTGGTCAAAATCAAATCACTGATTTTAGTTCGTTAAACAATATGGTCAATTTGAGTACAGTAACTTTGTCGCCACAAACGGTTGAAAATGATCTTAAAGTGGTAAATAAAGGTGGTTTCAATCTTAATTTAAATGATTATGTGGGTTCAGGTGCAGCTATTTCCGATATAGAAGCAAGTATTAATAATGGTAATTCTAAATTGGATATGGATGATTCACAAAAAATTATCTCTGTTTCAAATATTTTAAATAGCGACACTTTAACAATTAAGTTTACCGAAACTATTAACATTAACGGTGAAGACGAAGTCGTGAAGATTACAATGACACAGCCATATACAGTCGGAACTGGAAGCATCAGCACTAAGTCAGTAACTATGAAAGTTGGCGATAAGTGGACTGATGATCTAGGTTTTGAAAGTGCAGTTGATCCGTTTGGCAAAGATTTAACGGTTAATGACTTTGGCGTAAATACAAATAATTTAGATACAAATACCGAAGGAACTTATGAAGTCAGATATACATCTAAAGAATATTCAGATATTACCGGAATTGCTCAAGTAACGGTTGAAAATGATTCAGATAATTTGAACGATGGTAATGATACTGGAAGTAATAACAATAACGGATCTAATAGTGATGTCACGACAATTGATAAAATGTTATTAAGTAGTAAGAAGACTGACTCGATTGCAATATACGATGCTAACGGAAGTAAAATTTCTGATAAAACACTCACTGGTGTAACTGATTTTTCAACGACTAAGAAGAATGTAGTAAATGGAACAACTTACTATCAAATTAGCGATGGTCAGTGGGTAAAAGAAAGTGATGTTGTAGAATATTTTGAATACTCCGGTACGATTCAGACTAATTCAGACTCAATTAAAAAATTGTCTAATTTAAATGGTGAAGCTTCCAATCGTGGGTTAGAGCAAACTACTGATTGGAAATCTGATCGTTATACTAATATAAAAGGTCAAAAACATTACAGGGTTTCAAGTAATGAATGGATAAAAGAAAATGATGTTTTAGAGATCACCCCAGTTAAAGGAGTGTTAAAAATCAATGCAGAAACCAAACTCTACCGTGATAATGGAAAACAATCTAATCGTGGTTTAGCGAAAGATTCTGATTTTGTAACAGATAAGAAAGCCACCATCAATGGTAAAACAATGTATCGAGTTTCTACCAACGAGTGGGTACCAGAAAGTTTTGTTAGTTTGAAGTAACTGATAGGCCCAGTAATCTAAAATCGGATTACTGGGTTTTCATGTCTCAATGTTTGAAAAATTATACGAAAGTTCTTGAAAATCTTAATAAATTGATAGAGAATAAGTGAATTAGTGCATTATTTAC
This sequence comes from Companilactobacillus baiquanensis, assembly GCF_003946605.1. Classification (GTDB taxonomy): domain Bacteria; phylum Bacillota; class Bacilli; order Lactobacillales; family Lactobacillaceae; genus Companilactobacillus; species Companilactobacillus baiquanensis. The sequence continues at coordinate 230,232 of NZ_RHOQ01000003.1, forward strand.
ATTATAATTTTAAATAGAACACGTTTTTGAGGAGAAAAAAGATGAAAACACGAAGAAGCGAACGTTTAATTGACATGACACGTTATCTTTTAGAACGTCCACATACGCTTATTTCTTTAGCCTTTTTTGCTAAACGATTTGAATCAGCCAAGTCGTCGATCTCTGAAGACTTAGGGATTTTGAGAAGAACTTTTATGATTCGAGGAATTGGAGTTTTGGAAACTTTACCTGGAGCTGGTGGAGGAGTTATTTTCACACCGGGGATTTCCAAAAAAGAAGCCACTGAATTTATTGAAGAAACTTCTAAAAGATTAGTTGAGCCCAGTCGTATTTTACCGGGTGGCTATCTATATTTAACTGATTTATTAGCTGAACCTGATTTATTGAGAACAATAGGGCGTATGATTGCTACTCAATATTCTCAAAGTTCAATTGATGTTGTCATGACTGTCGCTACTAAAGGTATTCCAATTGCTCAAAGTGTTGCCAGCTTTTTGAATATTCCTTTTGTTATTGTTAGACGTGATTCTAAAATAACGGAAGGTTCAACTATTAGTGTTAATTATGCTTCTGGTTCTTCAGATAGAATCGAGAAAATGGAATTATCAAAACGTAGTCTTGATGAAGGGTCGAGAGTTTTAGTTGTTGATGATTTTATGAAGGGTGGCGGTACTATTAATGGTATGCGCAGTCTTATTTCGGAATTTAATGCTATTTTTGTTGGAGCGACTGTTTTTGCAGAAAATATAAAAATGGATCAAGAACTTCGAGATAAAAATGTAACTTCAATTTTTAAAGTTGAAAATATTGATACAAATAACAAAATAATTAGGATCGATCCAGGGGATTACTTAACTAAAACCGATTTCAGTTATTTTGAGTAAAACCTAATTGAGCATAATGGAATAATAATGCTATTATATATAAGGATATTTGAATGACTGAAAAGGAGTTTCCGATGTCAAATCGTTATGTAATAATTCTTGCTGCCGGTAAAGGTACAAGAATGAAGTCTAAGCTTTATAAAGTTTTGCAACCAGTTGCCGGAAAAGCAATGGTCGATCATGTTTTGACGCAAGTTGAACAACTTAAGCCAGATATGATCGAAACCGTTATTGGTACTGGTGCTGAAAAAGTTGAAGATCTTTTAAAAGATCGTACTAAGTATGTTTTGCAAGAAGAACAATTAGGAACAGCTCATGCAGTTTTGCAAACTGAAAAAGATTTAGGTAATAAAAAAGGAATGACGTTAGTAGTTAGTGGTGATACACCATTATTTACAGCTGAAACTTTTGAAAACCTATTTAACTATCACGAAAAAGAAAATGCTGCAGTTACTGTTTTAACGGCTCACACTGATACACCATTTAGTTATGGAAGAATCGTTCGTGAAGCTGACGGCAGTGTTTCTAAAATCGTTGAAGAAAAAGATGCCACAGAATCAGAAAGAGAAATACAAGAAGTTAATACTGGGATTTATTGCTTTGATAACGAATTATTATTTAAGAGCTTGCACGCTGTTAAAAATAATAATGCTCAAGGTGAATATTATTTACCAGATGTAGCCTCCATCCTCAAAGAACAAGGTAAAAAAGTTGTTGCTTACCAAATGAAAGACTTTAGCGAGTCGATTGGTGTTAATGACCGTATTGCTTTGTCCCAAGCTGAAAAGCTGATGCAAAAGAGGATCAATGAAGCACACATGCGTGATGGTGTAACTTTAGTTGATCCTGATAATACCTACATTGATTATGGTGTAGAAATTGGTAATGACACAGTCGTTGAACCAAATGTAAAAATATTTGGTCAAACTAAAATCGGTTCAGATTGTTTGATCGGTTCAGGTTCTAGACTGGAAAATGCTACAATTGAAGATAACGTTAAGATCATAAGTTCAACTGTTGAAAGTGCAACTATGCATGAAGGCAGTGACATAGGTCCTAATTCTCACTTACGTCCAAAAGCTGAAATCGGAAAAGATGTTCATATTGGTAACTTTTGTGAAGTGAAGAACGCCGTGATCGGTGATCGTACTAAAGTTGGTCATCTAAGTTATGTTGGTGATGCAACATTAGGAACTGATATTAACGTAGGTTGTGGTGTTGTCTTTGTTAACTATGATGGTGTTAAGAAATGGCACAGTAATATTGGCGACCATTCATTTATTGGAAGTAATTCTAATATTGTTGCTCCAGTAGAGATGGCCGATCATTCATTTATTGCTGCTGGCTCAACTATTACTAGTGATATTCCAAAGCATGCAATGGCAATAGCAAGACAGCGTCAAACTAATAAAGAAGATTTTTGGAACAGATTACCACTATCAAATAGTGAAGAATGGAAATAAGGGTGGAAGATTAATGTCATATCAAATGAGTGATAGACCGATTAAAATTTTTGCATTGAATTCAAATAAACCGCTAGCAGAAAAAATTGCCGAGGAAGTAGGACTTCCTTTAGGTAAATCATCAGTTACACGTTTTAGTGATGGTGAAATTCAAATTAACATTGAAGAAAGTATTCGTGGTGCCGAAGTATTCTTAGTTCAATCTACTTCAGCTCCAGTAAATGATAATTTGATGGAATTACTGATCATGATCGATGCTTTGAAGCGTGCTTCAGCTCATGTTATCAATGTTGTTATTCCATATTATGGTTATGCAAGACAAGATAGAAAGTCTCGTTCACGTGAACCTATTACTGCTAAATTAGTAGCTAATATGTTGCAACGTGCCGGTGCTACAAGAGTTTTAGCACTTGATCTTCATGCTGCACAAATTCAAGGATTCTTTGATATTCCAGTTGATCATCTGATGGGTGCTCCTTTGTTGGCTGATTATTTCTTATCAAATCATCTTGAAGAAGATGCCGTAGTTGTATCACCTGACCACGGTGGTGTTACACGTGCTAGAAAACTTGCTGAATTTTTAAAGACACCAATTGCTATTATTGATAAAAGAAGACCTCGTGCCAATGTTGCTGAAGTTATGAATATTATTGGTAATGTTAAAGGCAAACGTGCCATTATTATCGACGATATGATCGATACTGCCGGTACAATTTCTCTAGCATCACAAGCTTTAATTGACGCTGGTGCTACTGAAGTTTATGCATGTTGTACACATCCGATCCTTTCAGGTCCAGCTATTGAAAGAATTGAAGCTTCACCAATCAAACAATTGATCGTTACAGATTCAATTAATCTACCAAAAGAAAAAATAATCGATAAAATGGTACAAGTTTCAGTTGGACCATTGATCGGTGATGCAATTCGTCGTATTCACGAAAATGAACCAGTTAGTCCATTATTTGATACACGTTTCAAACGTAACTAAAAAAAGAACGGATAAATTCCGTTCTTTTTTGATAAATAAAAATAAGTGAGGGAAAATGTATGGAAGAAGTTAATACTTATATTGATGATTTAAAAAATACTATCGAACAAAGAGATCCAGATCAAACTGAATTTAAAGAAGCTGCTTTTGAAGTTTTGGATGATCTTAAGCCAGTTTTAAAACGTCATCCTGAATATATTAAAAGAAATATTTTAGGTTCTTTGATCGAACCAGAGCGAATCTTTCAATTTAGAATTCCCTGGATGGCTGATGATGGTACTTTTAAAATAAATCGTGGTTTTCGTGTTCAATACAATTCGGCGATCGGACCTTATAAAGGTGGTTTAAGATTACATCCCAGTGTTAATTTAAGTATTGTAAAATTCTTAGGCTTTGAACAAATTTTTAAAAATAGTTTAACTGGACTTCCAATTGGCGGTGGCAAAGGTGGTAGTGACTTTGATCCCAAAGGGAAATCTGATGCTGAAGTTATGCGTTTTTGCCAAAGCTTTATGACAGAATTACAAAAACACATTGGACCAGATCTTGATGTTCCAGCTGGTGATATTGGTGTTGGCGGTCGTGAAATCGGCTTTCTTTATGGTCAATACAAGCGACTAAATGGATCGAAACCAGGGATATTAACTGGTAAAGGCTTGACTTACGGAGGTAGTTTAGCCAGAACCGAAGCGACTGGATTTGGGTTGATATATTATCTTAATGCTTTGTTAGAAGATCATAATGATCATTTATCAGGTAAGAGGATCAAAATCTCTGGTTCAGGAAATGTGGCAATTTATGCTTTACAACGCGCAACTGATTTTGGGGCTAAAGTTGTTACAATGTCAGATTCTGATGGATGTATTTATGATCCAAACGGAATCGACCTCAATGTCATTAAACAAATTAAAGAAGTAGAACGCGGACGTATTAGTGAATATGTAAAACGTGTAGAAACAGCAACTTATTCAATGGATTCAGTTTGGGATCTAGATGTTGATTACGATATTGCACTACCTTGCGCAACTCAAAATGAGATTAATGAAAAACAAGCTGAATTGATGAATGTAAATGGCGTTAAATATGTTGCTGAAGGTGCTAATATGCCTAGTACACCAGAAGCAATCATTGCGTATAAGAAGAGTAATATTATCTATGTTCCAGGTAAGGCTTCTAATGCCGGTGGTGTCGCTGTTTCGGCCTTAGAAATGAGTCAAAATAGTGAACGTCTATCGTGGAGCTTTGAAGAAGTAGACAATCAATTAAAAAATATCATGGAAGATATTTATGTTAAATCTTCTAAAGCAGCTAAAGATTATGATTTAGGTGATGACTATCAAGCTGGAGCTAATATTGCCGGTTTTGAAAAAGTTGCCCAGGCAATGTACCAACAAGGATTAGTTTAAAAAAGAGCGTGCCATAAGGCGGTCAGAGACTGAGCATATTCGTAGATAAGTTGAGGTCTCTGCCTTATGGCACGCGTTTCAATTTTAAAAAAATAGGTCCAGTAATCTAAAAAATCAGATTACTGGACCTATTTATTTTAATATCTTCGATTATGGTCATTTTGTTGTTGATATCTTAATAAATCACGGATCTGTTGCAAGTATTCTAGTTGAGGATCTGTTTCTTCAACATTTTCGTCAAATTTACTTCTAGAGCCATCGCGACGCATTTTGTTCATAAGTTTAACGATCATAAAGATGACAAACATAATGATCAAAAAGTTGATGATGGCATTAATGAAATCACCAATTAGAAAAGTTGCACCTAAAACTTGGAATTTCATATCAGTTAAATCAATTTGACCAATAAATAGACCGATCAATGGGTTAAGAATATAGGTAGTCAACGCTGATACTAAACTATTGAAAGCAGCACCAACGATAACACCAACAGCAAGGTCAACAACACTACCACGAGAAATGAATTCTTGAAATTCCTTAAACATGTCGCGTAATCTCCTTCATTGTTGAATAAGTACAACAACAACTTTACTATATTTTGAGGTTTTTAAAAGGGGATGTAATGATATTTTTATTTAAATGTATTTAATCGGTAATCTTTGCGATATGTTCTTTGTATGCTTTTTTAACATCTTTTAATTCGGTTAATGCCAATTTTTGATCAACTTCATCAGTCATAGCTTTTTTAGTCTCGTCATCCCAATGATAAAAGTTACTCATATATTCGATCACTGGAGCTTGGATTTCTTTTTCGTGATTTATTGCAAAAAGCATTTGACTGCTTCGACGTAATAAATAATCGATTGGATGTTCGACCATTTCTGATTTTAGTCCATATTGCAACATCGCCCAGTCAATTCTAGGCAAATTGTCTTTTTTATTTTCAACAGGCAGTAAGTTATATACTTCTTCAACATTAGAGCCGTATCTTTGAACTAATTTTTCGGCATCTTCGCGGTCTAAATCGTAATTGATAACACCTTCTTGTGCCATATTGTCATAATATGACAACCAGCCTTCGTCACCGCCAACATCACCGCCGGATAAAGTGAGATTCTTAGTTTGTTCAGGTCTATATTCATAATCGCCTTCTTGAGCTAGTTGATTAGCTACTAAGTTAACGATTTTTTCAGCCATTTTACGGTAACCAGTTAATTTTCCACCTGCAATTGAAAGTAGACCGGAGTTTGATTGGAAAATTTCATCTTTTCGAGAAATTTCAGATGGAGATTTTCCTTCTTCTTGAATCAAAGGACGAACTCCCGACCAGCCAGATTCAACATCTTCTGGTGTGAGTGTTTGTGGGAGATCAAACATTTGATTGGCAGCGGCTAAAATATAAGTTACATCTTTGACTGTGATACTTGGTTCTTTAGGATCGTCATTCCAAGTTGTATCAGTTGTACCAATATAAGTTTTACCTTCACGAGGGATGGCAAACATCATTCTATTGTCATGGAATGGTGTGTCAAAATAAATTGAGTTAGAAATAGGGAATTTTTCATGATCGAGCACTAGATGGACACCCTTAGTTAAATGAAGATGTTTACCTACGTTAGAACCATCCATTTCTCTTATTTCGTCGACCCATGGTCCACAGGAGTTAACAACTTTCTTAGCGAATATCTCACCAGTAGTTCCGGATATTAGATCTTTAAAAATAACACCACAAACTTTCTTTTGGCTATCATAAAGTAATCCAGTTACTTTAGTATAATTTGCAATTAAAGATCCTTCTTCGTTGGCTTTTTTAATGACTTCAAGAGTTAAACGGGCATCGTCTGTTCGATATTCCACGTAGACACCAGAACCCTTTAAATTCTCGCCTTTGATGAATGGTTCTCTTTGGAGCGTTTTTTTAGGGTCAAGCATATATTTACGTTCGGATGATTTAACTTGTGCTAAACGATCGTAAACATCTAATCCGATCGAAGTAGTAAACGGTCCAAATGTTCCGCCATAATAAAAGGGGAGCATCATTTTTAGTGGAGTTGTAATTTGTGGAGCATTATTATAAACAATTGCACGTTCGCTACCGACTTCATGAACTTCATTGATGGCAGCTTGTTTCAAATAACGTAGACCTCCGTGAACTAACTTGGTCGAGCGACTGGAGGTACCAGAAGCAAAATCACGCATTTCTAATAGTCCGGTACTAAGCCCGCGAGTTTGAGCATCTAAGGCTATCCCGCTACCAGTAATACCACCGCCGATTACTAATAAATCGAGTTCTTGATCTTGCATTGATTTCAAATTATCGATTCTAGTCGTGTTTGAAAATTCCTTCATAAAAAAGCTCCTCCTTAAAAATTATAATTATATTCTATTAAAATAAGCCAAAAGTTGAAAGCGTTTGAAACTGAAATTGAAATTAAACGATCATATCGTTGTGGATATGGCTTTGGAACGCATCGTAAAATCCACTGAAGATATCGTTTGAATGTTCAACAATCATTGTTTTAGGGAAATAAAAACGTTCATCGCCGGTTATTTTACCGGTTAAGGCATTTACCAAACGGCTAATAGTAGAAAGTTCGATCAGTGAGCCGTCGTCTTGCATGATTTCGATTTGGGTTTTACGTTTATTTTGACGCGGGTTATAAATATCGTAAGGTAAATCGAAACTGGTGTTTATAGCCGTATAATAATTCTTATCAAATCCGGTATTTTCAACCAATTCAGCTAATTCTGGTAATTTAGCTTTAGTTTCATGATTGTATTGTGCTGACTTGAAAGGTTTTCTACTCAAAAAACGATATGCTAAGTCTTTGAGTATTTCATCAGGATAGCTTTGCCAAAGGGTAAAGTAAGTATTCAAAATTCCATCGTCAAGTGACAAATAATCGTCGATACTAACATTTTCCGTAAAGAAGGGTACTAATAAACTTGGCATTTCAAAGCCATTCATTTGATTATGTTTATATAGATCTTTAGCGCGTTGCAATAATTTGGTTAGAACTACTTCCATACCTCTAGAGACTGGATGGAAATAAATTTGCTGATACATTTGGAAGCGGCAGAGAACGTAGTCTTCAACCGCATGCATACCGTCATTGTCAAAGGCGATACCTTTATCATAAGGACGCATAACACGAAGGATCCTTGTTAGATCAAACATCCCATACTTAGTACCAGTAAAGTAGGCGTCACGTAATAAATAGTCCATCCTGTCAGCATCAATTTGACTTGAGATCATTTGAACTACTTGCGGATTAGGGTAAGTATGATCAATAACGCTAGCTACTTTTTCGGGGAAGTCATCTGAAACTTGTCTTAGGACGTGATTGATTTCAGTTTCCTTTGAAGTGATTATTTTTTGCGTCCACATTTCATGATCGGTATTAAAAATATGCTCAAAAGTGTGGGAATAAGGTCCATGACCTAAATCATGCAGTAACGCTGCACATAGTGCCACGATACGTTCATCATCATTCCAAAGACCATCTCCAGGTTCTTTAGTAGGATAGTTTCTTTGAAAATTATCACAGATCTGGCGAGTTATTTCGTATACCCCCATGCAATGTGTGAAACGAGAATGTTCCGCCCCTTGAAAGGTAAACGATGATGTTCCTAACTGTTTAATTCGACGTAATCTTTGAAACTCTTTAGTGTTGATCAAATCTAAAATAACTTTATGCTGGACATGAATGTAGTTATGAATCGGGTCGCGAAAGACCTTTTCCCTTGGTAGCATTTGAATTTTCATTCACTTACCTCCGCTAACTTATCGTTTTTGTAAATTAAATCTTCCATGGTTTGTTGATAGGCATCAAGATATGGAGCTGACTTTTGAATTATATTGAATTGTTTTTTGTCGACAGTATATTTTTCTTCAATAGTTTTCAGAATACGTAACTTGGCATCTTCAATTGTTAGTTCTTGGTTTAATAAGGTATCTAGATTTTCCATACAATGGATATCGATTTTTGGAAAGCCGATTTTCTTATTAACCGGATAATCGCTTATTTCATAAAAATCTTTCATTAGCTGGGAACGTTTCTTTTGATCGCCGTTAATACTGATGTAGGCCATAATTGCTACACCATCACCTGAACGACGTTGAGAGATCCCGGCAATTTTTTTACCGTCTATACTTAAATCATATGTACCAGGGCAGTACGAATGTTCGATCGTACCAGTAGCAATATCTTTTGAAAAAGTCTTTTGCATTATTTGATGCATTTCTTCATAAGCTTGATCGATTGTGATATTGTTTTTATCAGGTAAAAATAACGTGAAATTTAGAATCCCATCGTCAGTTACGACACCAAGGCCCCCTGAATTACGTACATAGTAAATATAATTTTTTTCGGCTAAGCTGTTAAGTCCACCTGGAAGGTTGCTTAATCGCTGATCTTGTAATCCTAGAATTACGGTTTTGGGTGTTGTCCAAAAATGAGCGACAGGTATTTTGCTTTCGGAAACGAATCGCAAAATAGCCCCAGTATCCGCAAAAGGATTGAGCATTTCTTCATCTTTTTTGATTTGTTGGTCGTATAATAAAATTGTATTGTTCATTGACTGGATCACTTCTTCTAAATATAATTGTTATTTTAATTTTATCATGTAGAGGCGCTATATATTGGAAAATAATAGTTTAGATGTAAATGTAGAGTTAAATATGGAAATATCCCAAGCTGGAGAATTAACTCATACAAAAATTTTTGAGCCTGGGATGCTGACACGAGTGGGAAATTCAACTTATTTGCGATTCAATGAAAAACTCGATAATGACGAGCAGGCTAAAATTTTATTGAAGATCGCCGATAATGGTGAAATTCATTTAAAGCGTGTGGCAGAAAGTACCAATTTAGCTTCATTACTGTATTTTACAAACCAAGATCATAATAGCGGACACATAGAAACTGAATATGGAATTATGCCATTACAGACTTTTACGAGAGATTCTCAAGTAGAAATTCTTGATAGACCGCTTTCAGGAAAAATAAATATTGATTATGACTTGATTTACGATAATAATATAGTAGGAAATTATAAGTTTAGATTGATTTTTAAGGCGTAGCTAGATATGATTATTAGTAAGACGCTGCGAAAGGACGTGTACCGTTTGGAACTTGAAAAATTCAAGAATCAAAACAAAGAGGAACTTTCTCTAATCGAGGTAGCCTACGAAATCCTTGATAATAATAACAAAGAAGCTATGAACTTCTCTAACATTGTTAATAAAATACAAGATTACTTAGGCAAGACTGATGAACAAATTAAAGAAGGTCTTCCACAATTTTATACCGATTTGAATAATGACGGCAGTTTTCTCTCGCTTGGGGAAAATGTTTGGGGATTGCGTGAATGGTATCCATTTGACTCTGTTGATGAGGAAGTAAATCATCCTGAGGATAACGGAACTGAAAATACTCATAAGGCAGCACAAAAAGTTAATGCCTTCATGAGTGATGATGTCGAAGATGATGATGTAATTGATTACGATGATGATGGTGATCTAGAGGTAAATGATATGGATGATGACGATGACGATAGTAGCGACTCATCAAATGGTCCTGATTTATCTAAATTCACTAACTCTGACTTGTCTGTCGATGATGACAGTGATGATGAAAAAGATACTGGTCTTGATGATGGTATTGAAGGTCAATTAACAGAATTTGATAGTGACGACGCTGACGCAGATATCGACCTTGATGAGGAAGATGATGACGACGACGAAGATGATGACGATGAAAACGATGACATCTAAATTTATAGATTAAAAGTTTGACGAGTGAGTTATATAACAGTATTATATTGTTTGGGCTCTATTAGATTGTCTAATTACAAGTTCCCTGTTCAGTGTGAATAGGGGACTTTTTTATTTTTATTTAAGAAATCCCTTTCAAAAATAGCAATAGTATGTGGAGGAAAATATGACAAAATATATTTTTATTACAGGTGGAGTTGTTTCATCTCTTGGTAAAGGAATCGTTGCTGCATCCCTTGGTAGATTATTAAAGAATCGTGGACTTAAAGTAACAATGCAAAAGTTTGATCCATACATCAACGTGGATCCTGGAACTATGAGTCCATACCAACACGGTGAAGTTTATGTAACAAATGATGGTACAGAAACTGATCTTGATCTTGGACACTATGAAAGATTCATTGATAATGATCTTAATAAGTATTCAAACGTTACAACCGGAAAAATCTATTCCGAAGTAATCCGTCGCGAACGTCGTGGTGATTACAATGGTGCAACTGTACAAGTTATTCCACATATTACAGACATGATCAAACAAAAAATTATGCGTGCCGCTACTACTACTGATTCAGATGTAATTATTACTGAGGTCGGTGGTACTGTTGGTGATATTGAATCACTTCCATATCTTGAGGCATTGCGTCAAATGAAGTCAGAAGTTGGTTCAGAGAACGTCGTTTACATCCATACTTCTTTAGTTCCATATTTAAGAGCTGCTGGTGAAATGAAGACAAAGCCAACACAACATAGTGTTAAGGAATTACGTGGAATCGGAATCCAACCTAATATTTTGGTTGTTCGTACGGAACAAGAAATGCCACAAAGCATGAAAGATAAAATTGCATCATTCTGTGATGTTGATTCAGAGGCCGTTATCGAATCTCGTGATGCTGAGTCACTTTATGACATTCCTTTAAATCTTCAAGCACAAAACTTTGATGATATTGTATGCCGTTATTTGCATTTGAATACTAAAGAAGCTGACATGACAAACTGGAATAAACTAGTAAATCGTGTCCATAACTTGAAACATACTACAAAAATTACTTTGGTCGGAAAGTATACAAAGTTACAAGATGCTTATATTTCTGTTACAGAAGCACTTCGTTCGGCTGGATATGTATATAATACTGATATAGAATTAAAGAAGATTTCAGCAGATGAAATTACGGAAGATAACGTTGCTGAACTTCTAAAGGATGCTGATGGTATTTTAGTTCCCGGTGGCTTTGGTAGTCGAGGACTAGAAGGTATGATCACAACTATTAAGTATGCCCGTGAAAATGATGTTCCTTATTTTGGAATTTGTTTAGGTATGCAAATGGCAAGTATTGAATTTGCTAGAAATGTTGCCGGAATTTCTGATGCGACAACTGGTGAAGTTGATGACAATGCTGCTAATAAGATCATTGATATTATGGCTGATAAAAAAGATCTTGAAGATCGTGGCGGTACATTACGTTTGGGTGCATATCCATGTAAGTTAAAACCAGGTTCAAAGACTGCAGCAGCTTATGGTAATCAATCAGTTATCCAAGAAAGACATAGACACAGATATGAATTTAATAATGATTATCGCAAACAATTTGAAGAACTTGGACTTAGTTTCTCAGGAGTTTCACCAGACAACCGTTTGGTAGAAATTATTGAAGTTCCAGAAAACAAGTTCCATATTGCTGTGCAATATCATCCTGAATTTTTATCCAGACCAACGAAGCCAGAGGGATTATTCAAGGCATTTATTGGTGCTGCATCTGGTCTTGATGAAGAAAATATGTAGTATTAGTTTAAAATAGTTAGGGAAAAGCTTATGCAAAAACTTGTAATAAATGGTGGAAAAAAGTTATCAGGTGAAGTTACTATTGGAGGTGCTAAAAATAGTACCGTAGCACTTATTCCGGCGGCAATTTTATCAGATACTCCTGTGGTGTTGGATTCAGTACCACAAATTAGAGATGTTAAAAACTTACGTTCAATTCTCCAAGATATGAACGTTTCTTCTTCAATGGAAGATGATGTATTAAAGATTGATCCGACACAGATTCAATTTGCCGAATTGCCTAGTGGTAAGGTAAGTAGTTTGCGTGCATCATATTATTTCATGGGTGCTATGCTAGGAAGATTTGGTAAGGCGGTAGTAGGTTTTCCCGGTGGGGATGACATTGGACCTCGTCCCATTGATCAACATATCAAAGGCTTTGAAGCACTAGGGGCACATGTTGAAAATAAGCATGGTCAAATCATTATTACGAGTCCAGAAGAGGGCTTAAAGGGAGCTAAAATTTTCTTAGATATGGTTTCGGTAGGCGCAACTATTAATGTAATTCTGGCAGCTGTTAAAGCTAAAGGAACTACTGTGATAGAAAATGCAGCTAAAGAACCAGAGATTATTGATCTAGCAACCTTTTTGAATAATATGGGAGCAGTGATTCGTGGTGTTGGTACTGAAACTATCCGTATTGAGGGAGTGGATACACTACGTTCAAATAATGCTCATACAATTATTCCTGATCGAATCGAAGCAGGAACTTATTTAAGTTTGGCTGCTGCCAATGGCGGTGGTATCTTAGTTAAGAATATTATTAGTGAACATTTGGATGCTTTTATTGCTAAACTCGATGAAATGGGCGTTAATTTAGATATTGGTGAAGATAGTATCTACGTTAACGAATCACCTAATCTTAAAGCGGTCAATATTAAAACGATGCCATATCCAGGCTTTGCCACTGATTTACAACAGCCTATAACGCCGTTATTAATGCAGGCGCAAGGAGAAGCAATGGTGATCGATACCATTTATCCAAAGCGTGTTAAACATATTTCAGAATTAAATAAGATGGGCGCTAACATTACTAGTGAAGATGACTTGATCTTAGTTAGAGGCGGTGCACATTTGCAAGGTGCTGAAGTTTCAGCTGAAGAAATTCGTGCCGGTGCCTGTTTAATGATTGCTGGATTAATGGCTGAAGGAGAGACTGTTATTGACAACGCCGAAAATATCTTAAGAGGATATGATCAAGTTGTTAATAAGTTGCGAGCTTTGTCAGCTGATGTTGCATTAGTTGGGACAGATGATTTAATTTAATATTGACAAACTAATATTAAGCTGTTAAATTAATTTTTAGATTAAAACAAGAGAGGGAGTGCAGCCGTTGAGAAATTAAGTTGAAATTTTAAATTATACAAAATAAGTGTGTAATTTGACTTCGACTTTATTTCTACAACTGCGCCTTCCTGTAAGTAAGAATGGGAGAACGCTGTTTAATTAGCGTTCTTTTTTGTTGGAATGAAACTGGTCAAATGCACAAAGGGGTGCATGCAGTATGGGAACTATTCAAATAGAAAATATGAGTTATAAATATGATCAAATGGTCGACAATCTTTTTGATTCATTGAATTTACAAATAGATGAGAGTTGGAAATTAGGCCTGATCGGTCGTAACGGACGTGGTAAAACCACTTTGATGAAAATATTATTAGGTCAATTACCATATCAAGGTAAAATCGTTTCTAATTTGAACTTTTATTATTATCCACAAAAAGTTGTTAATAAAAATAAATCGACGACTGAAGTGATCAAAGAGTTAACGGATCTAGAAGAGTATGATTTTTGGAAGATCGAAGTAGAACTTGAAAAGTTAAAAGTCAAAAATGATATTTTGAGTCAAACTTTTTCAACACTTAGTCCAGGTGAGCAGACAAAAATATTATTAGCAATTTTGTTTATTGATGATTATGGCTTTCAATTGATAGATGAACCGACTAATCATTTGGATATTGATGGCAGGCAAGTAGTAGCGGATTATTTGAAAAGTAAACAAGGATTTATCGTCATCAGTCACGATAAGACTTTTTTGAATGAAGTTATTGACCACGTGATTTCCATAAATCGTCAAAACGTTGATATTTATAAGGGAAACTTTGATGTTTGGGAGCGTGAGAAAAATTTACAAGATCAATCGCAATTTGATGAAAAAAGACAGCTAAAAAAAGATATTTCCCGATTGCATGAAACAGCTGTTAAAAGGGAAAACTGGTCTAATCAATCAGAGAAACAAAAGAATAAGACAGGATTACAAAAGGTTAATCTTGATAAAGGTTTTATCACCCATAAAGCTGCTAAAATGATGAAAAAAGCCAAAACTGTTTCTAAACGTGTCGATGAAGAAATTGAAAAGAAACAATCACTGTTAAAAAATATCGAAATCGAAGAACCGATCCAGTTGAATTATCATGAATTGAATCATCCTAAAACGCTTATCAAAGTTGATAATTTGGAATTAATTCATGAAGATGTTAGAACGCCTAAAACGAGTTTCAAAGTACCAGTTGATCAAGTGGTATCTTTGATTGGTAAGAATGGTATCGGCAAGACGACGATCTTTAAACAATTATTAGGTATTGAGCAGCCATTTGAACAAACCGGTGATATTTTGATTGCTAAGGGAATCAAGATTTCTTATTTGGCACAAGAAGATCAATTAGTAGGCAATATTAGGCAGCTAGCACAGGATAAAAAAATCGATCCGGAGATGGTTTTTTCTAACTTGCGTAAATTAGGTTTTGAAAGAAATCTTTTTGAGCAGAATATTGAAAGTATGAGCCAAGGTCAGAAAAGAAAAGTCGCTTTGGCGATCAGTCTATCGCAAGAGGCCAATTTGTATTTTTGGGATGAGCCATTAAATTATTTAGATGTAATTACTCGTCAGCAAATCATTGAAGCAATAAAAAAACAGCATCCAACTATGCTGTTGATCGATCATGATAAAGACTTGATCGATGAAATATCTGATCAAAAAATAATCTTGGAAAACTAGAATTATATTGAATATTATTGCTATCCATGATAACATTAAACACCGTTAGTAAATTTAATCTCTATTTCTGCAAAAGATTTAGGGCAAAGGAGCGACATAGAATGAAAACAGGAATTCATCCAGAGTACCATCAAGTTGTCTTCATGGACTCATCAACAGGTAAGAAGTTTTTAGCTGGTTCAACTGTTAACTCAAGTGAAACAACAGATTATGAAGGTACAGAATATCCATTAATTCGTGTTGAAATTTCATCTGACTCACATCCTTTCTACACAGGTAAACAAAAGTTTGCTCAAGCAGATGGACGTATCGACCGTTTCAACAAGAAATATGGTTTGCAAAACAAATAAAAAGCCATCCTTTCTCGGGAAGGCTTTTATTTTTTAGCTTTTTTTGACTTCATATGTGAAAATACCCATCCAAAATTGATTAAAGCTAGAATACTTGTACTTATGAATACAGCCGAGTAACTTAAGATGCTGGAGATATAAGACCCTAATAAAGGTCCGCAAACATTTCCGACTGATTGAAATGATTGGTTATATCCAAAGATTCTACCTGTATATTTTGCATCGGCGTTTTTGGCTAAGATGGTCTGGACCTGTGGGAACAAACAGGCATCAGAGATACCAACTAGGAATCTTAAGATACCTAGTTGCCAAACGTTTGTAACAAACGCCTGTGGTATATAGACAATAACGGCAAAGATCAGACCACCGATCAAAATCTTGCCTGTACCTATTTTATCTCCTAAAGCACCAAACCTTGGTGCGGCGATAACATTAGCAATACCTGGCATAGCCGCGATCACCCCAGAAATAAGGGTAACTTTGTCGGAACCATTCATTAATTGCTTAACGTACAGACTGATGATCGGATTGATCGAGTTGTTTGATGTTTGGATGATCATTGTCGTAACAAACATTGCCAAAATTAAATTGGGATTCTTTAATTTATGAAAAATCTCAGTTGTACTCGCTTCTTCTTCCTTTGTAACTGGTTTAAAATCTTCTTTTATAAAGATGACTACTAGAATGAATGCTGTAAATAGTAAAGTTCCGGTAACCATAAAAGGAATTCTAAAGCCGAGATATTGTGCGATCACACCACCAGCTAACGGTCCTAACAGCGTACCGGAAATAACACCAGTATTTAAGGTTCCAAGTGCTTTTCCACTTTCGGATCTTGGTGCGGTTGAGGCAATTAAAGTGCTGGCATTACTAACGAAACCAGAGAAAACACCTTGCAGCAGTCTTAAAGCAACTAATTGCCAAGGAGCTGTTACAAAAGCTTGTAAATAAATGACGATCGACATTCCGAGCGCGGCACGGATAAGCATTAACTTACGACCTTTTCGGTCAGCAATTTTCCCCCAAATAGGAGAAGCAATTGCCATGACTAAAAAGGTAGATGAAAATGCAATTCCGTTCCAAATTACAAGTTGACTTTTTGTGAAATTGCCTAGCTGATTAATGTATAATGGCATAAAGGGTGTAATCATACTGAAGCCAATTCCTGTCATAAAAGTGCTGAACCAAAGAACCTTTAGGTTCCTTTTCCAATAGTTATTACTCTGGGGTTCATCTTTTGTTTGGGGAGTCATAATACATCAAGTCCTTTCTAAGTAATTTAGTATACTCTTTTTATATAAACAGTATTAAATATTTGTTAGAATTGGGGAATTTTTTTTCATGAAAATGAAGTTAAAAGAAGTTTATTCTGCTTTAAAATTAGACGTTGACGATATTGTTGATATTGACGTTACCGGAGTCTGCTTTGATAGTCGAGAGGCTAAAGCAGGCGACTTGTTCTTTCCATTAAAAGGTGAACGAGATGGACACGATTTTATCAACAATGCGATCGAAAATGGTGTACATGCTACAGTATGGCAAAGTGACCATGAAATTCCAAATCGTGACATCCCATATGTTGTAGTTAAGGATGTTGCTAAGGCTTTCGATACTTTAGCTAAGTATTATCTTGCTAAGGTTAACCCTAAGGTTGTAGCAGTGACTGGTAGCAATGGAAAGACGACTACTAAAGATATGATTGCTAGTGTCTTAGAGACAAGTAACAATGTTGCCAGGACCCAAAAGAGTTTTAACAATGAAATAGGTGTTCCTTATACGATTTTAAACATGCCTATCAATACGGAAGTCTTAGTAGTAGAAATGGGCATGGATCGTACTGGTCAAATTGAACATCTAAGTAGTCTTGCTAATCCTGATATTTCGGTTATCACTATGATTGGTGAAGCACATATCGAGTTCTTTGGAACTAGAGATAAAATTGCTGATGCCAAAATGGAGATAGTTTCACATTTGCAAGAAGACGGCAGATTCATATATGACGGGGATGAACCTTTACTTAGAGATCGGGCTAAGAATGTTGAACAGCGAAAGTATACTTTTGGACGTAAAGATGATGACACTCTTTATGCTACTGAAATCAATGCTGGTAAAACTTCTACAACTTTTAAAACTAATCTTTGGCCAGAGATTGAATTTACAATTCCAATGATGGGCGATTATAACGTTAATAACGCACTTGCAGCATTATTGGTTGGACTAGAATCACATATCAAACCAGAAGCAATGCAAAAGGCTCTTAAGAACCTTTATGTAACAGAAAATAGAACTGAGTGGTTGAAAGCAAGTAACGGCGCCGATATTTTGAGCGACGTTTATAATTCTAATCCAACCGCTGTGATCGAAGTTTTGAGCAACCTCAAGAATATTCCAACAAAGGGAAGAAGAATCCTTGTGCTGGGCGATATTTTGGAATTAGGCGATGCTTCTAGGGAACTACACGAATCATTGGCAGACTATATTAATTCAGACGATTTTGCCAAAGTATATTTAGTCGGCGATTATATGAAATATTTAGCCGCTAAGCTGACTGATAAATACAGTTCAGATAATTTAAAGTGGTATCAAAAAGATCAGTTAGACAAATTAACTGATGATATTAAGAAAGATTTAAACTCAAGTGACACATTATTATTGAAAGCAAGTCATGGAATCCATTTAGAAAACGTTTTACATGCGTTAATTTAAGTTTGCCATTTGAGAATGATAGAAAAACGTGATAAAGTAAACGTCTGTGATTTTATCGTGTTTTAACTTGGAGGATTTTTGTGAAATTTAACGAATTAAATTTAGATTCAAAACTATTAAGTGCTGTTGATGAAGCCGGGTTCGAAGAAACAACCCCCATCCAAGCACAAACTATTCCGCTAGTATTAGCTGGCGATGACGTGATTGGACAAGCCCAAACAGGTACCGGAAAAACTGCTGCCTTTGGACTTCCTATCTTAGATGCAGTAGATATGGCTTCAAACGACATTCAAGCCTTAATTATTTCACCTACAAGAGAATTGGCCATTCAAACTCAAGAAGAGTTATATAAATTAGGCCGTAAGAAAAAAGTTAGAGTTCAATCAGTTTATGGTGGCTCTGACATTAGAAGACAGATTCGTGCTTTAAAGAACCATCCTAACGTTCTTGTTGGAACACCAGGACGTTTACTTGATCATATTAACCGTCACACGGTTAAATTAGCTAATGTAAAAACAGTTGTGCTAGATGAAGCCGACGAAATGCTAGACATGGGATTTGTTGAAGATATTGAAAGCATTTTATCTAATGTTCCTCATGAACATCAAACACTACTATTTTCAGCTACAATGCCTAAACCTATCATGAAGATCGCTGATAAGTTCATGACTGATCCTAAAGTTGTTAAGATCAAGTCAAAGGAACTAACAGCAGATAATATCGATCAATATTTTGTTAAGTCACGTGACTTTGAAAAATTTGATTTGATGACACGTATCTTTGATGTACAAGCACCAGAACTTGCTTTGATCTTTGGTCGTACAAAACGTCGTGTTGACGAATTGACAAGAGGTTTACAAGCTCGTGGATACAATGCAGAAGGTATTCATGGTGATTTATCTCAAGATAAGAGAACTAGCGTCTTACGTAAATTTAAGGCTGGAAAATTAGACTACTTAGTAGCTACTGATGTTGCTGCTCGTGGACTTGATATTTCAGGTGTATCACATGTGTATAACTATGATATTCCTCAAGATCCAGACAGTTATGTTCACCGTATTGGACGTACTGGACGTGCCGGACATTCTGGTGTTTCTGTAACTTTTGTTACACCAAACGAAATGAGTTACTTACGTACGATCGAGAATCTTACTAAGAAACGTATGACACCACTAGCTCCACCTTCAGATACAGAAGTTCTTAAAGGTCAAATGGAGTCTGTTAAAGATGAAATTAAAGATACTTTGACAAACAACAACTTAGATCGTTTTGACGATGTTGTTAAAGAACTTCTTGGCGAGTATTCACCAGAAGATCTTGTCAAAGTGTTATTAAATGACATGATCAAGGATGCTGAAAGTGTACCAGTTAAGATTGCTCCTGAAAGACCACTTCCATCAAGAAAAGTTAGCCGTAACAAGTCAGGTCATGGCAGACGTCATCGTGGAAATGGAAACTATCGTGGTGGACGTAACGAACATCGTTCAAGAAATCGTGACGATCATCGTGGCGGCCACTCAAACCATTCAAACGGCGATAAACGTCGTAGTGGCAATGGTGGAAACAAGAAGAAACAAGGTCAATCAAAGAAATCATTTAAGATTAGAACAACAATCTAAGCTTGAAGATTTAGAATTATCATAAAATGTTTTATAATAAGTGACATGAGGGGACAAGGTAATTAATTTTACTTTGTCTTTTTTTGAGAAAAAATGATGGAGAATGATAGATGATAAAAGGATTGGGAGTAGACATTGCCGAAATTGAGCGAGTAAGAAATATTTACAGACGTTTGCCAAAATTTGCAGATAAAATTCTTACATCTGAAGAACTTGAAGCATTTAATGCCAAAAAAACTGAAAAAGCTAAAATGACCTATTTAACTGGTAGATTTTCTGCCAAGGAAGCTTTTACTAAGGCTATGGGTACAGGACTTGGTAAAATAGGATTTCATGATTTAAGCATTTTAAATTACGAATCTGGTCAGCCTTATATCAAAACAGAAATTTTTTATGGTAAAATATTCATTTCCATTTCAGATACGGACGAATTAGTGATTACGGAAGTAATTCTAGAGGAGGATAATTAATGTTACCATCAACACATAGACCTGCCTACGTTGAAGTGAGCCTAGATAATTTGAAACATAATTTACAAAGTGAGATCAAAAGTGTTCCTGAAGGGACCGCTGTATTTGCCGTTGTGAAGGCGAATGCCTATGGTCATGGCTTAGTTAGAGTGGCGAAGGCAGAAGTTGAGTATGGGGCCTCTGGGCTCTGTGTAACAACGCTAGATGAAGCTCTAGAGATACGTAACGCTGGAGTTAAAGTGCCAATTTTAGTTTTAAGTATCACACCGGTAGAACATGCCATTTTAGCTGTTAATAATGATATATCATTAACGATCGGCTCTTTAGATTGGTTAAAACAAGCAGTTAATGAAGATATTTCGAAGTTAAAGATCCATATTGGAATCGACAGTGGTATGGGCCGGATCGGATTCCGTGAGAAAGCAGACTTAGTTGAGGCTTGCAATTTTATTAAGGACAATCCGGATAGTTTTATTCCAGAAGGATTATTCACTCATTTTGCCACAGCTGATAATCCTGATGAAACATATTTCTTAAAACAGGTGAAACGATTTAAGGAAATGAAAGCAGACTTACCAATCGATTTTAAGTATGTCCACTGTGCTAACACCGCAACGGCTTTGTGGCATAAAGATCTCGCTATAAATATGGTACGTTTTGGAATCGGCTTGTATGGATTAAATCCATCAGGAACGGATATTCCAGAAGTTCCTTTTGAATTAAAGCCAGCACTAAGTTTGCATTCACAATTAGTCTTTGTTAAAAAGATCGATAAAGGTGAAAAGGTTGGCTATGGTGCTACATACACCAGTGAAAAACCAGAATGGATCGGAACAGTACCGATTGGGTATGCAGATGGTTGGCTGAGAAGGATGCAAGGCTATGATATTTTGATAAATGGTCAAAAGTGTCCAATCGTTGGCCGAATCTGTATGGATCAATTTATGGTTAAACTACCTGAAGAACTACCTGTGGGTACGAAAGTTACTTTGATAGGTAAAGATGGCGATAAAGAAATTACTGCCACAGACGCTGCTCAATATGCAGGAACGATCAATTATGAGATACTCTGCTGTTTGACAGATCGGCTACCTAGAATTTACAAATAAGAAATAAAACAAAAAGGATGAAGTCTTAGACTTCATCCTTTTTGTTTTATGAGAAAAATTCCCATAAAAATTTTTTTAGTTTGAATTGTTAACAATCCAATTTATATTCTCTGGCGGGAATGTGTGGGAATCGAACCCACCCAAGAAGCTACTAACCCCTCATACTAGTTTTGAAGACTAGAAGGAACACCAGAACCTATCCACTCCCAGAAATAATGATAGCATAAAAATATCAATATTCAACTTAGGTTTTAGAAAAAGATGTCAAGGAATAAAAAATATTCCATATGTATATAAAAATATTACATTGTGATTGATTGTGTTAACAATTGTAACCGCACATTATACTACAAAGAATTCAATTATGGTAGTGTGTCAAGTGTTTTTATTTTTTTAATAAATATACAAATTGCTATTAAAATTATGAATATTTTGTGATACTATGAACTTGCGAATGAAAACGTCAACATTTCGCTATTACATTTGGAGGGAGGTGAAATGATGGAAAAAGTCACATATTTACTAAAGCAACACGTTGGTGCACCCGATAAACCAATTGTCGAAGTTGGCCAACATGTTCTAAGAGGGGAACTTATTGCAGAGCCTAATGGCTTAGGTGCTAATATCCATAGTAGTCTAACTGGAACAGTCACAGCTATTGAAGATGACAGAATTATCTTGGATCCAGATGAGGAACAAGATATGGAAGACTACGTCAAACTTCCTGAAACTGATAATTATCTAGAAGCAATTGAAAACGCAGGTGTTGTAGGTGCTGGTGGTGCTGGATTCCCAACAGCAGTTAAACTTTCAAATAAGATTCCTGGTGGTTATTTAATCGTAAATGCCGCTGAATGCGAACCTTTATTTTGTCATAATACCGAAGTTGAAGAACGCTACCCAGAACAAATCGTCCGTGGTGTTAAATACTTACTAGAAATTACAGGTGCTAAAGTTGGTTACATTGCAATTAAGAAGATTCACCATGATGCAGTTATTGCACTTGGTAAAGCATGCAAGAATGAACCTAACATTCAAGTTAAATTCTTAACTAATATGTACCCAGCCGGTGATGAAAGAGTTATTGTTAGACAACTACTCGATATAGTTCTTAAACCAGGTGAACTACCTATTAAAGCTAATGCAATTATTCAAAACGTTGAGACAGTAAAAAGAATTGTCGAAGCTATAGAATTGAGAAAACCTGTTATTGATAAAGATATTACTGTTGACGGAAGAGTTAAGGAACATTCGACTGTATACGAAAATATTCCGATCGGATTATCAGCAAAACACTTTATCGATGCATCTGGTGGTTACATTAATCCACACGGTGATATTACTGTCGGTGGTCCATTTACTGGACACACTGGTACAGAAGAAACACCTGTTACAAAGACAACAAGTGGATTCTTAGTAGCAATGCCATACCCCGATACTCATGGCAAGAAGTTCGGTATTCTTGAGTGTGAGTGCGGTGGACAGGAACCTCGTCTTCGTGAAATAGTTGATAAAATGGGTGGAAAAGTAGTTTCGTTCCGTCGTTGTAAGAGAATGGTTTTAGTAAATGGAAGATATCGTTGTAGTCTTCCAGGAATTTGTCCTGGACAGGCTGATGCAGTCCTTGGAATGAAGAAAGAAGGAGCTGAATCAATTTTGACGGGAACATGTCAAGATTGAACAAACACCGTAACCGGTGTAGCTCCTCGTGTAGGAGTTTCAGTTTATCATTCTACAGATCACGTTTTAAGAGCAGCAGGTCATAGACTATATCGTAAACTTCCAGATGATTTTCAATCTAAGTAATTTTCAAGGGAGGTAGACAGGATATGTCTATAACTAAAGAAACAGCAATGGATCATATTAATGACCCAGCTGTCCTATGCTGTAGAGCAGAGGGCGGAATTACTATCGAAGCACCAAATTTGGAAGATCCATCATTATTTGATGATTACGTAGATTCCGGACTTCTCGAATTACCAGACGATGTATTAAAAATCGGACAAGTACTAGGCGCAACATTGAGCAAAACAACAGATGCACTTATTCCATTAACAGCTGCAAATGTTGATAATATTCAAACAATGGACGACGATTCTAGTGATGACGATGATTCATCATCTGATGATGATAGTGCAGATGCATCAGCACCTGTAGCTACTGAAAACGTAGAAACTGCAAATACAACAGTTGCACCAGCTTCTGTAGCAAGCACTTCTAATGGAACAATTAAAATTGATATCGCTGAAGGTAAAGGAATTCATCTAGAAGTTCCTATGGCATCAGCAGTATCAGCTGCACCAGCAGCTCAAAGTGAAGCTAAGTTAGCTGCCGACAGTAATGCCGCTGCAGCACCAGCTTCAGATGACTCAGCCGCATCAGACGATGATGTTGAAGCTAAAGTCGTTAGAGAGTTGGAACGTGATCATGTTAAGATCGACAAAGTAGACTTTGGCGACAAGACAGAGATCAATGGTACAACATTGACTATTAGAACACCTAAAGAATTGTGTGAAGAAGCTGTTGAAACTCAAGATATCGTTAAAGATATGACTTTAGACATCATTACACCTGACGATTATGACAAATATAGTGAAACAATCATGGATGTTCAACCTATTGCTACAAAGACTGAAGGAGAAATCGGTACAGGTGTTACACGTGTTATCGATGGAGCTGTCTTTGTATTAACAGGAACAGATGAAAACGGAGTTCAAATTGGTGAATTCGGTTCATCTGAAGGTGAAATGAGCAAGAATATTATGTGGGGTCGTCCTGGTTCACCAGATAAAGGCGATATCCTCATTAAAGCTCAAGTAACAATTGAAGCAGGACGTAACATGGAACGTGTAGGTCCTCTAGCTTCCCACAAAGCCGCTGATGTTATTACTCAAGAAATCAGAGAAGCCCTTAAGAAGGCTGATGCTAGTCTTGTAACTGACAAAGAAGAAATCAAACAAGTACGTCATCCAAGTCAAAAACGTGTTGTTATTGTTAAGGAAATCATGGGACAAGGTGCTATGCATGATAACTTGATCATGCCTATAGAACCTGTTGGTACATTAGGTGCTAAACCTAACGTTGACCTTGGTAACTTACCAATTATGCTATCACCACTTGAAGTATTAGATGGTGGTATCCACGCATTGACATGTATTGGACCTGCTTCTAAGGAAATGTCTCGTCACTACTGGCGTGAACCTATGGTTAAAGCAGCCATGGAAGACGAAGATATTGACTTAGTTGGTATTTTATTTGTTGGTTCACCACAAGCAAATACTGAGAAATTCTATGTTTCTAAGAGACTTGGAATGACTGTTGAAGCAATGAACCTTGATGGTGCTATTGTTACAACTGAAGGATTTGGTAACAACCATATTGACTTCGCATCACATATCGAACAAATCGGTCAAAGAGGCGTTCCTGTTGTTGGTATGTCATACTGTGCCGTTCAAGGTGCTCTTGTTGTTGGTAACAAGTACATGGACGCAATGGTTGATAATAACAAATCTGCTCAAGGTATTGAAAACGAAATTCTTGAGAACAACACATTATGTCAAGAAGATGCAATCAGAGCTCTAGCTATGTTGGAAACAAAGATGGCTGGCGGTAAGATTGAAAAAGCTGAACGTAAGTGGAATCCAAATGTTAAAGAAAATAACCTTAAGGTTATCGAAGAACATGACGATATCAAGATCGACAGAGCTCCAAATGAGCAATCATTGCCAAAGAGCAAGAAGAGACTTGAAATCTACGAAAAAGAATAATGAATGAAGGGTAACCGGTATGGATAATTACGATTTATTAAATTACGCATCTACAGAAAAACTTTTTGAAGGTATTATTTCTGAAGTTACAGATGCAGGTGTCATGATTGAATTGAAGGGAAGATTAGGTACTCTGAAAATACCTAAGAGAATGTTGATCTCTGAACATGAACCACAAGTTGGACATGAAGTAGGATTTTTAATGTCCTATCCCGAAGTCCTATCCGAAACCCCGAATGCAGATTACGTTAAAGCTATTGATGATTATAAAAAACATCAAATTGAGATAAAACAGCGTACTAAGGAAAGGAAGGAAGAATAATGTCCTTAAAGAAGTATGATGGCTTACAGTCAGAAATTTATGTTCCTATCACACCTCAGCCTGTTTGGGCACCTGTTACAAAAGAGCTGAAAGATATGAAGATCGGAATTGCTACGGCTGCTGGTGTTCATCTAAAGAGTGATAAAAGATTTAATCTAGCCGGTGATACAAGTTACCGTGAGATCCCTTGGGATACAAAATCAGATGACTTGATGGTATCACATGGTGGTTATGATAATAGTGATGTTAATAAAGATATTAACTGTATGTTCCCAATCGATAGATTGCGTGAACTAGCAAAAGCAGGTTTCATTAAAGGTTTAGCCCC
Source organism: Companilactobacillus baiquanensis (assembly GCF_003946605.1). Classification (GTDB taxonomy): domain Bacteria; phylum Bacillota; class Bacilli; order Lactobacillales; family Lactobacillaceae; genus Companilactobacillus; species Companilactobacillus baiquanensis. Next base: position 256,237 of record NZ_RHOQ01000003.1, read on the forward strand.
CGTTGAATACGGATTCATGGGTGGTGGTGGTGACATCGAAGCCTTTACAGATAAAACTGGTCCAGAAATTGCTCAAAAATTAAAGGCTGAAGATGTTGACGCCGTAATTATGACTGCCGGTTGAGGAACTTGTCATAGATCTGCCGTGATCGTGCAGAGAGCAATCGAATCCGTTGGGATTCCTACAATTTTAATTGCCGCATTACCTCCAGTTGTACGTCAAAATGGTTCACCTAGAGCAACTGCTCCTCGTGTACCAATGGGTGCTAATGCCGGTGAGCCTCACAATGTTGAAATGCAAACAGGCATTGTTAAGGACACTTTGAAGCAACTTGAAATTCTTGATTCACCAGGAAAAATTGTGCCTTTACCATATGAATATATAGCTAAGGTCTAGTTTGACCATAAAAGGAGGGTATATATATTCCCTCCTTTTATTGTTAGTAAGGGGATTTTCAAATGAATAAAAATACTCTAACTATAAATGCATTTTCGATGCAAGATGTCACAATTGGACCCAAATATCATTTAACAGAGAATAGTATGCAAATACCAGACCATCCGTTATTTGACATTGATGATCGTTTGAAATCAGTGAATGTAAAACTCGTTGATCCAAAAGATTGTCATTTTAAAATCAATACGATTATGGATGTTATTCCAATTTCAACAAAAGTATTGGGTAATATTGGCTATGGTATGTCGAATACTTTAACTGGTGTCAGTGTAATTTTGACCGGTGCCGATGAAACCGGTGTGCAATTACATGAATTTGGTTCTTCAGATGGCTATCTTGATGAGAAAATTAAGTTTGACACAGATGGAACTCCTAGTTCTGATGATGTAATTATTCTTATTGATGTTATTTTAAAATCAGACTTTGAGTTCAATCGGGAAACCTGTGAAATGGTGTTTAATACTTCTGATCAATTTCTCCAACCAATTAGAGAAATTTTAAAAGTTATGAATGGCCGTGATGCCGCTGAGAGTTTTGAATATGAAGATATTAAACATCCTGGCAAACCTAAAGTTGCTATCGTTAAAGAAGTAGCTGGGCAAGGTGCCATGTACGACAATATGGTTTTTGCAAAAGAGCCGGGCGGTATTGAAAAAGGTATTTCCATTATTGATATGGATAATATGCCCATTCTACTTTCTGCGAATGAATACCGTGATGGCGCTATTCATGCCTTAGTTTAGGAGGTAATGAAATGGGTATTGGACCTTCAACAAAAGAAACAACTATGCATCATTTTCATGATCCGCTAGTTAGGGTCGTAGCAAGTGATCCTGACGTAGATTTTCAAGGCGTTATTCTGGTGGGAACACCGCAAGATAATTATTTGAAAAATCTAGTTGGTAGAAGGACTGCATTTTGGCTTGAGGCTATGCGTACTAATGGAGCTATTATTTCAGCAGATGGCTGGGGAAATTCCGATGTGGATTTCATGAATACCATGACTGAAATTGGTGACAAAGGTATTAGTATAGTTGGGCTGAAATTTATTGGTACACAAGCGGGATTTGTGGTGGAAAACGAACACACAAAATTCGTCTTAGATATTAATAAATCAAAGAGCGGAACTGAAACCGAAGTCGTTGGTGAGAATAATCTTAGTGAAAAAGACGCTCATAAGGCGTTAGGACTATTAAAGTTAAAAATGAGAAAAGATGGACAAGTTACAAAATAGGAGGGAAATATAATGCAATTTAGTAGAAGCATGACTGCAATCGACTCACATACTGCTGGAGAGGCAGCTAGAATTGTTACTGGTGGTATTCCAAAGCTTGTTGGTAACACAATCGCTGAAAAGAAACAGTATTTGATCGACAATTATGATGATATTAGAACATCACTCATGTTAGAACCTCGTGGTCATCATGAAATGTTCGGTGCTTTCTTACTTGAACCATGTAATCCAGAAGCAGACTTTGGTATCGTCTTCATGGATACTGGTGGGTACTTAAACATGTGTGGTCACAACACAATTGCTGCTGTTACAGCTATCGTTGAAACAGGAATGGTTGATGTTGAACCAGGCGCAACTGAAAAGAAGGTCGTCTTAGACACACCTGCTGGATTAGTTCATGCCGTTGCACATCTAAAAGAAGGACTACAAGTAGAGAGCGTTTCATTCCAAAACGTACCATCATTCCTATATAAGAAAGACGTTAAAGTAAATGTTCCTGATGTTGGGGAAGTTACTTTGGACATCTCATTTGGTGGAAGTTTCTTCGCAATTTTACCAGTTTCAGAAATTAACGAAAAAATCGAACCAAGTAATTCACAAAAATTAGCAGATGTAGGTATGAAGATCTTGCATGCTGTTAATGATCAAGTAGAAATTCAACATCCAACACTAGACCATATTAAGACTGTTGATTTAGTTGAAATGTATGGCGAACCAAAAGATGAAGAATCAACACTTCAAAATGTTGTTGTCTTTGGTGATGGTCAAGTTGACCGCTCACCTTGTGGTACTGGTACAAGTGCTAAGATGGCTACATTACATGCTAGAGGAAAACTTGATATTGACGAAAAATTCGTTTATGAAAGTATCCTAGAAACAAAATTCTACGGCCGTGTTGTTAAGGAAGTAGAAGAAGGCGGATTACCAGCAGTTATACCAGAAGTTACTGGTTCAGCCTGGATCACAGGATTTAATAATTTCATGTTCGACCCAACAGACCCATTATCTAAAGGTTTCGAACTGAAGTAGAGGAGGAAACGCCGTGGTTTTAGTTGTACAAATTATTTTAGCAGTAGTTTTGATCTACTTCGCTATCATCTTTTTCGCCGATTACTACAAGCACAGACATGAAAATGACGGAAATATGGTTGTGGCAGGGGTTATTGGTTTTATCACGAACTTCTTAGATACATTGGGTATCGGAAGTTATGCACCAACTACTTTGCTATTAAAAGTTACTAAATATTTGAAATCAGATAAATTAATTCCAGGTACATTGACAGTTGCCTGTACCATTCCAGTTATCACAGAGGCATTCCTATTTATTGATGCTATCAAGATGGAAGGTGCAACCTTACTTTCAATGGTTGCCGCAGCTGCTATTGGATCATTTACTGGTTCCAAGATTATGACGAAATTTAACGAAAAAATTATTAGAATTATTATGGGTATTGCATTGTTCTTAACAGCTGTTTTAATGCTTCTATCACAATTAGGCGTTATTAGTGCTTTGGGTGCTGGTAATACAGCCCTAGGTCTACACGGTGGCAAACTTGTTATTGCTGTTGTTGTTAACTTTATCTTGGGTGCACTTATGACAGCCGGTGTTGGTTTGTACGCACCATGTATGGCTTTAGTTTACATGTTAGGTATGAATCCAGCCGTTGCATTCCCAATCATGATGGCTTCATGTGCTGTGCTTATGCCAGTTGCAAGTAGAGAATTTGTTAAATCAGGAGACTACAACAGACGTGGTAGTTTAGGTATCACAATTGGCGGTATTATCGGTGTTGTAATTGCTGTAACATTCGTTAAGAGTCTTGACCTAACAGTTTTAACATGGCTTATTATTGTTGTTGTTACATATACTGGTCTATCAATGCTTTATCAAGGTATCAAACAAAAAGACGCAGCTTAGTTTTAAATTGAGGTTTTTTTTAAAATAAACGGAGGGATTTATTATGGATACAGCTGATAGATTAATTGTCTGTGGTGGATGTAATGCTAAACTTGGTCCTGGAAAATTAGAGAATATTTTACAAGATCTTCATCAAGACAAAAAACCAAATGTAATGGTTGATTTCGAAACGACAGACGATGCTGCTATTTTGAAAATAAATGATGACACTGCAATTATTCAAACAATTGATTTCTTCCCTTCAATGGTAAGTGATCCGTATTTATTCGGTCAAATTGCTGCTACTAATGCTCTTAGTGATGTTTGGGCAATGGGTGGTTCTGTAATTTCGGCCTTAAATATAGTTGGTTTCCCAGAGGAAATGAATCAATCAATTTTACACAAAATCTTAAAAGGCGGACTTGAAAAAGTAACTGAAGCTGGTGGCTTTTTAGCCGGTGGTCATTCCATCCAAGATCATCGTCCAAAGTACGGTTTATCAGTTAACGGGATCGTTTCACCTAAAAAGATTTTGAGAAATGATACTTGTAAATTAAATGATGATTTGATTTTAACTAAACCTTTGGGTGTAGGTATTATTACAACTGCATACGGAGCTGAACAAATTGGCGAAGAGGAGTTTAATGAAGCCATTAAGAGTATGACTACATTAAATAAATATGCTGCAGAAATTATTAAAGATTATCCTGTTACAGCATGTACAGATATAACAGGATTTGGATTATTAGGTCACTTAAATGAATTCTTACATGATGAATTCACAGCAGAACTAGATTCAACTAATATTCCAATTATCCCTTCCGCATATGATTGTGCCGAAGAGTTATTAGTAACTGGCGGTGGACAACGTAACCGCAACTTCTTAGATGGCAAGATAGATTTCACCTTTGATGATCCAGCACTAGAAGAGATCCTGTATGATCCCCAGACATCAGGCGGGCTCATGTTTAGTGTTGATCCTAAATATACCGATGAGATATTGGACAAATTGAACCAGTTGGAGCTTCCCAGTGCAAAAATTGGTAAGATTGTACCGAAGGGTGATTCAGAAATCGTAGTTAAATAAGGAGAGTGTAATTTTGGAAAAAATTAATGCGTTAGATAAGGTTTGTCCAGCACCAATTATTATGGCTAAGAAGGCTCTAAAAGAAACTGATGAAGTTGAAATTTTAGTAGACGATGACATGGCACCACAAAACCTTAAAAAATTGGCGGACCAAAAGAACTATGACTATGACGTTAAAAATGGTGAGAATAATCAGTTCACTGTCACATTGAAGAGAACTGCAGAATCACACGATCAAGCCGAAAGTTCTTCCCTCAATGACCAAGGCAATGCATATATTGTTGTGATCAATACAGATACAATGGGGCATGGAGACGAAACCCTCGGTAGGAATCTCCTACATGGGTTCGTATCTTCATTAACTGAACAAGATGTTCTACCAGAAAAGATCCTTTGTTATAACGGTGGTGTAAAACTACTTGTTGAAGGATCAGATTATTTAACTGACTTGAAGGCACTTGAAGAAGCCGGCGTACAAGTTATGGGTTGTGGAGCATGTCTCGATTACTTCAACTTAAAAGATAAATTAGCTGTTGGTACTGTAACCAATATGTTTAGTATTGTTGAAATGATGAGACAACAGAATCGTATTGTAAGACCAGATTAGAGGCTAAAATAAAATGGATACAAAATTTGGATTACTGACATTTTCGACTACACATCAGGCGATATCTACTAATGAACTTTTAAAGAGTAAACAAGAGTTTGAAACCAGCATAATTTCGACACCTGGTAAGATCTCGGCAGGATGTGGTATGAGCGTAAGATTCAATTATTCAGATAAAGATGCTATTTTGAAACTTTTAGCTGATGAAGATCTGCAGTTTCAAAACATCTATGTAGGAACACGTGTAGGTGTGAGAATCACTTATGAATTAGACGATTAAAAGGAGTTATCATGGAAACAATAGGTCAAGATCAAATAATTATAGCGACTGCAGGACATGTTGATCACGGTAAAACTACTTTAATCAAAGCTTTGACAGGAATTGATACTGATTCCACAGAAGCAGAAAAAAAGCGAGGCCTAACCATTAACTTGGGCTTCGCTTTTTTCGATTTACCGAATCATGAACAAGTAGGTATCGTTGATGTTCCCGGTCATGAAAGATTTTTAAAAAATATGATTGCAGGACTTAGTGGAATCGACTTAGTCCTCTTAGTTGTTGATGCTGCAGAAGGCATCATGCCGCAAACTATTGAGCATGTGGATATTATGTCTTTACTTGGAATTGATAATTATATCGTTGTTTTGAGTAAGATCAATACAGTCGATGATGAGATGAAAGAACTTGTTACCGAAGATGTAAAAGATTTCTTAGACAAGCATAATATCAAAGCTCCAATTCTTGGAGTTGATGCTATTAGTGGAACAGGAATGAAAGAATTAGTAAAGGTTATGGACGAAAAGGTCGAAAATATCAAGAAGCCAAAGATCAATGGTATTCCTAGGATCAATGTCGATCGTTCATTCTCCATTAAAGGCTTTGGTACGATTATCACTGGGACTTTACTCGAAGGTGAACTGACTAGTGATATGACTTTAGAAGCATTTCCTAGTGGCAAACAAACTAAAATAAGAAATATTCAAGTTCACGATAAAAATGTTAAAAAAGCTGAACCGGGTACTAGAACAGCCATTAATTTAACAAATCTTAAAACATCTGAGATCAGACGTGGGGATGTTTTGACATTACCTGATAACGTTAAGAAAACTTGGATGCTTGATGTGGATTATAAGATGTTGCCGGATAAGGATGCATCTATGCTTGGATTGTGGACTCGTGTTCGTGTTTATTTAGGTGCACGTGAAATAATTGCTCGTGTGGTTCCTTTAGGAATCGATCAAATAAACGCTGATACAGATAATTATCTACAACTTCGTTTGGAAGAACCGGTCGCCGTTAAAAAGGGTGACAGATACATATTAAGAACCTACTCGCCAATGGTTTTAATTGGTGGCGGAAGTGTGCTTGACCCTAATCCAGTTAAGCACCGTCGTTTCAATGAAAAAATATTGAAGCAATTATCAGTTAAGGCTTCCGGTAATCAGGAACAAATTATTTTAGATTTCCTTGATAATCAGAGTGCTTTAGGATCAAAAATTCCAGGATTAGCTGACTATTTGAATTTATCAAATGATGATGTTCAAAAAATGATCAGCACTTTGGTAGAAGAAAAAGAAGTTATCAAAATTTCTAATTTGATCGTTAAAAAATCTAAATTAGAAGAATTTGATAAAGAGATACTCGATACGCTTTGGAACTACCATAAGAAAAATCGTTTGCAAAAAGGTATGCCTAAAGAGGAATTGATCGTTAAGTTTAAGAGTACAGTCGATAACAGTAAGATCATGGAAAAAATCTTAAACAAAATGGCTGAACGAAACGAGATCAATTTATTAGGTTCATTAATTTCTGCTGGTGACTTTGAGGTTAAATATAACAAGTATCAAAAGAAAGCTCATGATGAAATTATCCAAGAGTTGGAAAAATCACCACTGATGCCGCCTAATTTTGAAGATCTAATTGGATCTGATGAGACTAAGGCCGAGGTACTAAAATCTATTGAAGGTGAAGAAGTCATTCGTTTAGGTGAGAAAAACGTTATGTTAAAATCCGCCTTTGACGCAGTTTCAAAACAAGTTGTTGATTACTTGAAAGAAAATGAAACGATGACTTTAGCTGAATTTAGAGATTTAACTGGTGCCAGTCGTAAGTACGGCATGATGATACTTGAGTATATGGATAAACTTGGTTTTACTCGCAGAAAAGAAAATATGAGAATCTTAGCAAAGAAGGGATTGTAATGATCTATTTTGATAATGGTGCAACAACTGCAATTAAACCTAAAGAAGTTGGGGAGAGTGTTTCTAAAGTTTTAACAAGCGGTCTTTATGGTAACCCTGGACGCGACTCATCTGAGTATAGTGTCAATAGCGGGGTTATCGTTAATCAAACAAGAGACAAGCTAGTTAAGCTGTTTAATGTACCTTCAAATGATCTAGTCACATTTACAACTAATGTTACAGAGAGCCTTAATACGGTCTTAAAGGGAATCCTTCGCGAAGGTGATCATGTTATTACAACTGATTATGAGCACAACTCTGTTTTGAGACCATTGGCACAATTGAAAAAGAATCGTAATGTTGACGTTGACTATGTAACTTTTGATAAAAAAACAGGACTATTGTGTGTTGAAGACTTTGAGAAATATTTGAAACCGAATACTAAAGCGGTCGTCTGCAATAATGCATCCAACGTAACTGGTTATGTCTTACCTATCAAAGAAATCAGTGCTTTTTGTCAAAGACATAATTTATTATTGATCGTTGATGCAGCCCAAACGGCTGGAGTGGAAGATATCGATATTCAGCGAGACAAGATCGATGTTCTTTGCTTTACTGGTCATAAATCATTGTATGGACCACAAGGTATTGGTGGAATTTGTTTCAGAAAGCCGATTAAAGTTGAACCGCTAAAGAGTGGTGGTACGGGAATCGACTCATTTAATACAAGTATGCCTGAATTTTTCCCAACGCGTCTTGAAGCAGGAACTATGAATGTGCCTGGAATCGCTGGACTTTCAGCGGGAATTGATTATCTTAATAAAAAAGGTATCAAAAATATTAAAAATTATATTAATGGCCTAGTTTCAAGAATTATGGAAGCCTTACAAGAATATTCAGAAATAAGAATTTATACACCAACTAATGCTGAAATTACAGGAACTGTTGGTTTTAATATCGCCGATATTGATTCTGCTGAAGTTGGTCAGTGGCTTTGGGATAATTATCAAATTGCCACAAGACCAGGCGCTCACTGTGCACCACGAGTTCATGAAAGATATGGAACAGTGGAACAAGGTATCGTGAGAATTTCTTTATCAAGTTTTAATACTGATGAAGAAGTTGACACTTTCTTAAAGGCAATCAAAGAATTTATGGATATTTATAGAAGGGGATTGTAATGGATCAAAAAAAATTATTCAGAAGCTTACCATCAGTTAATGATTTGTTGAATTCGGATAAAATTATGAGTTTGGAAGCAGCCGTCGGTGCTAATGAATTAAAAAATCTAGTTCAAGAAGTAATTGAAGATGCTCGTCAATTGATTTTGAGCGGAGATATTACTAATGCTGGCGAAGTATCTGTTGATTGTATGTATCAAGAGTTACTGGATAAATTAGATAATGATCGAGTTTTAGAATTACAGCCAGTTATTAATGCTACTGGAGTGATTTTACATACAAACCTTGGACGTGCTAAATTAGCCGAATCAGCTCGCAAGGCTATTGATGCCATTGCTAGTAATGCAACTAATTTGGAATATGATATTACCTTAGGAGAGCGTGGCGACCGTTATAAGGCAATCGGTAAGTTAGTCAGTGAATTAACTGGTGCTGATGATGCGATTGTTGTTAATAATAATGCTGCTGCGGTTATGCTTGTTTTAAGTACCTTCTTTAGCAACAAAGAAATAATCACATCTCGTGGTCAATTAGTCGAAATTGGTGGATCATTTAGAGTTCCTGATATTATAACTTCAACTGGTGGAATTTTACGCGAAGTGGGTACAACTAATAAAACTCACTTACGTGATTATGAAAATGCCATCAATGAAAATACAGGTGGATTTTTAATCGTTCATACAAGTAACTATAAAGTTATTGGTTTTACTGAAACACCTGACTCTAAAGATTTGAAGAAGTTGTCAGAAGAGTATGATCTACCGTTGATGAATGATTTAGGTAGTGGTTTGATGCTTGATTTGTCTAAGTACGGATTAGGCAAAGAACCTACTATCAGCCAAGAGTTGAAAAATTGTGATTTAGTAATGTTTTCAGGTGATAAATTACTTGGTGGACCACAGGCAGGTATAATTGCTGGCAAACAAGAATATATTGATAAATTGAAACACAATCAGCTTTTGCGGGCTTTACGTGTTGATAAAATGACTTTATCTGCTTTGACAGCTACTTTAAAGATTTATCGAGATCCAGATAAGGCCATGAAAGAGATACCTGTTTTGAACGCTTTAACAGTCAGTGAAGACAAGTTAAAAGAGCGTGCAGAAGAGTTATTGAGTTTGATCAAAGATAAAACACAATTTAATGCTGAAATAATAGCTGGCGACACGGTTGTCGGTGGCGGATCATTTCCAGATGTTAAATTGCCAACTTACTTGATCAGTCTTGAATCTGACATTCCTGTTGTTAAATTAGATAAATTATTGAAATATGCTAAGTATCCGCTTATTTCCAGAGTTCATGACGAAAGTATTTTATTTGATATTCGGACTATCGATGATCCAGAATTTGAAAAGATAATTATTGATTTAAATAGTATCAAAGCATAAAAAAAGAAGCTGATCAGTGAAAACTGGTCAGCTTCTTTTCATGTTACAATGTGTGTTTATCCAGAATTTTTCCTGAATTTAAATCGTCAATTTCTGAAACTATAAAGCTCTTTTTCTCTAAACGTGTAATAATATTTTTCAAGTCGTCGATAGTTGTTTCAGCAGGTAGTGTGAAGAGATTTCGTCTTACTACCTCATTTGTTTTAGCATCAAGGGTAATACAACCTGAAATTGAAACATATTTTGCAATGATCTTGAGCATTTTAGCTAAATCACCACGTTCACCAGTTGAACTTACAGTAAGAACATAACTGCTGACCTCAAGGTTCCAAGCATCAGATAACATGCTTAACAGGCTAGCGTGGGTTAAAATACCGTAGAATAAATTAGATTCATCTAAAACGGCGATGTAAGGTAGATCTTTGATGTTGAAAAATACTTTGAAGAATGGTGAGTCAACATTAATTGTCTTGGTGGCATTCTTCATCAGAGTTGTGACGGGAAGGGACATATCTCCTCCACGTGATTTATGACGATAGATGTGCATTTTGTAAATATTTCCCCTGAATATTTGACCACTTTCATCCAAAATAGGAACACATCTGAAACCTGATTCTTCAAGAACTTTTAAAGCCTCTTCAAGTGTTACAGTTTCTTTTACTGTAACTAACTTATCTTTTTTTAGAACTAATGACTTAACTAACATATATTCCACATCCTATCTAACTATATGAAATCAATGATACCGTATAATTTCACAAAAAAAAAGAATGCCTCAGCATTCTTTTATCAATATTAAGGATTATTGACGACCTTTAATTCCTGTTGCTTCAAAACCATCTTTAAGAATCTTTGTAAGTTCTGCAGCTGACTTCTTCATTTGTTCTGATTCTTTGTCAGTTAATGGAACTTCGATGATTTGTTTTAGACCTTTACGGTTGATGACAGCAGGTGAACCGATATAAATATCAGAAACGCCATATTGGCCAGTCATCATATTTGATAATGGAAGAACTGTGTTTTCATCACTTAGCAAGGCTTTTGAAATTCTTGCAAGTGCAGTACCAATACCGTAGAATGTAGCACCCTTAGTATTGATAATGTCATAAGCTGCGTTAACAACCTTCTTGTCAATAGCATCAAGAGTATCTTGTGTTATTTCTGGATGTTTTTCCATCCATTCAGCCATTGTTACGCCACCGATTGAAAGATGTGACCATGCAGTAAATTCTGAGTCACCATGTTCACCCATGATATATCCGTTAACTGAACGAGGGTCAATTCCTAATTCTTCACCAACGAATTTTTGTAATCTAGCAGTATCTAGTGATGTACCAGAACCAATTACACGTTCCTTAGGGAAGCCTGAAAGTTTCCAAGTAGCGTATGTCAAGATATCAACTGGGTTTGCGGCAACCAAGAAGATACCATTGAATCCAGATTCAACGATTGGGTCAACAATAGTCTTTAAGATGTTAAGATTCTTGTTAACAAGGTCAAGTCTTGTTTCACCTGGTCTTTGTGGTGCACCAGCAGTGATAACAACAAGATCGGCATCTTTAGCATCTGAGTATTCACCAGCGTGAATATTCTTAGGATATGAGAATGGAAGTGCATCGGCAAGATCCAATGCGTCACCCTTAATCTTATCTTTAGCGATATCACAGATAACTAATTCTTGTGCAATACCTTGTAGTGTCATAGCATAAGCGTATGTTGAACCTACAGCGCCGTCACCGACTAGAAGTACTTTTTGATGATTCTTTTCGTTTGTTGGAGTCGTCATATTAAATATCATCCCTTCAAAATAAATATGTTCCGCATATAATTATACAAATAAAGCATGAAAATAAACAGGGGCTTTGTAAAAAAAGTAAAAATTAACTAGTTTTAAAATGATATAATTGAAGTTCGAAATGAGGTATTAATATGAAATTAATCGTTGGTTTAGGAAATCCCGGAAAAAAATATGATCGCACAAAACACAACATGGGTTTTATGACGATTGATAAATTAATGGACGAGTATGGTCAAACTCAAACTAAAAAGGATTTTGAAGCAGAATATTGTAAATTCAAAGTTGAAGGTGAAACAGTTTTTCTAGTTAAACCATTAACATTTATGAATGAGTCTGGAAGAGCCGTTAGATTTTTAATGGGCTATTATCAAATTCAACCAGATGAAATTATGGTGATCCATGACGACCTCGATATGCCAATTGGTAAAGTACGATTACGTGCCAAGGGTTCAGCAGGCGGTCATAATGGAATTAAGAGTATAATTTCGTCCGTAGGTACAAAAGATTTTAAGCGGATCAAAATAGGAATACAGCATCCCCAAAAACAAACTGTTGTAAATTGGGTATTAACGCCTTTTTCAAAGGATAACGAACCAATAGCATTAGCAGGAATAGATAAAGCAGCTGATGCTGTTAAAGATTGGGTATCTGGGGATAGTTTTGATCAGCTGATGAATAAGTATAATTAAAGGGCAGGCAATTGTGTCTAACCCGTGTAAAAAAAAAAGACTGCTTGTAGCAGTTCACAAAAAAGGGGCCAAAATTGAACTTAATAGATTTTATTGCTAAAAAGTTAGATTTAGGGAAATTCATAAGCCAAGTTAAACCAGCAACTAAAAATATGCTGACCGGTTTGACTGGTTCTACGATTTCCCTTTTTGTGCTTGAATCATTAAAACAAACTAATAAAAAAATATTGGTTGTCGAAAATACCAATTTTCATGCTAATAAAACATATGACGATTTAAATTTACTTGCTGGAGATCAAGTTCATATTTTTCCAGTTGAAGAAGCTATTTCAACCGAAATAGCAACCAGTTCACCGGATGAATTAAGCCAGCGTTTAGATACCTTGAATTTTTTGATCAGTGATGATCCCGGAATAATCGTCACATCAGTGGCAGGTTTAGAATATGCTCTATCGGATAAAAAGTTATTTGAGGCTGCGCAATTAAAGATCGTCAAGGATCAAGAATATGATCTAGAGAATCTAAACAGCACTTTGGTTCAGATGGGTTATAACAAAGATAAATTAGTTGCCAAACCAGGCGATTTTGCCATTCGTGGTGATATTGTCGATATATATCCGTTAAATGTTGATGATCCAGTAAGAATTGATTTTTTTGGAAATCAAGTTGAGAAGATCAAGTTTTTTGATGCTGAAACTCAGCGTAGTTTAAAAGAATTTGATCAAATCCTTTTATCTCCGGCAAATGATCGAGTGATAACTGATGAACAGATTGCTGCTGGTTTGAAGAAGCTGAATAAGAGTTACGAAAAGCAATTAGAGGCCGCTGACAAAGATACTAAGGATAACTTAGAGGTAGCTTTTGGACAGATTATTGAAGAATTGTCTGAAAACATGCGTCCTGATAATTTGGGAAGCATTATTAATTATTTGATCGCCAAACCAAGTGGTTTAGTTGATTACTTAGGTGACGATGATTTAATCATTTTTAATGAATACAATCGTTTGGTCGAACAGTCTAAAGATAATTTAGCTGATAATCAATCATGGTTAGCTAGTCAATTAGAGTTTGGCAAAAGCCTGCCTGAACAGACGATTCGTCAAGAATTTATTGATGTTTTAAAAGATAACAAAAATCCACAAGTTTATTTATCGGCTTTCCAACAAGGGATGGGGCATATTCGCCTGAATCAATTGGAGAATGTTCCAGTTAGAAGTATGCAGCAATTCTTTAGCCAGATGCCGTTGCTTAAATCAGAAGTAGAGCGTTGGCAAAAACAAGATTACACGGTTTTGTTATTGATCAGTAATGAAAAAAGGATCGCAGCGATAAATAATACTTTGATCGACTTTGGAATTAAGGCTACTTTAACTGACGGAAAAGTGATCGAACATCAGACACAAATTATGAATGCTAGTTTAGGTCTAGGATTTGAGATCCCCGAAGAAAAAGTAGCAATCGTTACTGAAAAAGAATTGTTTAATAAACAACCTAAACGCAGACGCCATCAAACACTAGCAAATGCAGAAAGATTAAAGAGTTACAACGAGTTAAAACCCGGTGATTATGTTGTACACGTTAACCACGGTATTGGTAAGTTTATTGGCATGCAGACGATGGAAGTCGATGGCAAGCATCAAGACTATATTACGATCGAATATCGTGATGACGGTCGGCTGTTTATTCCAGTATCACAACTTGATATGGTTCAAAAATACGTATCGGCTGAAGGTAAATCACCGCGGGTAAATAAACTGGGCGGTAATGAGTGGCAAAAAACCAAACGAAAAGTTCAATCCAGCATTGAAGATATTGCTGATGATCTGATCGATCTATATGCCCAGCGTGAAGCTGCCAAAGGATTCGCTTTTCCAAAGGATGATGAAATGCAACATGACTTTGACAATGCTTTTCCGTATCCAGAAACGCCTGATCAATTGCGTTCTACTGATGAAATAAAGCGTGATATGGAAAAAAATCACCCTATGGATCGTTTATTAGTTGGTGATGTTGGCTTTGGTAAAACTGAAGTGGCATTAAGAGCTGCCTTTAAAGCGGTCGAAGCCGGAAAACAAGTAGTGATTTTAGTGCCAACTACTTTATTAGCACAACAACATTACGAAACAATGAAAGATCGTTTTGAAGGTTTTCCAGTCGAAATAGGGATGCTTTCAAGGTTTCAAACTCGCAAACAAAGTAAAGAAATTGTTGAACAGCTTGAGTCTGGTGAAATTGATATTGTTGTGGGAACGCATAGATTACTTTCAAAAGACGTTAAGTTTCATGATATCGGACTTTTGATCATTGATGAGGAACAGCGATTTGGTGTTAAACATAAGGAAAAAATTAAGCAGTTGAAATCAAACGTTGATGTTTTAACTTTAACCGCCACACCAATTCCTAGAACACTTAATATGTCGATGCTGGGTGTCCGTGATCTATCATTGATTGAAACGGCACCAAGCAATCGTTATCCCGTTCAAACATATGTGATGGAACAAAACTACCAAGTTATTGCCAGCGCCATTAAACGAGAAATGGAACGTGGCGGTCAGGTCTTTTACTTACACAATCGAGTGGAAGATATGGAACAAGTCGCCAATCAATTACAGGCACTAGTACCAGAAGCTAGAATTGCCACGGCCCATGGTCGCATGACAGAGACACAAATGGAAGGAATTATTTCTGACTATTTGGAAGGTGATTATGATGTTTTGGTAACGACAACAATTATCGAAACGGGTGTTGATATGCCTAATACCAATACTTTGATTGTCGAAAATGCTGATCGATATGGGTTGTCACAACTTTATCAGATCCGTGGACGTGTCGGTCGTTCCAATCGAGTTGCCTATGCTTATTTGATGTATAAGCCCAATAAGGTTTTAACCGAAGTTGGTGAACAACGTTTGGAGGCAATTAAAAACTTTACGGAGTTAGGTTCAGGATTCAAAATTGCTATGCGTGATCTGTCGATTCGTGGGGCTGGTAATTTACTAGGTAAACAGCAACATGGATTTATCGATTCGGTTGGATTTGACTTATATACACAGATGTTAAACGATGCCGTTGCCAAGAAACGTGGACATACTAAAGCTGAGAAGACTAATTCCGAAGTTAATTTGGAGTTAGAAGCTTATATTCCTAAAACTTATATTAGTGATGAACGTCAAAAAGTTGAATTGTATAAACGTATTCGCCAAATTGATTCAAAAGAGAGTTATCAAGAAGTTCGTTCAGAATTGTTGGATCGTTTTGGTAAGTATCCTGATGAAGTTCAAAACTTATTAGATATTAGTTTGATGAAAACATCGTTAGATGAATCATTAGTAAATAGCGTTGTTATGAGAAATGGTATGATCAATCTTAAGTTTTCTAAGAAGGCCAATGATTACTTAACTGGTGATCTGGTCTTCAAATTTCTAGGTAATACGAATATGAAAGCGACCGTTCACAACAATAATAATGAATTTAAAATAACTTTAGATTCAGGTAGTGTTAAAAAAGATGAATGGTTTGAACAATTTGATAATTTTGCCCAAAAGATGGGACAGGAATTTGATAAATTAAAGAAAGTTAAGACAAAAGAATGAGAAAAGAAACCTCCAGAGCCATACAGGGGACTTGGATTCTGACGATCGCCTCGTTATTTTCAGAATTATTGAGTGCGATTTATCGGATACCTTTGCAAAACATTGTTGGGGATCGGGGCTATTTCATTTATCAGCAGGTTTATCCAATTTATGGGATATTTTCTGTCTTAGCATTATCAGGATTGCCAGTTATTATTTCTAAAGTATTTGCTCAACAAAATGAAATTGAATCAAAAAGTAAACTGATGAAAAACATTTTTGCCATTTTACTAATAATCAGTGTCGCCATAACCGGATTGCTTTGGCTATCAGCACATCATTTGGCAAATTTCATGGGTGACCCTAATTTATATCATGAAGTGAGAGCTGTATCACTGACGTTTTTACTGATTCCATTTGAGGCAAGTCTTAGAGGCTATTTTCAAAGTGAATTACTCATGGAGCCAAGTGCCATCTCGCAGATTTCAGAACAATTGGTGAGGATAATTGTGATCATCGGTGCGGCAATGATGTTTGGTAAAGGTTTACTCAATGAATACCAGATGGGGACGATTGCTAATGGAGGAGCTTTTATTGGTGGATTGTTCGCTGTGATAGTATTAGCAGTTTCATTATTTGTTAAACGTCCATTTGTAAAAGATGACCAAAATGCAAACTTAACTTTTGAAAAAGGATTACCTTTAGAGATAGTTTTAATAATTATTTTTACAGGAGTAACTATCTTCTATCAATTTATAGATTCATTTTCAATGTTAAGATTATTGATGAAGTTTGGTCGACCTTTAGCAGAAGCAGAAGTCTTGAAGGGTATTTTTGATAGAGCACAACCCTTGATCCAACTAGGTATCGTTATTTCATTATCATTTGTTTCGGCAATCATGCCGCAGTTAAAGTCTGAAAAATTTGATATGAATAAACAACTCATAGGTAAAATGATGCGAGTCTGTTTATGGCTGGCTACGGCTGAAACGGCCGGACTGGTGGCATTAATGCCAGTAATAAATACCATGCTGTTTACCAATTCAGATGGATCTTTTGCTTTAGGGATATATATGATGTCGATCGTAATTGTTTCTGGGATCAACTTATTAATAGCAGTTACAAGCAGCGATAATGAAAAAAATACATCAAAACTGGTAATATTCTTACTATCTCTAGTTGCTAAAATAATATTAAATATTTTATTTGTACCTCGATTTAGTATAGTTGGAGCAGCACTAGCGACAGTTTTAAGTGAGTTAATAATCTTAATTGGGTTATTAGTAATTTATTCAAGTGATCGTGGAACTCTATTGATCGGTAGAAACTTTACTCTCAAAGTATTAGCTTCAGGATTGTTTATGGCTTTATGTATCAGAGCATTGGAGAAATTCATGACGCAGTATTTATCTTTAACGAGAATGAGCAGCGTTTTGATCAATCTAATATTAATTCCAATCGGAGTTTTGATCTATCTGTTCATGTCTAAGACGCTAAGCATTTTAGATAAATCAGAATGGAAAATTCTACCGATGGGAAAATTATTTGTAAAGATTATGAGGATTAAATAAAAATGAGATTAGATAAATTTTTAAAGGTAAGTAGAATCATCAAAAGAAGAACAGTAGCTAAGGAATTTACTGATAATGGCCGTGCAACAGTCAACGGTCGTGTTGCTAAATCATCAACTGATGTCTCGATCGGGGATGTTTTGGAAATGCATTTTGGCGAGCGGACTATGAAAGTCAGAATTCTGAATATTAAAGAAACAACTAAGAAGAGTGATTCAGACGAGATGTACGAAGAAATTGACTAATTGTTGAGATTAGATTAAAAAGCTCCGAAAACGGTTCAAATCATTCTTGAAAATTGGTATACTCAATGTATTAATTTCTAGGGGTGTAGCAACATGGAAGTGCATAAATTAGCTAATTCAAATGTTTCGGTAATAAAACCGAAACGCACAAATCCTTCAAATGATAATCGCAGAATTGACTACGTTAAAAAAATTCATAAGCGTCGATTAACAGCTATTGGAATTGCTTTTGCATTAGTAATTTGTGTGCTTGGTTTTCAAATATTCAATGCGCATCAAGCTTATTCCAAAACAGTGGGAAACATCGAAGTCAGTCAAAAAAAGTTGGATAAGCAACGAGCAACAAAGAGTGATTTGAAAGTTGAAAAAGCACAACTTAACAATAAGAGCTATCTAGAGAAATATATTCGTGAAAAGTATATGTACTCAAAACCAGGTGAACAAGTTTATAATTTGCCGGATGCAACTAATACTTTTCAAAAATAGGGAAAGGGATTTTTTTATTTAGATGACAGTTGAAGTAGGATCTAAAACAGAAGGTAAAGTTACTGGAATTACAAATTTTGGAGCATTCGTTGATTTAGGCGAAGGACAAAGCGGAATGGTACACATCAGTGAGATTGCTGACGGATATGTCAAGGATATTCATGATGTCTTAAAAGTCGGTGATACCGTAAAGGTTTTAGTTCTTAACGAAAAAGATCATAAAATTGCATTATCAATTAAGCAGGCAAGTGACAGACCAAAGCCTAAGCGTCATTTTGAAAAGAAGCCGCAACACAAACCAGTGGAAAATTTTGACGATATGATGTCTGACTTCATGAAACAAAGTGAAGAAAGAATGACAACCATTCGTAAAAATACCGAAGGTAAACGTGGTGGCCGTGGTGGTCGCAGAAGCTAAAATAAAATTAAAAACGTTTCGTTTACATTGTAGGCGAGACGTTTTTTTGTCCGAGGCGGTATATGAGAATAGAAAATGAACTAGTAGGTACGGTAAAAAAGGTCCTACAAAAATATCATTCTAAAAAAATTTTGATCGCCGTTTCTGGCGGTGTTGATTCAATGGTCCTGTTAACGATAATTAGTAAAATATTATCGAGGAATGAATTTGGAGTTGTAAATGTGGATCATGATTTACGCCCCGAAAGTGCTCAAGAAGTTAAATTTTTAAATGATTTTTGTCAGGAACATGGATTTAAATTTTATACAACTAAATGGACTGATCATCCAAAAGATGTCGGGATGGAGTCTGCCGGTCGAGAATTTCGATATAACTTTTTTGCTCAAATAATGAAACAAGATGGTTATGGCACTCTGGTTACGGCACATCATGGAAATGATTTAGCTGAAAACATTTTGATGAAGATGATCCGTTCAGGGAATATTTTTGAAGTTACAAGTCTTAAACCACAACGTAATTTTAAAGTGGGGCAACTAGTACGTCCTTTGTTAAAGTTTAGTAAAGCAGATTTAAAAGACTACGCTCAAAAAAAGGGAATTGAATACGTCCAAGATGAAACCAATTTTGAAGATATTACGATGCGCAATAGATTGAGAAATAATATTTTCCCAGAACTAGAGCAGGAAAATGGTCAGGTCCTAGCGCATTTTGGATTATTTGATCAGCAAATGAATGCTTTAATATCTTTAGCAATCAAACAATTTCAATTAATAGAGCAAAAGATGGAATTAAATAATATGTCTGGCAGCCTTTTGCCCGTGAAAGTTTTAGATCATGATCAGCAAAGTTTATTCTGGGGCAGCTTTTTTACACGGAAAGTACCGATCTCAATCAGTAATAAACAGATCAATCAAATTATTGATGTCATTGAAGGAGATCGACCTAATTCATTTGTTGATCTAGAAGATAATTGGATTTTTCAACGGCAATATGATCATTTTGAAATTAAGAAAATAGAATCATTAATTAATTTCAAAAAATTGATCGAAGTCAACCAACCAGTTACGATTAATGGGTATAATTTAGTTATAAAACGTGTGCCAGTTTCAGAAGCGGACATAGTTGTTGATAAAATACCTGAGCAAATTATGCTTAGAACAAGACGGGCGGGTGATAAATTAAATATAGGTAATAATCACCATCAAAAGTTAAGTAAAAGATTTATTAATGAAAAGGTACCAGAATATAAGCGAGATCAATCAATTATTTTATTGTTTGATAATCAAATAGTATGGGTTGAAAAAATCTATAATATAAGCGATTATTTTAAACAAGGTAATTATGGTTTTAAAATAGATTTTAGATGAGGTAAGGAAATGAATTCAGATATCGAAAAAATTCTAGTATCACAAGAAAAGATCAAGGAGACTAATGTTCGACTAGGCAAAGAATTAACTAAAGATTATGCTGATAAGAATCCTTTGTTTGTTTGTATATTGCGTGGTGCAGCCATGTTCATGATGGATCTAGTTAAGAATGTTGATATACCGATCGAGTATGACTTCATGGATGTATCTAGTTATGGTGGTGAAAATACCTCCACGACTGGTGAAGTAAGAATCCTTAAGGATTTAGATACACCATTGAGCGGACGTGATGTGGTTATCGTAGAAGATATTATTGATACTGGTTATACTTTGGATCGTTTGATCGAGTTATTCAAAACGCGTAACGCCAAGTCGATCAGCATTGTTTCCTTTTTAGATAAACCTGCTCGAAGAATTAAACATGTACACGTTGATTATGTAGGAGTACAAATACCTGATGCCTTCGTTGTAGGATATGGTATGGATTTTGATGAACATTACCGTAACTTGCCTTATGTTGGCGTTTTAAAGCCAGAGGTTTATACAACAAAATAATTAGGATAGCGGTATAATTATTATTGCGTTAATATCCACCAATGTTACAATATGTAGCGTCTAATTAATTAGGAGGAAATGTATGAAAAACAATCGAAATAGGTTAATTAATAATAGCCTGTTTTACATCTTGCTCTTTGTTGTTTTAGTGCTTGCAGCAAGTTGGTTTGCTGGCGGTCAATCCTCAGATCAATCTAAAACACTTAGCCAAGATCAATTTATTACTCAACTTAATAAAGGAAAAGTTAAGAGTTTTAAAATCGAGCCTGTCGGAGGAGCTTATCAAGTAACTGGTGAATACAAGAAAGCTCAAAAGACATCGGCTACTAAGTCAGTTTCGTTATTTAGCCGTCGACAATCGACTACAACATCAGAAGTAACGCAATTTACTTCAACAGTGTTGCCTAATAACGATACTTTAAAACGAATCAATAACGCAGCCGAGTCAAAGAATGTTAAAACGACTGCTGCTCCTAAATCACAATCCTCACAATGGATTTCGTTGATTCTAACGTTAGTTCTACCATTCCTTCTCTTCTTCTTCATTATCTTCGCTATGATGGGTCGAGGTGGACAAGGTGGTGGATCAAATCGAGTTATGAACTTTGGTAAATCTAAAGTTAAACCCGAAGATCCTAAAAAGAACAAAGTTAGATTCTCTGATGTCGCTGGTGCTGAAGAGGAAAAGCAAGAACTTGTTGAGGTTGTTGAGTTCTTAAAAGATCCAAGAAAATTCGTTTCACTTGGTGCTAGAATCCCATCAGGTGTCTTACTTGAAGGTCCTCCTGGTACTGGTAAAACCTTACTTGCTAAAGCCGTAGCTGGTGAAGCTAAGGTTCCATTCTATTCAATTTCTGGTTCAGATTTCGTTGAGATGTTTGTCGGTGTTGGTGCATCTCGTGTTCGTGATTTGTTCGAGAATGCTAAAAAAGATGCTCCCTCTATCATCTTTATTGATGAAATTGATGCTGTTGGTCGTCAACGTGGATCAGGTACCGGTGGTGGTAATGATGAACGTGAACAGACACTTAACCAATTGCTAATTGAAATGGATGGATTTACAGGTAACGAAGGGGTCATCGTTATGGCTGCTACTAACCGTTCTGATGTCCTTGATCCAGCCTTGCTTCGTCCAGGTCGTTTTGACCGTAAGATCTTGGTTGGACGTCCAGATGTTAAGGGACGTGAAGCTATCCTTAAAGTTCATGCAACTAATAAACCATTTACAGATGATGTTGATCTAAAGGTTATCGCTCAACAAACACCAGGTTTTGTTGGTGCCGACTTAGAAAACTTACTAAACGAAGCCGCCTTAGTTGCTGCTAGACGTGGTAAACAAAAGATCGATCCATCTGATATTGATGAAGCTGAAGATCGTGTTATTGCTGGACCAGCTAAAAAGAACCGTGTCATTTCTAGTAAAGAACGTCACATGGTTGCTTATCATGAGGCTGGACATGCATTGATCGGATTAGTTTTAAGTGATTCACGAGTAGTTAGAAAAGTTACAATTGTTCCTCGTGGTAAGGCTGGTGGTTATGCCATCATGCTTCCTAAGGATGATCAAAACTTAATTACTAAGAAAGAATTAACTGAACAAATCGCTGGATTGCTTGGTGGACGTACAGCTGAAGAAATTATCTTTGGTCAACAGTCATCAGGTGCTTCAAATGACTTTGAACAAGCTACACAAATTGCTCGTACAATGGTTACTGAATATGGTATGACTGATCGTTTGGGTCAAGTTCAACTTGAAAAGAATGGTCAACCATTTGGTGGCGGAAGTTACCGTGCCGAACCTTCATATTCACAAGAAACCGCTAATGCAATCGATCAAGAAGTTAAACGCTTCTTGGATGAGGGTCACGAAAGAGCTCGAGAAATCATCGAAGACCACCGTGAACAACATAAATTGATTGCTGAAGCATTGCTTAAATATGAAACACTTGATGAAAAGGAAATCTTGAGTTTGTTTAACACAGGTAAGATGCCTGCAAACGACTTAAAGGAAGAATTCCCAAGTGAAAGTGCTGCAACATTCGAACAATCTAAACGTGCTGTTGAAGCTAAAGATGCTGCTAAACAAAAATCTGATGATACTGATGAAGATACTACTGAAACAAGTAGTACTAAAGACGTTGATGACAAAGATGCCAACAATGTTGAGTTCCCTTCAGAAAAAGATAACAGTAAAACTAGTGACGATAAGCCAGATGATGACTCTACTGATCATAATGATCATGACGATAATCAAGATAAATAAAAGAAAGCGACTCGCTTGAGTCGCTTTTTTTAACGAAAAAATAGGAGAATAAAATGACAGATACATTAACTAAATCAGTTTCAAAAGACGGAAAATTTAGAACTTATGTAATAAATGCCACAGATACAATCGCTGAAGCACAAAAACGCCACGATACTTGGTCTAATTCTACTGCTGCTTTAGGTCGTACGATGATCGGTTCGATCTTAGTTGCTACTTCGACTCTTAAAGAAGATGAAGTTTTGACGACTAGATTGGTCGCTGATGGTCCTGCTGGTGCGATCGTAGTCGATGCCAATGCTAGTGGTACTGTTAAAGGCTATATTCAAAATCCTCACGTCAGTTTACCTTTAAATAAAGATCACCACATTGATGTTAAAGGTGCTGTTGGTACAAATGGAACGCTAAGTATTACTAAAGATTTGCATTTAAAGGAGCCATTTACAGGACAAGTTCCCATTGTATCTGGTGAGATCGGTGCTGACTTTACATACTATATGGCAAAATCCGAACAAATTCCTTCAGCCGTTGGTGTATCAGTTTTTGTACAACCAAATGAAACCGTGGGTGCTGCTGGAGGATTTCTAATTCAAACACTACCTGATGCTAATGATGACGATATTACTAAAATAGAAAACAATTTAAAGATCGTCCCTAATTTATCCACTTTGTTAAATGAAGGTTTAACTAATGAAGAAGTATTAAATAAGCTGATGAATGGTATCGAAATGAAAGTTTTAGATACAATGCCGATCTCATTTAAATGTGATTGTTCAAAAGAGAAATTTGCTAAATCATTAGCCACTATTTCTGAAGACGAGTTGCAAGCAATGATCGATGAAAATCATGGAGCCGAAGCCGTCTGCAAGTTCTGTAATAATAAATATCAATTTTCTGAAGCTGATTTAAAGGAAATTATTGCTGAAAAGAAGTAATCATGTTTGCCAATTAAGCTAAAAATTTGTTATTATTGCAAGTTGTAATTAAAGAATAATTTCTTAAAAGAAATTCTGTTTTAAACAGAGGTAGACAATATGGAATGGAAGATAGGAAACGTAACGATTCCTAATCAGCTTGTTGTTGCACCGATGGCGGGAATTACCAACGCTTCCTTTCGAGTCACTGCAAGAGAGTTTGGAGCTGGGCTGGTCGTTTGTGAAATGATTAGTGATCAAGGAATCAAATATCGTAACAGTAAAACGTTAGGGATGTTGTTCGTTGACCCTAAGGAGCATCCCGTTAGCATCCAAATTTTTGGTGGTAGCAAGGAATCTTTAGTTCAAGCGGCACGTTATGTTGCAGAGAATACTAGTGCTGATATTATTGACATTAATATGGGCTGTCCAGTTAAGAAGGTTACCAAAATTGGAGCTGGATCGAGCTGGTTAAAGGATCCTGATAAGCTCTATGAAGCTGTTAAGGCCGTAAATGATGCCATTGATAAACCTTTAACCGTGAAAATGAGGACCGGTTGGGATGACGATCATATTTTAGCTGTGGAAAATGCATTGGCTGCTCAAGAAGCGGGTGCAAGTGCAATCGCTATGCACGGTCGCACAAAGGCCCAGATGTATACTGGACATGCTAATTGGGATATCCTACATGAAGTGGCTCAACATTTGACAGTTCCTTTCATGGGAAATGGTGACGTTAAGACGCCGCAAGATGCCAAGTATATGTTAGACGAAGTCGGAGCTGATGCGGTTATGGTTGGACGAGCTGTACTAGGTAACTTATGGCGTTTGAATGAAATGGAACATTATTTGGAAACTGGACAGTTGTTGCCAGAACCAAGTGTTAGAGAAAAAGTTAATATAGCTAAACTTCAACTTCAACGTCTGGTAGACTTAAAAGGTGAGCATGTTGGTGTTCCGGAATTTCGTCAACAGGCAGCATATTATCTAAAGGGGATTCCCCATGCTGTCAGAACACGTGCTAAAGTAGTGAATGTTAATTCAATGCAAGAAGTGTTCGACACCTTAGATGAATTTGTTGAAAGTTACGAAAAAAGAGAAGCGAGATCTTCAAAAATTTCGTAGACAGGGGGAAAAAATTTGAGTAACGAAAATAATAAAAAGCAACCAACTAAAGAAGAAATAAAGAAAGCAAGAGTCATGAATGATCAATTACGGGTCAGACGTGATAAATTGCAAGAACTTTATGATGAAGGCGTTGATCCATTCGGTTCAAGATTTGAGAGAACTGCTTTGGCTCAAGAAATTCATGACAAGTACGGTGATGAAGACAAGGAAACTCTTGAAGAACAAGATTTACCAGTTGTTATCGCCGGTAGAATGATGACAAAGCGTGGTAAGGGTAAAGTTGGTTTTGCCGATATCCGCGATCGTTCTGGTAAGATTCAAATTTATGTTCGTAAAGATGTTGTCGGTGAAGAGAACTATCACATCTTTAAACGTTCTGATATTGGTGACCACTTAGGTATTCACGGTGAAATTATGAAGACAGATATGGGTGAATTGACAGTTAAAGCCACTCACGTCACAATGCTTTCAAAATCATTGCGTCCTTTGCCAGATAAATTCCATGGTTTAACTAATGTTGAACAAATATATCGTCAAAGATATTTGGACTTAATTGCTAACCAGGATAGTTTTGAACGTTTCAAGAAACGAACAAAGATCATTTCCGCTGTACGTGAATATTTAGACGATGAAGGCTTCATGTCAGTTGAGACACCCGTTTTGAATACACAAGCCGGTGGTGCTAGTGCCCGTCCATTTATTACGCATCACAATGCTTTGGATATGGAAATGTATCTAAGAATCGCTCTAGAATTGCCATTGAAGAGATTAATTGTTGGTGGTTTTGAACGTGTTTATGAAATTGGTCGTGCTTTCCGTAATGAAGGTTTGGACACACAACATAATCCTGAATATACTTCATTGGAAACATATGCCGCTTATTGGGATATGACAGATGTTATGAAGGAAGTCGAAGGAATGTTCCGTCACGCTGCCGATAAAGCTAATGGTTCACAAATTGTTAGCTATCAAGGTGAAGAAGTTGATTTGAGCAAGCCTTTCAAACGTATCAAGATGGTTGATGCTATCAAAGAACAAACAGGTATCGACTTTAATGTTGATATGGATCTTGAACAAGCTCGTAAATTGGCCGATGAAAAAGGTGTTCACTATGAAGAATTCTGGGGCGTTGGTCACATCATCGCTGAATTCTTTGAAGAGTTTGTTGAAGATACTTTGAAAGAACCTACATTCATTTATGAATACCCAATTGAAGTTTCCCCATTAGCTAAGAAGAGTAAAGATAATCCTAAATTTACTGATCGTTTTGAAGTTTATATTTTAGGACATGAATATGGTAATGCCTTTACTGAATTAAATGATCCAATTGATCAAAAAGCACGTTTTGAAGCTCAAGCTGCGGAACGTGAAAAAGGTAATGACGAAGCTGAACATATTGATAATGATTACGTTGAAGCCATGGAATATGGTATGCCACCAACAGGTGGACTAGGAATCGGTATTGACCGTTTGGTTATGTTACTTACTGATGCACCTTCAATTCGTGACGTCATCTTATTCCCAACAATGAAACCAGAAGATAACACCAATAATCCTGAATAAATTTAAATATGATTAATTTAAAAAAGTTAACGAAATTTCGTTGACTTTTTTTATTTGTTTTGGGTATAATAATATAGTTGTTTGTTACAAGAACACATGGAGGATTAGCTCAGCTGGGAGAGCATCTGCCTTACAAGCAGGAGGTCACAGGTTCGATCCCTGTATCCTCCATTAAACTTTTATAAGTTTAATGGGTTTATAAATTAGATCACAATTTTGCGGGTGTGGCGGAATTGGCAGACGCGCTAGATTTAGGTTCTAGTGTCCAGTGGACATGAAGGTTCAAGTCCTTTCACCCGTATTCGATATTTAAAGTATTGAATTGGTTATGCATTAAGTGTTATACTTAATGCCGACTTAGCTCAGTTGGCAGAGCATCTGTCTTGTAAACAGGGGGTCGGAGGTTCGAATCCTCTAGTCGGCATTATGCGGAAGTAGTTCAGTGGTAGAACATCACCTTGCCATGGTGGGGGTCGCGGGTTCGAATCCCGTCTTCCGCTTCATTATTAATACAGTTGATCGGGAAATAGCTCAGCTTGGTAGAGCGCTACGTTCGGGACGTAGAGGTCGCAAGTTCGAATCTTGTTTTCCCGATATAAAAGAGATCATCGCTTCTTAATTAGAAGTTGATGATCTCTTTTATTTGGGCTGATTACTAATGTGTGGAACTTAAATATGTAATAATAGTAGATAAGAAATGTAAGCAGAAGAATTTTTCTAATTAGTGTATGAGTTAAATCACTTGCATTTTTACACAACAGAATTATACTTTCTACACCAAGAAATTTATAAGTCGAGGTAGTTAAAATGGACAAAGTATTTACCGAAAGCGCAAAGAACGCACTTGTTTTGGCTCAAGAGCAGGCTAAAACATTTCATCATAATGCTGTTGGTACTGAGCATATTCTTCTAGGCTTAACGATGGAGAATGATGGTATAGCTGGTATTACTTTGAGAGATCTCGCCGTTAGCGAACGTGATGTTGAAGAAGAAATTGAACATCTAACTGGCTATGGAGATGTTTCATCTAATACCGCCAAGGGCATTTACCTACCTTATTCACCAAAAGGACAAAAGATTCTTGCTAACTCACAAGATGTTTCTGATCAATACAACACTAGTCGTATTGGAACAGAACATATTTTGTTAGCTATTTTAGACGATACTGATAATTTAGCAAATCGTATTTTGACTAATTTGGGTCTCAGCTTAACTAAGACCAAGAACTTGCTTCTTAACAAGATGGGGATGTCAAGTAAAAGCGGGCCTAGAGGCATGGCTGCTAATATGGCAGCTCGTAATAAAAAGAAACAAACTGCTGGTACACCAACACTCGATTCTTTAGCACGTGATTTAACTAAGATCGCCGCAGAAAATAAGATCGATCCTGTTATTGGACGTAAAAAAGAGGTTGAGAGAACTATTCAAATCCTCAGCCGTAGAACTAAGAACAATCCCGTTTTAGTCGGTGAACCCGGAGTTGGTAAAACTGCTATTGCAGAAGGTTTAGCTAGTTATATTGTTAAAAAAGAAGTTCCACTTGATATGCAAAATAAACGTATCATGATGTTGGATATGGGTTCTTTAGTTGCCGGTACTAAATATCGTGGTGAGTTTGAAGACCGTTTAAAGAAAATCATTGAAGAAATTTATAAAGATAAGCATGTTATTCTCTTTATCGATGAATTGCATACTTTAATCGGTGCTGGTGGTGCTGAAGGTGCTATTGATGCATCTAATATTCTTAAACCAGCCCTAGCACGGGGTGAACTTCAATTGATCGGTGCTACAACTTTAAATGAATACCAAAAGTACATCGAAAAAGATAGTGCTTTAGAGCGTCGTTTTGCCAAGATAGTTGTCGAAGAACCAACTGAAGAAGAGTCAGTTGAAATTCTCAAAGGACTACGTCCTAGATATGAGCAACATCATGGTCTACTTATTTCTGATGAGGCCATTGAAGCTGCAGTTAAACTTTCAACTCGTTATTTGACTAATCGTTTCTTACCAGATAAGGCAATTGATCTAGTCGATGAAGCTTCAGCTAAAGTAAGGATTCATAATGTATCTAAAAATAATGATCTAGATGATCTAACTGCTCAATCAATGAAACTGATCGATGATAAGAATAATGCTATCTTGGATCAGGATTTTGAAAAAGCAGCTAAGATTCGTGAGCAGGAACAAGATATTCAAGAAAAAATTTCAGAACTAAAAGAATCAAAAGAAACTGGTCATGCTAAGCAGGCAGTGGTTAAGACGAATGATATCGCTGAAATTATTGCTGAATGGACTGGGGTTCCGGTTAAACAGATCACTCGTAAAGAAAGTGAACGTCTGTTGAACCTTGAAAAAGAACTTCATAAACGTGTTATTGGTCAAAATGATGCCATAAGTGCTATCTCACGTGCCATTCGTCGAGCTAGAAGTGGCATGAAAGATCCAGATAGACCTATTGGATCATTTATGTTCTTAGGACCTACTGGTGTTGGTAAGACTGAACTTGCTAAATCAATTGCTGAAGTTATGTTTGGTTCAGAAGATAATCTGATTCGTGTTGATATGTCAGAGTATATGGAACAATACAGTACTTCAAAATTGATCGGTTCAGCTCCTGGTTACGTTGGATTTGATGACGGTGGTCAATTAACTGAAAAAGTTAGAAATGAACCTTATTCTGTTATCTTGCTTGATGAAGTTGAGAAGGCTCATCCAGATGTCTTTAATATCTTATTGCAAGTATTAGATGATGGAATTTTGACTGATGCTAAAGGTCGTAAAGTCGACTTCCGTAACACCATCATAATTATGACTTCTAACTTGGGTGCTCGTGCATTGCAAGAAGACAAGGAAGTTGGATTTGGTGCTAAGGATGTAGCCGATGACTATAAAGAAATGCAAAATCGTATCAATACAGAATTGAAGAAATTCTTTAGACCAGAATTCCTAAATCGTATTGATGAAACAATTGTCTTTAAGTCATTGAATCGTGACCAATTAAAGGCTATTGCCAAAATCATGAGTGGAAACTTGAGAAAACGTTTGGAAGATCGCAAGATTGAACTTGTCATTTCACCAGCCGCATATAGTGATCTGGTAAAAGATGGATATAATCCTGAATATGGGGCACGTCCAATGAGAAGAACGATCCAAAGAGAAATCGAAGATCCAGCCAGTGAATTGTTACTTATGAATAAAGTAACTGAAGGCGATACGATCAAAGTTGGCTCAAAACAAGGCAAGTTGACCGTAACTGTTTCTAAAGACAAAAAGAAAAATGAAAAATCACTCACACACTAATCGCTATCTATTGACAATCTAATTTCTAGGTAGTATTATCTTTTGTGAGATTCAAAGTTCAAAACGTTAGCCGCGATCTATTGTCCGTGGCCATACCGTATAGAAAAAGCAAAAGTAGGATTTAGAATTCTATTTTTGGTTTTTTTTTGCCTAAAATTAGGGTATAAAAACGTTTTCTTACAATTTGTAACGAAAATGTAATATTCGGTCAACGTTTGAACAAATTATATGTTGAGGTGAAAAATTTGACTTATCATAACGTTAATTATGGTGCACACCGTGTTCGTCGTAGTTATGCAAAGATCAAGGAAGTTCTTCCACTGCCAAATTTAATAGACATTCAAACAAATTCTTATAACTGGTTCTTAGATGAAGGACTTAAAGATATGTTTGATGACGTTATGCCTATTGATGATTTCGGTGGAAATCTTTCATTAGAGTATGTTGATTACAAACTATTAGAACCTAAGTATACAGTTGAAGAAGCAAGACAACATGATGCTAATTATTCAGCACCATTGCATGTCACATTGAAATTGACTAACCATGAAACAGGCGAGATCAAGACTCAAGATGTTTTCTTTGGCGATTTTCCAATTATGACAGAGCAAGGTACTTTTATTATTAATGGTGCCGAACGTGTTATTGTTTCTCAATTAGTACGTTCACCTGGTATTTATTACAATTCAGATACCGATAAAAATGGTCGTATTAACTTTGGAACAACTGTTATTCCTAACCGTGGTGCTTGGTTGGAATTTGAAACAGATGCTAAAGGTTTGGGTTACGTTAGAATTGATAGAACTAGAAAACTACCTATTTCTGAATTGATCAGATCATTAGGTTTTGGTGCTGATTCTGAAATTCTTGATATCTTTGGTGAAAATGATACTTTGAATTTAACACTTGAAAAAGATGTTCATAAAGATACAAGTGACTCTCGTGTTGAAGAAGCATTAAAGGATATTTATGAAAGACTTCGTCCTGGTGAACCTAAGACTGCCGATTCATCTCGTTCATTGCTATATGCTAGATTCTTCGACCCACGTAGATATGACATGGCATCTGTTGGTCGTTACAAGGTCAACAAGAAGCTTAATCTAAAAACAAGACTTTTGAATAAGACACTTGCTGAAACACTTGCTGATCCTGATACAGGTGAAGTTATCTTGGCTAAGGATACAGTTCTTGACCGTGAAGCTATGAACAAATTGAGTCCATACCTTAAACGTGAAGACTTCAAGACTGTAACTCTTCAACCATCAGATGAAGGTGTTTTGACAGATCCAGTTACAATTCAAATTATTAAAGTTTATTCAGAAGCTGATAATGAAAAAGTTGTTAATATGATCGGTAATGGTCATATTGATGCTAAATTGCGTGTTATCACACCTGCTGATATTTTGGCTGGTATCAATTACTTCTTAAATCTTAAAGAAGATATTGGTAACGTCGATGATATTGATCACTTGGGTAACCGTCGTATTCGTTCAGTTGGTGAATTACTTCAAAATCAGTTCCGTATTGGTTTATCACGTATGGAACGTGTTGTACGTGAAAGAATGTCAATTCAAGACTCAGCTACTGTTACACCACAACAATTGATCAATATTAGACCAGTTGTTGCCTCAATCAAGGAATTCTTTGGTTCATCACAATTGTCACAGTTCATGGATCAGACTAATCCGCTTGGAGAACTAGAACACAAGCGTCGTCTATCTGCTCTTGGACCTGGTGGTTTGACTCGTGATCGTGCCGGATATGAAGTTCGTGACGTTCACTATACTCACTATGGTCGTATGTGTCCTATTGAAACTCCTGAAGGTCCTAATATTGGACTTATTAATAACTTGGCTAGTTATGCCATTATTAATGAATATGGTTTCATTGAAACACCATATCGTCGTGTTTCATGGGATACACATAAGGTTACAAATAAGATCGATTATCTAACTGCTGACGAAGAAGATAATTATGTTGTTGCTCAGGCTAATACACCGCTTGATGAAGATGGTGGATTTGTTGACAACACAATTTTGGCTCGTAAAAAAGATGACAATATCGAAACTACTCCAGAAAAAGTCGATTACATGGACGTTTCTCCTAAACAAGTAGTTTCAGTTGCCACAGCATGTATTCCTTTCTTGGAAAATGATGATTCTAACCGTGCCTTGATGGGTGCTAACATGCAACGTCAAGCTGTTCCTTTGGTTAATCCACATGCACCACTTGTTGGTACAAGTATGGAATATATTGCTGCCCATGATTCTGGTGCCGCACTTATTGCTAAGAATGATGGTGTCGTTGAATACGTTGATGCTAGAAAGATTACTGTAAAACGTAATGATGACAGCACAATTGATGAATATAAAGTAACTAAGTTCCGTCGTTCAAATAATGGTAAGAGTTATAACCAAAAACCTATCGTTAGAAAAGGTGAAGAAGTTAAAGCTGGAGATATTATCGCCGATGGTCCTGCAATGGAAAATGGTGAATTAGCTCTTGGTCAAAACCCATTGATCGCCTTTATGACATGGAA
The DNA here is from genome assembly GCF_003946605.1 of Companilactobacillus baiquanensis. GTDB lineage: Bacteria > Bacillota > Bacilli > Lactobacillales > Lactobacillaceae > Companilactobacillus > Companilactobacillus baiquanensis. Next base: position 288,677 of record NZ_RHOQ01000003.1, read on the forward strand.
TATGTATAACTATGAAGATGCCATCGTTCTTTCAGAAAAATTAGTTCGTGAAGATGCTTATACTTCAATTCATATTGAAGAGTATGAATCAGAAGCACGTGATACAAAACTTGGACCTGAGGAAATCACTCGTGAGATCCCTAACGTCGGTGAAGAATCACTTAAAGATCTTGATGAATTCGGTATCATTCGTATTGGTGCTGAGGTTCGTGATGGTGATATCTTAGTTGGTAAAGTAACTCCTAAAGGTGTTACAGAATTATCAGCCGAAGAAAGATTACTACATGCTATTTTCGGTGAAAAAGCTCGTGAAGTCCGTGATACATCACTTCGTGTACCACATGGTGGTGGCGGAATAATCCAAGACGTTAAAGTCTTCACACGTGAAGCCGGAGACGAATTGGATCCCGGTGTTAATATGATGGTTCGTGTCTATATTGCCCAGAAACGTAAGATTCAAGTTGGTGATAAGATGGCCGGACGTCATGGTAACAAAGGTACTGTTTCGATCGTTGTACCTCAAGAAGATATGCCTTATATGCCAGACGGTACACCAGTTGATATTCTTTTGAATCCAATGGGTGTTCCATCTCGTATGAATATCGGACAGGTACTTGATCTTCACTTAGGTATGGCTGCTAGAAAACTTGGAATCCACGTTGCAACACCTGTTTTTGATGGTGTTCAAGATAATGAACTTTGGGACATTGTTAAAGAAGCTGATATGGATTCAGATGGTAAGTCAATACTTTATGATGGTCGTACTGGTGAACCATTTAAGAACCGTGTAGCTGTTGGTGTCATGTACTACATGAAATTAGCCCACATGGTTGATGATAAACTTCATGCTCGTTCAATCGGACCATACTCACTAGTTACTCAACAACCACTTGGTGGTAAAGCACAATTTGGTGGACAGAGATTTGGTGAAATGGAAGTTTGGGCTCTTGAAGCTTATGGTGCCGCTTATACCTTACAAGAAATTTTGACATACAAGTCAGATGATATCGTAGGTCGTGTAAAGACTTATGAGGCTATTGTTAAGGGTGAAAGTATTCCTAAACCAGGTGTTCCAGAATCATTCCGTGTTCTTGTTAAAGAGTTGCAAGCCTTAGGTCTTGATATGAAAGTTCTAGATTCTCACAGCAAAGAAATCGAACTTAGAGATATGGATGACGATGATGATACTGTAAGTATCGACGCATTATCTAAACTCGCAAAACAACAAGAAGAAAAACGTGCAGAAGAAGAAGCCAAGAAGTTGGAAGAATCACAAGATTCAACTGCTGACTCACGTACAAAATCAGAAAACTAGTCAAAATAGTGATTAGGGAGGATACCTTTTGATAGACGTTAATAAATTTGAAAGTATGCAAATAGGTTTAGCATCTCCTGACAAGATTCGTAGCTGGTCTTATGGAGAAGTTAAGAAACCTGAAACAATCAACTACCGTACTTTGAAACCAGAAAAAGATGGTCTATTCGATGAAAGAATTTTTGGACCAACTAAAGACTGGGAATGTGCCTGTGGTAAATATAAACGTATCCGCTATAAGGGTATTGTTTGTGACCGTTGTGGTGTTGAAGTTACTCGTTCAAAAGTTCGTCGTGAACGTATGGCGCACATCGAATTAGCTGCACCAGTTACACATATTTGGTACTTCAAGGGAATCCCATCACGTATGGGACTTGTTTTGGACATGAGTCCTAGAAACCTTGAAGAAGTAATTTACTTTGCTTCATATGTAGTTATTGATCCAGGTGAAACAGACCTAGAAAGAAGACAACTACTTACAGAATCAGAATATCGTAAGAAACGTGAAGAATTTGGTAACAAATTCGTTGCTAAGATGGGTGCCGAAGGTATCAGAGAACTTCTTAGCCAAGTTGATATGGAAACAGACATCAAAGAATTACGTGAAACTTTAAAGACTGCTCAAGGTCAAAAACGTACACGTGCTATTAGACGTTTGGATATTCTTAGTGCTTTTGCTAAGTCAGGTAATAAACCGGAGTGGATGGTAATGGAAGCAATTCCCGTTATCCCACCTGATTTAAGACCAATGGTTCAACTAGAAGGTGGCCGTTTTGCCACATCTGATTTGAATGATCTATATCGTCGTGTTATTAACCGTAATAATCGTTTGAAGAGATTGTTGGATCTACATGCTCCAAACATCATTGTTCAAAATGAAAAGAGAATGCTTCAAGAAGCTGTCGATGCATTGATCGATAATGGTCGTCGTGGCCGTCCTGTTACAGGACCTGGTAACCGTCCATTGAAGTCACTATCACATATGCTTAAAGGTAAGCAAGGACGTTTCCGTCAAAACTTACTTGGTAAACGTGTTGACTATTCTGGACGTTCAGTTATCGATGTTGGTCCTACATTGAAGTTCTATCAATGTGGATTGCCTCGTGAAATGGCTTTGGAATTATTCAAACCATTTGTAATGCATGAACTAGTTAAAAGAGAGATTGCTTCAAACGTTAAAAACGCTAGAAGAAAGATCGATCGTCAAGATGATGACATTTGGGATGTACTTGAAGATGTAATTAAAGAACGTCCAGTTCTACTTAACCGTGCCCCTACACTTCACAGACTTGGTATTCAAGCCTTTGAACCTGTTTTGGTTGATGGTAAGTCAATTCGTCTTCACCCACTTGCTTGTGAAGCTTATAATGCCGATTTTGATGGGGATCAGATGGCTGTCCACGTTCCTCTATCAGATGAAGCTCAAGCTGAAGCACGTATGTTGATGCTTGCTGCTCACCATATCCTTGCTCCTAAAGATGGTAAACCTATTGTTACACCATCACAGGACGTTGTTTTGGGTAACTACTACCTAACAATCGAAACAAGACATATGACTGGTGAAGGTAAGATCTTTACAGATGCTAATGAAGTACAAACTGCTCTTGTTAATGGTGATGTTCATTACCATACAAGAATTGGTTTGTCAGTTGCCTCAATGCCAAACAAGCCTTTCTCTGATGATCAAAGAGATAAGATCATGGTTACAAGTGTTGGTAAAGTTATCTTTAATGAGATTCTTCCTGAAGATTTCCCATACTTAAATGAACCAACCGATGACAATTTAGTTCATGGTGTTCCTGATAAGTACTTCTTAGATAAAGGTGAAAATATTCAAGACAAACTTGACGAAATGGACCTTGTTGATCCATTGAAGAGTGGTTATTTAAGTGATATCATTGCCCAAATCTTTAAGATATATCGTGTTCAAAGAACATCTTCATTACTTGATGATATGAAGGAATTAGGATATACAATTTGTACACTTTCTGGATTAACAGTTGGTGTTACAGATGTTCCTAACTTAACTGAAAAACCTGAAATCATCGAAAAGGCCCACAAACAAGTTGCTTCAATTTCTAAGCAATTCCGTCGTGGACTTATCACTGACGATGAACGACATGACCGTGTTATCAGTGTTTGGAATGATACAAAAGATGAAATTCAACAATTGTTGATCGATTCCTTTGATCCAACAAACCCTATTTCAATGATGTCTGATTCTGGTGCCCGTGGTAATATCTCAAACTTTACTCAGCTTGCTGGTATGCGTGGACTTATGGCTGCCCCTAATGGTGGTATGATGGAAATTCCTGTTATTTCTAACTTCCGTGAAGGACTATCCGTTTTGGAAATGTTCATGTCAACCCACGGTGCTCGTAAAGGTATGACCGATACAGCCTTGAAGACTGCTAACTCTGGTTACTTGACACGTCGTCTAGTTGATGTTGCTCAAGATGTTATCGTACGTGAAGAAGATTGTGGTACTGACCGTGGACTTCTAGTAAGTTCAATTATGGAAGGTACAGACATGATCGAACCATTGTATGACCGTCTTGTTGGACGTTATACACAAAAGACTGTTAAAGATCCTGAGACTGGTGAAGTTCTTGCTGATCGTGGTGTTCTTATGGATGAAAACCTAGCTCAAAAGATCGTTGATGCTGGTGTTAAAGAAGTAACAATTCGTTCTGCATTTACATGTGATACAAAACATGGTGTATGTAAGAAATGTTACGGTAGAAACCTTGCTACTGGTGAAGAAGTTGAAATTGGTGAAGCAGTTGGTACTGTTGCTGCTCAATCAATCGGTGAACCAGGTACACAGCTTACTATGCGTAACTTCCATACCGGTGGTGTTGCTGGTGGCGATGATATTACACAAGGACTTCCTCGTGTTCAAGAAATCGTTGAAGCTAGAAACCCTAAAGGTCTTGCAGTTATTTCTGAAGTTGACGGTACTATTACTGCCATTGATGAAAATCCTGCTGAACGTACTAAAGAGATCACTGTTGAAGGTGATATTGATACTAGATCTTATAGTGTTCCTTATACATCAAGTGTTGCGGTTGCCGAAGGTGAACATGTTGACCGTGGTGGTAAGTTAACACAAGGTTCAATTGATCCTAAGGAATTGATCAAAGTTACAAATGTTCAAACAACTGAAAACTACTTACTTGCTGAAGTTCAAAAGGTTTACCGTATGCAAGGTGTTGATATTTCTGATAAGCATTTCGAGGTTATGATCAGACAAATGCTACGTAAGATCAGAATTCTTGACCCAGGTGATACAGATGTTCTACCAGGACAATTAATGGATATTTCCCAATTTACAGATCATAACCGTGAAACATTGTTTAACGGTGGAATTCCTGCAACGGGACGTCCAGTTCTACTTGGTATTACTAAAGCCTCACTTGAAACAAATAGTTTCTTATCAGCTGCTTCATTCCAGGAAACAACAAGAGTTCTTACAGATGCTTCTATTAGAGGTAAGAATGATCCACTTCTTGGACTTAAAGAGAATGTTATCATTGGTAAACTTATTCCTGCCGGTACTGGTATGGCTAAGTACAACCATATGGAACCAAAGAAGACTGGTCCAATGGCTGAAAATTCAATCAATGGTGCATACACTATTTCTGATATTGAAGCTCAAATGAAAGCCGAAGATGCAACAAATCACGGTGAATAATTTAAAAAAGACAACCAGATGGTTGTCTTTTTTTTGTGTCCAAAATATGCTATTTTCTTATTGAAAAGGAGGAGTGACATGACTAAACGGCAACTGAAATTTCACGACCATGAATTTGAGATTGATACTTATTGGTTAGATTCTTTAGATGATCAGCCTAAACCACTTGCCATTGTTTTTCCCGGTGGTGCATACAAATTTATTGCTGGAAGAGAGGCACAGCCAATTGCTTTAAAGTTTGCTTCAGAAGGGATCCATGCGATTGTGTTTGATTATCCTTTAATATCTGAGAAACAGGCAATCTATCCTTTGGTTTTACAGGAGATAGCAACTTTATTAAATTGGGTAGGTGAACAAAGTAAAGTACATAATATTGATTTAAACAAAATTTTATTGGTTGGATTTTCGGCGGGTGCCCATGTAGTTGCTAATTACAATACGTTGATGACTAATGAAGAAACGAAAAAAGAGATTTTTAAAGATGATATAAAAGTTCAGCCTGCAGCAAATATAATTGGTTATCCGGTTATCGATCTTACTTTAGGATGGCCAAAAGAAGATTGGGCAATGAAAATTAGCGCAGATATTTTATACTGGCAGGCTCAAGAACATTTAAATAATAATTCTAAACCAACTTTTATTTGGCAAACTGTCACTGATCAAACAGTCCCAGTTATGAATTCGTTAGTCTATGCTCAGAAGATGGAACTGCTGCATATTCCTTATGAACTTCATTTGTTTGCATCCGGTGGTCATGGCTCTTCACTGGCAACTTATGTAACACAAGATGGTAATGAGGATAATGTAAATTTTGCTAACGCTAAGTGGTGGGAGCTGTGTATGAATTGGTTGAAAGTCAGAGATATTTTACCAAAAGAGTAAACATAGATATGCAGCCGCACTAATGTATGGAATAAATCTGAATTTTATTTTCTTTGTTAATGTGAAATGAATTATACAGGCTAGGCAGGCAATTAAAATTATTTTCAAGATCATATCTAATCCTAAAAGGAATGCAAGAATCGTTAAAACTTCGATATCTCCTGAGCCGATACCTTTATTCAAATGATTTAATAGAGTTAATAGTGTATAAATGATTAAAGCTGGGATAAAATGTAAGTGCTGATTGTTGATAATTATGATTGGGACAAACAGTAGGTAGTGTGTTAAATAAACATAACCAAAGAGATGATCACTAATCGCCAAAAGGGTTAGGACAGTAAAAATCGGGATAATGATTATTAAATTTTTATGTGTTAATGCTGCTACCAGCAAGAAGGTTCCACCTGCAAATTCTGTTAGTGGGTATAACCGATCAATTGGAACGGTACAATATTTGCATCTACCTTTAGTAATTAAATAACTCCAAACAGGGATCAGCTCTAACCAGGTCAATGTTCTTTGACAATTGTCGCATTTTGAACGTCTAGTTGGTTTTATATGAGGATATTCGTGAGCAATTACTGTTAAAAATGACACTAGACTTGTGCCTAAAGTAAAAATTATTAGATTAAAAGCATAATTCATCTTTTATCACCTCAAAAGAAATTACGTAAATCATCGATAAGTTGCATTGACATAGTGATTTTTAGATGATATTCTAGTAGACGTGCTTTTATTGGCAGCAAGGTAAATTGTTATATGAATATAAGCTCATAATGTACACCACTAACGTGGTTTATTATTTTTCCAAAATTGTGAACCACCTGGATGTGTGTACTTAAATTTTTAGGAGGAAACTTTTAATGCCTACAATTAATCAATTAGTTCGTAAAGGCCGCAAGTCAGTCAGTTCGAAGTCAAATTCACCTGCCTTAAACTTCGGTTACAACAGTATGAAGAAAGTTGCTACAAAGAACCCAGCTCCACAAAAACGTGGTGTTGCAACTCGTGTCGGAACAATGACACCTAAAAAGCCTAACTCAGCTTTACGTAAGTATGCCCGTGTTAGACTTTCAAACCTTATTGAAGTTACAGCATACATCCCAGGTGTTGGACATAACTTACAAGAGCATAGTGTTGTTCTTGTTCGTGGTGGCCGTGTTAAGGATTTACCTGGTGTTCGTTATCACGTTGTTCGTGGTGCTTTAGATACTGCCGGTGTTGATGGACGTATGCAAAGTCGTTCAAAATATGGTGCAAAGAAGCCCAAGAAATAATAACAATTAAGAAATAATAACGTAATAACGGAGGAATTTAATATGCGTAAAGGTAGAGCTCCAAAACGCGATGTTTTGCCAGATCCAATGTATAACTCAAAATTAGTAACTCGTTTAATTAATCACTTGATGTACGATGGTAAGAGAGGTACAGCCTCATCAATCCTATATCGTTCATTTGATATTATCAAAGATAAAACTGGTAACGAACCATTGGACGTGTTTGAAGAAGCAATGAACAATGTTATGCCAGTTCTTGAAGTTAAGGCTCGCCGTATCGGTGGTTCTAACTATCAAATCCCTATCGAAGTACGTCCAGACCGTCGTACAACACTAGGACTACGCTGGATCGTTAGCTATGCTCGTTTACGTGGTGAACACACAATGGACGAACGTCTAGCAAACGAAATTATGGATGCAGCTAATAATACAGGTGCAGCTGTTAAGAAACGTGAAGATACACATAAGATGGCCGATGCTAACCGTGCATTTGCTCATTATCGTTGGTAGAATCTAGTATATTTGAGAGGAGAAACAATTTTTAATGGCTAATAAACGTGAATTTCCATTAGAAGATACTCGTAATATTGGTATCATGGCTCATATTGATGCCGGTAAAACAACAACTACAGAACGTATTTTGTATTATACTGGTAAAATCCATAAAATTGGTGAAACACATGATGGTGCTTCACAAATGGACTGGATGGCACAAGAACAAGAACGTGGTATTACTATTACATCAGCTGCTACAACTGCTGAATGGAAGGGTAACCGTATCAATATTATTGATACCCCAGGACACGTTGACTTCACAATGGAAGTTGAACGTTCATTACGTGTTCTAGACGGTTCTATTACTGTTCTTGATGCTCAATCAGGTGTTGAACCACAAACTGAAAATGTTTGGCGTCAAGCTACAACATATGGTGTTCCAAGAATCGTTTTCGTTAACAAGATGGATAAAATCGGTGCTAACTTTGACTATTCTGTTTCAACACTTCATGACAGACTAAATGCTAATGCACATGCTGTTCAAATGCCTATCGGTGCCGAAGACAATTTCGAAGGTGTTATCGACTTGATCGAAATGAAAGCCGATCTCTACGACGAAGATGAATTAGGTACAAAGTGGGATACTGTTGATGTTCCTGATGAATATGTTGAAGAAGCAACAAAGAAGCGTACAGAGTTAGTTGAATCTGTTGCCGAAGTTGATGACGACATCATGGAAAAATATCTTGATGGTACAGAAATCACAAATGATGAATTACGTGCAGCAATCAGAAAAGCTACTATTAATTTGAAGTTCTTCCCAGTTCTTGCAGGTTCTGCTTTCAAGAATAAGGGTGTTCAAATGTTGATGGATGCTGTTGTTGATTACTTGCCTTCACCATTGGATGTACGTCCATATAATGCTACAGATCCTAAAGATGATAGCCAAGTAGAACTTATGGCTGATGATAAGAAACCATTTGCCGGATTAGCATTTAAGATTGCTACTGACCCATTCGTTGGTCGTCTAACATACATTCGTGTATATAGAGGAACATTGGAATCTGGTTCATATGTATTGAATGCATCTAAAGATAAGCGTGAACGTGTTGGTCGTTTGCTACAAATGCATTCTAACCACCGTAAGGAAATCCCAGAAGTATTCTCAGGTGATATCGCTGCTGTTATCGGTTTGAAGAATACTACTACTGGTGATTCATTAACTGATCCTGATGATCCATTGATCCTTGAATCATTGGATATTCCAGATCCAGTTATCCAAGTTTCTATCGAACCTGATTCAAAGGAAGATAGAGATAAGATGGATATCGCTATCCAAAAACTATCTGAAGAAGATCCTACTTTCCAAGCTGAAACAAATCCTGAAACTGGTGAAACACTTATCTCTGGTATGGGTGAGCTTCATTTGGATATCATGGTTGACCGTATGAAACGTGAGTTCAAGGTTGCATGTAAAGTTGGTGAGCCACAAGTTGCTTACCGTGAAACATTTACACAACAAACAAGTGCTCAAGGTAAATTCGTTCGTCAATCAGGTGGTAAAGGTCAATATGGTGACGTATGGATCGAATTTACACCTAATGAAGAAGGAAAAGGCTTCGAGTTTGAAGATGCTATTGTCGGTGGTGTTGTTCCTCGTGAATACATCCCTTCAGTTGAACAAGGTTTGAAGGAATCAATGGAAAATGGTGTTCTTGCCGGATATCCATTGATCGATGTTAAGGCTAAGTTATATGATGGTTCATATCACGAAGTCGATTCATCAGAAGCTGCCTTTAAGATTGCCGCTTCAATTGCCCTACGTAATGCTGCTAAGTCAGCTGGTGCCGTAATTCTTGAACCTATCATGAAGGTTGAAGTTGTTACACCAGAAGAATATCTTGGTGATGTTATGGGACAAATTACTGCTCGTCGTGGACGTGTTGAAGGTATGGAAGCTCGTGGTAACGCTCAACTCGTTAACTCATTCGTTCCACTTTCAGAAATGTTCGGATATGCAACAACACTTCGTTCAGCTACACAAGGCCGTGGTACTTTCACAATGGTATTTGACCATTACGAAAAAGTTCCTAAGTCAATTCAAGCTGACATTATTAAAAAGAACGGTGGAAACACTGAAGAAAATTAATAAAAAAAACAACCTGAGAAATCAGGTTGTTTTTTTGTCTCTAAAAATAGAAGTTAAATTTTCTTCTTCTATCAACAAGGTTTAATAAAATAAAGCCGATCACCATAAAAATAAGAGCTTCGATAGCGGTAAAAATAAAATCATCCGTAGTTACTTTTCCGGTCATAATTTGGGTATTAGAAGCAGCAAATACCAAAATATCCATCAGTGCGTGAATAATTACAGGTATAAAGAAACAATCGGTATATAAATAAATACTAGCCAGAAAGATCCCTAAAGAGATTGCAAAGATAACTTGAATGATCGTATTGTTTAAATTTTGACCAGCAGTTGTATTAGATAAATGAATCAGTCCAAACATTAAACTACTCAATATAACTGCATAATATAATTTAAATCGATTATTTTTGAAAATAGACAAAAGAATGGTAATAAATACAAACCGGAAAACTAACTCTTCGGCAATACCAGCTTCAAGACCACTTAAAAAGTTAGTAATCGTTAAGTTCATTTTAAAATCATATGAAGTAAAAAGATTTAAGATGTTTTCCCCAGAACCAAAAGCGTTCCAAATTACAAACCAAATGCTGAATAGACAAACAGCAATTAATACTTTAAAGTTCATTTGTCTTGAAAAGTGTATTTTAGGAAATCCATAATTCCATTCCAACATGGCGACTAAAATTATTGCCGTGAAGGTCAGCGCTCCTAGAAAAGACGAATCAGATAAGATCCGTATTATATGATTGTTTGCAACATAAGTATCCATCACCATAATATCCAATGAACTTAGACCGTTAAAAATAAATAAGAAGACACTAACGATCAATTGCATTATCCGAGTTTTAATAGCACCGATCAAGATCACAGTGTAGGGGATATACATTATTACCCCATAAAGAATTATGATGTAAATTAACCATGAGTTCCAATTGTAAATAGTTGCTTGAATTAGTAGTGAGATACTGAAAGGAATAAGGATTGCTTGAATTATTATCTGGAAAAAGCGATTGATTTTTATCAGTTTCTTCCTATTAAAATGATCATAGATGATTAATCCTAATAAATTCAGTACAACTAGAAAGAAATATCCAAATTTTCTCTGTTGTATGCCAAAACCTAAAGTAATAAAGGCATTAAGACAGATTTGAACTATGAAGACAAATTTTGAAATTGCTTTTATTTGATAGGACATTAAAACCTCCTTTTATTTCTTGATTTAATTATCGCATATTTCATTTAAAAGATATCTTAACAAAATTTTGATTTAATATTCTTATTTACCTTGAAAATGACAAAATAATCGTGTATTATTATAAAAGTGCTTATTTCCAGAAGAAGTACGCGCCTAGTGGTATTTAAATAAATATCGACGGCTTAGAAGTGAGAGGTTGCGACACACCCGGCCGCTTTGCCACGGCAGGGCTGGCGGATATTTTCACGGAGCCGGTCATCTTGAAAGAGACAAAAAGGAGGTAACCCCATGGCAAGTCAAAAAATTCGCATTCGTTTGAAGGCTTATGAACATCGTATTCTAGATCAATCAGCTGACAAAATTGTGGAAACTGCAAAAAGAACTGGAGCAACAATTTCAGGTCCAATTCCATTGCCAACAGAACGTTCACTATATACAGTGTTGAGTTCACCACATAAGCATAAGGATTCTAGAGAGCAATTCGAAATGCGTACACATAAGAGACTTATTGACATTGTTAACCCATCACCAAAGACGGTTGATTCACTTATGAAGTTGGATCTTCCATCTGGTGTGGATATTGAAATCAAATTATAATTATTTAAAATAAATTATTGGAGGTGCAAACATGGCCAGAAAAGGAATTCTTGGTAAAAAAGTCGGAATGACTCAAATTTTCACTGATAACGGCGAACTTGTTCCAGTTACAGTTATTGAAGCTGAACCAAACGTTGTTATGCAAGTTAAAACAGTGGAAACTGATGGTTATGAGGCTGTTCAATTAGGTTTGGAAGATCGTCGTGAAGTATTGACAAACAAACCTGCCAAAGGTCATGCAGAAAAGGCAAACACAACTCCTAAACATTACATTCGCGAATTCCGCGATGTTGAAATGGGAGATTATGAATTAGGTGGAGAAGTTAAGGCTGACACATTTAATTCAGGTGATATTGTCGACGTTACAGGTATTTCAAAAGGACACGGTTTCCAAGGTAACATTAAGAGATTTGGACAAGCTCGTGGACCAGAAACTCACGGTTCAAGATATCACCGTGTTCCCGGTTCAATGGGTGCCATCATTAACCGTGTTTTCAAAGGTAAGATGTTGCCAGGACGCATGGGTAATAACCGTGTTACAACACAAAATCTTGCAATTGTAAAAGTTGATGCTGAACGTAATGCAATTATGATCAAGGGTAATGTACCCGGAGCAAACAACTCATTAGTTAAAATTCAAACAGCTGTTAAAGCTAATCAAAAATAGGAAGGAGGAAATGAGTTATGACAAAAATCACAGCTTATAAAGATAGCGGTGCTGAGAACGGTACTGTAGAAGCAAATGATTCAATCTTTGGTATCGAACCAAACAACAACGTAATTACAGATGCAGTTATTATGCAACGTGCCTCATTGAGACAAGGTACACATGATGTTAAAAACCGCTCTGAAGTTCGTGGTGGTGGTAAGAAGCCATGGCGCCAAAAGGGAACTGGACGTGCTCGTCAAGGTTCTATCAGATCCCCTCAATGGGTAGGTGGTGGTGTCGTATTCGGCCCTACACCAAGATCTTATTCATATCGTCTTCCTAGAAAAGTTAGCCGTTTGGCATTGAAGTCTGTACTTTCACAAAAGGCTGCTGACGGTAACCTTATCGTTATTGACTCAATTTCATACGACAAACCAAGTACAAAGAACTTTGCACAATTGCTTAATAAAGTAGGTGCTGATAACAAGGCTCTTGTAGTTGTTGAAGATGGTAATGACAACGTTGCCCTATCAGCAAGAAACATTGACAAAGTAACTGTTGTCGCACCAGAAGGTGTAAATGTACTTGACGTTGTTAACGCCAATAAGTTAATTGTTACAAAAGCAGCACTTTCTAAGATTGAGGAGGTGCTTGGATAATGAGCGCAAGAGACGTAATTATTCGCCCAGTTATCACTGAAAGCTCAATGGACGCTATGAGCGACAAGAAATACACATTTGATGTTGCTCTTGACGCAAACAAAGTTCTTGTAAGACAAGCCATTGAAGAAATTTTCGGTGTTAAAGTTAAACAAGTAAATATCATGAATGTTTCAGGTAAGAAGAAGCGCCAAGGTCGTTATGTTGGTCTAACAGCAAAACGTCGTAAGGCTATCGTTACTCTTACAGATGATTCAGATGAAATTAAGATTTTTGATGAAGAATAAATAAGGAGGTCAAATAATGGCGATTATCAAGTATAAACCAACCACAAACGGTCGTCGTAATATGACTGGTTCTGACTTTTCAGAGATCACTAAGACAACTCCAGAAAAGACACTTTTAGAATCACAAAGCCATACAGCTGGTCGTAATTCATACGGTCATATTACAGTTCGTCATCGTGGCGGTGGTCACAAACAAAAGTACCGTGTTATTGATTTCAAACGATTAAAAGACGGTGTTAAAGCTACAGTTAAGTCAATTGAATATGATCCTAACCGTACAGCTAATATTGCATTACTACACTACTCAGATGGTGTTAAGTCATATATCTTAGCTCCTAAGGGTCTAGAAGTTGGACAAATTGTTGAATCTGGTGTTGATGCAGATATCAAACCAGGTAATGCACTTCCACTTTCAAATATTCCAGTTGGTACAATTCTTCATAACGTTGAATTAAAACCTGGTAAGGGTGGCCAATTAGGTCGTTCTGCTGGTACATCAATTCAATTGCTTGGTAGAGATGGTAAGTATTCATTACTCCGTTTACCTTCAGGTGAAGTTCGTATGATTCTTTCAACATGCCGTGCAACAGTTGGTGCTATTGGAAATGAACAACACGAATTGATCAAGATTGGTAAAGCTGGTCGTAAACGTTGGCAAGGATTCAGACCTACAGTTCGTGGTTCAGTTATGAACCCTAACGATCACCCACACGGTGGTGGTGAAGGTAAAGCTCCTATCGGTCATCCATCACCAATGTCACCATGGGGTAAGAAGACCTTGGGTAAGAAGACTCGTTCATCACATGCCAAATCTGAAAAGCTTATCGTTCGTCATAGAAAAGGTAAGTAATTATTTCATTAGAATAATATAAGGAGGACATAAGATGAGTCGTAGTTTAAAAAAAGGACCATTCGCTGATGCACATTTGATGAATAAAATCGAAGCACAAGCAGATTCTGACAAGAAGTCAGTTATCAAGACATGGTCAAGACGTTCAACAATTTTTCCTAATTTTGTAGGATACACAATCGCAGTTCATGATGGGCGTAAGCACGTTCCAGTTTACATCCAAGAAGACATGGTTGGACATAAGTTAGGCGAGTTCGTACCTACACGTACATTCCATGGTCATGGTACAGACGATAAGAAGACTAAGAAGTAATAAGAAGGGAGACTTAAAAGATGGCAGAACAAGAAATTACATCTGCAACAGCCAGAGTAAAAAATGTTCGTATTGCACCTCGCAAAGCTCGCCTTGTTATTGATTTAATAAGAGGCAAGAACGCTGCTGAGGCACTTGCAATTTTGCAATTCACACCAAGAGCAGGCTCTCCAATTATTGCTAAAGCTCTTAAGTCAGCAATTGCAAACGCAGAACATAACTTTGATTTAGATGCCCAAAACCTATTTGTTAGCGAAGCATTCGTTAATGAAGGACCAACTTTGAAGCGTTTCCGCCCAAGAGCTAAGGGTTCAGCATCACCAATCAATAAAAGAACAAGCAGTATCACAGTTGTAGTAAGTGAAAAAAATTAGTATTGGAGGTAATTTGAGTGGGTCAAAAGATTAATCCAGTTGGATTCCGTGTCGGCGTTATTCGCGATTGGGATGCAAAATGGTACGCAGAAAAAGACTTTTCAACATTTTTACATGAAGACCTTAGAATTCGTAAGTATATTGAAGATAAGCTTTCAAATGCTTCCGTATCAAGAATTGAGATCGAACGTACTGCAAAGAACGTAACCGTTTCAATTCATACCGCAAAACCAGGAATGGTTATCGGTAAGGGTGGTTCTGAAGTTGAAAAATTACGTAACGAACTAAACAAATTAGTTAACAGAAACATTCATATTAATATTATTGAAATTAAGAAACCTGATTTAGATGCAAAACTTGTTGGTGAGAACATTGCTCGTCAACTAGAAGCTCGTATTGCATTTAGACGTGCACAACGTCAAGCTGTTCAACGCTCAAGACGTGCAGGTGCTAAAGGTATTAAAGTTCAAATTTCTGGTCGTTTAAACGGTGCTGATATGGCTCGTAGAGAATGGCATACAGAAGGAACTGTTCCTCTACACACATTGCGTGCAGATATCGATTATGCTTGGGTAGAAGCTGCTACTACTTATGGTAACTTAGGTGTTAAAACTTGGATTTACCGTGGTGAGATTCTACCAGCTAAGCCAGAACATAATGATGCAAAAAACGAAGAGAAAGGAGAATAATCTATGCTAGTACCAAAACGTGTAAAACACCGTCGTGAATTCCGTGGAAAGATGCGCGGAGAAGCTAAGGGTGGTAAAAATGTTGATTTTGGTGAATATGGTTTGAGAGCACTTGACTCAAGCTGGATCTCAAATAGACAAATTGAAGCAGCCCGTGTTGCTATGACTCGTTACATGAAGCGTGGTGGTAAGGTTTGGATTAAAATCTTCCCTCATAAATCATACACCGCAAAAGGTGTTGGAGTTCGTATGGGTTCTGGTAAAGGTGCACCTGCAGGTTGGGTTGCCCCAGTAAAACGTGAGAAAATCTTGTTTGAAATAGGTGGAGTTCCTGAAGAAGTTGCTCGTGAAGCCTTGAGACTTGCATCTCACAAATTACCAGTTAGAACAAAGTTTGTAAAACGTGAGGAAGTAGGTGGCGCTGATGAAGGCTAGTGAAATCAAAGAGCTAACTGCTGCTCAATTACAAGATAAAGTTAAAGAATATAAAGAAGAACTTTTCAACTTGCGCTTCCAACAAGCTACAGGCCAATTGGAAAATACAGCTCGTTTGAATGCTGTTAGAAAAAACATTGCAAGATTAAGAACTGTTCAAAATCAAAAGAATAACGATAAATAATAAACAGGAAGGGAGATATCAAGTTGAGCGAAAAACAAGAAGACCGTAACAGCCGTAAAGTATATCAAGGACGCGTTGTTTCAGATAAGATGGATAAGACAATTGTTGTTGTTGTTGAAACATACAAGAAACATCCAGTTTATAAGAAGCGTGTTAGATATTCTAAGAAATTCTACGTTCAAGATGAAAAGAATGAAGCTAAGGTTAATGACGTTGTACGTATCATGGAAACTCGACCTTTGTCAAAGACAAAGCGCTTCCGTTTATTAGATATCGTCGAGAAAGCAGTTATTATCTAGTTTAAAACTGATGAGAGGAGGACCAAGAAGTGATTCAACAAGAAAGTCGTCTAAAAGTTGCAGATAACTCTGGAGCTCGTGAAATTCTAACTATTAAAGTTCTTGGTGGTTCAAACCGTAAGACAGCTAACATCGGAGATGTTATTGTTGCTACTGTTAAACAAGCAACACCAGGTGGCGTTGTTAAAAAGGGTGACGTCGTTAAGGCAGTTATCGTAAGAACTGTATCCGGTGCTCACCGTACAGATGGTTCTTACATCAGATTTGATGAGAATGCTGCCGTTATTATTAACGCTGATAAGACACCTAGAGGAACTCGTATTTTCGGACCTGTTGCTCGTGAATTACGTGATAATGATTTTATGAAGATCGTATCATTAGCACCAGAAGTTCTATAAAAAGATCAATATAATTCAGGAGGTGCTGAATAGTGTTTGTAAAAACTGGAGACAATGTTGTAGTTATTGCCGGTGATAGTAAAGGTACACAAGGTGTAGTTAAAAAAGCTATTCCTAGTGAAAACAAAGTTATCGTTGAAGGCGTTAATGTTGTAAAGAAACATTCAAAGCCAAGCAATACACAACCTCAAGGCGGAATCGCTGATGTTGAGAAACCTATTAGCGCAACTAACGTTAAAGTTGTAAAGAAATCAACTGATAAAGAAGATAAGTAAGAAAGGAGAAAACTAAATGGCTAATGCATTAAAAGAAATGTATGTAAAAGAAATTACACCATCAATGATGGAAAAATTCAATTACACATCTAACATGCAAACACCAAAGATTGACAAGATCGTTTTAAACATGGGTGTTGGTGATGCTATTGCTAACTCAAAGAATCTTGACGAAGCAGTAGAAGAATTAGGACTTATTTCTGGTCAAAAACCTTTGATCACAAAAGCTAAGAAGTCTATCGCCGGATTCAGATTACGTGAAGGTATGTCAATCGGTGCTAAGGTTACACTTCGTGGTGACCGTATGTATGACTTCCTTGACAAGTTAATTAATATCGCTTTGCCTCGTGTTCGTGATTTTCACGGTGTAGGTACTCGTTCATTTGATGGTCGTGGTAACTATACACTAGGTATTAAAGAACAATTGGTTTTCCCAGAAATCGATTATGATAAGGTTAACAAAATTCGTGGATTGGACATCGTTATTGTTACAACAGCAAATACTGATGAAGAATCACGTGAATTATTAACACAATTAGGAATGCCATTTTCAAAATAATAATGGAGGTCAAATTCAATGGCTAAGAAGTCTCAAATAGTACGTAATCATAGACCTGCTAAGTTCTCTTCACAAGAGTACACACGTTGCGAACGTTGTGGTCGTCCACATTCTGTATATCGTAAGTTCAAGCTTTGCCGTGTTTGCCTTCGACAATTGGCCCACAAAGGTCAAATTCCTGGCATGAGAAAAGCTAGTTGGTAAGATATTAAAAAGAGGAGGTAAAATAAATGGTCATGACAGATCCTATTGCGGATTATCTTACAAGAATCCGTAACGCAAATATGGTTAAACATGAATCTCTAGAAGTGCCTGCTTCAAACATTAAGAAGAGCATAACTGAGATTTTGAAAAATGAAGGATTTATCAAAGATTACGAAATCATTGAAGATAACAAACAAGATGTTATTCGTATTGTCTTAAAGTATGGTAAGGATCAACAACGTGTAATTACTGGCTTGAAACGTATTTCAAGACCAGGTTTGCGTAGTTATGTAGATTCAGACAACGTGCCTAAGGTCCTTAATGGATTAGGTATTGCTATCCTTTCAACATCAAAAGGTGTTGTAACTGATAAAGAAGCCCGTGCACAACGTGTTGGTGGCGAAGTTCTTGCATACGTTTGGTAAAATTTTTAAAAGATAAGGAGGTGCACGAATTTGAGTCGTATCGGTTATAAAGTAATTGAAGTCCCAGAAGGCGTAACAATTACTCAAAAAGATGAAGATATTACTGTTAAAGGCCCTAAGGGTGAATTAACAAGACATTTTGATCCAAAAATCAAGTTAACTCTTGAAGGTAACGAAGCTAAGTTCGATCGTGAAAGTGATAATGATAAAGCTCTTCACGGAACAATGCGTTCAAACCTAAACAACATGGTGCTTGGTGTAACAGAAGGTTTCGAAAAGAAGCTTGAACTTAGAGGTGTTGGTTACCGTGCACAAGTTAAAGGTGACACACTAACACTTTCAGTTGGTTACTCACATCCTGTAGTTATGGATGCACCAAAAGGTATCAAAATTGAATCACCTTCAAATACTGAAATCAATATTTCTGGTATCAGTAAACAAAAGGTTGGCCAATTTGCTGCCGTTATCCGCGACGTACGTCCCCCAGAACCATATAAGGGTAAAGGTATTCGTTATGTTGATGAATATGTTCGTCGTAAAGAAGGTAAAACTGGTAAATAGTAAATAATTAGTATGAGGTGAAAATTGTGATTTCTAAACCAGATAAAAACAAAGCACGTCAAAAGCGCCAAAAACGTGTTCGTGCCAAGATCTCTGGTACTGCTGAGCGCCCACGCTTAAATGTATTCCGTTCAAATAAAAACATTTACGCTCAAGTAATTGATGACGTAAAGGGTGTAACGCTAGCAAGTGCCTCATCTCTTGATAAAGAGGTAAGCGACGGTTCTAAAGTTGATGAAGCTGCAGCCGTTGGTGCATTAGTTGCCAAAAGAGCACAAGATGCCAAAGTCAGTGATGTTATCTTTGATCGTGGTGGATATATCTATCATGGTCGTGTACAAAGTCTCGCTGAAGCAGCTCGTGAAAATGGGCTAAAATTCTAGAAGGAGGAAACCAAATTTATGACATATATCGATCCATCTCAAATGGAATTAGAAGATCGCGTTGTCTCAATCAACCGTGTCACAAAGGTTGTTAAAGGTGGACGCCGTCTACGTTTTGCTGCTATCGTAATCGTTGGTGACAAAGATGGTCACGTTGGATTCGGAACTGGTAAAGCTCAAGAAGTTCCCGAAGCTATTCGTAAGGCTGTTGAAGATGCCAAAAAGAACTTAATTAGTGTTCCTATGGTTGGTTCAACAATTCCTCACGAAGTTATCGGTAGATTCGGTGCTGGTAGAATTATGTTGAAGCCTGCCGTTGAAGGTTCTGGTATCGCTGCTGGTGGTGCCGTTCGTGCCGTGCTTGAATTAGCCGGTGTTGGTGATATTACAAGTAAGTCACTTGGTAGAAATACACCAATTAACGTTATTCGTGCAACAATCGAAGGATTAAAAGAAATTAAAACAGCTGAAAGCGTTTCTGAGATGCGCGGAATTTCAGCCCAAGAATTGCTTAACTAAAAGAAAGGTGCGTAATTATGGCTAAACTTAAAATTACTCTTATTAGAAGTGCAGCTCACCGCCTTCCTGCTCAACGTACAATTGTTAAAGAACTAGGACTCGGAAGAGTTAATAGTTCAGTTGTTAAGCCGGACGATCCTGCAATCCGTGGTGCTGTATTAAAAATCGCTCATCTAGTTAGCGTTGAAGAAGTTAAAGATTAATAAATTTTAAAGATTAGGAGGTGCAAGAATGGAACTAAACGAACTTAAGCCAAGTGCTGGCTCAAGACACTCAAGAAAGCGTCTAGGTCGTGGTACTTCAAGTGGCCAAGGTAAAACTGCTGGTCGTGGACAAAAAGGTCAATTAGCTAGATCAGGTGGTAAAACACGTATTGGTTTTGAAGGTGGACAAATGCCATTGTTCCGTCGTATGCCAAAGCGTGGATTCAAGAATATCAATCGCAAGGAATACGCTATTGTAAACCTTAAAGATTTAAGCAAATTTAATGACGGTGCTGAAGTTAATGTTGATACATTAAAAGAAGCTGGAATTGTTAAAAAACAATTCAACGGAGTTAAGTTACTTGCTAACGGAGAAGTTAGTGCTAAATTAACAGTTAAAGTTACTAAAGTTTCTGAGGCTGCTAAAAAAGCAATTGAAGCTGCTGGTGGAACTGTAGAGGTGATCTAATGCTTAAAACTATCAGAGATGCTCTAAAGGTTAAAGAAATCCGTCAAAAGATTCTCTTTACCTTGTTGTTACTTGTTATCTATCGTTTGGGATCGCAAATCACAGTACCTGGTGTCAATGCTTCGGCAATGGACAAGGTTAGTTCTTCAGGGTTAGTTCCCCTATTGGATACTGTTACTGGTGGTGGTCTTGCAAATTATTCTATTTTCTCAATGGGTGTTTCACCATTCATCACCGCACAAATTGTTGTTCAACTTTTACAAATGGACATTGTTCCAAAATTTGTTGAGTGGAGTAAACAAGGTGAGGTTGGTCGTAGAAAACTAAATCAAGTAACGAGATATTTGACGATTGTTTTAGGTTTTGTTCAATCAATCGGAATTACTGCTGGTTTTAATCAACTTAGTGGTTTAGGACTTGTTAAATCTCCTAATATTCAGGCATTTATTACTATCGGTGTTATTTTAACCGGTGGTACAATGCTTCTTACTTGGATTGGTGAACAAATCACCGATAAAGGCTTAGGTAACGGTGTTTCAGTTATTATCTTCGCTGGTATTATTGCTAGATTCCCTAATGGAGTTTATCAAATTTACCGTGATAACGTAATCAACGCAAGCTCCGCTGACCTAGGTAAGAATATTGCATTCATGGTTGGATTGGTAATAGCTGTTCTGGTCGTTGTTCAATTTGTTACATATGTACAACAAGCTAACAGAAGAGTTCCAATTCAATACACAAGACGTGCAGCCGGAAGTGGTAGTGAAAGTTTTCTACCATTAAAGGTTAATGTTGCTGGTGTTATTCCCGTTATCTTTGCTAGTTCATTTATTGTAACTCCTCAAACAATTTTGATGGCGTTCCAAGCAAATCATAGTGAAGATAGCTGGTATCAAGTGTTAACAAATATATTCAGTATGCAGACAACAACAGGATCATTACTATACACATTGCTGATCGTGTTATTCACGTTCTTCTACGCATTTGTTCAAGTAAATCCTGAAAAACTTGCAGAAAACCTACAGAAACAAGGCGCTTATATTCCAGGTGTTTGGCCTGGTAACGAGACGATCAAGTTTATGTCCGGAATTTTGATGAGATTGTCTACTGTTGGTTCAGTATTCTTAGGATTAGTTTCACTACTTCCATTACTTGCCGCAAATATCTTCGGCTTACCTCAATCTATCGGATTGGGTGGTACAAGTCTTTTGATTATTGTTGGTGTTGCATTGGAAATGGATCGTCAATTAAGAGGTCTATTAATGAAACGTGAATACGTTGGTTTTATTAGATAATAGGAGATGTGACAATGAATATCGTATTGATGGGTTTACCCGGAGCTGGTAAAGGTACTCAAGCTGAAAAAATTGTTGAAGATTTTAATGTAGTCCATATTTCTACTGGTGATATGTTTAGACAAGCTATGGCTGATGAAACCGAAGTTGGTCTAAAAGCCAAAAGTTTTATGGATAAAGGCGAGTTGGTTCCTGACGACGTTACCGAAGCTATTGTTGAAGAGCGTTTGGCTAAAGATGACGTTCAAAAGAATGGATATATGCTTGATGGATTTCCGAGAACTCTTGAACAGGCAAATGCTTTACAGACAATTGCAAAGAATGTAAACAAACCAATAGATGCTGTCATCTATATTGATGTAAAGCCTGAGTCATTAGTAGATCGTTTATCTGGAAGATATATTTGTTCTAAATGTGGAGCAACTTATCATAAGATTTATAATCCTACAAAGGTTGAAGGAACATGTGACGTCTGTGGCGGACATGATTTCTATCAACGTGATGATGATAAACCAGAAACTGTAAAGAATAGATTAAAAGTTAATATTGAAATGAATACACCATTAATTGATTTTTATGATAAGTTAAACTTGTTATATAAGATCAATGGTGAACAAGAAATAGATGAAGTTTATAACGAAGTAAAGAAAGTTTTACAAAGTCTGTAAAACTTTTTACTTTGAATTGTTTACATAACTAAAAAATTATTGTATAATTTCGCGGTATATGCAGGCGAATTTCATCCCGATGGAGGTTAATGTCTTTGGCAAAAGAAGATGTCATTGAAGTAGAAGGTACAATTTCAGAAACATTGCCTAATGCAATGTTTAAGGTAAAACTTGAAAATGGGGCAACAGTATTGGCTCATGTGTCAGGTAAAATCCGTATGCACTATATCAGAATTTTGCCCGGTGACAAGGTTACCGTGGAATTATCCCCTTATGATTTAACCAAGGGAAGAATTACATATAGATACAGATAATAATTTATTTTAATGGAATGGAGGTTCCAACATGAAAGTAAGACCATCCGTTAAACCTATGTGTGAGCATTGTAAGGTAATCAAAAGACGTGGACGCGTCATGGTTATTTGCTCTGCAGATCCAAAACACAAACAAAGACAAGGATAATAAATATAGGAGGTGCAATTAATGGCTCGTATAGCAGGTGTAGATTTACCTCGTGATAAGAGAATCGTTATTGCCTTAACATACATTTTTGGTATTGGTAATACAACAGCTCAAAAAATACTTAAAGACGCCGGCGTTTCCGAAGACGTTCGTACAAGAGATTTAACTCCTGATCAAGAAGATAAGATTCGTGCAGAAGTTGACAAGGTACGTGTTGAAGGTGACTTACGTCGTGAAGTAAGTATGAATATCAAGAGACTACAAGAAATTGGCTCATATCGTGGTATGAGACACAGACGTGGATTGCCCGTTAGAGGTCAAAACACAAAGAATAATGCAAGAACTCGTAAGGGTAAGAAAGTATCTATTGCTGGTAAGAAGAAGTAATTATAAGATAGGAGGTTAATTCATGGCACAAAACAAAGGTCGTAAACGCCGTACTAAGAAGCATATTGAGTCCGGAGTTGCACATATCCACTCTACATTCAATAACACACTAGTTATGATCACTGATGTTAACGGAAACGCTGTTTCATGGTCATCAGCTGGTGCATTAGGATTCAAAGGAAGCCGTAAATCAACACCATTTGCCGCACAAATGGCTGGAGAAGCAGCTGCTAAAGAATCAATGGAACAAGGTATGAAAACAGTTGAAGTAGCTGTTAAAGGTCCTGGTTCAGGTCGTGAAGCTGCAATTCGTTCATTACAAGCCACAGGTTTGGAAATTACAGCTATTCGTGACGTTACACCAGTTCCTCACAATGGTTCACGTCCTCCAAAGCGTCGTCGTGTATAGAATGGTTTTGGTTTTATACCCATATGAACTAAGCTACACACATTTCGTTTTGAAAGGGGAACTAACCGAATGATCGAATTTGAAAAGCCAACTATTACTGCCGTTGAAGAAAGCAGCGATTATGGTAAATATATTATCGAACCGTTGGAAAGAGGATATGGTACAACATTAGGAAACTCTTTGCGTAGAGTTTTGCTTGCATCATTACCTGGAACAGCGGTATCAGACATTCAAATAGATGGTGTATTGCATGAATTCTCAGCCGTTGATGGTGTAATTGAAGACGTTACACAAATTGTGCTTAACGTTAAGAAGTTAAACCTCAAATCTCATGCTGAAGACAGTTTAAAAGCTGAAGTAGACATTGTCGGACCAGCAACTGTAACAGCTAAGGATATTAAAGCTGATGATGATTTGGAAATCCTTGACCCAGAACAATTTATTTGTACTGTTGCTGAGGGTGGACATTTCCATATGCAATTAACAATTAAAAATGGTCGTGGATATACTCCTGCAGAACAAAATAAAACCGACGAAACACCTATCGGTGTTTTACCAGTTGACTCAATATTTACTCCAGTAGATAAGGTTAACTACCAGGTTGAAAACACTCGTGTGGGTAAGAGAAACGACTTTGATAAGTTGACCATTGATATCTGGACAAATGGTTCAATTGGACCACGAGAAGCTATTAGTTTGTCAGCTAAGATCCTTACAGAACATTTAACAAGTTTTGTTAATCTTACTGAAGAAGCTAAGAGCGCTGATATGATGATCGAAAAAGAAGAAACACAAAAAGAGAAGAAGCTTGAAATGACAATTGAAGAATTGGACTTATCAGTTCGTTCATACAATTGTTTGAAGCGTGCTGGTATTAATACTGTGCAAGAGCTTACTGAAAAAACTGAAGCAGATATGATGCGTGTTCGTAATCTTGGACGTAAGTCATTAGTTGAAGTTAAAGAAAAGTTATCTGATCTTGGATTATCATTAAAGCAAGAAGACTAGAAGTCAAATTCAAACAGGAGGTATAGACATGGGCTACCGTAAATTAGGACGTACAAGTTCTCAAAGAAAAGCAATGTTACGCGATTTAACTACTGATTTAATCATTAATGAACGTATTGTTACAACTGAAACTCGTGCTAAGGAAATCAGTCGTACAACTGACAAAATGATTACCTTAGGTAAACGTGGCGATCTACATGCTCGTCGTTTAGCTGCTGCTTACGTTAGAAACGAAGTTGCTAATATTACAGAAGAAGATGATGCGGTTGTTGTTCAATCAGCACTTCAAAAATTGTTCAGTGATATTGCACCTCGTTATGAAGACCGTAACGGTGGATATACACGTATTTTGAAGACTGCACCTCGCCGTGGAGATGCAGCTCCAATGGTTATTATTGAACTAGTTTAATAATTAATCGTTTATTAATAAAAATCAGTCATTCTGATAAATTAGTGAGTGTTAAGATGATGGCAACTGCCAAGTCTATCTCTGAGATCCTTTGAAAAAGGGACACTAATTTGTCGAATGATTTTTTTTTACCAAAAAAGTGGTTTTTCCTATATGATAGACTTAGCATATTACAAGAGGTATTCAAGTGGAAAATATAATCTCAATAAAAGATGTCACATATACATATCCGGAATCAAAAGTTTCAGCAATCAATAAGCTTTCTTTAGATATTCATCGCAATGAATGGCTGTCTATTGTTGGTAAGAATGGAAGCGGTAAATCAACATTGGCTAAGTTGATAGATGGGTTGATAGAAAGTGAATCTGGAAGGATTATAGTTGACGGTCAAGAAGTAAATGAACAAAATATTTGGAATATTCGTTCAAAAATTGGTATCGTCTTTCAAAATCCTGATCATCAATTTGTTGGCGCTACGGTTGAAGATGACGTGGCATTTGGTTTAGAAAATCAAGGTATGCCAAGAGACGAGATGGTAAAACAAGTTGATGAGGCTTTAGCAATGGTTGATATGCAAGAGTATAAGACTCGTGACCCTCAGTCTCTGTCAGGTGGTCAAAAACAGCGTGTAGCAATTGCCGGAGTTTTAGCTACTAAACCTTCAATAATTATTATGGATGAATCCACAAGTATGCTGGATCCTAATGGACGAAGAACAGTTTTAAACCTAGTTAAACAATTACGCAAACAACAAGATATGACGATCATCTCTATTACACATGATATTGAAGAAACAGAATTATCAGAAAGAATTGTTGTTTTAAAATCAGGTGAGGTTGTACAAGAAGCTGATCCTAAGTCCATTTATAATATGGGTTCAGAATTGATAAAATACGGGCTAGAAGAACCGTTTTCAAATCAAGTGGCATCTTTACTTAGAGATGAATTAAAATTGCCTAAGGGCTATTTAAATGAAGAGGAGCTTATTCAAAACATATGGAAATTATCTTCAAAAATGTAACTCACTCATATGAAGCAAATAGTCCTTTAGAGGGACTTGGATTAGATGATGTCTCGTTAACTATTCATGATAAAAAGTTCACTGCAATCGTTGGTAAAACAGGTAGTGGTAAGTCGACCTTGGTTCGTCATATAAATGCCCTTTTAAAACCAACATCAGGCAGTATCATGGTAGGGGATCGTGAAATAACATCCGAAACTAATAATAAAAACTTGAAACCTCTTCGTAAAAATGTAGGTATGGTCTTTCAATTTCCGGAAAGTCAGTTATTTGAAGATACTGTGGAAAAAGATATCATGTTCGGTCCAATGAATTTTGGAATGTCAGAAAGTGATGCTAAAGAATCTGCTCGTAAAATGATAAAATTAGTAGGTCTGGAAGAAGATTATTTGGATAAGTCACCATTCGATTTATCTGGGGGGCAGATGAGACGAGTGGCAATTGCCGGTGTCCTCGCTAGTAATCCGGAGACTATTATACTTGATGAACCAACCGCTGGATTAGACCCAGTGGGTAGAAAAGAAATTATGGATCTATTTAAGAATCTACAAGAGCAGGGAAGAACTGTTATTTTAATCACGCATAATATGGACGATGTGGCAAATTATGCTGAGGAAATGGTAGTTATTCACGATGCCAAAGTTGTAGCTTCTGGTAAGCCAAAGGATATTTTTAATGATAATAAGTTATTAAAAAATGATATTTTAACTTTGCCTCGTAGTGCAGTTTTTGCACAGAAGCTAGCTCAAAGAGAATTTTCTTTTCCACAATTACCTATTACAATCAGTGAATTAACTACTGAAATAAAACGACAAGTTCATGGTGATTAAATGAATAAATTAATACTTGGTAGATACTTACCTGGGGATTCGATAATTTATCGACTAGATCCACGTGGTAAATTTTTAATAACATTTTATTTTATTGGAATTGTTTTTTTAGCAAATAATGTTGTGTCATACGGTTTCCTTCTATTATTTGTATTATTCTCAGTCTACATATCAAAAATTAACTTAGGATTCTTTATTAAGGGATTGCGACCGATGTTGTGGCTGATCTTATTCACAGTCTTATTGCAATTATTCTTTACTCCAAGTAATGACCCTATTTGGCATTGGGGAATCTTTACTTTATCCACCGATGGGATGAGAATAGCTTCCTATATTTTTATTCGATTTGTTCTGATCATCTTTATTTCCACACTTTTGACTTTAACAACGACGCCGATTGAAATATCTGATTCGATCGAGAGTATCCTAAAGCCATTGAAAGTAATTAAATTTCCAGTTACACAAGTGGCTTTGATGTTGTCGATTGCTTTGAGATTTGTTCCATTATTGATCGATGAAACGACAAAAATCATGGATGCCCAAAGAGCCCGTGGAGTTGATTTCGGTGAGGGTGGTCTAATGCACCGGATAAAGTCGTTTGTGCCCATTTTGATACCATTATTTGTCAGCAGTTTTTCGATTGCATATGATCTTGCTATTGCAATGGAGTCACGTGGTTATAAAGATGGTGAGGGGCGTAGTAAATATCGTGTCTTGAGTTGGTCTAGGCGTGATAATATCGCATTAGCGGTAATGATTTTAATAACAATTATTTTATTATTCATTCGGAGCTATTAAATGACAAGATATAAATTAACGATTGCCTATGATGGAACTAAATTTCATGGATTTCAAAGGCAACCTAAATTACGAACTGTACAAGGAGTCTTGGAAAAGGCTCTTTTTAAAATGACTAAGGGAAAAGAAATTGATGTTTTTGGCTCAGGTAGAACTGACGCTGGAGTTCATGCTTTTGGTCAAGTGATCCATTTTGATTATCCAGGGGAGATCCCAGCAAATAGTATGTTAAAGGCAATCAATTCGCTGATGCCTTTAGATGTAATAGTTAAAGATGCCCAAATTGTTGATAACTCATTTCATGCAAGATTTGGTGTGAAGAAAAAGACTTACCAATATCGTGTAGATTGTGGACATTATACTGATCCATTTAAAAGGTTTTACACAGGCCATTATCCATACAAATTCGATTTAAAGAGAATTGAGGAATCTATCAAGGATCTTCAAGGAACTCATGACTTTAGTAGTTTTGCGGCCTCTGGTGGAGTAATTGAAAATAAAGTTAGAACTATCTATGCTGCAACGGTAAAATTTGATAGTGTGCAAAATGAATTGATCTTTGAGTTTACTGGCAATGGATTCCTATATAATATGGTTAGGATTATGGTTGCCACTTTACTAGAAATTGGTAATGGCAGACGAGATGTTCATGATTTTATTAGACTATATGAAGCTAAGGACAGACAAGAGGCAAGAGGGACAGCACCAGCCAGCGGGCTCTATTTAAAAGAGGTATTTTACTAAAATTTATCTGTGGATAATTATTGACTTATAGTGAAATACCAAGTATTATTGTTGTTGGTATTGTTTGCCCCACGATGAGCCCCGGAAACTTATTGAGTGTCAAACAGACGAGAAACTGGAGGAAATTATGCGTACAACACCATTAGCTAAAGCAAGTGAAGTTGAACGTAAGTGGTATGTAATTGATGGTGAAGATGTCGTTTTAGGTAGACTTTCATCAGTTGTTGCTGCAATTCTTAGAGGTAAGAATAAGCCAACATACACACCTAACGTTGATACAGGTGATAATGTAATTATCATTAATGCAGATAAAGTAAAATTAACAGGTAAAAAAGCCAAGGGAAAGATTTATTATTCTCACTCAGATCATCCAGGTGGTTTGAAGAGCATTAGTGCCGGTGAAAAGAGAGCAACAAAACCTGAATTGTTTGTTGAAGACTCAATCCGCGGTATGTTACCTAAGAACAGTCTTGGTCGTAAAGAAATCATGAAGTTGCATGTATATGCTGGTTCAGATCACAAACACCAAGCACAAAATCCAGAAACATTGGATATCAACAAACTAATTTAAGGAGGAAAACATTTTGGCACAAGTATCATATGCTGGAACAGGCCGTCGTAAAGACTCAACAGCCCGTGTTCTATTAGTTCCCGGAAACGGAAAAATTACTATCAACAAACGTGATGTCAAAGATTACATTCCTTTTGACAATTTGATTGCTGATATGAAACAACCATTGGATGTTACTGAAACAGGTTCAAGCTACGACGTTATTGCTAACGTTAACGGTGGAGGCTTCTCAGGACAAGCTGGTGCAATCAGACATGGTATTGCAAGAGCACTTCTTGAAGTTGATCCAGACTTCAGACCATCTCTTAAGTCAGCTGGATTCTTAACACGTGACCCTCGTATGAAGGAACGTAAGAAGCCAGGTCTAAAGAAAGCTCGTAAAGCTTCACAATTTTCAAAACGTTAATATATTCCAGATATTACACTTTGGACACTCACCTTTTTGGTGAGTGTTTTTTTGTGTCTGGTTTAAATTTTTAAGTATTCCTTTTAGTGATGGGTGGATATTATATATAAGTATTTTACATAGTTAGGATTTTAAATTATGATAACTTTATTGATTATGAGAAGGAATTACAAATGAAAAAAATTTGGTCATTGTTTTTATTATTGAGTTTATTCTTTATATTAGGTGGATGTATACAGAATAATAAGCGCAACAGTGCTCCATCAGTAAAGATTAGTCAAAAGAAGATAAATCGACAAGATAGTCAAAAAATAATTATCACAATTAAAAATAAGAAACTAACAGCTCATTTAAACAATTCGAGTGCTGCTAAAACTTTTTCAAAAGGATTACCAAAAACATTGAGTTTCCGTGATTATCCAGGTTTACCTGAAAAGATAGCTGATCTTGGATACAAATTACCAACGGACGGCATGCCCAAAGGTCACGCTGGAACTCGTGGTAGTATTGGTTATTGGTCGCCACAAAGGCGGATCGTATTTTATTGGGGGACCGAAGATTATTACGAAGGAATTCATATTATCGGGCACTTTGATACAAATGAATACCGATCGATCATTAAAAACATGGGTAATAATGTTAACGTGAGAATAACGAGAGCAGAGTAGTCCGTTTAAAAAATTGCTTATAAGTAAACTAGATTAGGAGAAGAAAATTTATGTCTAAAGAAAGTGCAATAAGAGTAACACCTAATGATGAGTATTATATTTTTAAATTAGATAGATCAGTCATTCGAGAACATGTATATTATAAAACGCGCTATGATGTTGAGATCGCAGCTGATCTATATTATAGTAAGACGCTAGATAAAAATAAAAATAACCCTGCATTAGTTATTGGACCTCCATTTGGCGGGGTTAAGGAACAAGGACCTGGTGTTTATGCTAATCAGTTAGCACAACGCGGATTTGTTGTTATTGCTTTTGATCCAGCATACCATGGATATTCTGGTGGTATGCCACGGTATAGTGGATCACCAGATACTTATGTTGAAGATTTTTCAGCGGCAGTTGACTATTTAGGGTCGCTATCATATGTTGACCGCAAAAAAATTGGTGCCTTAGGGATATGTGCTTCAGGTGGTTTTGCATTAGCGGCAACGGCTCAAGATATGCGGATCAAGGCAGTTGCGACTAGCGTAATGTATGATATTCCGCATCTAGCTAATTTGGCAACGGGAAAAGAACGTGCAATCCAGTTGGCGACTTTAAGTGAACAACGTTGGTCCAATATTTCTGCTAAACAAGAAAATTATCCAAATCAGCCAGTAACAAAATTTCCAAAGGGTTTAGATCCAGTATCACATGAATTTTTCAGTTTCTATGGTTTTAAACGAGGCTGGCATCCAAATGCTTTGTCCAACGTTACTGACGTATCAAATTTGAGTTTTATGAACTTTGAAGCAACTTCTAGAATTAAAGAAATCAGTCCTAGACCAGTAATGTTAGTCACTAGTGAAGAAGCTCATTCGAAAGCATTTAGTGAAGAAACTTACGCTAAACTAGCTGAACCAAAAGAATTAGTTGTTGAACCACTTGGCAAACATGTTGACTTTTATGATGATTTATCAATTATTCCATTTGATAAGTTTGAAGAATTTTTCAAAAATAATCTTTAGAGGATTGTTCTTATTTGCGGTTGATCATATGCAATTACACTTTGGACACTCACCTTTTTGGTGGGTGTTTTTTGTTGATAAGTGTAAAATGATAATATAAATATATTAATTAAAAGGGGGGTTCTTTATGTGCGGACGTTACATGTTTCAACCAACTGAGAATAAGGAGATAGAAAGAATCTATCAACTAGCAAAGGCAGAAGGATATCAACCTAAAACTGGCGAAATTTTCCCAACTGATGAAACTGCAATTGTAGTGGCCGGATTACAACAAGTAAAAGTCATTGCAATGAAGTGGGGATACCCTGGTTTTAAGTCTGGTCAGTCTATTATTAATGCACGATCAGAGACCGTTACGCAAAAGCCGATGTTTGTTAGAGGATTTAAAGAACATCGTTGTGTTTATCCAACAACCGGATTTTTTGAATGGACAGCAGATAAACAACGTTATTGGTTTAATTATGGCGAAGAACCCGAAACAATGTATATAGCCGGATTTTATGACTATTTTGATGATGAACCTCATAGCTGTCTGTTAACGACTAAACCCAATGATTCTATTGTTAAAATACATGATAGAATGCCCTTGATTTTAAAGAAGGAACAAATAAAGAGTTGGTTATATGATGATAAATTCGCATTTGATTATTTAAATTCCAAGATGCCAAATCTAAATGCTGTGAATGGATTTCCACAATTTGATGAATAATGCATAAGAAAAGCCCAGTAATTTGATTACTGGACTTTTTTAGTTCACCATTTGTTCTTGTACATATTGTGCATATAATTTGTGATGACTTATCAATTCACTGTGTGTGCCGTGACCGGTTACTTTACCATGTTCGATAAAATATATCTGATCTGCATCAACAATTGTGGATAAACGGTGGGCAATTACTAAAGTTGTTCTACCAACCATTAATTGATCTAATGCACGTTGAACTTTTTCCTCTGATTGAGAGTCTAAACTTGCAGTTGCTTCATCAAGCATCAAAATTTTAGGATTACGTAAAAAGGCACGGGCAATGGCAATTCTTTGTTTTTGACCACCTGATAATTTAACACCGCGTTCTCCAATTTGAGTATTTAATTGTTCAGGAAACTCTTTAACAAATTGATCGGCAAAAGCTAAAGATAATCCATGCCATAGTTGATCATCAGTTAATTTATTTTCCAGACCATACTGCAAATTATCTCTGATACTGCCGGCAAACACCGCACTGTCTTGTGAAACGTAGCCAATTTGTGAACGCCAACTGTTTAAGTTTATATCTTTGATCTGTTGATCGCCGATAGTTATTGTCCCAAAGTCAGGGTTATAGAAACGCTCCAAAAGCGAAAAGATAGTTGATTTACCACCACCGCTTGGCCCGGCAAATGCCACAACGGTATTAGGTTTAGCCTCAAATGAGATGTTTTTTAAAATGGGATGTTCAGGATCATAGCTAAATGAAAGGTTATTAGCCTGAATGACTTTTCCTTCAACATTGATCGTTGATCCTGATTCAACTGGCTCTAATTCTGTATTTAGGATTTCTTGAACTCTTTGAGTTGATCCCATAGCTTTTTGAACTTGTGAAAAGAATGTAGCAAAGTTTGTTATTGGAGCAATAATATTAAACAAATAAAGTAGAAAGGCAACTAAAGACCCGCTAGTTAAAGTTCCAGCTTGTACTCTGACGGCACCATATCCTAATATACCAACAAAAATACCGAGCATGGCTGTCATCATAATAGGCTGCAATACTGCTTCAACTTTGGCATCTTTAACACCTAAGGTGAATATCTTGTTAATAAAATTTCCACCGGTTCTTTTTTCAAAATCTTCACCATTACTTGCTTTGATCAAACGAACTTCTGATAATTTTTCGCTAGCATCAGCATTAAAATCAGCCGTAGCTGCCTGCAATTGACGGCCTAGTTTTGAAAGGATTCGTCCGACGGGTAACAAAATAAGTACGAATATCGGAACGGCACTAAACATGATGGTTGCCATTTTCCAATCCATCCAAAATAAAATAATCATCGATCCAATAAGTTGGATACCACCAGTTATAAAATTAGGAAATTGCGATGTTACTAATTCTTTAATAACAGTCGTATCGTTTACTAAGCGAGAACTACTTTCACCAGATTTATGATCATCGAAATAACTAACAGGCAATTTTAATAAGTGATTCCAAAGTCTTTCTCGAAGAGTTTTTACCGCACTTTCTCCGACGTATCTTAGTAAAAAACCGCCGATCGTACCAAACCCTAATTGAATTACAAAAGCCAGAATCAATATCCAAAGCATCTTTCCGTCAATTTTAGCTAGATTACTTGTATCAACTAGACCTTTAGTTAATTGTGGTACGACTAGGCTGGCTCCACTAGTTACCAAACTTAGCAACATTCCTAAAATAAAAATTGCTTTTTTAGGATTAACACTGTTGATAAGTTTTAAAAAATCTTTGATCTTCATATTTCCTTTAATTTCTGGTAATTCATCAGTTACCATTGAATGATTGTGCATTATTTTACCTCAATATTAAAAAAATTCTCTTCTCATTCTAAAATTATGATCGAAGTCTTGTCTAAAGTTTCTTCCATGACCTGGCATAAAGCCACCACGTGGATTACAAAATTCATTATCTTGCATAGCCTTATGCATGATTTTTCTCATTTCATCGGGGGACATATTTTCCCAATCATCACCAAATTTTTCCATCATAGTTGCATGGACTTTTTGCATACTTCTCATTCGATCCATTGGATCTACAAAGCGGGATGACTGTTGTTTAAATTCATCACTCCAACCATCTGATATTTTTTGAAGGTAGTTACTAAATTGTTGTTTTTCTTCATCATTTAATCCAGCAAAGAAAACATCGTTGCTATCTTCGTTTTTATTTTTAACATTATCATCAGCTATTTTTCGTCCGTCTTCAGTTAAAAATACTAGTTTATTTCGTTTATCTTTTTTTGATTCTTTTCTAGATATGTAACCAGAATTTTCCAGTTTCTTAAGCAATTCTGCAATTGAACTAGGGCGAAGATCTAAAACATCTGCCAAGTAACTCTGACTTAATCCGTCCTCAAGTCGTAATATTGCTAGAACACGTTGTTGACCTGATAACCGTTGTTTATTTTGATGCATAAAATTATTACTTGCTTTGCTAATAAAATGTAGTTGTTTCATTAAGTTATTTGTTAAATCACTCATAAATAGATTCCTCTTTTCTTCAAATTAATTAGTTCGGTACCGAATCGTTATTGCAAAAACATTATAGTTCGGTACCGAATGAATTGTCAACCATTTTAGTTTAAAGTTAATAATTAGTTTGACTAAGTGTCATTTAGAAAACCTTTTCATTGACTGAATTAGTGTATTAATTATATATTTTTAATGTTATTGAGGAGGAGTTAAAAATGAAATACCATACTTGGGGAAATAAGATAAGTAAAATTATTTTGTTCTTATTTTTATTCACGCTTGGCGCACCAGTTCAAACTGTTCTGGCTGATGAAGTAGCCACCACACCAGTTGAGAATGTTAGTGATTTTACAATTGAGGACTATGAGAACAGTTCAGCGTTAGAATTAGCGGAAGCCGTTCGTAGTAAGAAGGTAACTAGTGTTCAATTAGTGAATTTTGCATATCAAGAAATTGAGAATAAGGATCAGAATTTAAATGCCATGATAACTTTGAGAAAGGATGAAGCACTAAAAGAAGCCAGTGAGATACAAGATACAGGACAACCTTTTTTAGGAGTTCCCATTCTCTTAAAGGGGTTAGGTCATACTATTAGTGGTGGAAGTAATACAAATGGTTTATATTTTGAAAAAGATGTTATTTCACATGGGACCAGTAGGATCACTAAAAGTTTTCAGAACGAAGGTTTCATTGTTATAGGTCAAACTAATTTTCCGGAAATGGGTTTAAAAAATATTACTGATTCTAAGCTTTATGGTCCTACGGGCAGTTCATGGAATCCTAAATATCAAGCTGGTGGTTCATCAGGAGGCTCTGCTACTGGAGTGGGAGCTGGATATGCACCAGTCGCTACTGGAAGTGATTCTGGAGGATCGATCAGGATTCCCGCATCTTGGAATGGGATTATTGGATTTAAACCATCACGAGCATCAATGACGTTTGATTCTAGTTCAGAAAAAAATCAAACAAGCCATTTTGCAGAAACTAAAACTATGGCAGACACAGAAAAATTATTCGATGATTTTTCTAATGGAACAGCAAATAATATCAATTTAGATCCAAAAACGATAAAAATTGCCTATACAACGGATTCTCCAGTCAATACTCCTGTGAGTAGTGATGCAAAACTGGCAGTAAGAAAAGCAGTTGAATTTTTAAGGGCACAAGGGTATCAGGTAGAAAAGGTCAAATACCCTATTGATGGGATGGAATTAATGAATGATTACGATATTATAGGTGCAGGATCTGCCGGTATAGTGGATTATTTAGCAACATCCAAATTGAAACGACATTTGGAAATTGATGATGTTGATTTATCGACTTGGGCAATGTATCAACTAGGATTGTCAATCGATAAAGATGACGTTGCAAATGCTTGGGATTCGGTTAATAAAATTGCCGAAGAAATGACTGAATTTCATCAACAATATCCAGTCTTTTTAACACCAACAACTGCCTCAACGGCTCCTAAAGTTGGCGATCCACTAATGACTAGTTCTTTAGAACAGAGAATTAAAAATATGGATGATCTTTCAAAAGAAGACAAAGAAAAGCTGGTACTAGATCAGTGGATGCCTTCCTTAAATTATTCGCCATTTACACAGATATCTAATTTAACAGGTGAACCAGCCATCAGTTTACCAACTTATGTATCTTCTTCAGGTTTACCATTAGGTATTCAGTTTAATGCTGCAAGAAATAATGATCGTTTGTTATTGCAGTTAGGTACTTTGTTTGAAGAAAATGATAAATTTAATCAAAAATATTCGAGTGAAGTTACTAATAATGGAAGTAGTACGACAAATAAACCTAAGCCTGATGTGAAGCCAGAAGAACCAGAAAAGCCTGAACAGCCGGACAGACCAGTTTCTATACCAGGTCTGCAAGTAGATGATGGATCATCGTCTACTACGATTAAAGATGATAATCAACAAGAACAAACTGTTGATAGTAATGTTTCAGAAGTTTCACCTGAAGAAAATGCACATAGATTATTACCAGATGAAACGGAAACAAATAATAAAAAGTCATCAATTTTAGTTAAAAATCAAAAAACAGAACCAAGAATTCTACCACAGACAAGTGAGGCAAAATCTGCTTTAGGGTTAACCGGAATAGCTATTATTTCAGGAATAGTTTACGTAAAATTTAAGAGAGAGTGAGTTTGAAATCGATGAACAAACAATATCAAGGGACGAATCGCTTATTACTGGGAATTGTTTTAAGTGTATTGACCTATTGGTTATTTGCTCAATCATTACTAAATATGGCTCCAGATGTTCAAACGAGTCTAAAAATCACGACTGCTTCGTTAAATATCGGAATATCTATAACTAGTTTGTTTTCAGGAATATTTATCGTCACAGCGGGGAGGTTATCGGATAGATTTGGTAGGATAAAAACTACCTATTTAGGAATAACTATAAATATAATAGGTTCTTTTGTACTTATAATTGCTAATGGATCAATACTCTTTATTGCTGGTCGTATTCTACAAGGTATTTCAGCAGCATGCATTATGCCGGCCACCATGGCTTTAATAAAAGCTTATTTCCATGACAAAAATAGACAACGAGCCCTTAGCTTTTGGTCAATTGGATCTTGGGGTGGCTCAGGATTTTGTTCATTTTTTGGCGGATATATCGATAGCAATTTTGGTTGGAGATATGTATTTGTTATCTCAATTATTGTTTCAATCATTAGTATTATGCTGATTTGGGGTACTCCGGAATCGTTAGCAGAAAATGAAAATACTAAGGCATTCGATTGGATCGGAATGTTGATGTTCATTCTGTTTACCTTGAGTTTAAATATATTGATTTCAAGCGGAATATTTCGTAACTTTATCCAAACTGGGTCACTTTTAGTAGTAATGATCCTTTGTGGTGTTTCTTTTTATAAGTTTGAAAAAAATAGAGTTGATAAATTTATTGACTTTAAATTATTCAGAGATCGAGCTTACGTAATAGCAGTTGTTTCTAATTTCTTCCTAAACGCTATGATCGGTACATTAATAGTAGTTAATTCATATGTGCAACAGTCCAGGGGCCTGTCTCCTCTAAAAACAGGTAGCTTGTCACTTAGCTATTTGATATTAGTCTTATTAATGATTCGAGTCGGTGAAAAAGTATTACAGGAATTAGGTCCTAAAAAACCCATGTTGCTAGGAGCTGCGGCATCAACTTTTGGTGTCCTATTGATGTCCTTAACAATGGTTAAAGGATCGTATCTTTTAATTGTTACCTTAGGATATGGATTGTTGGGATTAGGCTTTGGAATCTATGCCACACCTTCAACAGATACGGCAATTAGTAATGTTCCTAGTTCTGAAGTTGGTGAAGCCGCAGGAATCTATAAAATGTCTAGTGCATTAGGCGGAGCAATTGGAACGGCAATTTCTGCCAGTGTATATGCCTCTTTTAAAAATCATGATCTCGGTGCTTCGTTGGGATTATACAGTAATGTATTATTTGGTATTTTAGCGTTAACGTCGATCTTGATGTTTCTACCGAATATAACTAAAAAGTAAATATTAAATAAAGAAAATCCAGACTGAAAACGTCTGGATTTTTTCTGTAACTTTAACGAATCTTTACATAAGCTAAATTATTTATTTACATAACCCTGTTATCCTTAGTCTGTTCCTAAAAAGAAATAGAAAGTTGGTATTAGATTTATGAAAAAAGGGCGATTATTAACGGTATGTTTAGGTTTAATATTATTGCTCGTTGGAATTGTAACGGGATGCTCAAACCAAAGCACCGCTAGCTCTAACGGCAAAAGTGATAAATTAACAATTGTTTTTTATCCTAATGAGTCAGCTAAGAACTTTTCAGCTTCACGTGAGGAATTAAAGAAGCAATTACATGAAGCAACGGGTAAAAAAGTTGAAATTCAAACAACAACTGATTACAACGTTGCAATTGAGGCTATTTCTTCTGGTAAAGCTCAATTAGCATTTATGGGTGCAGATGGTTATATCCAAGCACATCATCAAAATGCCAAGGTTCAACCACTTCTTATTCAATCAGGTGAAGATGGTACAGAAAAGGGTGCAAGTTACCGTTCTTACCTAATGGTGCCTAAGGATAAGCTTAACGATTACAAGTCTGGTAATGACTTCAATATCGACAAGATCAAGGGTGAAAAGATTTCCTTCGTATCTTCAAGTTCAACATCAGGTTTTGCAGTTCCTACAGATGAGATTCAAAAACACTTCAAGTTGAAGAATAAAGATGAATTATCTGAAGGTGGAAAATTCTTTGATAAAGTTCTTTATGGTAATTCACATCCAGGTTCAGCAGTTAACTTACTAAAAGGTGACGTTGACGTAGCAGCCTTTGATGATATTGATCTAGCACCATTTATGACTGTTTCAGAAGGTAGTTACGACAAGCCAGGTTCAACATTCAAGGTTAAAGACGATGCTGATGCACCTTTCACTGACTATCGTGGTAAAGAAGTATCAAGTATTTCAGTTCTACCAGTTCAAAATGGTCCTTTAGTTGTTAATACAGAGGCAATGAGTGATAAAGATCGTAAAGCTATTGAAGATAGATTTACATCAAAAGATGTAACAGAAAATGACAAGTTATTTGGTAAAGAAGGTTCAAAAACTGCCACTTTATGGCAAAAGAAGAGCTCTAAGACAACACTTCTAAAAGTTACTGACAAGTGGTATAAACCAACACATGAATTAGTTGGTAAATAAGGGGAAGCTATGCTAGAAGTAAAGCATTTAACTAAAAGTTATCAAAAGGATAGACCAGCCTTGACGGATATTACTTTCTCAGTTGAACCTGGGAACTTCCTAGCTATTATTGGACCGTCGGGAGCAGGTAAGACGACAATTTTACGTAGTTTAAATCAACTGATAAGAGATGATCATGGACAAATTTTATTGGATGGATCAGATATTAGATCTGATAATAAAGCACAGTTACGTAAGCACAGACGTCAAATAGGAATGGTTTTTCAAAACTATAATCTAGTTGAAAGATTAACAGTTATTGAAAATGTTCTTCATGGACGCTTAGGATACAAATCAACATTTGCAGGGATGTTTGGAATCTATTCTGAAGACGAAAAAAAAGAAGCACTAGATCTTTTAGATAAAGTTGGCTTAAAAGATTTTGCACTTCAACGTTGTTCAGAGTTAAGTGGTGGTCAGAAGCAACGTGTAGGTATCGCAAGATCATTGATTCAACATCCGAAGGTAATTTTGTGTGATGAACCGATTGCATCATTAGATCCAGCTTCATCACATACCGTTATGCAACTTTTGAAAGACTTGACTGTTGAATTTAATATTATCTGTGTTGCTAATTTACATCAGATTGATTTAGCAAAGAAATATGCTGATCGTATTGTTGGTATTCGACAAGGGAAATTAGTTTTTGATGAAGAATCCGATATGCTATCAGAAGAAATTTTGGAGACTCTATATGACCAAACGACTTCAAAGGAGCTTAAATAATGTCTTCACCAATAAAATTTTTAGCTCAAAAGCATCGAAAACAAACAGCAATAATCGCTGTTATTGGAAGTATATATCTATTAAGTAGCTGGATTTTGAATTTTGATAGTTTCAGCGGTTTTACCGCTGTTCCTAGAGCTTTTAATTGGTTAGGTGTTAATTTCTTCCCCACATCAGCATCGGTAGAACTTTTACCACAAATATGGAAAAAGTTAATTGAAACGGTCGCTTTGGCCGTTTCTTCTACTGTTGTAGCAGCGATTATTGCACTATTTGTTGCTATTCTAGGTTCTAAAGCTACTGGAATTAATGGTTATGTACATGTTGTTGTACGTGGAATTGCATCCTTTTTTAGAAATATTCCACTTGTAGCCTGGGCAATGATCTTACTATTTTCATTTAAGCAAAGTGACTTTACTGGTTTTTTAGCTTTATTGTTAATGACAGTTGGATACTTGATAAGAGCTTTTATGGAAATAATTGAAGATGAAGCCAGTGAAACAATGATGGCGCTAAAGGCAACTGGAGCTAGTTATTTTCAAGTTATCTTCCAAGCGGTTTTACCACAAATTATGCCCAGTTTAATTAGTTGGGTTTTATATATGATTGAAAATAATGTTCGTGATGCTACTTTAGTTGGAATTTTAACCGGAACAGGAATTGGATTTGTTTTTGATCTGTATTTCAAAAGTTTCCGATTTGATGCAGTCGGTATGACTATCCTGGCAATTATTATTGTTGTTATCACGTTAGAAGTATTATCCAATCAGATTCGGAAGGTGATTTTATGATAACTCGTGGTGATATTCAAAATATAAGCGGCTATAAAAAGCCTCAACCACCTGAAAAGAAAATTAAACTTCGCAAATTTAATTGGTCTCGTATCATGATTTACTTAGTTATGATTATATTGGTTGCTATTACGGGATATACATTGACGCATTTAGACACTGCCAATGTAAAAATTGGCGAGGCAATGCATGGTTTAATTATGACTTTGAATCAAATTTTTTTACAACCAAGAGCTGGTAGTGATGGAATTATGCCATTACTTTCAGCGTTAGGTATCAGTCTATTATTAGCGATAATGACAACAATTATTGGAGCTATTATCGGATTCCTTTTTGCAGTCATTGCATCTAGAAATTTAACTAATGCCTATTTTGGAGCAATTATCAGAGTAATCATGGCAGTGATTAGAGCGATACCAACTATTGTGTGGGTTCTTATTTTCTCCATTGTTTGTGGCCTGGGTACCAATGCTGCAATTTTGGGACTAAGTTTCCACAGTATTGCTTATCTAACTAAAGCATACTCTGAAAGCATTGAAGAAATTGATCAAACTACTATTGAAGCTTTAAAAGTTACTGGTAGTAAATTCTGGGTAATTGTCTTCCAAGCCATTTGGCCAACGATTATTGCTTCGTTAGTATCATGGACATTTATCCGACTAGAAATTAATTTTGCAAATGCAATTGCTGTTGGTGCCGCCGCAGGTGCTGGTGGAATCGGTTATCAATTGTTTGTTGCCAGTGGTATGAGTTTTGATTTCCACGAAGTTGGATTTATCGTTTACTTGATTATTGGTGTAACAATATTATTAGAATTCATTGCTGTCAAACTAAGACAAATGTATACAACTAAGTAGTGAAAGGAAATACTATGATTAAAGCAGTAGTTTTTGATTGGGCTGGAACAACAGTAGATTACGGAAGTTTAGCTCCAGTAATTGCTTTTAAAGCAGCTTTTAGCGATGCTGGTATTGAAATAAATGATCAAGAGATCCGACGTGATATGGGTATCACTAAGTGGGATCACATTGGTAAATTGTTAAAAATGCCAGATATTTTCCAACAGTGGGAAAAAGAATATAATCGTTTACCTGATTTTCAAGATCGTCGTAGACTATATGAGGATTTTCAATCAAGTTTATTATTCTATGTTAAAGATTCAACTTCATTAAAACCAGCAACATTGGATGCCTTTAATTATCTTAAAGATCAAGGTATTAGAGTGGCAACCA
The DNA here is from genome assembly GCF_003946605.1 of Companilactobacillus baiquanensis. Classification (GTDB taxonomy): domain Bacteria; phylum Bacillota; class Bacilli; order Lactobacillales; family Lactobacillaceae; genus Companilactobacillus; species Companilactobacillus baiquanensis. The sequence continues at coordinate 330,397 of NZ_RHOQ01000003.1, forward strand.
CAACAGGTTATACCCCTGAAATGATGCAATTGGTTAAAGATAGTGCTTTTAAGTTAGGTTACCAGCCAGAACTTGTTTTGACATCAGATGATGTCGATGGCGATGGTCGTCCTTCACCACGAATGATCCAAAAGATTATGAATGAGTTCGGATTAAGTGATCCTAAAGAACTTGTTAAAATTGGGGATACCATTGTGGATATTGAAGAAGGTAAAAATGCCGGAGTCAATACAATTGGAATTGTTGAAGGCAGTAGTTTAATGGGACTTTCAGAGAAGGAATTCAATTCATTATTTGATGAAGAAAAAGAGAGTATTCGTCAAAGAGTAGTAAATGAGTTTGCAAAAGTTAACGCTGATATTATTATTAATAATCTATCCGAATTACCCGATGCAATTAAATTTTTAAATCAATCAGAGGAAAAGATAGCTAATGGAAAATGAAAATAAATATTTATTACTTACTCCAGGCCCTTTGACCACTAGTTCAACCGTAAAGAGAGCTATGGAATTTGATTATTGTACATGGGATGATGATTATAAAGGTATAACCCAAACTATTAGAAGATCATTGCTTGATATAGCACAAGTAAGTTCAAAGAAATACACTTCAGTTTTAATGCAAGGAAGTGGAACTTATGGTGTTGAGTCAGTAATAAGTTCAGTTATACCTGACGATGGTACTTTAATGATTGCTATGAATGGAGCTTATGGTGAGAGAATAGGACAAATGGCAGATGTATATGGGATAGATCATGTTGATTTGATAATTGATGAACAACAACCTATCACTCTCGATTCTGTTAAGCAAATGTTAAAACGTTATCCAGAAATTACTCATTTTGCTATGATCCACTGTGAAACTACAACTGGTATTTTGAATCCAATTGAAGAAATTATTCCATGGATGCATGAACAGGGAATAATCACAATTGTTGATGCAATGAGCAGTTTTGGCGGTATTCCAATTGCTGTGGAAGAATTAAAAATTGATTACTTAATTAGTAGTACTAATAAATGCATTCAAGGTGTTCCGGGTTTTTCATTCATTATTGCTAATGAGGAAAAATTAAAGGAAACGGCTGGTATTGCAAGAACATTATCATTAGATTTATATAGTCAATATGATGAGATGGAAGCTAACCATGGGAAATGGAGATATACTTCTCCGACTCATGTAGTACATGCCTTTGCACAAGCTCTGATTGAACTTAGAGTTGAAGGTGGGGTTGAAAAGAGATTTGAACGCTACCAAGATAATCAGAAAAAGCTTTCAGATGGTATGAAAAAGTTGGGTTTTATGCCACTAATTGATTCAAAATGGCAATCACCAATCATCACATCTTTCAAATATCCTGATGATAATTTTGATTTTGATGAATTTTATATTAAATTAAAAGAATCAGGATTCGTGATTTATCCAGGTAAACTTTCTGAAGTTCCAACCTTTAGAATTGGAAATATTGGAGAGGTTTACTCTGAAGATATCGTTAGACTTTTAAAAGTTATTGAAGGATTAAATCAAAAAATTTCGTAAGAAAAAAAAGCTGCAACTCAAATTTGAGTTGTAGCTTTTTTTTGCTTAAAGTCCTTTTTTAATTCTATCTGCTAAAGTATTGAATTCCTTTGATTTTTCCAACCATTCTTTATTATCTGGGCTGGAACCAACTCGCTTATCTTCGTTCAAACTAGCAATTTTATTCATATCATCGTTATTTAATTCAAAATCAAAAATATCAATGTTTTGTTGAATTCTGTTTTGGTGGATTGATTTTGGAATAATCACCTCACCACGTTGAATATGCCAACGAAGAACAACTTGTGCTGCTGATTTATTATACTTAGAAGCAATTTCTTTTACCAAATCATTATCAAGAACACTATTCTTTCCACCGCCTAGTGGACTCCATGCTTCATGAACAATATTTTCTTTTGCCAAGAATTCGTGCATTTCATTTTGTTGCATGAATGGATGAGTTTCTATTTGATCAATCATTGGTTTGATAGTTGCAGTTTCCATCAAATGTTTAATTTGATAATCTTGAAAGTTTGATACACCAATAGCTTTAATTTTGCCATCTTTGTATAAATCTTCCATTGCGCGCCAAGTTTCTTCATATCCAGGTGCTGGCCAATGGATTAATAGTAGATCTAGATAATCTAATTTAAGTTTATCCAATGATCTTTGAAACTGTGCCATTGTGTCATCGTAAGTTCTAATATCATTCCAAATCTTAGTTGTTACAAATAACTTAGAACGATCAATACCAGAAGCGATAATTCCTTTACCAACGGCTTCTTCATTGCCATAAAAACTAGCAGTATCAATATGTCTGTAACCAGCTTCGATAGCCCACTTTACACTATTGATCACTTCATTATCATCACTAATTTGGAATACTCCCAAGCCCACTTGAGGTATTTCCACGCCATTAGCTAATTTAATATCTGGAATACTCATATCTATAGTTCCCCCTCGTAATTTATAAAAGCAATTCCCATTATAATGAAATCGCCTTCAAAAAAGCTAGTCTTTTTAGAATAATCCTCCGGCTAAATTATTTAAGTTAGGTTTATCGACTGCAACAATTAACTGCTCATTAACAAAAGCCTCTAATCCGAGATTGCTCATTTCACGACCATATCCGGAGTTCTTGACACCGCCAAATGGTAATTCAGGCAATGTGTACATAAAGGTATTAACAAATTCCATTCCAGTTTCAACTTGGCTGGCGACTTTGACACCGTGCTCTTTACTTCCAGAGAAAGTAATACCACCAAGTCCGTAATTAGAATCATTAGCAAGGTCAATAGCTTCTTGGTCACCATGTACTTTATAGATATGTGCTACGGGTCCAAACATTTCTTCTGAATATGCGGGATTGTTTTTATCAATATCAGTTAAGATCGTTGCGGGGAAGAATTGTCCTGGTAAATCGATAGGTTCATTTCCAAAGGCAACTTTAGCTCCAGAAGCAATGGCTGTATCAACTTGCTTTTGTAATTTATCTTTGGCTCTTTTAGATGACATTGGTGCCAATGTTGTTTCGGGATCCATTGGATCACCAGGTTTGAGGGTGGCAAATTGATCACTTAGACGTTTAACGAATTCATCATATAAATTGTCTGACACAATGAAACGTTTTGAAGATGTACATACTTGACCAGCATTATAGATACGGACATTACGTGCAACTTTCATAACTTCATTTAGATCAGCGTCATCAAGAATAATGAAAGCATCGGTTCCACCCAATTCCATAGTATTTTTCTTGAGATTTTGTCCAGCAGCGGCTGCGACAGATTTTCCTCCACGTTCAGAACCAGTTAAAGCAACACCTTGGACTCTAGGATCAGCGATTATATCTGAAACTTGATCATATGATAAGAATAAGTTTTTGAGACTTCCTTTTGGAGCACCAGCCTGTTCAACTATTTTTTCAAATGAAACGGCTGATCCAGGCGTATTAGAAGCATGTTTTAAGATCATAGGATTTCCAACCATAAAGTTAGGTGCAAATACACGCATGATTTGGTAGTAAGGGAAGTTCCATGGCTCTACCATCATGATTACACCAGTTGAATGTTTTTCGACCCAGGCATCACCAGCTCCGGATTTTATCTTAGTAGGTTCAAGTAATTCTTCAGAATGATCGGCAAAGTAGTCAGCTATTAGCGCACATAATTCAACTTCACCAACTGCCTCCTTAAATAATTTACCCATATCCTCAACAATAATTTTACCTAATTCATTTTCGTTTTCTCGTAAAAGATCTGCAATTTTGTGTAATACAGCAGATCGGCTAGCAACTGGTTCATTACGCCATTTCTTATATAAAGCATGTCCTGTCGTTAATGTAGATTCAATATCCTCAGATGTTGCATTTGGATATGTTTTTAAAACTTCATTAGTGTATGGATTTATTGTTTGATAAGCCATTGTAATTCCTCCAGTTTCTTTTTTTGACACTTTAAAAACGTTTACATCCATAATTTTACCTGTTAGTGGGTACTTCAAGTCAAGTAATACAACTTGTATAAAATTGAGCAAGATCAAATTATTTTAATTTGTGAAATTAGCTATTAAATACCATATGTATTAGGTATAACCTAATCACAATATTAATTGAGTAGATACTATTTCAAAATTGGTACGTATTAATAAGTGGCGTATATGCTGATATGGCAAGGTTATTAGTTAAATTACAATTTTCGGAAACGCTTGCAACCACATAAAATTGTGTTACTATATAAATATAATTTGATATAGAGAAAGCCGGTTTCTTTATTGGAAATTATCAAAAACATATTTTTTTGTAAATAGATGTGAAGCAATTCACGAGGGAGGCATTTTTATGCAAATCAAAAAAGGCATCGAAAAAATACCTGGTGGTATGATGGTCGTTCCATTATTTCTTGGAACACTAACAAATACACTTTGGCCAGGGGTGGACAAATTTTATCCAGGTTTTACAGGGAATTTCTTAGTAGGTACTTCAGTAATCTTGTTCATGTTCTTCTTTAGTGTTGGAACAACAATCGATTTGAAGTCTACAGGTTATATTGCTAAAAAAGGTTTATCGCTACTTATTGTAAAGGTATTATTAGCCGGATTATTAGGTGTAATTATTAATCATTTCTTGCCAAGACATGGTGTTACGACCGGATTATTCGCCGGATTCTCAGTTTTGGCAGTTATTGCTTCATTTAATGAAACTAACGGTGGTTTGTACATGGCTTTGATGACAACACTTAACCGTGACGAAGATGCTGCTGGATTCCCATTCATCAGTATTGAATCAGGACCATTTATGACAATGGTTACAATGGGTGTTGCCGGAATTGCTCAATTCCCATGGCAAGCATTAGTTTCAACTTTGATTCCATTTGCTATTGGTATTACATTAGGTTCACTAGATCATTCATTTAGAAAAATGTTTAAACCAGTTGTTCCTGCAATGGTTCCATTCTTCGCATTTACACTTGGTTACAGCTTGAACTTCGGTATGATCTTCAAGTCAGGATTCATGGGTATTTTCATGGGTGTTATCGTTGTTCTTGTTTCAGGTTCAGTATTGGCACTTGTTGACCGTTTCTTCACAGGTTCAGATGGTGTTGCCGGATGGGCTGCATCTTCAACAGCTGGGGCTGCCGTTGCCGTTCCATATGCAATTGCTGAAACAAATCCAAGTTTTGCTTCAACCGCTGCATCAGCTACAGCTATTGTTGCTACAAGTGTTTTGGTTACATCAATCTTGACACCTATCGTAACAATGTACATGGAAAAACGTGCTCGTAGAAGAGGATTGCCAATTGTTCCTAAGAAGTACGAAGGTAAGTTTGCAGAATCAATTATGGCTAAAAAAGAAGAAGAAGAGATTAAAGCCAAAGATGAAGCTAAGTTAGCTGCTAAAGGAGATTAGTTATGGAAGACAAACAAACACTAAATCCAAAAGAATTTGCTTATCACTTTGTTGACTCAATACCTGTTGAAAATAATAAGGAGCATTTTGAAGCAAACGCTAAAAATAAATTGGTTGCTTATTTAACAGCATATTATTTAGCTGAAAAGTTCAATAGTATGGAAGACGATATTTTAGAATCAGCACGCGACAAAAAAGTTGAAGATATGAGCTTATCAGAACTTATGCAAAAGGTTTCAGAATTATCTTATTTCTAAAATAAAATTTGGGGGAATTTCAAATGTCATTTTCAATGAAAACAAATTATACACACAGTCCTAAGGATATCGAACACTATTCAACAGATGAATT
>NZ_RHOQ01000004.1 GCF_003946605.1 Companilactobacillus baiquanensis
GTTGATGACAAGAAGATCGTCGGAGTAAACATGGGAGATTCAATTCCTCAAGTTGATATTCCACGTTTGATCGAATTTTACAAATTAGGTGTCTTCCCATTTGATTTGACAGAGAAGTTTTATGACTTCGAACAAATCAATGAAGCTGATGCAGATTCAGTTAGTGGTATGACTATCAAACCTATCTTGATTATTGATAAAGACTACAAACCAGGTGAATAAATCTGGATAAAAAAAATAAACCTCAGCCAAAAATTTTGGTTGAGGTTTTTTATTACTGTTTTTTAAATACTGAATCAAGTTCAGAAACCCATTCGGAATTGGAAATTTGATGATAAGTAGTTCCTTTAAATTCACGATGATTATTTGATATCCAATTTGTTCCACTAGAAACACTACGTGAAGCTCTCTTAATATTTCCATAATAATCCAAATTGTATAGTGGAATGTTGCCTGTACCAGTTAACTGAACAATTCCGTTAGATGTAGTATCAGGAGCTGTTTTAGTAACATCTGATTTTTTAACATAATTGCTCGTTCCAACTCGATACCAAGTATTGCCATCATTATCAACAGCAATCCGATCAACTAACCATGCGGTTTGGTAACTTAAATTGATATCTGTAGTTTTGCTTGAATCTACTGTACTAAATACTTCAGTATTATCAGGATCAATTGAGTAAACTACATCAGCAATTGGTTGAAAAGCCCACATATCTTCTGCTTTTACCCATTCACTGGTTGAAACTTGATAGAAAGTTCCTTCACTATTTTGAACTGCCAATCCCACCATCCAGTCAGTATCATGCGCTAATTGGCGAGTGGCAACGGGGGTGGTTGTAGATGGCGAACTATAAATTTGTGTATAACCGTCTGCTTTTACTAAATAAGGTGCATTAATTAACCATTCTTTGTCATTCGATGGTGTTCCCGGATTAGTCGTTGACTTTGGTAAAACTGTAATAGTAGCCACTTCTGATACATTGTTTAATGAATAAGTTGCAGTGTACGTTCCAGCTTTTGTCGTATCGACATTATTTGTCATGATTAAACCATCTAATTCAACTGCTTTTCCATCAGCATCAGTAGCACTATCCAAGTTATCTTCTGGATTCCACGAATCACCTACGTGAATAGTAGAATTATGGATATTAATTGCAGTTAGATCCATTGAATCAGGATCTTTAACACTAACTTCCACAGTTTTAGTGGCATTTGAATATATCATAGTAGACGTAGAATAATCCATTCCACTAATATATTTATAGTTATAAGTAATTGTATGTTTCCCTACTTTAGAAGTGTCTAAGTTAGAAACTTTATCAACAGCTTGACCGTCAACAATCACTGTAAGTGAATCGTTATCATAATTAAAATCATTACCAAATTCATCTGTACTCGATTTAAACCATTTTGATACAGGAGCTGTATCATCAACCAAAACCGTATCTTTATCATTAGTTATATTTATCATTGGATCTTGATAAACAATAAATTGAGCTCCTGTCTTACTAGATTTTTCGTCACTATTTAAATAATATTTATAAACAACATTAAAAGTATTATCCGATCCTAATTTAGAAAATTTGTATGTGTCCTTATAAGAATAAGCAGTTCCATTAATAACATACGAAAGATTACGATTGTCTTTAGTGATAGTCGTTCCATTTTCATCAAGAGCCTCATTTGTGTTTATAAAATTAAAAACATCTGTACTTGTTCCTAATTTAAAATAGTTACCATTAACTGCAATGGTTGGGTTCTGTTTAATATGTAATGTTGTTTCAGATGTAGCACTTTGATTATCGCCATAACTATACGAATAGACAACCTTATGATCACCAACTGTCTGCTCGAACTCACTTGCAGGTGAACCGTCAATAGTTACGGTCAAATCATTATAAGCTATTGAATCACCATTTTCGTCATTACCATTTAAATATGCACTTTCAACAGCTTTTTTCCACGATATTGCTGAATCATTAAGTACATCATATGATGGAGCTGAACTTATAGTGGGCGTTTGAGTTACATTAACATTTGTAGTTGAAGAAACGCCATTGTACGAATAAGTAACAACATATTTACCCGGTTTAGTTTGATCTATTGTCGAGCTAGTTTCTGGAGTGTCACTACCAACCTTTTTAATAGTAACCGACAACTTTGCATATGGAATTGCAACTCCACTTGCATCGGTACTATTAACAGCATCATAAGCTGATTCTGGACTCCAAGTCGAATCATCGACATTCAAATTAACGGTTTCATCAGATTTAATCTCTGGTGACTTTACAACTTCCAAATCATGGATCGACGGATCAATGTCGGTGATCCCTAACGTTGCATAATATGCCATATACATTGGACTGGCAGTACCAATCGTTACAGATTTTGTAGTAGATCCATCAGCAAAGGTATAACCTTCTGGTGCTGTAACCTCTACGCTATCACCAAGTTTGGTTGCGTCAGTTGTAGTTGAGCTTATAGTCGTATCACCTAGTTTAAAGTTGACTAGGTTTGGCATTTCGGTCTTATTATCTTTAAAAATTTCTACTGAACTTACAGATGAATGCATTCCGTTAAAAAGCAAATTGCTAATCAATATGCCACTTGGTGGTGTAGATTGATCTTTCAAGAATCCTACTGGAGTTGGTGCTTTTATACTTTGAGATGAGTTTACATTTTCATTTAAATACCCAAAATAATTTACTGGTAAATTAACGTCATTATATTTAAATTGAAAAAGTGAGGGAATAAACTGACTAGTACTCCCTTCAGACCTAATAACATAAATTACTTTAGTAATACTATCAATATATGATTGTGCATCTTGACCATCATATGCATTACCTATTGTTTGATCTTTATCAGAGTCATCAACAAAGGTATAGCCTTGTGGTAAAGATTTTGTTAAATCAACAGTATCCCCTGAGTTGCCAGCTATATACACTTGGCCTCGTTGATCATGCATATCACCAGTTTCTGAACCATCAGTACCTTGAACCTTATAATTAATAATTAATCCACTATTAGCACTAGAATCATAGTATTCTCTATTATTCCAATCAATAGTATTCCCCTGTGAATCAGCAACTGGAACCTCTGTAGCTGCAGTTGCGACTGGCGTTGCGGAATATGAACTTACATTATTACTTGATAATTGATTATTCCCTGTATTCGACCCTGAATTAGTAGCTTCTAAATTACCATCTGTACCAGTAGCCCCTGCGCCACTGTCTGATCCAGATACTGTACTCCCTGTATCAATATTTGAATCAGTTTGTCCAGATGTATTAACACCATTATCCGACCCTGTATCGGCTGATGTTATTTTTGGATCTGTCCCTGAGCTTGTAGTTCCTGTATTAGTTTGCTCGACTGCTTGATCGGCAGTTGAATTTTCAATTGCGGCACTTACATTAGTAGTATTTAGTCCGCCTAGAATAATTGCTGAAAAAAATGTTACCCCTGCGATTGTCACTTTTTGTGACTTCGATAGCTTGATATTGGCCATTGTGTTGCTCCCTGAAGTTATGTTTATAACATCTAAATTATAATTCATAAAATCACAAAGTTTAGTTCACTTATCATAAGGAAAATTTACCGATTATGGCATTTTTTATGTCATGTTATATTGAATTTTAATAAAAAAAGAGTACCCAGAGAATTTATCTCGTTTTAGGAGATTAATTCATATGAATACTCTTTTTTAAATAGCTTGTTCTATCTTCTTTTTAGTTTCCAAAACTAACTTTATTATACGTTTTTCTCGATCTTCATCCATTCTATAATATGGAGTACTTACACTAAATGCACCATAAACTTGGTCATGCTTCATTAATGCAGTTCCAATACAGAACACTTCGACCTCATTTTCACGGTCATCAATTGAATAGCCGTTTCGTCTAACAATATCAATTTGCTTCATTAAAGATTTACGATTAACAACAGTAAACTTAGTTAATGGATCTAACGGGTTACGATTGAAGTAATCATCAAGCTCTTCTGGGTTTTTAGTAGCCATTATTGCTTTCCCCATAGCAGAACAATAGAGATTTAAACGTCCACCAATTTTAGATTTCAAATTGACACTTCTAGGGCTTTCCAATTTTTCTAGAAATTCAACGTGATCAGCAATTTCAACACCCAAATGAACTGTTTCTTCAGTTGCATTACGTAATTCTTTTAAATATGGCAAAGCAATTTGATGAATATTGAAATCAGCCAATGCCTTTTGACCCAGTCCGATCAATTCAGCACCTAAGTGATACTTTTTATCTTCATCATTTCTCCACAAAAGATCTAATTCACACATAGTAGTCAAAATCTTTAAAGTAGTAGATTTAGACATCTCCATACCTTCGTGAATTTCTTTCAAAGTTAGTCCTGAATCATGTTCCATTAAATAATCCAAAATAGCTTTTGCTTTAATTAAAACGGTTCCATAGCTTTTTGATTCTACCAATTATATGTCCTCCACTTGATACATTTAAGGAAAGCGCTATAATGAGTATATAATTTCTAAAAGGAAAAGTAAATTTATTATAAGGAAATGGTGAACTTTTATGCAAAAAGTTGATATTCTGAAAAAAATGGAAAAAACTGGTGTTGTTGCAGTTGTCCGTGGTGCTTCCAAAGAAGAGGCCTACAAAGCTGCTAAAGCTTGTATCGATGGTGGAGTTAAAGGTATTGAATTAACTTTCACAGCCCCAGAAGCTGACAAAATTATCGCTGATCTTAAAGAAGATTATAAGGATGATCCCGATGCATGTATCGGTGCTGGTACAGTGCTTGACCCTACTACTGCTCGTATTGCTATTATGGCTGGCGCAGATTTCATTGTTAGTCCTTCATTCAACAAAGAAGTTGCTAAGTTATGTAATCTTTATGAAATTCCTTACACACCTGGCTGCATGTCAATAACAGAGATCCAAACTGCTATGACTTACGGTTCAGATATTGTGAAAGTATTCCCAGGCAGTGTTGTTGGACAAGGATTTGTTTCAGCTGTTAAAGCTCCATTCCCACAGGTAAGCATCATGCCTACTGGTGGCGTAAGTTTAGATAATATGGAAGAATGGTTTGACAAAGGCGTTACACTTGTTGGTGCTGGTGGTAATTTAGTTGGACCAGCTGCCAAAGGTGACTTTGAACAAGTTAAGAAAAATGCTCAAGCATACCATGCAAAACTTGAAGAAATCAGAAGTAAATAAGCTTAAACTCCCAATTCGGGAGTTTTTTTATATTCTCGAGGTTTGTTTGTTGACCCCTTTAAGATAGTATGCTAAATTAGCACTGTACTATTAAGAGTGCTAATTAAAAATAGGAGGCATTTTATGTTAGTTCCTACAGTTATTGAACAAAGCTCACGTGGCGAACGTGCCTATGATATTTATTCAAGATTATTAAAAGACAGAATCATTATGTTATCAGGTGAGGTTAACAGTCAAATGGCTAATACAGTCATTGCTGAATTGCTTTTCCTTGACGCACAAGACTCAGACAAAGATATTTCAATGTATATCAATTCACCAGGTGGCTCTGTTACCGATGGATTAGCTATTGTTGATACAATGAACTTTGTTAAATCAGATGTTCAAACAATTGCTACTGGCCTAGCCGCTTCAATGGGAAGTGTTATCTTGTCATCCGGTACAAAGGGCAAACGTTTTGCTCTTCCAAACTCAACTGTTCTTATTCATCAACCATTAGGTGGTGCTCAAGGACAACAAACAGAGATTGAAATTGCCGCTCAAGAGATTTTGAAGACAAGAAAGAGATTAAATCACATCTTGGCTGATAATTCTGGTCAATCATTTGAAAAACTTCAAAAGGATACTGATCGTGACAACTACATGACAGCCCAAGAAGCTAAAGATTATGGTTTGATCGATAATATTATGATCAACAAAGAAAAAGCTGATAAATAATTTAGTTTTCCCGGCACAGAATATTTGCATTCTGTGCTTTTTTGTTGCCATTAGACAGTTTCATCCATTTAGGCTATCCTTAAATTAAGTTTAGGAGAACAAAAGGAGGATTATTATGGAGACTACTATAAAAGATTCCTTAAGCCGTAAATTATTCATCATCACACTTTTGTCTGGTACTTTTACTATGTCTATCAGTCAATCATCATTATCTACGGCCTATCCAACCCTTATGAAATTCTTTGGTGTCACTGCACCGACAATTCAGTGGCTAACAACTGGCTTTATGCTGATAATGTGCATTATGATGCCGATCAGTCCCTGGTTATTAAATAATATTTCATTCAAAAAAATATTTCTAGGAGTTGTCGCTATTTTTGCGGTAGGAACTTTAGTTATCATTACCGCTAACAACTTCCCTATGGCTATGCTAGGAAGAGCGTTAGAGGCTATTGGGGTCGGCATCTTATTTCCATCGTTTCAATCAGTGCTTCTGGCAATAACACCAGAAGAAAACCGTGGTACCACGATGGGGTTCGCCGGTTTAGTCATGGGTTCAGCATTAGCATCCGGTCCCATTATTTCAGGAATTGTATTAAACTTTTTGAAATGGCAAGGTTTATTTATTATCTTTTTACTTATTATGATCGTAATTTTTATTATTGGATCAATTTATATTAAAGATGTCATGCCTCGTCACAAAGTAAAACTAGATTCTATTTCAATCATTTATTTATTCGGTTTGATCGGTTTACTTTATGTAGTAAATCAAGCTGGTGTTACACATAAATTGAGTACTAATTTATTAATACTTCTAGCCGCAAGTCTTATTTTGACAGGTTTATTTATTTATCGTCAATTGACTAAAAAAGAACCTTTGTTAGATTTAAAAGTTATGGGAAATTTCAATTTTGATTTAGCTGTATTACTTACTGGTTTTTCTTATATCTCTTTAATCGTTGTAACAATTATTTATCCATTATATTATCAAAATATTTTACACACTTCTATTTTGGTATCCGGACTTGCTCTAGTTCCACCAGCTATTTTATTAAGTATTCTAAATCCACTAACTGGTAAATTGGCTGACAAAATCGGTTTTAAATCAACTTTGATCTCTGGCATGTCGATGATCGTTATTGGCTGGTTCTTATTATTCATCCTAAATCGAAAATTAGGATTGATCCCAATGATTTTAATTGCCATGTTGATCGAAGGTGGAAATGCCTTTGTAATGATGCCGGCTACTACTCTTGGCGGTAATTCACTTTCAGAAGAGTTAATTCCACATGGAACTGCTATTATCACAACGGTTCGTCAATTATTGGGTTCTCTAGGCGTTTCACTGGCAACACTAATACTTGTTGCATCTAATCAAAAACACGGCTTACCGGCCAATACAGGTCTAATAGGATACCATTATGTATTTACATTCTTCTGCATTATGGCAATCCTAGGATTCATTTTTGCAATTCTTGTTAAAGATAAGAAGAAGGATCAAAATGTACGGAATACATAGGAAAACTACCAAAGCTAAAATATTTTTACTAACAATTCAAATTATTTACTTAATGATTGTTTATTGGTTAATTTTAGGTAATTTCGATAATTTCATGATTTCTAATATTAACATAATGATCAGTATAACTTTTTTAAGATTGAATGCTATGATCTTTTTCTGGCTTCCTCGAGGGATCAGTTTTAAAGAGGCAATCGGTAATGGACTTGCTTTTGGTTTATATTATTTAGGATTTCCAATTCTAGCTATCTTTGGTGAGATCAATATTGGCATAATAATTATTGGTTGGCTGTTATTTATCATCGGATCAGCTCTCAATACTACTTCTGAATTATTGAGAAAGCCTTTTAAAGATGATCCTAATAATAAAGGAAAATTATACACAGGTGGACTTTTCAAATATGCTATTCACATTAATTATTTTGGAGATGTGCTCTGGGTAACTGGACTGGCATTAACTACATGTAACTGGTGGAGTTTGCTTATTCCGATCTTTTTGATTTCACTCTTTATTTTTAGTTATATTCCAAACGACGATAAATACTTACAGCATCATTATGGAAAAGCCTTTAGCGACTATCAAAAAAATACTAAAGAATTGATTCCATTTGTTTGGTAAAAACAAATAGAGCGTTACTTAAGGCGCTTAGAGACTGAGCATAGCCTAGGTGTCTCTGCCTTATGTCACGCGTTTCAATATATAAATTCAAAGGGCCAATAATCCAATCCGATTATTGACCCTTTTTGCTTAACTATGATTCTGTAATTTATTTTTTCATTAACTAAACAATTTGTCACTATCTTGATTAACGTTACCACCAACAAATATAACTTGAAATGCTATTAATAACATCTGTAATCTCGGCATGAAAATTAGGATCAATACCCAGACAATAATTTCAGCTCCAACAAATTTCCAGTTAGTTAAAAAACGATATATTTTCATATCACGAATACTTGTAGCAATTTCTGTATGTCCGGCTTCTTCATTAGCTTTCGCAATTGCGTGAGTAAGATATGCATATGCAAGTGACCACAAGAAATATACTATCGCGTAAAATATCTCTGGTCCCTGGGCATTCAAATTCCGCCCTATCCAAGCTGTTGCCACCGGAATAAATGATGTCGTAAACATCCATGTATTATTGATCCAAAAAATTTTCCTAGTAACAACCTTTGTTTTAGTAAACATATAATGATGATTGTACCAAGCAATCCCTATAAATAACCAGCCGACTGCATATGAGATCATATACGGTATCTGCGGAAAAATAGCTGATAGCTTAGCTGAATCTGGTGTCTTAAATTCTAAAATCATGATCGTTAAAATAATTGCTATAACAGCATCTGTAAATGCCTCAACTCTAGATTTATTCAAAAAAATCCCTCCCTGAAAAGTCAATTAATTATAGCAATTTTCAAAAAAATAAAAAGGTCGACACGTGAAATTTTTAATTTTTCACAAGTGTTGACCTTTTTTAACTTATACTTGGGCGCTTTCAGCAATCTGATTTATTTTTCTTAAACGATGATTAATACCAGACTTGGAAATTGCTCCACTAGGCACCATTTCTCCTAATTCTTTTAAGGATACTTCTGGATTATCCAGTCTCAATATCGCAATTTCTTGTAACTTTTGAGGCAGTGAATCAAGTCCAACTGTTGTTTGAAGATGTTTAATGTTATTGATCTGACGTTCCGCAGCTTCAACAGTTTTATTGATATTAGCATTCTCACAGTTAACTAAACGATTTACTGAATTACGCATATCACGAACGATTCGGATATCTTCAAACTTGAGCATTGCATTAGTTGCACCGATAACTTGTAGAAAATCAGCGATCTTTTCTGCTTCCTTCAAATAAACGATGTAACCATTACGACGCTTAGTAATTCTAGCGTTCAATCCAAAATGATTCATCATTTTGGCAATACTTTCATTGTGAGATTCATATAAAGAATAAATCTCTAAATGATAACGTGATGTTTCCGGATTATTAACACTTCCCGTTGCCAAAAAAGCACCTCTTAAATAAGATCTCATTCGCTGATCTTCATTTAAAATATCTTTTGGAACATCTGTATTAATTGATAAACCAGTCTCATCTAAAATTCCTAAATCAGTCAAAACTTTATTCGTATCATATTTCAAACGAACCAAATACTGATTATTCTTTTTTAACTTCATTTTCTTACGAACCAAAAGTTCCGATTCCATCCCATATTTTTGCTTGATCAAAGAAAATATTCTTCTGGCAATGGCCGGATTTTCCGTCTGTGCGGTCAAAACAAAATGATGATTCTGTAAACTAAGCGAACCATTCATTCTCAAAAGTGCTGATAATTCAACACGGGCATGTTCGGGATGAACTTCCAAACTAGTGAGTTCCTTCTTTACTTCACTTGCATAAGAAGCCACTAGTGTCTCACCTCATTTTTTCTATTACCTGATTGAAAGGCTAAATTTAAAATCTCTCTAGCAATTTTATTTCCATCATGAAAGGCACCTTTATCATGCAAAGATAAAAAGTCATCTTGAATAACTCGACATCCCATATCACGAAGGCCTTTAAAATCAGGTTTTACTTGTTTAATATATTCGTCATACTTTTTATGATCCATATAATTCTTAGGAATCTCACGAGTATTGACAAGTACGGTATCGATATAATTACCACCCAAATGTTCGTTTAAAACATTCACATGATCTGCATCTGTAAATCCTTCTGTTTCACCAATTTGCGTCATAATATTACAAATATAAACGACTTCAGCTGGTGTCTGTCTAACCGCTTCACCTAAATCACTAATCATCAAATTAGGTAAAATACTGGTAAATAAACTACCAGGACCTAATACGACCACATCGGCCTGCATAATTGAGGCAACGACTGGCAATAACGATTTAGGAACTTCCTTAGGATCATCTGAATCAGTTACCCAGACACGTTTAACATGCTTTCCAGAATGAGTGATCTCATGCTCCCCAGCAATCGTCGTCCCATCTGTGAATTCAGCATTTAATGTCAATTTAGTGTTGCTGGCCGGATATACATGACCATCAACTTTCATCATTTTGGATAGTTCTTGAACAGCATCAAAAATGTTAGGTGACATTTCAGTAAGTGCAGCGATGATTAAATTTCCGATCGCATGTCCAGAAAAGAAATCATCGTTTGTATTAAAGCGATATTGAAAAACGTCTAAATCAACTTTAGGCAAATCTGACAAAGATGCTAAAACGTTTCTAATATCCCCTGGCGGAACAACGTTAATGTAGTTTCTGATAATACCAGAAGATCCCCCATCATCTGCCACAGTAACGATTGCAGTAATATCCGCATCTTTATTTCTTAAACTATTTAATACAACTGGCAAACCAGTTCCCCCACCTATAACAACAACTTTTGGACGACGCCCCTTAACAACACGAACTATCCTATTTGTTGGCATCTTCAATTACCTTCTTTTGAGATTTGTCCATATCACGGTGACTAATATCGACATAGTATTTTTCTTTTAAATCGGTTCCTAGTCGTTGAGCAATCGCAACTGATCGGTGTTGTCCACCAGTACAACCAATGGCTATTGTTAAACTAGTTTTACCTTCTTTTTTGTATCCTGGAACAATGTATTCAAATAAATCATATAATTTTTTATAAAATGTTTCGGTCTGATCATCATTCATAACATAATCGTAAACCGGCTTATCTAATCCAGTTTTAGCTTTTAAGCTATCAATATAGTATGGATTTTTTAAAAATCTAACGTCCATAACGATATCTGCATCAATTGGCAGACCATACTTAAATCCAAATGACATAACTTCAATATGAAATGTAGGTACGGCTGAACTTTCTTGAAAGTTAGAAAAAATTTCTTCACGCAATTGGCGCGGTGTTAAATCAGTTGTATCGATCTCTACTTGGGCACGACTTTTAATTTCTGATAAAAGTTCACGCTCTTTTTGAATACCGTCTAACAAACGACCTTCCATAGCTAACGGGTGGCTACGACGTGTTTCTTTATATCTTGAAACTAATTCTTCATCAGAAGCGTTCAAAAATAGGATCTTCATATTAACTTTTTGTTGTTTTTCTTGTTCATCCTCATCCATTTGTGAAACCATGGAAAATATTTCATCGTAAAATGCCCGAGAGCGAATATCAACAACCAAAGCGACCTTATTTATCGTCCCAGATTCATGAACTAATTCCCAAAATTTAGGTAATAAATTAGGTGGCATATTATCAATACAAAAATATCCTAAATCCTCAAAAGACTGCATAGCGACAGTTTTACCTGCACCACTCATACCAGTCACAATAACTAAATTAAGCACGTCCTTTGACATAAGTGCACCTCACATTCAGATATTAGCATACCACAACAGTCCTGGTGTGTCATTTTTAAGGACATACTAACTAATGAGAAAGTATGAAACTATATCTAACCGAAATTCTAGGACTAAAAAAATAGGGTCAACAATCTTAAAAAGCAGATTATTGATCCTATAAAAATTCTTAATTAGGTAATTTTATTCCCGAAATACTAGCAATTTTTTCTAAAAATTCATCTTGTAATGATACATTGTCGACTCTTTTATCATAGTCATCGGGTCTCATATGGTAAAAATATTTTCCAGTTACTTTAGGGTCATCTAAAGTAGCCAGCCAAACTTGACTAGTGTAACCTTCAATCAAATCATCATTAGCATTTGGCCCGCCCATCTTAGTTGGTACCCAGCCAGGATCAACCGCGTTGACAGCTACTTGCCATTTTCTGCTAAGTGCTTTGGTTAACATTAAGATTTGTAATTTTGAAGAAGAATAGTCTGTATCATTTTCCAGATTATCTAAATCAAGTTTAGCCCCTTTATGCATGCTTGAAGATATATAGATGATCCTCTTAGGCTTAGTAGTTAGTGCTGTCAGCATATACGGAGCTAAAACATTAACTTTAAAAATACTTCTTTTATTATTTGAACTAATTCCAGCGTTATAGATAACCGTATCAAATGGACCTATTTCATTCATCTGCTTTGCCAGATTTTTAACTTCACTTTTAGATGCCAAATCGCCAATCAAAATTTCTTTTGCATATGGTACTTGAACACGTGCATCAATTGCCCGACTCTCATTTCTAGCATGAAGATACACATCATTACCGACTTTTATTAATTGTTTGGCTGCCAGCATCCCTAGACCATCTGTCGAACCAGTTATAAAAATTTTTGCCATTTAAATTACCTCGATCTATAAGAAAATTTTTAATTACAAAACTCTCTTATTTGTTCTTTGCTTCAATTGTACGCTTGGTATCACGTTCCAAAATAGGTTTTAAATATTGGCCAGTGTAACTTTCTTTAACCTTACAAATCTCTTCAGGTGTACCTGTGGCAACGATTTGGCCGCCGCCTTCTCCACCTTCAGGACCTAAGTCGATCACCCAGTCGGAAGACTTAATGACATCTAAATTGTGTTCGATAACTAAAACAGTGTTACCTTCATCAACTAAACGTTGCAATACCCCTAATAAGCGCTTGATGTCATCTGTATGAAGTCCTGTTGTTGGTTCATCTAGAATGTAGAAATTACTACCGCTAGATTTTTTATATAGTTCAGAGGCTAATTTCATACGCTGAGCTTCACCACCGGATAATTGCGTTGCTGATTGACCCATAGAAACATAGCCCAAACCAACATCAACAATTGTTTGTAGCTTTCTTCTGATCTTTGGAATATTACTAAAGAAATCTAAAGCATCTTCAACTTTCATATCTAAAACTTCAGCAATATTTTTACCCTTATATGTAACTTCAAGTGTTTCTGAATTATAACGTGTGCCATGACAAACTTCACATGGTACGTAGACATCTGGCAAGAAATTCATTTCAATTTTAATAATTCCATCACCATGACAGTTCTCACAGCGTCCACCTTTAACGTTAAATGAGAATCTGCCTTTTTTATATCCACGTAACTTAGCTTCATTAGTTTGTGCAAAAAGATCTCTAATATCATCAAATACGCCTGTATATGTTGCTGGATTACTTCTTGGTGTACGTCCGATTGGACTCTGATCAATGGCAATCATTTTTTCAAGCTTGTCATATCCAGTAATTTTCTTATATTTACCAGGTTTATTAGAATTACGATTCATTTTTTGTGCCAAAGCACGTTTCAAAATAGTATTTACTAAAGTAGATTTACCAGATCCGGAAACTCCGGTTACTGAAATAAACTTCCCTAATGGGAATTTAACATTGATTTTCTTTAAATTGTTTTCTTCTGCACCGTAGACTTCAACAAAGTCACCATTACCAGGCTTTCTCTCCAAAGGTACTGGTATAAACTTCTTACCCGATAAATATTTACCAGTTAAAGATTTAGCGCTGCGCATAACTTGTTTAGGTGTACCCGCAGCCACGATTTGTCCACCTTTTTCTCCGGCACCAGGACCTACATCGATCAAATAGTCGGCAGCTAACATCGTATCTTCGTCATGTTCAACAACAATTAAGGTATTACCGAGATCACGCATTTTCTTCAATGAACTGATCAATCGATTATTATCTCTTTGATGCAGACCAATTGATGGTTCGTCCAAAATATACATAACGCCAGACAAATTAGAACCAATCTGTGTTGCCAAACGAATACGTTGTGCTTCACCACCAGATAAAGTACCAGCTGAACGAGATAAAGTTAAATAATCTAATCCGACATTTATTAAGAAGGTCAAACGATCGTCGACTTCTTTTAAAATAGGTTTAGCGATAACTGTTTTTTGTTCACCTAAGGTTATTGCCTTAAAGAATGGTAGTTCATCTTTGATAGACATATTAGATACTTCTGCAATATCTTGACCGTTGACTTTAACAGCCAAGGCCTTCTCATTTAATCTCTTACCATGACAAACTGGACAAGTAAGTTCAGTCATATATTTACGCATTACTTCACGAGTGAAATCACTATTTGTTTCATGGTAACGGCGATTTATGTTAGGGATAACTCCTTCGAAAGGAACATCTACATCACGTACGTTTCCAAAATCATTCTCATAGTGAAAATGGAATGTCTTACCATCTGAACCATATAAAACAATATTTTTAGCACGATCTGATAACTTTTCAAAGGGAACATCCATATCAATTTTAAATTCTTTACAAGCTTGTGCCAGCATTTGTGGATAGTATTGCGAACTAATTGGATTCCAAGGAATAATTGCTCCCTGTGCTAAAGTCACACTTTGGTCAGGAACTACAAGATCAATATCAACCTCAAGTTTGATTCCCAAACCATCACAATTATCACATGCTCCAAATGGGGCGTTAAATGAAAATAGTCTTGGCTCTAATTCACCAACAGTAAAACCACAAATTGGGCAGGCGTTTTTCTCTGAAAAGACCATCATGTCCTGACCAATAACATCAACATTCATATAGCCGTCAGATAAACGCAAGGCGGCTTCAACGGAATCAAATAAACGTGACTTAACATGGTCATTTATCACGATCCTATCGACAACAACATCAATATCATGTTTCTTATTCTTATCTAGTTCAAGTTCTTCACCAACATCATGAACTTCGCCGTCAACTCTGATTCTGACATAGCCTTGTTTTTGAATTTGTGCTAAAGCCTTTTTATGCTGACCACGTTTAGCCCTAATTACTGGAGATAATACTTGTAATTTAGTACCTTCATCTAATTTTAAGATTGCATCAACCATCTGTTGAGCTGATTGGCTTGTAATTACAGTCCCATCATTTGGACAGATTGGTGTTCCTACACGTGCCCACAATAAACGTAAATAATCATTTATTTCCGTGACAGTTCCCACAGTTGAACGAGGATTTTTAGAAGTAGTCTTTTGATCGATCGAAATTGCTGGACTCAATCCATCAATTGAATCGACGTCAGGTTTATCCATTTGACCTAAAAATTGTCTAGCATATGATGACAAACTTTCAACATAACGACGCTGACCTTCTGCGTATAAAGTATCAAATGCTAACGAACTTTTTCCAGAACCTGATAAACCAGTCATAACAACTAGTTTATTCCTAGGGATAGTTACATCAATATTTTTTAAGTTATGAGCTCTTGCTCCATGAATTACAATTTTATCATTTAACATAATTACTTCATTTCCGCCTTTAATTCCAGAATCGTGTCACGTAAATTGGCCGCAGCCTCAAAATCAAGTTTTTTAGCTGCCGCTTCCATTTGCTCTTGTAAATTAGATAGCAATTCCTTTTGCTCTTTTTTAGTCATGTCTGTAAAGTCCAGATCATCATCAATTTTTTCAGTTTCAGATGCTTTGTTGTCAACTTTTTGGAACATTGATATAGCGTCTCTGATCGGTTTAACAATTGTTTTTGGCGTAATGCCATGTTCTTCATTAAATGCCATTTGCAACTTACGACGACGAGCTGTCTTAGTTATTGCCGCTTTCATTGAATCGGTCTCTGAATCGGCATACATAATAACTCGACCGTGTTCATTACGAGAAGCACGTCCAATAATTTGTACCAATGATCTTTCAGCACGTAGAAATCCTTCTTTATCAGCATCAAGAATTGCAATCAATGAGACTTCCGGCACATCGATACCTTCACGAAGCAAATTGATTCCGATAAGTACATCGAATTTACCTAGTCGTAAATCACGAATTATTTTTGTTCGTTCAAGGGTTTTAATATCACTATGCAAATATTTAACTTTAATACCTAGATCTTTAAAGTAGTCTGTCAGATCCTCAGCCATTTTCTTAGTTAAAGTTGTGACAAAGACACGTTCATGTTTAGCAACACGATCGTTTATTTCACCAACTAAATCATCAATCTGTCCCATGATTGGACGAACCTCAATAACAGGGTCGAGCAGCCCAGTTGGTCGAATAATTTGTTCGGCAACGTGATTAGTTCTCTCCATTTCGTATGGACCTGGAGTTGCTGAAACATAAAGGATCCTATTGACATGTTCTTCAAATTCTTCTAGTTTCAGCGGACGGTTATCAAGCGCACTAGGCAATCTAAATCCATAATTTACCAGCATCTGTTTTCTAGCACGGTCTCCGTTATACATCCCACGAATCTGCGGCATTGTAACGTGAGATTCATCGATCATAATATTGAAATCTTTAGGGAAGAAATCGATCAAAGTAAATGGAGGTTCACCTTCAGCACGACCTTCCATATGGCGAGAATAATTTTCAATACCAGATGTATAGCCCATTTCACGCATCATCTCAATATCGTATTCAGTACGTTGTTTGATACGTTGTGCTTCTAGCAGTTTACCCTCTTTAGTAAACTTAGCTACTTGTACTTCCATCTCTTTTTGAATCCTATCTAGAGCTTCTTCCATTTTTGAATCAGAGATCATAAAGTGAGTTGCTGGGAAAATACCAATATGATCCATTTGACCTTTGATCTCTCCAGTTAATGCATCCATTTCGATAATTCTATCGATTTCATCCCCGAAAAATTCAATGCGAATCGCATTATCGTCTCGAGAAGCTGGGAAAATATCAACAACATCCCCGCGTACACGGAAACGTCCACGTTGAAAGTCAATGTCATTTCTCTCAAATTGATTATCAACTAATTCTTCCAATAGTTTATTACGAGAAAGTTCTTGACCCACACGCAATGAAATAATGCTATCAGCGTATTCTCTTGGATCACCTAAACCGAAGATACAAGAAACTGAAGCCACAACAATAACATCATTTCTTTCTAAAAGTGAACTAGTAGCGGAGTGTCGTAATTTATCAATTTCGTCATTGATACTAGAATCTTTTTCGATATATGTATCACTCGAAGGAACATAAGCTTCTGGTTGATAATAATCATAGTAACTAACAAAATATTCGACTGCATTATTAGGGAAAAATTCTTTAAACTCACCATACAACTGACCTGCTAAAGTCTTATTATGTGAAATTATCAACGTCGGTTTATTAAGATTTTTGATTACATTAGCCATTGTAAAAGTTTTACCAGTACCAGTTGCGCCTTCTAGAATAACCTCTTTGTCACCATCTTTAAAATCTTGTGTAATTTTTTCTATTGCTTGAGCTTGATCCCCAGCTGGTGAATACTTAGAAACCAAATCAAATTTGTTATCGTCTACTCGATCTATCACAGACATACCCTCCAAAGATAAAAAAGACACCTAACTCAAATATGAATTAGATGTAATTTGCGTTAGACACAATTATATTGGTTCTATATTACCATACCGAACATATTTTCGCCACTATCTTACCTGCTGGCACTAAGCCTTGGTAAATAGGCAAAGATAACTAAACCTATCAAAAATAGAATACTTAAAGAAGCGGCTCCAATCGTTGATTTACCAGTAATTTGCGTAACAATACCTACCAAAACTGGTCCCATGACAGCTGAGAATTTTCCTAAAATATTATAGAAGCCAAAGAACTCACTACCAGAATTTTTGGGGATCAGACGTCCAAAATATGAACGGCTAAGCGCCTGAATACCACCCTGACTAGTCCCAACTAAAATTGCCAAGATCCAAAAATCCGTGGTTGTTTTTAATTTTAATGCGTACAGACAAATACAGAAGTATAAAATAATTCCAATAAAAATTCCCGTTCGAGTGGATGTTTTATTGGCAAGCCAACCGTAAAGAATCGAAAACGGAAAGGCAATCAATTGCACTACTAGTAGAACAATCATTAAAGTAGTTGTCGTAATTCCCATATCCATCCCAATAGAAGTTGCCATAGTAAAGATCGTATCAACTCCATCAATATAGAAGAAATACGCAACAAGGAACCAGGCAGCAGCTTTATATTTTTTAATATGCTTCAAGGTTTCAAAGACCCTTTTAAAACTAGATAAAAGTGGTTTCGAATTTGCTTTTAGTGAATATTTTTGATGAACATTTTTAATCAATGGAATATAAAAAATTATCCACCAAGCAGCGGCTAAGGCAAAACTCCACCGGGCAACACCATAGCTACTTAACATACCAAAACCACTAGTCAATTGTAGCATCAGGAATAAAATGAACGCTAAAACGCCTCCAAGATAACCAAATCCATAACCATATGAGGACAATATATCCATATCTTTATCACTCGATACATCTGTTATAAAACTATCATAAAATAAATTACCACCAGAGTAGCCAATAATTGATAGGATATAAACTCCCAAAAGCCAAGACCATTGTGTTGACGGTATAATACCCAGCAAAAAGGTCATACAGACTCCCAAAAGAGCAAAGATATTGAGCATTCTTTTTTTAGATTTAGGATAATCGGCTAAAGCTCCTAAAACAGGTGCTAGGATCGATACTAATAATGTTCCAAAACTATTGGCATAGCCCCAATAAGCTGTGGCATTGGCTGGTGTAACGCCTCCATTTTGTGCAACGGACTTGAAGTAAACTGGCAACACTGCAGTAGTGACAATAATTCCATATCCAGAATTAGCCCAATCATAAAAGATCCAGCTCCATTGCTGTTTATTAAATCTCATAAAATCCCCCTATTGTTTTAAAACGCCCTCAATCAAATGACCCGCTAATTTTTCTTTAAACTCTAAACCAAGTAATTTGGCAAAAGTAGGTGCCTCATCGACCAAGTCTGCCTTCTCAATTGTTTTTCCTTCGTTAACGGCTGGTCCATTAAATAAGATAGTTGTTTGATAACCAGGTTTATCAGGATCATATCCATGAACACCACAATAACGATCTGGTTCTCCCAAAGTATCTGGATCAACTTGTTCAACTATTGTTGGTCGATTACTTTCATCAGTAAAGTAATATCCTGCCTTGGCTTCGATCATAAAGGTACATGCTGGATCTGCTCCACGTTTTATTGCTTCATCTTGTGTATAAATATGTTCAATACCTTCCACTCTAGCAATACGTTCTTTTAATTCATCTAAGTGTTTAAAATTACGTGTATAAATATATGTTGATCCATCACAACTTTTCGCCATAACTGACCAATTATATTCAAAAGTTTGGTTCTTTCTAGTAGTTAGCCAGCCTTTTCTTGCAAATAAGGTATTCAAATGAATCATCTTATCAACATTAATTTGATAGTGATCTCCTAAAATAACAAAATTAGTATCAGAAAAAGTTCCGGCTTTCTTAGTTGCTTCGACCAGTTGAGAAACATGGTTATCTAAGCGATGTAACGCCTCCATAGCTTCTTTAGAGCGCACACCATAACGATGACGCATACTGTCCATGTCAACTAAATGAACCATTGTTAAGTTTGGTTTCTTATTTTCAATGGTATCAACCGCACAAGCTGTAATAAATTCATCCAGTTGCGGCTGTTTGATTCCATTACGCAATTTGCCATATTTGTGATTCATTTTTAATAAAAATAATGGTGAACTAGCACGTAATGATACTAATACTTGATTAGTCCAAATTCTATTTGGAAATATTTCAGCTAAATTATAATTTATTTTGCTTCCCGCCGTTACTGGCCACAAAAATGATGCCGTGGTTAATCCTTTTTGACGAGCCAAATCATATAGTGTTGTGGATCTAACGTCGCCTTGATACCAATACCAATCTGGTGAACGACGTTCCGGTTGAATTTTGGTGTTATTAACAATTCCATGAACACTGGGATATTGTCCAGTAATAATTGTCGTGTGCGAAGGATAAGTCAAAGTAGGATAAATACCAGTAACTGACTTCACCCAAGTTCCTCCGTTAACTAGTTTATTTAAAGTTGGTAATTCATTTTGATGTTCATTAATATCCCTAAATCCCATTGAATCCAAAGAAATTATCACCATATGTTGATTCGTCGACAAAATAAAATCTCCCCCAAATTAATATATATATTATTGTAACTCAAGTAAGTGACCACTCACTACAAAAAAATAAAATGCTTGATGAATTTATTTTCACCAAGCATTTTATACTAATTTACTATTTTTTTAAATTAAATTTTATGCCGACTCCGATAATGGCTGCCGCTAAAACAAGATCCAGCAGCTTAAAGAATAATGAAAAGGTGGCTTTTGGAGCCCCAAAGTTAATCAATATCCATGAAAGGATAATTACTGCTGATATTGCTAGAATAAATAAAATATCTGAAAAAGAATTCTTATGTTCTGTGATATGTTCCATGATAGCACCTCCTCATTAATTAATTATAGGCTATTATACCTCCTTTCTTATAAAAAGTGTATAAGAAAAAGTATCATCTGTTTATTCAGACGATACTTTTTTTAAAGTTTACGATATTTTGTGAATACTTCTAAAGCAATTAAGAATAATAACATGCTACCTGCAACCGCCGCAAAAGTTGATCTAATCGAACTTGTTTGTGGCAATTTAGCCTGTTTGTTAACTGCAGAATTATTTGAACTTGTCTTTGAGTACTGAGGTAGGCTAGGATTATTAACTCCTGTGCCATTCTTTACAAAATCTGGATCAGTAGGCAAACTTGGAGTTTGGTTCACAGAATCTCTTGGAGTTAACGGTGTTACAGGATCTGGGATGGTTGGTTCTGGATCATTAGGGTTGCCGGGATCAACCGGATTTGTTGGATCTACTGGTACTATAACGTCAGCTTTTTTATTATTGGTAGCTGAAACATTAACAGTCCCTGATTTTAAATCAAATGGAATAGGAGTTTGATTCAAAACATAGTTATCCGGGGCTTTTGTTTCAACAAATTGATATTTGCCAAATGCTAAATTATCAATAGTTATCTGACCCGCAGAATCGGTCGTTAAATTATTTTTTAGAACTTTACCATCAGAATTTTCTAATTTGAATACTGCACCTTGCAATACTGACTTAGTTTCAGCATCTGATTTAGTTAAAATAACTTTTCCCGTAGTATCCGGAACATTTGTCCCTGGATTACTAGTGTCAGAAGTCTTTTTATCAACCATTGTTAAGTTTGGTTGCGTCTGGGAATCAGAAATAGTAAATCCTAATTTAGTTTTATTAATATCATAACCAGTAGGAGCAGTGGTTTCGACGAATTGGTAATCACCCACTGGTAAATTACTGTAAATTATCTGTCCATCATCGTTAGTTGATAAACCTTTTGCCACACTAGTACCATCAGATTTTTGCAAATCAAAAATAGCACCAGCAAGTGGCTTTCCTGTATCAGAAGCAGTCTTATTTAAAACTACATTTCCTTTAATTGTTGAAGGATCTCTTTGATTAGTGACATCAAATTCAATTGGAAGTTGTTGAGAAGTAGTGATTTGAAATTCATGCTCGTTATCCGAATTTAATAAATAACCATCTGGAGCTGTTCTTTCAATAAATTTATAATCACCAGCTCGTAAATTAGAAACGGCGATTTGACCATTGCTATCAGTAGTTAAATTTTGATATTCAGGATTACCTTCGGCATCATTTACCGTTGATCCATCACTCTTAACTAGACTAAATACCGCTCCTTGTAAAGAGGCACCCGTAGTTTTATCCACTTTCTTTAAAACAACTGAGCCGTTATATCCAGATCCCCCCAAACTACTACCCCAATTTACAATTGCGGTTGGAGTATGATTTGTTACTGGATCACCAGGTACCGTGACGGGATCTCCTCCTGTATCGGCACTGATACCGGTATAACTACTCTCTATATAATTTGTCCAACTGTAAATATCATTAAAATTAACAGTTGAAGTGATATCTGTGTTGTAAATAATATCTATCTTGTCAGTTATTGGTTTAGTAAAGTTCAAAGTAAAACCATCATCGGTGTATGAAATATCTACACCTTGAATATCATTATTATGGCTATCTCTGATAGTTAAACTATCACGATCTAATTTTTGTCCATCACCAATTTTGTCAGTTACTACTAATCCCGAAACTGTTTTAACATTTTGATTTAAAACAGTTTGCCAAGTTATCTTAGTAGGAATAGTTGTGCTGTCGCCATTAGACCAGCCTGTTTTTACCATAAATGCCTTGTCACCAGGATCTGGATCTGGGTCTTCTCCTGAATTATTAATTCCTTTACCTGAAAAACTTAAATCTATGTGTCTATTAGTATTATGGGCTGGCTGTGTAAAGTAGTCATTAAGAGTAACAGTTCCTTCTCTTGTATCATATGGAATAACTACCTTACCAAAAGCCGATTCTTTAACTTGATCTGATCCACTTTTATCAAAATCAAGTTGTACATTATCAGGAATTTTAAATTTTAGGACCTCACCATCCGTGATGGTAGCATCATCTGGTATATCCCAATGAAAATTAGCCGTTAGTGAAGTATAGCCTGAAAGATTTGCAATATTAGTTATATCTTCCGTACCACTACCATCCAAAATAACCGTTTGCGGCGTTTTCCAATCATCCCCACTAGTAGTGTCAGCTTGTATACTACTAGCGTTAAATAAATTTCCTACTAAAGAAACTCCAAATACAAACAGCATGATAAGTGCCGTTACCCTGTCTTTTTTAATCCGATTCATAATGCTCCCTCATTTCATAACACACATTATATAACAATATTAATTAACAAATCATTAAAAGAGAATATAAAAAAATAAGGAATTTGGGATAAAAATATTTTGTATCGAAATATACAACCATAAATGACGAATAGGTCCAGTAATCTAAAATCGGATTACTGGACCTATTCATCATACTAGAAAGCTGAACATGTTTTGTTCTACTTTCTTATTTTTTTGTTATTCCCAACTTTCAATGATCTTAGCGAATTCAGCGAGCTTTTGTGCTGCATGTTCGTCACTATCACTTGTAATTCCCACATAAAACTTCATCTTAGGTTCAGTACCTGAAGGACGAATGGCGATCCAAGTGTTATCTTCAAGGATAAACTTCATTGCATCAGCCTTAGGCAAACCTGTCTTGTTAGTACCAGAATCTGTTACATCAGTGTCTTTTAAGTAATCAATTGACTCGACAACTTTAACACCGTTTACTTCATTAATTCCTTCTTCATGGAACTTCTCCATAATTTGTTTCATTTGTTCTTTACCTGAAATACCAGCAAAAGTCTTAGAAACGGTCTTTTCACGATAATAACCGAATTCTTGATAAAGATCTTCCAAGGCATCATAAATTGTTTTACCTTTAGATTCGTAATAGGCAGCTGCTTCAGCCAATAGGATCGTTGACTGCATAGCATCCTTATCACGAACAAAAGGTTTAACCAAATAACCGTAACTTTCTTCAAATCCAAACAAAAACTCATGACTGCCAGTTTCTTCAAATTCTTCAATTTTTTCGGCAATGTATTTAAAGCCTGTTAAAACATTGAACATTTTAACATTGTATTTTTCAGCTATTTTAGTTGCTAATTCTGAAGAAACAATTGACTTGGCAACGGCCCCATTTGTTGGCAAAGTGCCAAGCTCTTTTTTTGCACTTAATAGGTAATTCAAAAGAACTGAAGCAATTTGATTACCTGTCATCAACTTATATGAATCGTCTGGTTGGCGAACAGCTGCACCTAATCTATCAGCATCAGGATCGGTTGCAATCAAAATATTTGCACCAATTTTTTTACCCTTCTCGATAGCTAAATCAAAAGTTTGAGCAAACTCTGGGTTTGGTGCCGGTGTTGTTGGAAACTCAGGATCAAGAATTGCTTGTTGAGTTACCATTGTAAAGTTTTGAAAACCTAATTTTTGAAAAATTCTTGGTGCGATCATTTTTCCGGTTCCATGAAGTGGTGTATAGACAAATTTCATCTTATTACCGACTTCTTCGATCAACTTATGGTTAACTACGACTGTATCCAACTTATCTAAATAATCTAAATCGACATCTTCGCCGATTAGATCCATCAACTTTTCATCACGTAATTCTGTAATTGATTTTGTCTTAATAGCGAATAGGTCACTAGCTTTACGAACAAATTTAGTAATATTATCAGATTCAACTGGAGGCATTTGACCTCCATCTGGACCATAGATCTTAAATCCGTTGTATTGTTTAGGATTATGACTGGCAGTAATCATGATACCAGCGTAAGTGTTGAGATTTCTAACAGCAAACGACAATTCAGGTGTCGGACGCAGTGAATCAAAAACGTAACTGTGGATTCCATGTGCGCCCAAAACTTTAGCCGATTCAAAAGCAAAATCTTGTGAGTAGTAACGTGAATCATAACTTATTGCAACACCACGATTTTTAGTAGCTTCGTCCAAGGTATCCATAAAAGCAGCTAAACCTTCAGCTGCCTGTCTAACTGTATAAATATTCATCCGGTTGATACCAGGTCCGATCAAGCCACGCATACCTGCTGTACCAAATTCCATTGGTGCATAAAATGCTTCTTGAGCAGTTTCTTTATCTTCTTTTAACTTCAATAATTGTTGTTTTAATTCAGGATCAAGCTCTTTATAATCAAGCCAATTTTGCATTGTTTCTTGCCAAGACATTAATTCGTCCTCCTAATTTGTAAGACCTTACATTTTTCTATTATAACAATCTACTAGGGCTATTAAAAACTGATTTAGTAAAGTTTAACAATTAAAAATTAAATATTACTTAAAAAGAAAGGCTTCGTTGACTTAATTTTAATCGCAAAAAAAGCCATATTGCCAACAGACAATATGACCCTTAATTATTTAGCTGAAACTTTATCACCTAAGGTTTGAATATAGTTAAAGGCTTCTTGTCCAGCAATTCCACCTTCACCAACAGCAAGTGCAATTTGACGAAGACTCTTTTTACGAACATCCCCGATTGCATATATACCAGAGACTTTTGTTTCCATATTTTCGTTTGTGTCGATCCAGCCATCAGCATCTAAAATACCTAAGTTTTTAAATGGCTCTGTCATTGGTTGAATTCCAACATAGATAAAAGCACCTTTGGCAGGAACAACATGTTCTTCACCAGTTTCTTTATCTACATACTTAACACCAGATACTTTATCGTTTTCGCTGGTAATTTCTTTAACATCAGCATTCCAAACGAACTTGATTTTATCATTTTTGAAGGCACGATTTTGAAGAACTTTTTGAGCACGAAGTTGATCACGACGATGAATAATAGTTACAGATTTAGCCATTTGTGTTAAATAAACGCCCTCTTCAACAGCTGAATCGCCACCACCAATTACTGCTACATCTTGATCCTTAAAGAATGCACCATCACAGACAGCACAGTATGAAACTCCACGTCCTGATAACTCTTCTTCACCAGGGACACCGATTTTCTTATATTGTGAACCAGTAGCAATAATAACGACCTTAGCTTCATAGTCACCATCATCTGTATGGACAACTTTAACATCACCATTATCTTCAACTGATTCTACTGTCCCGTATCCAAAATCAGCTCCGAAACGAGTTGATGAATTATACATCTTTTCACTCAAATCAGGACCCAAAATTGAATCAAAACCAGGATAATTTTCAATTTCTGCAGTGTTATTCATTTGTCCGCCATAAATACCACGGTCTAAAATCATTACTGACAAGTTTGCACGTGAAGCATAAAGCGCAGCAGTTAAGCCACCAGGACCTGCTCCAATAACAACAACATCATATGTTTTCATCAGTTTACCTCCTCATAAATACCTAACAAATATTACCATTTTTAATTTAAATAGCTATTATCTTGCTCAAATATCTTGATACCACGGTTCTTGATATTTCTTCCGTCGATAGATGATTAGAATAATCGCAACTGCCAATAAAATCAAAGATAATGCTTGCGAAACTCTAATTCCAGGTAAAATATACAAGCTATCAGTTCTCATACCTTCAACGAAGAACCTTCCTAATGGATACCAAACTAAGTAAGCCAAGAAAACTTCGCCACGCTTAAAGAATTGTTTACGATGACGTAAGACTAAAATAATAATTAATCCGATCACATTCCAACTGGATTCATATAGAAAAGTTGGTTGACGATATGCGCCATTAATATACATTTGTTGAACAATGAAATCAGGTAAATGCAACGATTGCAAGAATGACAAAGTCGTTTTACCACCAAAAGCTTCCTGATTCATAAAATTACCCCAGCGACCAACGATCTGACCTAACAAAACCGATGGCGCAGCAATATCTAACATCGTCCAAATAGAGATCTTTCTTTTTTTACATAGAACAATTAACACGATAAAAGCGGCAATCAATCCACCATAAATTGCGATACCGCCATGCCATATTTTAATGATCTCACCTGGATTAGCTAGGTAAAACGGTAATTCAAAAATAACATAGTAAATTCTCGCACCGATCAACCCAATTGGAACCCCATATAATACTAGATCCAAAATATTCTCTGGATCGATCCCACGTTTTTTGGATTCAGACAGGGCCATTAAGACACCTATCAAAGCACCAAAAGCTATGATCAATCCATACCAGTGAATTTGTAAACCGCCCAGGTTAAGAGCTATCGGATTCAAAGCCAGCAAATTCAGCATTATTTATCTTCCTTATTTGTATTATCTTGAATCAATGCACCAAGGTTCTCTTCAAATTTCTTAGTTGCATCGTAACCCATTTTCTTTGCACGATAGTTCATAGCTGCAACTTCAATAATAATTGAAATATTACGACCTACTTTAACTGGAACTGTAATTTGTGGAACTTGAACATCAAAAATTTCACGTTTATCTTCTAAAGATCCAATACGATCATAGTTTTTATCTGGTGACCAATTTTCCAAATTGATGATCAACTGAATATCGCTTGATGAACGAACAGCTCCGGCACCAAATAAGTTCATGACATCAATAATACCAATTCCACGAATCTCTAATAAATGATTCAAAATTTTTGGTGCTTCACCCACAATAGTTTTTTCATCTTGTTGGTAAACATCAACACGATCATCAGCAATCAAACGGTGGCCACGTTTAACAAGTTCCAAAGCAGTTTCACTTTTACCAATTCCAGAATGTCCAGTTAACAAAATACCAATTCCATAAACGTCAACAAAAACACCATGGATGGATTCTCTAGGTGCCAATCGACGATCCAAATATTCTGTGATCATACTAGAAAGTCTAGTTGTTGGTAATTCAGATCCAATAACCGGAACTTTGTGCTCTTCGGCAGCTTTTAATAGTTCATCACTTGGTTGGATAGCACGGGATATTAATAAGACCGGTGTATCTTCGCGACAAATTTCTAACATTACTTTATAACGATTATTAGCTGTCATAGATAGCGAATAAGCAGACTCTGTTTGTCCAAATAATTGAATACGTTCACTTGGATAATAGTCAAAATATCCAGTTAACTCAATGCCCGGACGAGAAATATCACTAGTTGTAATCTTCTTCTTATTCAGAAGTTCTTCTCCACTATAAACTTTCAATTCATTATCTTTAACTAAATCAGCTACTGTAACAAAACTTGACATAATCAACCCTCACAAATCTTCTTTTTTTAATTCTATCATTTTTTAGTAGATATTAAAAAGACGCGTCTTAGACGCGTCTTTGAAAATTATTCATCGTATAGCTATTTATAATCGAGTTACAAATGGCTAAGATCACTGCCACTAATAGAGCAGATCCAAAACTACTGAAATAAAAACTACTTGAACCCAAAATAGCTGATGTTAATTCTAAGGTTATTGCACTTATAACAAAAGAGAACAACCCGAAAGTAATAAAAGTTATTGGGAATGAAATAACATGCAAAATAGGTTTGACGGTCCAGTTTAACAATACTAAGACAAAACTGGCTAAAATTGCCGTTGCTAAACTGTCAACTCTAAACATGTTTGGTAATAGACGCGCTATTGCTATGAATAACAGCGTATGAATAGCCACTTTTACTAATAATTTCATTTTTTGTTTTTATTCAGCTCCTTAGTTGAATCTTTTCTTAGATGACGTAAACGTGCATGATAACTTGTCTCTTGAATATTGCGCTTTTCAGGCATCAAAAAGACACAGACTATGTAAACAAGTATTGTTAAGAAATAACTGAATGGTGTCATGAAAATAAATCCTAACCTAATCCAAGTAGAGTCAATTCCAAAATACTCACCAAGGCCACCACACACACCAGCTAGAAAACGATCATCACTTGATCTAGTAATTCTTTTATTCACGAAATTTCACCTCAACTTGTTTTCAAAATATACAACATAGCTGCGTAAATTTCAAATTACATTCTTTTATTTTCGCCCTTGTGGGTAAGTTCTACCACGTGGCCACTATTCAAATATACGACCCATTCGCAGATATTAGTTGCATAGTCTCCTACACGTTCAAGGTAACTGGCAACTAACATATAAGAAGTTCCGCTTAGAACATTATCAGACTTCTTTTGCATATCTTCAATACACAACTTACTAATGGTACGACTCTTTTCATCGATTTTAATATCACGACGAGAAACTTCACGGGCTAAGCCTTCATCCTTTTTAAGGTAAGCTTCAAGTGAATCTTCAACAATACTTGTACTTAATTCACCCATTTCCGCAATCAATTTTTCGATTTCTGGAATTCTATGTTCACCTTTAACACGGATGGTCTCTTGCGCAATACTTACAGCATGATCACCAATTCTTTCCAAATCAGAACTGGCTTTAAGAACTGTGACGATCATTCTCAAGTCTGATGTAACCGGTTGTTGTAAGGCTATCATCTCAAATGAATCTTTTTCAAGATCCATCTCTCTAACATTAATAAAATGATCTTTTAAAAGCACATCTTTAGCTAGTTCTTTATCATGATCGATGTATCCCTTAACGGATTTCATAATGGCTTCACTTGCCATCATTCCCATTTCAGAGAATCTTAAATGTAAATTACTAAGTTCTTCCTCGAACGTACTACGCATGACTTTCTGCCCCCTATCCGAATTTTCCGGAAATATAATCTTCTGTTTGTTTTTCTTGTGGATTCAAGAAAATATTCTTTGTTTTATCCGCCTCAATCAATTCTCCGTTCAAAAAGAAAGCTGTTTGATCAGAGATTCTTGAAGCTTGTTGCATGTTATGAGTTACAGTAATGATTGTATAATCATCACGTAAATCTAGTAAAGTATTTTCAACTTTTGCAGAAGAGATTGGATCTAGAGCAGATGTTGGTTCATCTAACAGAATGATATCTGGCTTGACCGCCAAAACCCTTGCAATACAAACTCTCTGTTGTTGACCACCTGAAAGAGATAAGGCGCTTTGATGTAGCTTGTCCTTAACATCATCCCAAACGGCAGCATTTTGTAAACTGGTTTCTACTGCTTCATCAAGAACCGCTTTGTCCTTGACTCCGGCCAATCTTAAACCATAAACCACATTATCATAAACAGAGAATGGAAATGGATTAGGTTGTTGGAAAACCATTCCTACTTGCTTTCTTAATTCTACCGTATCAATGTTTGGTGCGTAAATATTTTTGCCGTTCAAACTAATTGTTCCTGTGATAGTCACATTTGGAATCAGGTCATTCATTCGATTCAAACAACGAAGATACGTTGATTTACCGCAACCTGAAGGCCCAATCAAGGCTGTAATCTCGTGCTCATTAAAATCAAGGTTAATTCCCTTCAGAGCCTCTTTCTTTCCATAAAACAAATGAACATCAGATGATGTCAAAATTTTTTTCTTTTCAGCCAAAGTTATTCTCCTATCCAAAATGTCCAGAAACATAATCTTCAGTTGTCTTAATTTTTGGACGTGTAAAGATTTTTCTTGTTTCATTAAATTCTACCGCATGTCCCATGTGGAAGAAGGCTGTATAGTCACTAATTCTGGCAGCTTGCTGCATATTATGAGTAACTATAATTATTGTAAATCTGTCTTTTAAACTTAGCATAGTTTCTTCTACGTTAGAAGTAGAAATAGGGTCCAGCGCACTGGCCGGTTCGTCCATCAATAAAATATCCGGCTTCATAGCGATGGCACGGGCGATACAGAGGCGTTGTTGTTGACCACCTGATAACGCCAGGGCACTTTTATGAAGATCATCCTTGACTTGCTCCCATAATGATGCTTGTTTTAATGTCGTCTCAACAATTTCATTTAATTTGTCTTTATCATGCAAACCGTGTCGTTTCAAAGCAAAAGTTATATTATCATAGATTGATTTTGAGAACGGATTGGGACGCTGGAATACCATTCCGATATGCTTTCTCGTCTCATAAATATCAACATCGTTTTTATTTATGTCTAATCCACGATACATAATTTCACCTTTAACACTGGCCCCAGGAACATTGTCGTTCATTCGATTTAATGAACGCAAGAAAGTTGACTTGCCAGATCCAGATGCACCGATAAGCGAGGTAATTTTGTAACGTTCAAATTGTAAAGATGCTTTATGCATGGCTTCTTTTTGACCATAGAAAACTTGTAGATCCTTAGTTTCCATAGCAATTTCATGTTCTTTTTCATCTAAGTGATAAATATATTGATCTTGTTCATCAGCCATAAACTATTCTCCTGTCATCTTTTTATAAACTAAATTACCAAGGTATCTTGAAAGTAAATTGAAAATTAACACTGCAATGATCAATACCGCTGAAGCACCAGCAGAAACTTGAACCGCATCAGGGATCAGACCTTCAGAATTAACTTTCCAAATATGGACTGCTAATGTTTCAGCAGGACGCATCAAGTTTAGCGGACTAGTAATGCTGAAAATGTTCCAATTTGAAAAATCTAGTGGTGGGGCACTTTGTCCAGCTGTATAAATAAGTGCAGCGGCTTCACCGAAGACTCTACCAGCACCGATGATCATACCAGTAATAATGCCTGGCAAACCATCTGGGATAATTACGTGGATGACTGTTTCCCATTTTGATAGTCCCAAAGCAAGTCCTGCCTCTCTTTGCGATTGAGAAACAGACTTTAAAGAGTCTTCAACATTTCTTGTCAGAATTGGCAAATTAAAAACGGTCAATGTCAAAGCTCCTGACAAAATGGAAAAGCCAAATTTAAAACTAATTACAAAAATCAAAAATCCAAACAAACCAACAACAATTGATGGTAGAGAACTTAAAACTTCGATCGATATTCTAATAAGTTCAACCAATTTATTTTTACCAGCATATTCAGATAAGAATATTCCGGCAGAAATAGCAATTGGAATAGAAATGAGCATTGATAGAATCAATAGAAAGAAAGAATTAAACAACTGAATCCCAATACCACTTCCAGCTTGAAAGGCTTTTGAACCTGAAGTCAAAAAATGCCAATTAACATAACGTAGACCACTACCTAGAATGTAAACTAATAACCCTGCTAAGATCAAAACAATGATTCCAGACATAGCGTAAATAACACCAGTAGCTATTTTATCTTTAACTTTTTCATTGAACACTAGAATTCACCTCTCTTAGCAATAAGTCTTATTACGAAGTTGAACAAGAGTGACATTAATAGCAATAGTAAAGCTAGTGACCAAAGAGCATCATTTGGGGTCGAACCCATGATCGTATTACCCATGTTCATTGTCAAAACTGACGTTAAAGTAGAAGAAGGTGAGACTAAATTTTGTGGTAATAACATAGCATTACCAATAACCATTTGCACGGCTAAAGCTTCACCAAAGGCTCTAGACATCCCAAAAACCACTGCCGTCAATAAACCGGGTGAAGCGGCTCTTAAAATAACTTTATGAATTGTTTGCCATCTTGTTGCACCTAGGGCTAATGAAGCTTCACGATAATATTCAGGTACAGCCTTTAAAGCGTCCACTGACATTGATGTGATCGTTGGCAAGATCATTACGAATAGAACAAATGAACCAGCTAAAATACCAAATCCACTACCGCCAGCGATACTTCTAACAAATGGAACAACAATAGTTAATCCAATAAATCCATAAACTACTGATGGAATACCAACTAGTAACTCAATTACAGGTTGTAAAATTTTACGACCTAATTTGGGTGATATTTCAGTCATAAAAATGGCTGCCGCAATGGCAAAAGGTGTCCCGATCAAAGCGGCAATCAAAGTAACTGCAAATGAACCCACGATCATTGGTGCGGCACCAACTATAGGATGTCCTGCACTATCTAACTTATCTGGAGCCCAAACTGAATGTGTCAAAAAATCAATTGGATTTACTCCATCTTTAAAGAAGATCACTAAACCTCTTGAAGCAACAAAACCAATGATTGTAACTACCAAGATAACTATTATAGCTGTAAAACTAAATGAAATAACCTTACCTTTTGTTTCACGTTTTGCAGAGACAGATTTTTTAGTTAAACTTTCTCGAATCGGATCTTTCAATTTAGTCTCCCTCCTTTGAAACTGGGGTTACATTCCCCTTATAATCTTTTTGATATTGCATATTTTTAATTGGAACGTAACCTAATTTTTTAACAATTTTATTTTGAACATGATTGGACATAGTATAGTCTAGAAAACGTTTAGTCATACCTGTTGGCTGACCATTTGTATAAAGATGTTCATAAGACCAAATTTTCCAAGTATTATTCTCAATATTCTTCATCGTTGGTTTAACTCCGCCAACTTCGATCGATTTAACTGTGTCATTTAAATAAGGCATAGCCAAATAACTAATGGATCCTTGAGTATTGTAAACGATTTGTCGAACCATACCACTTGAGTCTTGCTCCTGAGAACTAACAGCCGGCGTTCCGTTCATAACGTCATCTTCAAAGGCGGAACGAGTACCACTACCATTAGCACGATTAATAATCGTTATTTGCAGATCCTGTCCACCAACTTGTTTCCAATTAGTGATTTGACCTGAAAATATTTGTCTTAATTGTTTAATAGTTAATGATTTTATTTTTACACTTTTATTTACAATCGGTACCATTCCCACCGCTGCAATACGGTGATCTACCAAATTTTTAGCATTAATATTCTTTTTTTGTTCAGCATAAAGATCAGAGTTACCAATATCTACCGCACCTTGTTGAATCTGGCTAAGTCCGGTACCAGTACCTCCACCCTGAACGTTAATATATTCGTTAGGATTGTTTTTTGTAAATTCTTCCCCAGCTAATTCTACTAGCGGTTGGGCGGCTGATGATCCTACAGCCGTAATTGTTTGTTGATCACTACTCCCCTTACAACCCGTTAAAACTAAGATTGCAGAAAAAAATAACGTAAAAATAGCCACCAGTCTTTTTTTCAATATACTCACCTCTGTCTTTTTAATACTAATATAAGAATGTATATTTTTTGTATAAAAGGCCTAATAATTGGCACAAAAAAAGTTCTAAGAAGAGAACTCAATTCTCACTTAGAACTACTTTTATATCTTTTTTATAACGGAATATGAACAATAAATTTTGTTCCTAGTCCCTTGTGCGATTCAATTCTAATATCACCATCAAGCGTATCAATTGTTTCTTTAACAATAGCAAGACCTAGTCCAGTTCCGCCAGTCTCAAAACTACGTGATCGATCAACACGATAAAATCTCTCAAAGATCCTATCTTGTTCTGATTCAGCAATTCCGATACCAGTATCCTCAACACTAAATCTTATCCGATTTTCAATTTCATCATGATTAAATTGAATTTTAATATCACCATTTTCCTTATTATAAGAAACAGCATTCTTAATCAAATTACCAACGATCAAATTAAATTTCTCTCTGTTGATAGTAATCTCAGGATTACCAGAAAAACTAGTTTCAACGCTTATTTTATGTTTAGAGATCCTCTGAGATAAATGTTCAACTGTTTTTTCAATTTCGTTTTTAGCGTCAACAGCTTCGGCCTTTTCATCATCTTTTTGAACTTTTGATAATGAAAGAATATCTTGAATCAATTCAGTCAATCTAGTGCTTTCTTCGTTAATTATATTTAAGAAATGATCCAATTTTTCTGGATCATCTTTAGCACCGTTAAGTAGTGTTTCAGAAAATCCGGCAATCGAAGTGATCGGTGTCTTTAATTCATGACTGACATTATTGACGAAGTCGACTTGCATACGATCCATCTTACGACTTTCGGTTAAATCATATAGTAAAACTAAAATTTGCTGATCGAAATCTTCTCGAGAATGGACCAGACGAATAACATTTGCTTCGACATATTTCTGGGAATTACCGATCAACTGTAATTCTTTATGATGATTCTTATTTTTACGAAGCGTATGTTCGATCATCCTGCTCAAGCCATATGTTTTAACATCTTCAATGAACGGATGAATATCATTTGAAATATTTACATCTAATAAGGCCGACATAGCCTGATTATGCATTAAAACTTCACCTTGAGAATTTAATAACATAACTCCGATTGGAAGATGTCCAACAAGACTCTTGAATCTACGTTCACGTAAACGTGCGTTATCGCGCAATTCATTGATATCCATACTAATTTCATTAGTCTGTTCTACTAAATTATATAATTCATCATCAGGCGAAAGAATAATTGATGCCATATCCTTGTTCTTTCGTACTCGACGTAAATTTTCGGTCACACTTTGAATGTCATAACTTAGTTTTTGCTTACGTTTGTAATAGAACAGAACAATCGCATTAGTGAAAATAAGATAAACTAAGGCAACCAATACGTACGTTGACGCATTTTGACTCC
This sequence comes from Companilactobacillus baiquanensis, assembly GCF_003946605.1. GTDB lineage: Bacteria > Bacillota > Bacilli > Lactobacillales > Lactobacillaceae > Companilactobacillus > Companilactobacillus baiquanensis. Next base: position 34,919 of record NZ_RHOQ01000004.1, read on the forward strand.
ATAAACGGTTATATTCCTTGACCACAACATGCTTATTAGAGTCGCTGATATAATACATTGTTCTAGTTCCAAAAGTATTATCAGTTAAAAAGTTTTGACTTGGCGACAATCCACCCTTGTGAATCAGGTCATATACTCTCTTTTCAACTTTTGAACTTCTTTTATCAGTATCTACGTAAGTTAATCCTGATATTTTTGCTGCCTCTTGTGCAGTATGGTTCTTTTTCAATTCTTTAAAAGAAGTTGTTTCATCATAAAAAGTATTTCTTTGTGAACTCCCCAAGGTACTATCTGCAAATGCCGACAAAATAATAAATATGACAATGGAGACAGTTACCGCAATAATGGGCCCTATTTTTTTCTTCATGTATCACACCTCTAAAATATAACCGAATCCATGCACGGTTTTTATTATTTGTGGATCCTTCGTATCTTTTTCAATTTTATCACGAAGATGACTAATTTGAATATCAACCATTCTTAATTGTGAATCTGAATTTACACCCCATACGCTATCAAAGATTTGCTCTCTAGATACTACAATACCAGCATTCTTCAACAAAAAATCCATTAATTCATACTCTTTACGAGTCAAAGATATTTCCGTATCGTCAATAACAACACTCTTCATCGAGCGATTAAGATGAAACTCAACCTTCTGATTTTCAGTTTTAGAAGTTCTACGAATGACTACTTCGATCCTAGCTAGTAATTCTTTGACGCTAAATGGTTTTGTAATATAGTCGTCTGCCCCACTGATCAATCCATCAACTTTGCTGTCTTCAGTATCCACCGCCGTCAAAAATATAACCGGCGTTAAATTACCAATTGAACGCATCTTCTTTAAAACTCTGATTCCGCTCAATTTGGGTAACATCTGATCTAGCAAAATAAGGTCAAATTGTTCAGCATTCGCCATTTCGAGTGCCATTTTACCATTTATTGCTCGCTTAACTTCATATCCTTGGCTCTGTAAATTATAATCGATCAATTCTAAAATAGCAGGTTCATCATCAACAATTAAAATTCTCTTTTTCATTTTAATCCGAATTGTCCTCTTGTAACTTCCACTGAAGATAGGCAAAAATAAATTGGTCTATATCTCCATCCATTACTGCTTGCCCATTACCAGTTTCATAATTAGAACGATGATCTTTAACCATTGTATAAGGATGAAATACGTAAGATCGAATTTGTGATCCCCATCCAATATCCATCTGTTCACCTTTGATTTTGGCATTTCGTTTTGCTTGTTCTTCTTGTTCTTTTTGGAAAAGTTTTGCCTTTAACATATTCATTGCCGTTTGACGATTTTGTAGCTGTGATCTTTGAGCTTGAGAACTAACAACTATACCAGTGGGAATATGAGTTATTCTTACGGCTGAAGATGTTTTATTGATATGCTGACCACCAGCTCCGGAAGATCTAAAGACATCAACTCTTAAATCATCATCATTTATTTCAACATTAATACTTTCATCCAGTTCTGGCATAACATCGACTGACGCAAAAGATGTATGTCTTCTACCAGCAGAATCAAATGGAGAAATTCTTACCAATCTATGAACGCCACGTTCAGAACGTAATAATCCATAAACATTACGTCCCTTGATCATCATTGAGACGCTCTTAATACCAGCATCATCACCAGGTTGATAATCTTCTATTTCAACGGAAAAGTCATGCTGTTCAGCCCATCTTTGATACATTCTCAAAAGCATTGAGCCCCAATCTTGTGACTCTTTTCCACCGGCACCTGGATGAATTTCAACAATGGCATTATGTGAATCGTAAGGTTCAGACAATAACATTGTCAATTCATAAGCCTGTAATTGCTTTTCTAAAGAATCAGAATCTTCTTCAAGCTGTTTTAAAAGTTCATCTTCTGTATCGACTTGATAAAGCTGTTCTAAAACTTTAATGTCATCCAAATTTTCAGATAATGTTTTGAAGCTATCAAACTTATCTTTTAAGTCGTTGGTCTCATCAATAACCGCTTGAGCCTTATCATGATCATCCCAAAAACCCGGTGCCGTCATACGAGCTTCATTTTCAGCAATACTTTCTTCAAGATTATCTAAGTCAAAGAGACCCCCTGAATTGAGAAACTTTTTCTTCGATGTCGTTTATTTTGGTTTTTATTTCTCCAAATTCCATTCCGTCACCTTTAAAAAAAGCAGGCACTAGGCCTGCTTTTTATCTTTCCATATTTTGTCTAATTTCGGCCTTCATAAATAATCTAGTTACGTCGTATTCAATGTCTGAAACCATTTCTTCAAACATACGGTAACCCTCTTCTTGATATTCGACCAAAGGATTCAACTGTCCATAACCACGTAAACCGATCGATTGACGTAATTGGTCCATCGCATCGATATGATCTGTCCAGTGTTCATCAACAACTCTTAAAATAACAACCTTTTCAAACTCTAACATCTGAGCAGGATCACCAAGTTGTTCTTTTTTATCTTCATAGTTCTTATGAACAAAGTCCATCAAGAACTTGATGATTTCTTCAGGAGTCTTCAATTGAAGGTCAACAACACTCATTTGTTTTTCACTAACTAAAGTCGATTTAGCAAAATCAGCAATGGCATCTAATTCCCAGTTCTCTTCTTTACCCTGTGTATGAACATCAACTTGAGCTTTAATAGTACGCTCGATCATTGGTAATAATACCTTATCGAGGTCTTTATCCTCATTGATGACATCCATTCTTTCTTTATAGATAACTTCACGTTGTTCACGCATAACATCATCATATTGCAAAGTATTCTTACGTGTATCGTAGTTATTACCTTCAACACGTTTTTGAGCTGATTCAACTTGTCTAGTCATCATACGACTTTGGATAACAGCATCGTCATCTTCGATCTTCAATGCCTTAAGAACACGTTTGATTCTATCCGAACCAAAACGTTTCATCAAATCATCTTCAAGTGACATATAAAATTGTGTAACACCAGGATCACCTTGACGACCAGATCTACCACGAAGCTGATTATCAATACGACGTGACTCATGACGTTCCGTACCAATAACAGCAAGACCGCCAACTTCTTTAACACCAGGTCCAAGCTTAATATCAGTACCACGACCAGCCATATTAGTAGCAATCGTAACGGCGCCACGTTGACCGGCATTCATAACGATCTCAGCTTCTTTAGCATGGTTCTTAGCATTCAAGACGGCATGAGGAATGCCTTCTTTATCAAGAAGTTGTGATAGATATTCTGAAGACTCAACCGCAACAGTACCAACTAGCAGTGGTTGCCCCTTTGCATGACGCTCTTTGATGTCTCTAACAACAGCCGCAAATTTACTCTTCAAAGTTGGATAGAGTACATCATCTTTGTCATCACGAATAACGGGCTTATTAGTTGGAATTGAAATAACTTCCATGTTGTAAATTTCTCTAAATTCTTCTGCTTCAGTTTTAGCAGTACCAGTCATACCTGATAATTTATCATACATACGGAAGAAGTTTTGATAAGTGATGTTAGCCATAGTCTTAGTTTCATCTTGGATCTCCACACCTTCTTTAGCTTCAATAGCTTGGTGTAATCCATCAGAATAACGACGACCATCCATAACACGACCAGTAAATTGGTCAACGATCTTAACTTCGCCTTCTTGTACCACATAATCAATATCCAAACTCATAATAAAGTTTGCACGCAAAGCTTGGTCCAAATGGTGATTCAAAACAGTATTTTCAATATCATAAAGATTATCGAGACCAAAGTAATCTTCAGCCTTTCTGATACCTGTTTCAGTTAAACTAATTGACTTTGTAGGCCAATCAATTTTGTAATCTTCTTCAGCTAAAGTTTTAGCAAAACGATCAGCACGAACGTACATAGCAGTTGACTTTTCAGCCGCCCCAGAAATAATCAATGGTGTTCTAGCCTCATCAATTAAAATGGAGTCAACCTCATCAACGATTGCATAATGAAGCGGACGTTGTACCATTTGCTCTTTATAGACAACCATGTTGTCACGCAAATAATCAAATCCTAATTCACTATTTGTCGAATAAGTAATGTCACAATTATATGCAGCACGTTTTTCTTCAGAATCCATACTGTTAAGGTTTAAACCAACAGTTAGACCCATCCACTTGTATAATTCACCCATCTCTTTAGCATCACGAGATGAAAGGTATTCATTAACTGTAACAACATGAACACCTTGGCCCTCTAGGGCATTTAAATAAACTGGTAATGTGGCCGTTAAAGTTTTACCTTCACCAGTTTTCATTTCCGCAATATTACCTTGGTGTAGTGTAATACCACCAATAATTTGTACTCTAAATGGGTAAAGGCCTAAAACTCTCTTAGCACCTTCACGAACGGCAGCAAAGGCTTCTGGCAAAATATCATCTAATGTTTCACCCTTTGTCAGTCTTTCTTTCAATTCGGGAGTCTTAGCTTGAAGTTGTTCGTCAGTAAGTTTGCCAAATTCATCAGCATAACTTTCAACTTTATCGGCAATTTTGCCCATTTTTTTAACTTCTCTTTTATCGCTTTCGACCCATTTTCTTAATGGATTTGCCATACTTATATATCTCTCCTAAAAGTTATAAACATATTCTTTATAGTAGCATTTTTCTTTAAAGTTTTAAACTTAATCTTAATTCAAATGATAACACAGCTTTCCAGGTTAATAATGATACACCATTTAAAAAGTATTTGCTAAAAATTACTTTATTGAATCAAAAAAGAGCTCCGACAAAAGTCAAAGCCCTCTCACATTTTACGAATGTCATTTGTTGAAATACGTAAAATTTTATTCGTTTGTTTCAATCAAACCGTACTTACCATCATTACGTTTATAAACGATACTTGCACCATTTGTTTCTGCATCTTCAAAAATAAAGAATTCATGTCCAAGCATTTCCATTTGTAATACAGCTTCTTCTGCATCCATTGGTTTTAATGATAGACGTTTTGTTCTAACGATTTCTGATTTGTCTTCTTTAGTATCCTCAGGTGAAACATCATCTAAAGGAATATCTTTAATACTACCTGACTCACGTCCCTTGCGGTTTACACGGGTCTTGAATTTCTTAATTTGTCTTTCAAGTTTGTCAATTACTAAATCAATACCGGCATACATGTCATCATTGATTTCCTCGGCTCTCAATGTGATGTATGGAAGTGGAATTGTTACCTCAACTTTTGTCCCTTTTGAAGGGTATGTCTTTAAGTTAACATGTGCAATAGGAGTGCTCCCATCACTGAAATACTTTTCCATCTTAGATAATCTTTTTTCAACATATTCACGCATTGCTGAAGTTACTTCGATATTCTCGCCACGTACATTAATTGTTAACATAAAAATCTCTCCTTCCGATGAGTAGGAAATATTAGAGTCCTAATCAACTCTTCTACTTAATTATATAATTCTATCGGCAATGTGACAACGTTTTCACTATCTTGATAATGAAAAAGTATAAATATTAGTTAATCCAATTGTCTTTAAAGCCATCTTTGCATGTAAAATCGTCCTACCCGTCGTATATATGTCATCAACAATCAAAACTTTCGTTTGTTCTGAATAAATATGATCAGAAATACAACTAAAGGTTTGTGGTGTTTTCAAACGTTCATTACGATTTTTTTGAGCTTGGGGCTTATCAGCATCAGCTTTAATCAATAATGACTTTAATTCAAAAACTTGATGATACATTTGCCAAACCGGATCAAATCCACGCTCTCTTCGATGACTTTCACTTGCAGGAATATATGTAATTAAATCGAATTGATTACTACGCTCCCAAGTTAGTAAATCTTTCAAAAAAAGATCTGCTAATAAAATATCTCCATACCTTTTATACTGTTTAAAATAATTGTGTATGAACTGATTATACCCAAACAAAGCCTGATGACAATTAATTATGTTATATTTTTCCTCCCAAAAACGACAATCATCACAAATTGTCTTAATTTTTGGTTTAAAACAGCGGCTACAACTCATATTGGAGGATAGTGGTTCCAACTGACTTCTACATAGTTGACACAATCTATCATCAAATATCTGATTGAAACTAAATATTTCTTTGATCGATAAATTATATGAAAAATAATTTCCACAATATAGACACTTAGACATTTTTTGCACACCAATTTAAATACTTTATTTCAGCACAGGCATTTTTTATTTGTTTATTATAATTTTGATAGTAAAAGTGTACCTCATCATCATATGAATCTGCCGCTCGCCCAGCTCTACCTGCAATTTGGATCAAAGCAGTCTTAGAGAATTCAGTAGCATCGGCGTCAATTACGATAACGATAATATTTTTAAAAGTTACGCCTCGTTCTAAAATAGTCGTTGTAAATATTGCCTGAACTTCGCTCTCTCGAAAGGATTTTACTTTTTCCAAACGTTTATCGTCCTTAGAACTTACACTGATCAATTTCAATTTCGGAAACTTTTTTATAATTACATTTTCAAACTGCAACATTTGGGGAATATTAGGAAAAAACATCATGAAGCGTTGTTTATTTGTTAACATTTTTTTGATTCTTAAATAAATTATTGGATTTACTCCCAAAAAATTAGTCGATTTGTATAATAAATGGCATTTTGGTTCAGGTAACGGGTGTCCATGAAATCTTTGATATAATTTTGATATACCAAGTTGTTTTTTCTCAACCTTATCAAGAAGAATTTTTGGTGGTGTAGCTGAAAGGTAGTAAATATTTCCATTATCTTTAACCGCTTTAGTGATCGCATCTTGCAGCATTTGATTTCCTGCTAATGGATAGGAATCAACTTCATCAATAATAAGTACATCAAAGGCTTTTTCAAAGCGAATCAGTTGATGAGTAGTTGCGATCATAATTTGCGTTATTTGATACGGTTCCTTACTCTTGCCGTGATATAAACCTATTGTTGTTTCTGGAAAAGCTGACTTAATTCGGGGAAATAGTTCCACGCAAACATCGACTCTCGGTGAGCATAGCGCTATTCTTTTACCCGAACGAATGACTTCTGAGATCAATGGAAAGGTCATTTCAGTTTTCCCAGCACCAGTGACAGCCCAAACTAGATGATCCTTGTGTGCCTTAAAAGCATTTATAAGCTCATGAGAGACTTTATTTTGAAGCTGGGTCAATCTACCCTCCCACTTCATAGGCCTTTCCTGAAACTCAAAATTAGTCTCTGTTGAGCTTATTATTAGTTGATCATCCCTAGTGATTTTGCCCATATTCAAACAATTTCGACAGTAATCACTATCATCAGATATTTTAGATAAGCATCTTCGACAATAGTCTTGTTGATCCTTTCTAAAAAAACCAGGTTTTAATTCTGATCCAATCGCTAACAGATGCTTAACTTCATCAGATTCGAGAACCTTTAAATTCAGTATGCGCCCGCCTAAAAATTCATTTAATTTATTCATAAATAAAATTACGTAAAGGAAATGATCGTTTTGCAAAATTATCGAACAATAGCCGCAAATGGCAGTTTTGAAAAAGATATAAAAAAATCACGTTTTATAGCTCATATCGCTCAAACTAATTCAGAAGAAGAAGCCAAATCCTTTATTCAAAAAATCCGTGAAGAAGAAAAAGATGCCACTCACAATTGCACAGCTTACATCGTTTTAGAAAATGTCAAAATCGAGCGCATGTCTGATGATGGTGAACCAAGCGGAACTGCTGGCTCGCCTATTCTAAATGTCTTACAACAAAATGAGTTAGAAAACGTGACCGCAGTAGTTACTAGATATTTCGGCGGTATAAAATTAGGTGCTGGCGGGCTGATCAGAGCTTACTCATCAACAACTGCCGATGCTATAAAAGATATCGGACTTGTGGAGAATCGAATCCAGCAAGGATATTTAATATCGATCCCCTACAATCTCTTTGATAAATTTGAGAATTACGCTAAAAATCAAAAAATCACATTGGAAGAAAAACAATTTTCTACCGATGTGAAAACTAATATTTTTTTAGATTTAAGCGAACAAGAGAAACTTATCCAAGACATCAGAGATCAATTTCAAAATCAAATTTCATTTGAAAAAACCAGTAAAGAATTTAAACAAGTACCAATAAAGGACTAAGCCTTGGCTTAGTCCTTTTTTTCCATTCGTTTAACAAATTTTTGAATTGCATGAAGTAAAGGTTGCCGGTTATCACCGATCAATCCGATCGATTCAACAAACAACTCCAATCCGATTAAGACACCGATCGTTAGTAATACACTTCCCCACAAAGTGGACAAAGGATACAACAATGAGATAAATGCAAAAACTAATGCCAAACCATAAATCACTAAAACAGTTTGACGATGCGATAAACCTAATTGCATTAATCGATGATGTAAATGATGTTTATCAGCTTGTGTAATCGGCTTTTTATTTAAGAATCTTCGTAACATAGCATAAACCGTGTCAGTAATAGGAACTCCCAAAATAACAACTGGGATCAACATTGTTATGAACGTTACATTTTTAAGTCCCTTTAAAGAAAAGACTGCGATCATAAATCCTATAAACAATGCCCCCGTATCTCCTAAAAAGATACTGGCGGGATGGAAATTATGAGGCAAGAATCCTAACAAAGAAGCTACCATTGCAAAAATCCAAATTGAAACATAAACATTGGTCATATTTAAGAAGAAGTAACCCACTATTCCCATAGTGAACAAGGCAATTATTGAAACTCCCGTGGCTAATCCATCTAATCCATCGATCAAATTAACCGCATTAGTAATTGCCAATATCCAAATTATAGTAATTGGGAAACTCCACCAACCTAATTTAAATGCGCCAAAGATCGGTAAGACTACTTCATTCATCTTAATTCCCGCTAAGAAATAAATAACTAATGAAGCAGCAAAGATCCCACCCATTTTAGCCTTTGGAGATAACTCACGAATATCATCAATAATACCGGTCAATATAATGATACATTCAGCTAAAAAGACACTGAAAAGTTCATGACTCGGAAACTGATTTCTCAATAAAACAAAGGTAGAGAATGTGAAGGCTATAAAAATAGCCAAACCGCCCATTGTTGGCATTGGCTTTTTGTTAACTCGACGAGCGTTGGGGTTATCGACCGCCCCTAATATATAAGCAAGTTTAACTACAAAGGGTGTTATTGCCGCAGACAATATCATCGTCAAAAATAATTTTACTATTACACTAAACATACTTGGTATACCCAGAAACTCACTTTCTAATTAATATTACAATTATACAATACCTATTTGAGGTATTTAAATACCCAACTTTTATTGTAACAAAAAAAGGACTGCAACAAACGTTACAGACCCCCTAATTATTTCGCTAACTCAACTTTTCTAACTTCCCGAACAACTGTGACCTTAATGTGGCCAGGATATTCGAGGTTATCTTCAATTTCTTTTTTAACATCTCTAGATAAAATTGCTGCTTGATCATCAGAAATTTCTTCTGGTTTAACCATAATTCTGATTTCATGACCAGCTTGGATCGCATAACTGTGATCAACACCATCATGTTTATCGGCAATATTTTCTAGTTTCTCAAGTCGGTGAATATAGTTTTCCATCGATTCTGATCTTGCACCTGGTCGTGCAGCTGAAATAGCATCTGCCGCAGCAACGATAGTTGCAATTAGAGAAGTTGGTTCTACATCCCCGTGATGTGAAGCAATTGTATTAACAACTACTTCTGGTTCTTTATATTTAGTGGCGATATCAACACCAATTTCTACGTGTGATCCGTCAACCTCACGATCAATAGCTTTACCTATATCGTGTAATAACCCTGCTCGTTTTGCTAACATAACATCTTCACCCAATTCAGCAGCCATTACGGCGGATAATTTTGCTACCTCTATTGAATGACTTAAAACATTTTGACCATAACTCGTTCTGTATTTCATTCGTCCGATTATTTTAATTAAATCAGGATTGATTGAATTAATTCCTAAACTATAAATTGTTTGTTCCCCAACCTCACGAATATGATCGTCCATCTCACGACGAGATTTATCAACCATTTCCTCAATTCTAGCTGGATGAATACGCCCATCTTCAATTAACTTTTCAAGCGCCATGCGCGCAATTTCACGTCTAATTGGATCAAAGCCACTTAAAGCCACAGCTTCAGGTGTATCATCAATAATCAAATCAACTCCAGTAAGAGCTTCGATCGTTCTGATATTTCTACCCTCACGTCCAATGATCCTACCTTTCATATCTTCGTTAGGTAGGGTCACAGTTGTTACAGTAGATTCTGAAACTGTATCTGCGGCACTTCTCTGAATAGCAGCAACAATCAATGCCTTGGCATCTTTATCGGCATATTGTCGTGCTTGTTCATCGCTTTCTTTGATCTTAGTAGCACGTTCATGTGTTAATTCCTGATTCAAATTATCTAAAATGATCTTTCGAGCTTGTTCACGAGTTAAATTACTTACTCTTGCTAATTCCGCCTTTTGTTCATCAAGAGTATCAGTCAATTGTTTATTCTTTTCATCAAGTTTATGTTGTCGAGCCGTAATATTGTTTTCATTCTTTTCAATATTCTCTTCTCTTTTTTCAAGAGATTGATCCTTACGATCTAAAATATCTTGTCTCTCAAGAGCACGATTTTCTTGTTTTTGAATATCTTGTCGACGTTCTTTCAACTCGTTCTCTTGTTCTTCTCGATACTTATGAATATCGTCTTTAGCTTCAAGTAAAGTCTCTTTTTTTAATGATTTAGCGGCTTTATGAGCATCAGAAACAATATCGTCAGCAGTCTGTTTAGCTTGTGAAAGTTTTTTTTCATAGGAGTCTTTGCAAAAAGCATAGCCAAAGAACACTCCTACAACCAATGTTATCAATGCGAAAGAGAAGGTTATGATAGCACCATGCATGCCATCACCTCCAATTTTTATAATACCTAATTGTTTGTAAATAAAGACTTGTTACATTATTTTTACATACAACACTATATTATAGAATAAATAATCCCTGTCAATCAATTAAAAAGAAAAAAGAGACCTATTTAGTCTCTTTTTCAGAATTTGTAGACGATTTAGGGCTATCTACATCTAATTTTAAATCAGTTGCATCAGATTTTTTGCTCTTTGACTTATCGTCTGCTTTAACATCCTTTTTATCTGATTTTTCTTCTTCAGGTTTATCATCCATATTGTATGCATCACGAACTCTTTTACGGATCTCTGCCATTTTTTCAGGATTATCAGCCAAGAATTTCTTAGCATTTTCACGACCCTGACCAATACGCTCGTCTTTATATGAATACCATGAACCACTTTTGTTAACTATGTCTTTTTCAACAGCCATATCCACTAACTCACCAGTTTGTGAAATACCATGACCATACATAATATCAACAAGTGCCACCTTAAATGGAGGAGCTACCTTGTTCTTTACGACCTTAATTTTAGTACGGTTACCAATTACATCTGAACCATCTTTAATTTGCTCAGAACGTCTTACTTCAAGTCTGACAGTCGAATAGAACTTCAATGCGCGACCACCAGGTGTTGTTTCAGGATTACCAAACATAACCCCGACCTTTTCACGGATCTGATTAATAAATAAAGCAATTGTTTTAGTCTTATTGATCGTTCCAGATAATTTACGCAAAGCTTGTGACATCAAACGTGCTTGTAAACCAACATGTGAATCACCCATGTCACCATCAATTTCGGCACGTGGTACCAAAGCAGCAACAGAATCAACTACTACAATATCAACCGCACCACTTGAAACTAGGGCATCAGCAATTTCTAGTCCTTGTTCACCAGTATCTGGTTGTGATAGTAACAAGTCATCGATATTAACACCTAATGCTGTGGCATAAGCCGGATCCATGGCATTTTCTGCATCAATATATGCTGCTGTACCACCTTGTTTTTGTACTTCTGCAACGGCGTGTAACGCTACGGTAGTTTTACCGGAACTTTCAGGACCATAGATTTCTACGATTCTACCACGTGGAAATCCACCAACACCTAAAGCATTATCTAGTGCTAAAGATCCTGAGGAAACAGTTTGAATTTGCATATCCAAATCATCCCCCATGCGCATGATTGCACCCTTACCAAAATCTTTTTCAATTTGTTTTAGAGCCTTATCAAGCGCCTTTTGTCTTTCGTCATTAGCCAAATTGTCTTCCTCCTAATGCATTCATCACTAGATATATTATTAGTAATTCTTCAAAAAAGCAAGAAAAAAGCGAACAAATGTTTGTTCAATTAAATAATTTTTTCAACGAGGGCAAAAGCGGCAATTACCGATTTCAAACGAATTGAATTTCTATCTCCATTAAAATGAAATTCTTTAACTTTCAAAATATTTTCTGACCCATTAAAAGCTCCAATAAAGACTGTGCCAACGGGATTACCTTCTAAATCATCCGGTCCAGCAACACCCGTTAAACCAACGCCAACATCAGCCTGCAATACTTTAGCAGACGATTGTGCCATGGCTTGTGCTACTTCGGCACTAACAACAGTATATTTTTTTATCAACTCAGGATCGATCCCCAAAAGTTTCGACTTTACATCATCAGAATACGTTACAAAACCACCGCTAAAAATCTGCGAAGCACCTGGAACTTGAGCTATTGTAGATTGAAACATACCCGAAGTTAAACTCTCGGCAGCAGTGATCGACAAATCTTTCTTTTTTAACGTTGTAACGACGTTATGAGGTAAAAGTCTAAATTGTTCTGGTAAAGGATCTTCAAATTTAATGTTTTCAAGTTCGTTTAATAATTTTTCAGTATTATCCATTGTCCTCACTTCTAAATTACGTTTTATTTTTTAAAAACATCTCTACTTTGGATGAAATAATCAGCACCAGAATAAACAGTAAAGAATAGGCAAATATATAAGAAGATCAATCCCATAGGGAATCCAAATGTTCCAAAGAAGACATTGTGCAACAATAAAAGAATAATTGCGATCATCTGTGTTGTAGTTTTTATTTTTCCTGGCATTTGAGCAGCCATAACTTTGCCACCCTCTTCTAGTACGATCATTCTTAATCCTGTAACAGCAAGTTCACGGCAAACAATAATAGCGATTACCCAAGCTGGTGCCATCTTCATTTCAACTAAGAAAATAAATGCTGTCATGACTAACATCTTATCAGCCAATGTATCGGCAAATTTTCCAAAGTTACTTACAAGATGATATTTACGCGCGATCTTACCATCAGCTAAATCAGTTAATGATGCCAAAATAAAAACTAGAGTGGCGATAAAATGATTCATTGGGATCAATGTTCCAAATAAGAAAACATCTCCCCAATTAGCAAAATTAAACGCCAATAAAATAATAAAAACGGGTATTAAGATAATACGTAGCATCGTAAGTTTATTTGGTACATTCCAGACCATGAGATATTCCTCCAATAAATTATAGTGTGAAAAAATTAACTATTGCATAACACCAGAAAAATCCCGCTATTTAATAAACAACGAGATTTTTTTAAAACTAAATATTACTGCTCAACATTGAAAGTCAATGTCTTAACAATTGATTCACTGCCGCTAACTTTACCTAAATCAACGCTCTTACCGCCAATGGAAATTTCAGTATGGTTCACATTACCAGTTTGAATCTTAAATGTTGTTGTATCAGCTGAAACCTTAGTTGACTTCTTCTCGCCAGAACTAAGAGCTTGTTGCCATGTTGTGCTTGATCCTTCTGAAAATTGGATCCATGCTTGACCACTCTTACCAGTAACGACCACATCAACACCATCAGAAGGTACGTTTTTAACTGTATAAGTACCATCTGTACTTGATTCTTTAACACTAAGTGCTGTTGACTTCTTCGCAGTCTTTTTAGCAGTAGTTTTCTTTGTAGAAGATTTCTTTGTACTAGACTTCTTTTTTGAAGAAGATTTCTTTGATGTTTGTTCAGTCTTATCTTGAGGGATATTTACCTTAGATTCGTTTTGACTCTTACTGATCATGCCATAGGCAATTACACCAATAATTACCAAAATAACTATTCCCACAATAATTTGAGGAATATAGTTACCCATTCTTGTAAAGAAAGGAACTGATTCTTCTTTAATAGCACGAGTATTATTTTTTTCAGATGTTTGAACTGGTTCTTTTGGTTGGGAATCAGGTATTTCTGATTTATATTCTTCAAGTAAATCATCACTTGAAATTCCAACTGCATCAGAATATTGCTTTATAAAAGCTCGTACATAAAAATCGCCGGGCAAATGATCAAATTGTCCTTCTTCGATCGCAATCAAATATCTTTTTTGGATTTTTGTGACTTGTTGTAAGTCATCAATCGTATATCCTTTTTTAATTCTTGCATTTCTTAATTTTTGGCCAATTTCGTCCATTTTTTACCACCGATTAACTAATTTTATTATCTATAATATATCTTATTAGTGAAGCACTAGCAACGTTATAGCAGCCAGCCTCCAGCAAAATAAATCGTTTGTCCTGTTAGGTAATTTGATTTCATATCTACTAGGTAGCCAACTAAATCAGCAATTTCATCTGGTTTAGCCAATCTATTTGCCGGAATCTCTTCACGAATACTTTCAAGATCTTCACTTGAAAATTCTTGGTTCATTTTAGTATCAACCGCACCTGGTGCAACCACATTTACAGAAATACCTAAGGATGCAACTTCTTTAGCATAGGCATCAGCAAAAGAAGACATGGCACCTTTAACCGTACTGTAAACAACTTCCATGGCCGAACCGACTTTTCCATAAATTGAACCAATAAAAACAACTCGTCCTGATTTAGACTCGGCCAATTTATCTTGAAGTTCTTTTAAGATCAAAATTGGTAATTTAATATGTATTTTCCATAAACTATCAATTTCTTCCTCTTCAATATCCACTAATAACTTATAGTAAGTATTTCCTTGAGCAAATATGATCGCATCAAGTGTGAATATTTGTCTAGTCAACACCAAAACATTGTCATTAACCATGTCAAATTTAACCGGTATAAATTCTTGCTTTGGATATTTTTCGTGTAATTCAGTTATTAATTCACTAATTCGTTCTTGATTATTATTGTAGTGCAGATAAAGTGACCAACCCTTTTCTGCCAATTGTTTAGCGATACCTGTTCCGATATCGCCCGAACTTCCTAAAATCAATGCATGCATAATTATGTCCTATCAGGTAACAGATTGTAGTAGGTGTAATTATCTTCCTTTAATGATTCTTCAGCAACTTTTAGGACATCTTCTCGACTTATCGAATCAATCAAATGGATCAATTCTAAATAATTAACATTATAAAAATAAAGTTCGGCCATTTGGTTAGCAATTGCGTCAGGTGAATTTTGAGCAAACAAATATGCACCGATCGCATCACGCTTAATTCTTTCAAATCTCTGGTCATCAAAAACTTTATCAAGCTGTTCATAAGAAAGATGTTTTTGTAAATATTGTTGAAACTTTTCTGGATAATTAGTTGACCCACTAATTATGATAAAGCAATAGTCATTTTCTGCAACCACATTATAAGAAAAACTATCATCAATTATTTTTTGATTTGTTAATTCTTGATAATTAATTGATGATTCACCAACCAGCGTCTCCATGATCATATTTAATTCAAATTGAAGTTTAACTAGGTCTGCCCCGCTTAAATCGGTATCGACCCTAATTCCAAACGATGATCTACCTTGACTGATCTCCATTTTTTCGGATCCACCTTTACCGATCGGTTCAAAATCTTTTATTTCAACAGCGGGCACTCCTCCAGAAGTAGAAAACTCTGAATCAGAAACGATGCTTTCGATTTTATCTGTATCGACATCCCCAACAATAACTAGATCCATATTACTTGGACGATAGTTATTTTGATATGTCGCTAAAAGATTTTTATAATTTATTTCTTGTAATGATGCACTGCTTCCGGCAATATCCTTTGCAATGGGATCTCCTGGATATAGTTGATTTAAGATTCTTTGTTCCAAAACCCATTCAGGCATATCCAAATACATCTGGATCTCCTGATCAATGATGCCGCGCTCAGATGCTACATTTTCTTCAGTAAAGTTAGGATGCTGCACTAGATCAAGCAATACTTTCAAATTATCATATGGATTGATCAATGTTTGAAATAGGTAGGCCGTCTTAGTGTAACTAGTATATGCATTAGAATTGGCACCATATTCAGCAAATTTTTCAGAGACGTCATAACCTGGTTTGGCAAACAATTTATGTTCAATAAAATGAGCGATTCCTGAAGGAAGTTGTTTTTGATTTGGCAGCAAAACGTCAACTGAACCAAAATTAGTCATAGCAACGCCATAAGTCTGATTATATCCAGGGAGATTCACAACCTCAATTTGATATCCATTTTTAAGTTTTTTAGAAAATTTTTGTAATTTTTCTGCCATTCTAATCTCCAATCAACCTGTATTGAGCAATATCGTGAATTCCTTGAGCTACTTTAATAATATGATCTTTATCCAATTTATCTAATTCAGCTTGGTAGTGTTCATCATCAAGTAGTGACTTAGGATAAACATCCTCCCAAATATTATGCATTATATAATATTGAATTGAATCAGAACTTATCTTACGACGTGTTGATAAAACCTTTTTGGCATGTTCAATTTGTGACTGAGTAAATTGTCCCTTTTGAACGGCATCAATTTGTTTATTGATCAAATCCATCGCTTGATCAACTGATTTGGCATCAAGTCCTGCTTGAATCGTCATCAAATGACTTATCGGATGATAAGTACTAGAAACGGAATAAGCTAAACTATTTTTCTCACGTACTTGCAAAAATAACTTAGACTGATCGTCTCCACCTAAAATTAGATTCATCGCCTGTGGTGCCAAATAGCTAAATGATGGATCAATTTTTTCAGTCACATAAGCTAGTGCTAAACGACTTTGATTAAGATGCTTATGCTCTGATTGCGTCAATGGATGGTCTATCAGATTTTCAAAACTATCAAACGTGACCTTACTATTACAACGATCGCGTTTTAAGAATGTTGACATGAAGCTGTTATCCATAATTTTAAGAAACATTTTTTCATCTACATCACCGACAACATTGATGATGATCGTATCTTCTTTAATAGCTTTCTTGTAATGCTCGTACAAATCTTGATTGGTCAAAGAATTTAGATGCACCATATCTCCAAAAATTGGGATCTGCTTATCAGGGTTATCGTGGTGGATCAAACTTGATAATTTAAGCATACTAACGAGATCCTGATTATCATCTACCGACGCCAAATTCGACATTAAATTACGTTTTTCGGTATCAAATGAATCATCAGAAAATTCATGATCATTTTTTAAGTTTGGATCAAAGATTATCTTACTCAAAAGATCAATATTATCTTTTAGAAGATCATCCCCATCTAATAGAAACTTAGGGTCAGCAAATTCAATACTGAAAGCTAAATCATTTAAATTTAGCAAATTTCTAGTATAGACATTTATTTCCGATCCGTATAATTCCATTTCACGATCATTTAACGACCTAAAACTAGGATAGCTTTTAGTCGAATTAGATAAGACATTGGCTAAAAGCCGTCTAGTCGTTGTTTCTTCTTTATCTAACGGACGTAAAAAATCGATTTGGATCTTGATCGTTCTGAATTTATTTATCGGATCAATATTTAAAATCACGTTTTTAGCAATTTCTTGTTTCACTTTTTCACCTGACTCTTCTTAATTGCGTCTAACTGTTCTGGAGTTAATAACACTTTTCTAGGTTTACTACCTTCTGATTGACCAACGATCCCTTTTTCTTCCATTTGATCGACCATCCGTGCGGCACGATTATAACCGATCTGGAATCGTCTTTGTAGCATAGAAACACTCGCTGATTGCTGTTTAACGATCAAATCCACAGCATCATCCCAATATTCGTCACTAGGGGTGTCGCTATCCTTACCTTTTTCTTCTATATCAGTTGGGATCATATCTTCATCGTATTCAGCGGATTGTTGTTCGCTAACAAATTTGACCACATTTTCAACTTCTGATTCTGAAATATAGGCACCTTGTATTCGTACTGGTTTACTTTTACCGATTGGTTGAAAGAGCATATCTCCTCGACCCAAAAGCTTTTCAGCACCAACCGAATCAAGAATAGTTCTTGAATCAACTCCACTGGAAACTGCAAAAGCCATTCTCGATGGGATATTTGCTTTGATCAAACCGGTAATAACATCAACTGATGGACGTTGTGTAGCAATAATAATGTGCAATCCAGCTGCACGAGCCATCTGTGCCAAACGAACGATTGCTGCTTCTACTTCATGGCCAGCAACCATCATTAAGTCTGATAATTCATCAACGATAACAACAATAAATGGTAAACGTTCCATTTTTTTATCTTTATCGGCGGTTTCGTTAAATTTATCAACATCATCATTATACTCGCCAATATTACGATGATTAGTGTCGGCAAATAATTTATAACGTCGTTCCATCTCTTTGACAGCTTTTTGTAAGGCGCCAGCTGCTCGTCTGGCATCAGTAACTACTGGAATCAAAAGATGAGGAATACCGTTATAAACATTTAATTCAACCATCTTAGGATCAATCAAGATCAATTTAACTTCATTGGGCTTTGCCTTCATCAAAATACCAGTAATAATTGTATTAATGGCAACGGATTTACCACTACCAGTCGATCCTGCAATTAGTAGATGGGGCATTTTAGTTATGTTAGCTTCAATAATATTACCAGAAACATCTTTACCTAAAGGTACGATCAAGGGATGTTTTTTATCCTTTTGATTTTCAGTAATATCTCTAAATGAAACCGTTGAAATTGTTTTATTAGGAACTTCAATACCAACAAACGATTTCCCAGGTATTGGTGCTTCAATTCTGATATCCTTAGCAGCCAAAGCTAGCGCTAAATCATCAGCTAGATTGACAATTTTACTTACCTTAACACCAACTGCTGGTTGAACTTCATATTTAGTAATAGTTGGCCCTAAACTAGCTTTTTTAACTTCAACATTGACTCCAAAACTTTTAAAAGTTTGTTTCAACTTATCTTTATTTTCATCAATTAAACGAACTTCACCACTTTGATCAACTTGTGGAATTTGTTTTAGAAGTTCCGAACTGGGTAGCTTATAGTCATCATTTTCAGGTGATTTATAGCCAACTGGTGTGGGAAGATCTTTCTCATCACCAACTGTATGCGGTTTAGTTACAATTTGAGCCTGATTAGTTGCAGACTGTTGAACTGGTGTGGACACTGCTGTATTTGGAACATCGATTTGAAAGTCTGATTCTGGTTCTTCTTTTTTAGCTTTAGCAAAACTATTAACATCTTTAAATCTGTCGTCATCTCGTTCTACTGGACGATCCTGATGCTCATTTTTTGGAGCCTTAGGTTTGGGTTTACTCTTGTTATCGACATAATTGTCATAACTACCAGATAACGCCGTTTTAGCGTTGTTAAAACCATGTTTAAAGTGTAATAAAATATTAGTAAACACGACTCCAACTTGTTTCATCGTTACATTGAATAGCATTAAAATACCAATAAAGATCATTAAAAAGATAATGAAATAAGTTCCCCACGTGGAAAACAATGGCATGCACAGACTAAATAAATATGATCCTATCATACCCCCACCAACGGACTCTGCCACAGAGAACTTCGACATGTCAGTTGATAAAATATTCCAAGTTATCATATTGTAATTGTGATATAACGCCAATTTAGAAAAAAGGATCGCATGCAAAGTCAGTAGTATTCCTAAGTATGTAAAAAGAAATCCAAAATTTCTTTTTGGTGTCATTACAGGAATCCTACCAGTAGCTATTACAAATACTCCAATAAAAATACTTATCAATAATAATACTGGATAACTGTCCCCGACAAAAATTCGGTAAACATTATCAAAGAAATTTCCGACCATTCCAAACTTGAATAGGCCCAGAAAAGATAGAACAATCCAAATTAAACTAATAATAGATTTAGTCAGACGACTATTATTAGTTTTCTTTGCTTTCGTTGTCCTAGTCGATTTTGCTTTTGTTGTTGTTTTTCTAGGCGTTGTTTTCGCCTTTCTTCTTGCCATAGAAACCTCACTAACTCTCAATTACTCAATGAAAATTATACATTATTTCCAACATAAAAATCTCTTTTGAGTAAAAAAATAAGTTTGGGTTTATTTGTCCCAAACTCAATCTAATTTACTTATCTTCATTTTGTGCTCTTTTAGTTTTTTCATCTGGTTTCACTTCTGAATGAGCCGTAAAATTCAATGATACTCCACGATTCAAAGCTACTGCTGTAACTTGATACGTTAGAGTTTCAATATACTCTACAACTGATCGAGAAATCTGCTTAACATCCTTTGATTCCAAATCTTCAGGATTGCCGTGAAAATCAACCAATTGGACAACTTGTCCGATCAAACCTGAAATTTTAAAAGGTGCTCCTTCTGGATGGATATCGAAAGGAATAATTATTTGAAAAATCTTTCCTTTTTCTTCATCCATTGGCTTTCCCTGTTCATCTTTCAACTCAGGATGATCAATTGAGATATGTAAATCTTGTTTGGCATCTGCTGTTGGGGATTCCACATCATAATGGAATGAGTTTACTGTTACGGGACCCTTTAATGTTTTCATGTTCTACATACTCCCTTAGTCTAATTTATCGTGTTCATAATGGTGAGATAATTCTAATCCAGCAAAGTTTTGTTGGCGTACTGCTTCATAAATTACTAAAGCACAGCTATTGGACAAATTCAATGCTCGAATATTATCACTCATTGGAATTCTAAGACATTTTTCGGGATTTTCACGCATAAAGTCTTCTGGCAACCCAGTTGTTTCTTTACCAAATAAGAAATAATGATCGACTGATGTATCACTGAAATCTTGATCACTGTACACAGTGTCAGAAAATTTAGTGATCAAGTATAAATATTTGTCATCTGGAATCGATTTTATAAAATCATCCAAAGTATCATGATAAGTAATATCGACCTTGTCCCAGTAATCTAATCCGGCACGTTTCATATGTGCGTCATCTGTACTGAATCCTAACGGTCTGATCAGATGAAGCTTAGTATTAGTTCCAGCGCATGTTCTTGCAATGTTTCCAGTATTTGCTGGCATAAGTGGTTGATACAATACAATATGATTAGTCATTTTTTTCTCCTTTGAATTAAAAAAACGTATACCCTCGGTGACACTCACGGCAAGGACATACGTTAGTTAAACCCGTTAATTTACTTGCTTTTGTCAAAACGACTTCTGAGAAAAACAAATAACCACAAAGTTTATAAACAGTATAGACGATAAATTTGGACTATACAATATAAATTTGAATAAATTGTGTTTATTTCTTGATATTTTTATCTTCTTTTGGTTCTTGCAACTCTTTGATATCTTGTTCGTCATACCAAGTTGAATTACGTTTGAACCAATTAAAGATCCTCGTACAAATAATTTTCAAAATTGCAAATATTGGAATACCAGCGATCATCCCGATCAAACCAAACATCCCTGCTGATACTAGCAAAACTAAAATAGTCGTCACTGGATGCATCTGCATTTTATTACCCACAATAATTGGTGAAATAACACGCGTCTCTATTGTCTGCTCTACGATAAAGACGATCAAAACTTTGATCACCATTGCTGGAGCTACAAAGGCGGCAATAACTAATGATGGAATTAAAGCCAGTGTTGATCCAACATATGGAATCAGATTCAAAATACCCGCGGCGATTCCAAGGATCAAAGCGTATCTTTGACCAATGATCAAATAACCAACAAAAAACATTACCGCAACCCAAAATGCAACGGTCAGCTGCCCTGTAATATAAGAACTAAGTGATTGACTCATTTCCGACAACATATCTTCTGCTGATGGACGCAATCTTGTTGGAACAAATCTAACTACTGATTTCTTAAACCTTTTATCATCTTTTAGCATGAAGAACAAAATAAATGGTGCCGTAAGTAAGATAACTATCACATTTGTAACTACACTCAATGCTGACCCAATGTTGTTAAACGTTTGCGGTAAAATATGATCGATCGACTTTTCAAAGTTAGCACTGAATTTAGCATTTGCTTCTGCTAAACGACTCTTAAATACATGGAGCTTTGGATCTTTAAAAAGATCTTGCAGACTTT
This sequence comes from Companilactobacillus baiquanensis, assembly GCF_003946605.1. GTDB lineage: Bacteria > Bacillota > Bacilli > Lactobacillales > Lactobacillaceae > Companilactobacillus > Companilactobacillus baiquanensis. The sequence goes on from NZ_RHOQ01000004.1 coordinate 57,034, forward strand.
TATTGAGAGAATCCCAATACTGCGGCCAATTTTTCACCAATGAATCGACTTGGTTTTGAACAAATGGAATCAGTGACATAACACCCCAAATTAATAATGCCGTAATGATAATAAAGACAAACGCTATCGAGATAACGCGTTTAACGTGGAATTTATCCTCTAAAACATTAATAAGTGGATTAATTAAGTAGTACAGTATCAAAGCTAATATTACAGGTGGCATCGTTATGCCCAAAATTTGATTTATAGGTGTGAAAACAAATTTTATCTTTGAAAATAGGAAAACTATTAGAAAGACTAAAAATATATTCAACAGAATAACTGTTAATTGATTATTTAAAAACCATCGGTAAAATAAACTTTTATCTTTTTGGGGAGATTCCTTCATATTATCACCTGTTTACTTATTCATAATAATTGGTTTAATGCATTTATAATGTATACTATACAATGTTTGGAGGTAATTATAAATGTTAGAAAAGGTGCTACTAAGTGGCTACACCAACAAAGGACTAGGAATTTATCAAGCAGAACTTGATACTGAAGCAAAAAATCTTTCAGAACCAACGCCCTTGATCAATATAGCTGGTCCTACTTATATTGATGTTACAAACGATTTAAAATTGATCACACTTGTCAAAAAAGACGGTAAAGGTGGGATTGCTGTCTATGATATCAATTCTGATCCTAAATTGCTGGATGAAGATATTTCAGAAAAGACTTCTCCCTCTTACGTAAAGTTTGACGCTAGTCGTAATTTGATTTTTAGTTCGTACTTTCATTTAAGCAAGGTTAAAATTGACCATTTGTCAAATGAAGGAAAAATTGAAAATTACGCTACTTTAAACTTTGAAGGGTCTGGACCAAGACCTGAACAAGATCAATCAAAACCACATTACAGTGCTTTAACTCCAGATGGAAAACTAATTATTTGTGATTATGGTGCCGATCGTATTTATATTTATGGATTGGATGATCCCAAAAATCCTAAATTATTAAACGAATACATCGTCCCTAGTGGCTATGCACCAAGACATTTAGTTTTTCATCCAACTGAATCATATTTGTACGTTGCATGTGAACTATCATCAAAGGTACTTGTTTTAGAATATGATGCTAAAAGTTCTCGATTAACATTAGTAGATGAAGTCGATGCGGCTAAAGATGAACAAAAAAATACAACTGCAGCTATTCGTATTAGTAACGATGCTAAATTTCTTTATGTTTCAACTAGAGGAGCAGATTCAATTGCTATATTCTCAGTTGATCCAGATGGTTCAAGATTAAAGAAGATCGATACCATCAAAACTAAAGGCAAAGGACCAAGGGACTTCGATCTCGACCCTTCACAGAATTTTGTATTAGCAGCAAATCAAGATAGCGACAATTTAACACTCTATAAAAGAAATACTAGAAAGGGAATTTTAACAATTATCGCTGATGATATTGCTATTCCTGAGTGTGTATGTGTACACTTTATCTAGTTTTAATTAATATTAGGAGAAAATTTTATAATGTTCATTGAAATAATAAAAACTATTATTCTGGGTATTATTGAAGGTTTTACTGAATTTCTACCAATCAGTTCAACTGGACATTTATACTTAGCCGATGAGTTTGTTAAATTAAATGAGTCAGCCGCCTTTATTCATATGTTCATGGTTGTTATCCAATTTGGTGCGATATTGGCAGTTATCTTAATTTATTTCCACAAGCTCAATCCTTTCTCACCAAGAAAATCTAGTCACGAAAAGAAATTAACTTGGAATATTTGGTTCAAAGTTTTAATTGCTATTATTCCTTCTGTTGTGATCGGATTTCCATTAAACGATTGGATGGATGCCCATTTAACTAGTTGGCAAGTAATTGCTGCCACTCTTTTGATTTATGGTATTTTATTCATCGTCGTTGAAAACTACTTTAAAAACAAACGTCCACAAGTAACTGATCTTGATAACCTTTCCTATAAGACCGCCTTTGAAATTGGACTTTTCCAAGTTCTATCTTTAGTTCCAGGTACATCACGTTCTGGTGCAACTATTTTAGGTGGTATCTCAATTGGTACGTCAAGATTTGTAGCAACTGAATTTTCATTCTTCTTGGCTATCCCAACAATGTTTGGTGCTAGTTTATTGAAAATTCTAAAGTATTTCAAAAACGGAAATACTTTCACATCTAGCCAAGCTATCATCTTACTTATCGGTACTTTTGTATCATTTGTAGTAGCTTATGTATCAATTAAATTCTTATTGAATTATATTAAAAACAATGATTTCAAGGCATTTGGTTGGTATAGAATTATCCTAGCTGTTATTGTTATCTTATACTTTGGATTCTTTAAAGCTTTCATCTAGAACGCCATCTGGCGTTTTTTTTATGAAAAAAATTAACGGGAGAAGTGATTATTATTTTTAAAGAAATTGCAGTAGAAAACTTTACCAATATTCCTCAAGCCGTTTTGGCCGGTGCCAATCGTATTGAATTGAACGATAACTTATCTGAAGGTGGAACTACTCCTAGTTTTGGAGTTCTTCAAGAAAGTACAAAATATCTTCAAGAAAAATCAATTCCTCTAGTCGAAATGATCCGTCCACGCGGCGGTGACTTTGTTTATAACGATTTAGAAATAAAAATGATGGAAGCAGATTTGTTTGAAGCTCAAAAATTAGGTGTAGACGCTGTTACTTTTGGAGCTTTGACTCAAAATGGAGAAATCGATTCTGACGCTATGGAGCAATTGATTGCCGCAAGTGCTGGTATGCAAATAGTATTCCATATGGCATTTGATGATATATCACCTGATAAACAAAAAGAAAGTATAGATTGGTTAGTAGAACATGATGTTGATCGAATACTAACACACGGTGGTCCATTTGAGATCTCAATCATGGATAATCTCGACAACATTAAACAATTAATTGACTATGCAGACAATCGCATTACGATCTTGCCTGGCGGTGGTATCACATACGAAAATTGTGATGAAATAGCCTCTAAACTAGGTGTTAAAGAATTGCATGGAACACGTTTAATAGACTTAGCATAATTACGAAAAAAAACAGACCTAGTAGTCCAAAAATCGGATTAATAGGTCTGTTTTTTGTATGTGTTTGATAAATTTTCATGCCCCCACAAATGATTGTAAGAACATACCAGCAATACTGAAATAAATTAAAACACTAGTTAAGTCACTCAAGGTAGAAATAAAAGGTCCACTGGCAACGGCTGGATCAAAACCAAAACTAGACATCAGCATTGGAATCAAGCTACCTGCCAAATTAGCGACCGTTATAGCGGCACACATTGCCAATCCTATAACCATTCCTAAGATAAAGTTATGTTTCCAAAAACCGACTAGCAGTAGTACTGATGCCCCCGTTACAACGCCAGTAATAAAACCAGTCAATAATTCTTTACCGACTAACTTGAAAAACTCATTGCGGTTTATTTCTTCCACAGCAAGCCTTCTAACTGCAACGGCCAGACTTTGCGTACCGGCATTACCAGCGGTACCAGTTATCGTGGAAATAAAAACAGCTAATATACTTGCTTCAGCAAGTAAGTTTTCATAATGATTGATCAAAGTTGCTGTGATCATACTAAGCAGTAACAATGTTATCAACCAAGGTAAACGTTTCGATGCCGCCTTTACTGGATTATCCTGAACGGTCTCATCTACACTAACACCGGCAAGTCCTGAATAGTCTTGCAATGATTCATCATCGATAACTTCAATAACATCATCAACCGTAACAATACCAACCATTTGATTCGAGTGATCAACAACAGGAACGGCCAAGAATTCGTAATCTCTAAAAACTTGAGCAACCTCTGCTTGTTCAGCATCAACGTTAACTGTAATAATATCTGAATTCATATTGTCTTTTAAAGTTGCATTATCATCTAACATGATCAAATCACGCAAAGACATAACTCCAACTAAATCATCATGATCATCTAAAACATATAAATAATAAATCGTTTCGGCAGTTTCAGCGAATCTTTTCAAATTACCAATTGCTTCTTTAGCTGTCTCAAACTCATGAAATCTCACGTAGTCAGTGGTCATAATACCACCGGCGGTTTCAGTATCATAGTGGAGTAATCCACGTAAATTATTGGCATCCGCTCGAGGCAACTGTCCTAAGAATCGATCTACATCCACCTTATCTAAATGCTCCAAAATATCGGCAGCATTATCGTCATACATATCATTTAACATCTTTGATGCATAACTTAGGTCCATTTCGTTTAAGTATTCTGGAATTTCTGGTAGATCATCCTCAAGTGTATCGAACATGTCTCCCATTTCGTTTGGCTCAAGAATCGTGTAAATACTTAATCGTTCGTCCTTATCTAAGGTTAAGTAGAATGTACTCTGGTCATAAAAATGCATATCCAGATAAGTTTTTCTAAATCGTTTCTTATCACCCTTATCAAGATATCTTTTTAACTGGGTAAATTTTTCCTGCAGTCTTTTTTCATTTTCATCCATTGTTTTCACCCCTTTAACACACTTCTTAACAATACCATATCTGGGGGAATAGGTGCCGTTAATTTTAACAGCTTTTTGGTGACTGGATGTACAATTTGAAGTTGATAACAGTGCAATGCTTGGCGATTTATTCGAGGATCTTTTTTGAGACTATACATTTCATCTCCAATAATTGGGTGCCCGATTGCTGATAAATGTACTCTAATTTGATGTGTTCGACCCGTCAATAATTTCAGTTTCAACATGCTATCTTTTTCATAATTTTCAATAGTTTCATAAACGGTTCTTGACTCTTTGCCAAGTTTATAATCAATAGTTCGTAAATAAAATGCCTCAGGATCGATTCCAATCGGCAAATCGATCAATCCTTTTGAAGGAGTAACCTTTCCATAGACAATTGCTAAATAAAACTTTTGAAAATCATTTGAATGTAAAATTTGGTCTAATAATGAGTGTGTATATGAATTTTTAGCAAATACCATCAAGCCAGAAGTATCTCGATCTAATCGTGTGACAAGATGGATCGATGAATTCTCGTGTTTTTCTTGCAGATAATATTTAACCATATTAGCAACCGTTTTACTTGTGCGGGCTTTAGCGGGAAGACTCGCTATTCCTGGCTGCTTATTGACGACTAATAAATACTTATCTTCAAAAATAACATCCAAATCACCCTTCATAGGTTCGATTAAATCTGAAGGTTCTTCATCATTTAAAACGACTAAAAGCGTGTCTCCAATTTCCATTTTGAAATTAAAGTGTCTTTGTTTATGATTAACATAAATTTTTCCACCTTTATTTTTCAAATTATGCAATTGGCTGGAGGAAAAGTTATGCTGAATCAAAAATTTTCTTAGAATCTTTTTATCTGTTTTTTGAATTATGAACTTTAAAAAACGATTATTCTGCATCTTGACCTAGAAAGGCAGTCCCAACTCTAGTCCAGAAATGTCTATGACGATACTGGGCAAACTGTGCTCGTTGACTATTTAATCGTATTGAGATCCTTTTAACTTTCATCAATTTAGTTGTAATTCCGTCACAACTAATAACATAATCATCAGCAACTTGTGGATAAAGATCTACTTGTTGATTGTGCGGAATTATAAGTGGTGAAGAGATCGTCCGATAAACACGATTATTGATCGAAGCCATCTCAACCATTTGAAAAACACTGATTTTTGGATGGATCAACGCTCCACCGATTGCTTTAGAATAGGCTGTTGAACCAGTTGGTGTAGAAAAACACAGTCCATCACCACGAAAACTTTCAAAAAATTCCCCATCAATATCAACATTGGTTTTCATTGTCATTGAAGATAAACGACGGACGACAACTTCATTGATCGCTATTTCATGCAAATAACATCCATCTTCACTCTCAACTCTGATATCGATCAAAGGATAGCTTGTTGAAGGGATCTTTTCTTTATATTCTTTAATTCTCTGTGTTAACTCCGGAATTTCTTGATCTGTCCAATCAGAATAAAATCCTAAATGACCAGTATGAAGTGCTAAAAATTTTACCTTATCTAAATGATTTGCATAAGCGTGAAATGTACTTAAAAGGGTTCCATCCCCACCAACACTGATGACTAGATCAGGATTGCGGCGATACTCTTCTAATCCGAGATCTCTCAAGTCAGATCTGATTTTATCCCCGGCGATGACTGATTGTTCCTTATTATTATTATTGACCCAAAATTTCATTAATTTTTATCCTTCGTAGAATTATTGATATCTCGTTTACTATCTGTAAAATATTGTTGGGCATCTTGAATTTCACCTCTGATTTTAGACATCTCTTCATCCAGCATAAAAGATGCTTCAGCGGCTCGCTTCAATCGTTCGTTTATTTCTTCTGGAAAATCACCACGATATTTATAATTCAATGAATGTTCAATAGTAGACCAAAAGTTCATTGCTAAAGTTCTAATTTGAATCTCGGCAATAATATTTTTTTGACCTCTAGATGTTTGAATGGGATATTCAATAACAACATGATATGAACGATAGCCACTAGGCTTACTATTGGCGATATAATCACGTTCTTCAATAACTTGCATATCTTCTCTAGAATGCAAAAGCTTAGCAACATCATAAATATCCTCTACAAATTGACACTGAATCCTGATTCCGGCAATATCTTGCATATCTTGTTCCAAAAGATCTTCTGTAATATATCTGCGACGCATTTTTTCTTTGATACTATCAACCGTTTTAACACGTCCAGTTACAAATTCAATTGGTGAATGTTCATTTTTCTCTAAAAATTCTTTTCGTAAGTTTCGAAACTTCAGTTTAAGTTCGTCGACTGTTTGCGAATAGGGTATTAAAAACTCATTCCATTTAATTCTTGTCATATTAACCCACCTTACCACTCTAAATATATCGTAATTCGAACAAAGATTCACCTAAATAGCCAAATTGTTCTCTGGAGTTATTATTTTACCTTTTATAAGTTTGCTGTTATGATGACTATGCTAGAGAGATGGAGGGAAGCAAAATGTGGGAAGTATTCTTATATATTAATCCCTTGTGTTCATATTGTTTGAAGGTTGAACAAGCTATTATCGACTTCACAAGAAAACACGATATTGAAACTCAATACCACTTTGTAACCACTAATAATATGGAAACAATCAACGAATACATGCAATTAAAAGGATACCAACTTTGTGATCTACAAAACAGATCAAAAGTTTCAACGGATATTTACGAAGCCGCTAGTCTTTACAAGGCTGCATCCTGTCAGGGAAATAAAAAAGCCCGTAATTTCTTAATGAATCTTCAAGAACAAATCAATGTTTTAGACAATCCTTTTGATGCTGAATCCGTTAAGGTTGCGATCAATAATAGTGGTCTTGATTATGAAGCTATAATGGAAGACAAACGAAGTGAATGTGTTGAACAAGGCATTAAACGCGATAAACAATTAGCGATTGAAATGAATATTACCAAAGCACCTACGATCGTTGTTTTTGATCTAAACAATGAAGAACGTCCTGGTGTAATGATCGATGATTTTGGAAGTAAGACTTCTGAAGATATCATCAATAGTAATCTAACAGCGATGTTAGAAGCAGCTATCCCAGAAATAGCTGAACAACCTACTATTAATAGCAGTTCCGTAATTAGTCTAGATAAATTTAGACGATAGTTCAAAAAGACTTGTTTAAACAAGTCTTTTTTTTTACTTAAAATTTGAAATGATGCTATTATGCTTTAAAACATCTCTACCCCTGTGGTAGTCATTTTTTTAATAATATTCGTTAGAGGTAAATTATGGAAATTGGTTCTTTAGCCGAATGGGTCGCTGGTATTGCTGAAACTCTTGCTGTAACTGTGGCATTATTTTTACCCTATTATCAAAAAAGAAAATCTGACCAAAATAGTAATCAACGAGCTAAGCAAATTATAGCTACGACCACAACTCATTTGTTACACCAAAATAATATTCAAGATAACAACAGCTACCTTGAATTGAAGCGCTTTGTAGAAATATATTCGGTTCTCGCAACTAATGAACGGACGATTAGAATAATCTCACAAGGAGATTTTATTTTAAGTATCATCGACAATTCAAATAATCTAGGTAACACTCAAATTAAAAGAATAAGTGAGATTTTGAATTCACTAAAAGAACTCAAATCCTAATTTTTTTAAATAACAACGGTTGCTCTAAATACCTTGGTTCTTCTCCACACAAAATACGCCAATAATGATTACTATAGACTGGTTTTTGACAATTAAGAGACTTTTTTAATAAGTATTCTTCCACAGTTTTTCCAGACTGATTAAAAAATTCTGATTTCAGCTTATCCACTTTTACACCTCGAACATTTTTTATTCGTTGAATTTGGTAATGATCGACCTTAATAGGTGGATAACTTTTTAATTCCGTACTAAATTTAAACAGTTCTGAAATGTCATCTGTGTAAAAGTCTTTTCTGCTGTAATTGATCTTATTGAACAAGCCAAAATAGCGTATTTGATAAAATAGATGGTAAATTTTATTCTCTGAATCTAACATGATCAAATAAAATCCCCAATTGGGATCATACGATAAAAATTTTAAATGCTTTTTCAAAATTTTCTTATTTAAATAAGCTCCACCAAGTATCCAAATGCTTTTAATATTCAAAGTCGAGTAACCATCGATCCTATCTTTAAACTTAGAAGAACTAATAGTCGCACACTGATATTCTAAAGCTAGATTGTTTGTTAATAAAATATCCGGTTTTTGTTTGATCTCTGTTAAAAATTTTTCTTGTTGAATATCTTGATAACCTAGTTGAGAAAAGTTATTTACTAGAATATCTTTACCCTTTTTATGAATATTGCGTTCATTAACTTCATTGAATTTCTTAGTTGAATGTTGAAAATACGCTGAATCATTTTTTTGAATCAGTCTGACTGTTTTTAAACACTTGGGACAATGATAATTTTCGATATTTTCAACTTCAACAGCATAAACTAAATTACCTTCTTCATTCAAAGCAGCATACATTATTATCACCTCAATAAAAATTACGAAAAAAGAACGAGACTAAGTCTCGCCCTTTTTATATGGTACTTAAGATGAAGTTTTGTGGTAGTCAACCTCTACCACAGATAGTGGGCCTATCTTGATAGATCCATTATCTGTGGAGAGGTTTATTTTAATTCATCGTCATCCCACCTGTAACATTGATTCCTTGACCTGTCATATAGTCAGATAAGGGACTTGCTAAAAATAACACGACATTAGCAACATCTTTAGGTGTCCCCGTTCTCCCTAGTGGAACTTGACTATTATCCTCTGCCTCAATTTCATCAGGAGTTAAGCCGCGAATGACTGCTCCATCTTTTCTCTCTCTATGCTTCATAGAAGTTTCGATAATGCCAGGACAAACGGCATTAACATTAATTTTGTCCTTAGCCACTTCGATCGCCAAAGTTTTGGTCAATCCTAGCACGGCATGTTTTGAAGCTACATAGGATGACATCGCACGATAGCCGTTCTTTCCTGCTTGCGAGGCAATGAAAACTACTTTGCCGCCATTTTTAGCATCGACGATCAATTTAACCAGATACTTAGCCACTAAATACGTCCCCCGAGTATTTACAGCAATAGTCTTATCAAAGTCTGACGTTTTGCTTTCAATTAAATAATCCATAGTAGAAATTCCAGCGACATTGACCAAAACATTAGGGATCAATTTGGCTGAGACTAAGTTTTGAGTTAGTTTTTTAACACTATCCTCATCACTGACATCTAAATGAATTTGATATTTATTACCGGAAACTTGCTTTAATTCTTGGTTTTCAAATGCTAGATCCGCTGCAACTACGATTGAATCTTCATTCAAAAAAGTATCAACAACTTCTTTGCCTATTCCTTGATGACCTCCAGTAACAACTACAATTTTCTTCTTTAATGATTCAAATAGACTCATATTATTACCTCTTCTAAATTACGTGACGTTCATATGGATCGGTACTGATACCTTCGTCAAGAATCTTTTTGGACCATTCTTTAGCAGAGAATAATGAATGATCACGATAATTCCCACAACTGTATTTATCAGTTCCTTGCACATCTTTCCATTCAACTTTGTTAGCAATATCATCTAAGGCACCTTTTAGCGCATTGGCAACTTCAGTTGTTGAATGTTCACCCCAAGTGATCAAATGAAATCCTGTTCGACAGCCAAATGGTGAACAATCAATGACGCCATCTAAACGATCTCTTAATAGTCCTGCTAGTAAATGTTCGATCGTATGAAGACCGGCTGTTGGAATAGCATTCTCATTTGGTTGAACTAAACGTAAATCAAAGTTTGAAATTGTGTCGCCTTTTTCTCCATTTTCTTCAGTGATCAATCTAACGTATGGTGCCTTTACCTTTGTATGATCCAATGTAAAACTTTCAACTTTAGCCATAATTAATATCTCCTTAAATTTTATTTATTTTTTAAATAACTTAATGGTTTTTGTACTTCAATTTTTGTTCCGTAATATTTCTTAGTGATCCATTTTTGAATGGTCTTGTTGTGGTATAACTTGACCAGCTTTTTGTATTCTTTATTATTTCGGTTCTTATAAACTGTTGCCAAAATATTAACGTTATCTTTTGTACTTTGGTTAACCTTTTCGTGGTAGATAGAATCAGTTAAAACATGCAGGCCGCCATCTAAAGCAACTGTATTAGAAATTAAAACTACATCGACATCATTTAAAACCCTAGGTCCTGTGGTATCATCAATCTCTTTAAATTGAAGGTCCTTAGGATTATCTTTGATATCTTTAGTATTGCTTAGAGCATTGAAGCCCTTCTTCAAAGTTAGTAATCCAGCTTTTTGCAATAATAATAAATCTCTGGAAGTATTGGCAGGATTGTTGGCAATCGCAATTGTGGCATTATCTGGTATTTCTGAAATACTCTTATATTTCTTAGAATAAATTCCTAGTGGTTCCAAATAAGTTGTCCCCAAAGCACTTAATTTACCACTAGGATTTTGTTTATTATAAGCTTCATAGTATGACCAAGATTGAAAAGCATTAACATCTACTTCTCCTTCAGTGGTTGCTTTATTAAGCTGTCCTCCATCGGTGATTTCTTTAACTTTGATCTTTAAGCCGGCTTTTTTAGCTTGCGGACTTTTGGCGATATGTTCCCAGATCTCTAAATCAGATCCTTGTGAACCAACTGTAATGGTTTTAGATTCTGAACTTGATTTGCCGCATCCTACTAACAAAATAACTGACAGTGCTAAAATAACGCTTAAAAATAATTTATGTCTTTTTCCCATCTTCTTATTCCCCTTCTCAACTTTGATCTTATCTTTTTAAAAGCGGTGGTCGAATCCTCATCATCTTCATCAACAATTCCTCCTAAAATTTAATTTTGTACAAAAAAATCGTCCCTACATACACAGAATTTCTCTGCAATGTAGGGACGATCACCCGTGATACCACCCTATTTCATATTTTGTTCACACAAAATACCTCAACGACACTAACATGTCCGGGATGATATCGCATCCTTGCGTACTTTTGGCTTGCACCTAAGTAAGACTCCAAGCTCATCTTCGATCAAGGTTTCGTTCCGCCTTTTCACCATCTAGCGGTCACTATTCAAAACTACTAATTGATCTACTCTTCTCTTCAACGTCTAATAAAATTAAATAAGTTTTAATTGATTGGTGATTAAATTACTCTTAAAGAAATACATTGTCAAGCAACTTTCTAAAGAAAATGAAAATCAACTTCAGAAATCTTGTATCAAACGCCTATTGCCATTAACATCTTGATGAATTTTAAATTCTGTTCCAAAAATATTTTTCAAGTTGTTTTCCGTTAATAATTCTACGGAACCTGACTTCACTATTTTGCCATTTTTATACAATAAAATCCTATCTGCCAAAATGGATAAAGTATCTAAATCGTGATCAACAATGAAAAAATTCTGTTCTGATCGTTTGATCAATTTAACCAATTTAGCTTTATATAAGGGATCTAAATTATTAAATGGTTCATCTAAATAGACATATGGGGTTTGTTCAACCATGACCGCTAAAACTAAAATAACTTGCTGCTGACCACCAGATAATTGATTGAATGGCAATTTTAATTTGTCAGTCAATCCAAAATAATCCAAATATTTCGTATAATCGATATTCTTTAAATTGCTCATCTCAAAAATAGATTCCACACTTATCAGTCCATAAATTTGCTCTTTTTGATTGAAATACGATAATAATCGACTAATTTGTGAGACAGATAAATTTTTAATATTATCGCCATCATATTCAATTGATCCTGAATAATTTTTAATTTGTCCAGATAATATCTTTAACAACGTACTTTTTCCACTACCGTTAGGGCCGATCAATGTTGTAACACCAACGTCAAACCGTATGGATACATCTTTGATAACTTGTTCCTTTTCATATGAATAACTAATATTATCTGCTTTCATAATTACCTCGCAAAACAATATAAAATAAGATTGGGGCACAAATTAGACTACAAATTAATCCTGCGGGAATTTCCACGGGATAAAACAAATTACGACCAATAAAATCAGACAATAACATTAGATTGGCACCTAGCATGAAAGTATCAATAAAATAATGCTTAACTTTAGTTCCATTAATGGATTTTACAATATTAGGGATAACTATCCCGATAAAAAAGAACTCGCCCACTATCCCGACAATCGTTGAAATTGCCAGACTGATAATTACTAAAATATAAAGATTGATTTTTCTAATATCGATCCCTAGATCCAAAATTTTTTGATCATTAAAGGCATAGTATGGAATATATTTATCAAAAAACATTAATCCTGTAACAATTATTGCCCCTAAAATTATCATCAAGTAAGTCACGCTAGGACTGACTAGGTTGAAACCTGAAAATAGATCTAATTGCCCATGAGTAAAATAACTTAGAACTTGATTAAGACTTATAAAGAAGATCGTCAGACATACTCCAAATAAAACAAATCTAGTGGGACTAATGACTTTGGTCTTTAACCATATTAAGATGCTCACTATAATCAAAGCACCTACTAAACCATAAATAACTTGCGAACCTAAAAAGGCTGGCAAAAATATTGCTAATAAGTTTTTAAAAAAACTTGTTCCAGAAGTTAAACCAACTAATCCCGGATCGACTAGATCATTTCTAAAAATCAATTGTAAAAATAGCCCCGATAAACTGATCAAACCTCCTGTGAATAAAGCTGTCATCGTTCGTGAAAGCCGTAATTGTAAAATCGGATAATCATTGACTTGAAGTTTGAATAAATTAAGTAAACTATTATCACCTGAAATAATATTGAGAATACCAAAAACAACTAAAATTAAAATATTCAAACTCAAAAAAATATTGATCTTACTTTTCATTAACAATTTTATCAATTCCATTCAACGCCTTAATGACGTTCATATTTGCGGTTGAAGAATAAACAGGTTCTCTCAGGTAATAAACTCGTTTATTTTGAAAAGCTGGTAATTCCTGCCACATTTGATTACTAGAAAATTCTTCCTTAAAAGATTTTTCGACCATCTCCGGCATCGCATGTGCCAAACAAATAACGACTTCTGGTTTTTCTTTTTGAATTTGTTCCATATTGACAGATATATATTCACCTTGGCTATTTTTAGGCTGGATCACAATATTGTTAGTATCCTTGACCAATGAACCAATATAAGAATTGGTGGTTGCCTGTAAATAACCTCCTCCGGGCATCCCAAATAAAACCAAGACTTTCTTGGAATCATTATTTTTATTTTTTTGTTTTACTTTCAAAATATTTCTATCTAATTTGTTAATAAATTTGTCAGCATAAACTTGTTTATCATAACGCTTAGCTAAAGTATTCAAAGTTGTTTTTAAATGATCAACAGTTTGTAAATTCAGATAAGTTACATTGATCTTATTTGCTTTATAACTTTTCCCCTGCATCGATCTCAAAGTCGTCACAGAATAAACTGTATCAGGATTCAATTTTTTAATTTTCTCCATGCTAGGAGCGTTCGGTGCCCCCACTTTATCAGTATTTTTGTAACGTTTAGGAATTGGATATTGAGTATTGGGAATACCCGCCAGATCCATATGCAAAGTATCAGCAACTTGTGTCAAGGCATAGGTTGTCATAACTACTGAATCACTTTGTTTAGCTTGTGTTTTCTTTAAATTATTCAAAGTAAAAATTGCCGCAAAACCAATGACCCAAATAGATAAAATAAAAAGAATTTTTTTAGAAGAATCTCTTTTTAACAAAGAAGCCGCCACCTATCACAACAGCTATTAAAGTAACCCCTGCGGAAATTTTAGGTACGTTAGATTTTTTATTATCTGATTTATCCGCTTTTTTAGCTGATTTCTTTTCCTGCTTATTTTTATTAGGAGTTTTCTTTTTCGTCTTTTTATCTGCCTTTTTATTTTTCTTATCAGACTGTTTCAATGGGTCGACTACATTCTCTGAAACATCAGTTTGAGCATTATCATTATTCGTATCAGCTGTATTCGCATTATTATCAGTTTGATCAGCAGTATCAGCACTGTTTTGATCACTTGCGGCGTTCAATTTAGGGGGATTGCTGAATTTCAGACCAAAGGGGTGAGTTTGATGAATATTGGCAGAATCCACGTCTACTTTCATCGTTCCAGTAATATTATCCAATTGATTAGACTTAAATGTGATCGATGTATAATAAGCATTGCTGTCTTCTTTGTTGCTGATCCCCGTCGTTTGAACATTCATTGAAAGGATCTTTACAGGATAAGTACCTAAGTCCTTATTGGTTCTAATAGTATAAGTGACTTCATATTGATCATTGGAAACATTGACCGTAGCTGGTTTCACTAAATAAGCATCAGCCATACTAGTCGATCCATTGGGCTGAATTGCTGTAACATTGACTGAATCAGCTTTAGCAGTTATTTGTGGTATTGAAAAAAGCGCTAAAACAATCAAAGTTAAACTTGTTACTAAAAAATAAATAACCTTTTTCATTATTTATCAAATTTTCCCATACTATTAATACCCGCCATTGCCACTGCTAAAGTAATGAAGCCGGCATACATGATATAAATTGGTAAGCTCTTTGATCCAGTTTGAGGAAGTGAACCAGTATTTGTTGGTAAATTTGAGACTGTTGATCCACTAAAGCCTGGCAAAGTTGGTGTTGAGCTAGTCGTTGGTAAATTAGTGGTACCACTTGGTGCTACACCTTGTCCTTGGCTAAATTTGAAATTAACGTTGTGAGTTGCATAATATCCAAAATTTGCCACGCTGATCTTTAAACTGGCAGGAATATAATTATTTAATGCATCAAGACTACTAATATTGAAACTATAATTCATGTAATTATAACTATCATCTGCTGAAGTAGTAACATCAGGATTGATCGACTCTCCATTGATCGATGTTATTTCAACTGGATCAGTTCCAAAATTCTTTGGCGTTCTCATTTGCATGGAAACTGTATAAGTGCCATCACTATTTGGGGTTACCGTAGATTGATTTGTAAAAAATTGGGCTGCTACTGATTCACCTGCACTAGGATCCTCTTGCAAAACTTGGTAACTATAAGCAATTGACTGTGTTGTATCAGTCGTTTGATCAGTATTTTCTTCTACAGTATTAGTATCTGGTGTTTCCGGTGTCGTTATCAGATTTCCATCATCAATATCTGGGATATTGATATCAGTTCCAGTATCAACATCCGGTGTTGGCTCTGTTGTAGATTGTGGATCAGCGATACTTACCTGCATTGGAAATACATTAGGTTTATCCTTACCCGGGATCAATACGCTTACAGTTGCATCACTACTGGATCCATCCGACTTAACCGGTATATTAATATACCCATTTTGTGGAGTATATTTTATTCCATCGATCGTCATTGATTGTAAACTCGAATTTGCCATGTCTGAAAGTTTGATCTGGGCATAAGTTCCATTTCCATCAGTTGTTATTGTCGCATTACCTTCAAAAACTGGCATCATAGTAAATGGTTTACCATTGAAATCTAAATTTATAGCTGATTGATAAGTGTTCCCTGACACTTCAGCTGCAACAACATTAGGATTATTGATCACAGAAATAGTTGATCCAACTCCACCCATCAATAAAAGTAATGTACTCAAATAAGTGATACCCTTATTCTTCATAATTTTTCTCCCCTGATAATTAAAATTGCATTCACACCCCTCATTTTTGATAAATGACTTATCGAAAACGTTAAAGCGATAAATGTACTTTAATGATATGATAGCGTTTACATTGTGTCAATACAGGCTTGCAATCAGAGCGTGCCATAAGGCGGTTAGAGACTGAGCATATCCTAGAATATCGAATAATTGTGTACTTTCAATTGTTCGATATTCGTAGATAAGCGGAGGTCTCTGCCTTATGGCACGCGTTTCAACAAAATGGATTAAAGAAAAAAATAACTTGTCTCAAAATATGCGGTATAGACGTGGAACAAAAACATAGCTTTTTCCACAAAAAAATAACCGTAATCCCCAATCGGATTACGGTTATTTAAAAACTAAAAATATTACTTACTAAAATAATATCTAGTCAACTCTAGTGCTGTTTTACTCATAACTTCTTTACCATACTCTGATAGCACGGCCGCTGTAACTTTAGTCTTATTGCTGTACTCACTCATCAGTGCCATAACGTCGTTATAGGTCATATCGTGCATTTCTTCAGTAAATAATACCAATTGTAGATAATATTTACCCTTATATTCCCAAAGATTTGAAACGCCGCTTTCCAAATGCAACAAGTCAGCTAATTGAATGTAGTCTTCAAAATCATCAAATTCAACAATTAATGTCTTTGTAGGTGTGTCAGGATCCTTCAGATAAGGTGAAGTATCACTGTCATATTCCTCAAAGCCTACGCGGTCATCAGTTACATCATTATTGTCAGATTCTGTATCAGCATACAAAGTATCATCAGCATCATCAAGACTCTTACTGATTATTAATTCCAGTCCCTGCTTGTTAGGCATGATTTGGAAAGTTACAGGTTCGTTGTTAGAGAAAACATGGTCCTTGTCAACTTCATCCAAAATACTATAGAAGAAAGATTCAATCTGTTTCTTGTTACCCAAGAGATCCAAAACAGTTACACCACGGTCTTGTAAATCCTGCGTACTAAGAATGACTTTGATTGTATTCTCATTAAGTCGATCCATTTCCATCATAGTCACCTCAATTCTGTATCTACATTCTAACAGTCTCAAAATTTATGTAAAGAAAAGAAACTCTACTAAAGGCTATTTTGCAAGGTCCAAGTTAAAGTTCCAGAATAATCTCCTGCTTTGACAGTTGAACCATCAAAATCCATCAAAAAGCCCTCATTTTTACTCCAGCTAATTGTCGAGTCACTCGTTGGAAATGATCTTGTCGCAATAGTAGTATCATCAGAACCAATAACTTGATCATCTTTGCCATAATCTCTAAAAATCAAAGATCCATTAAGACTATTACCATTAGCATCAGTCAAGTCTTTTGACATCTTGACTTTGACGTCGCCCTTTACATACTGAGCGGGGAAGGTGTTATTAGTTACTGTTATTCCCCAGTTGCTTTCTTGTCGATGGACTACCATTTTATTTGAACCTGTTTTACTAAAGGATAGATCCGGGACATCCATCTTCATATCTATAAGTGGAGTTTGTTGAGGAACATAAGTAGCAGTCGGACCGCCTTGTTTAGAATAAAGAGCCGCTAAATCATCATTTGAAATTAACTGACCTAATGCAGAATGAGGAGTTCCACCAATATCTTCCCCTACCGCTTGCCAGTAACCTGAGATTGAAGTATATTGTTTATTTTCTTCTTGATCAGTAAATAGATGATTTGAATATGCCTGAGGAAGTGACACATCATCAGTGAAGAACACTTTAGGACCTAATCCAAGGCTCCATAAACTATTAGCCCCGTCAAACATACTGTCCATACTTTTTACATTCGACATATCCCAATTGGAAAGATCCAATTTACCAAGAGAAGACGCACTTCCGAACATAGAAGTCATATCGGTAACTTTACTTGTATTCCAACTGGAAGTATCTAGTATTTTAATTCCGGAACTATAAAACATATGATTCATATTAGTTGCGCTACTTGTATTCCAGTTCGAAGTGTCTATTTTATCTATATTACCAATAGAATAAAACATACTAGAAAAGTTTTGTACCTTACCTGTATCAAAGTTAGAAATGTCCAAATTATTCAAATTTTTGTCCATAGAAAACATAGATGACATGTTAGTTACGTTTGGGGTGTTCCACTTTGAAAGATCTAGGTCTGTCAAATTAGACATTTGACTAAACATAGAATAAAAATTTTCGGCAGATCCTGTATTCCAATTGATTACCTCTGGTAAGGAGGTAAATTTAGTTTGACTAAAGGCAGCTGAAAAATTTGTTACGTTGCTAGTATCCCAATCAGCAATATTTAAACCAGAAAAATCAGAAATAGCACTCCCCAAGAATATACTGCTTAGAGTGTTTACTTTTGATGTATTGAATTCACCAATAATTTTAGTTAATGATTTTGTACTGAAAAACATGTTTGATAAACTTTCAGCGCTACTTGTATCAAAATTGGATAGATTCAAAACTGTAAATCCTGTACTAGAAAACATACTACCGAAGTCCTTAACTTTAGCAGTATTAAATTTATCGATTCCTATCAAGTTGTTTTCATTTAACTTAGCATCACTACCAAACATATATGACATATTAGTAACGTTATCCGTATTCCAATTGGATAGATCTAAGTTATTAAGATTCGTACATTGATAAAATATCTTAGACATATTAGAAACGCTTGAGGTATTCCAATTTTCTATTTCAGGTAGTTCACTAAACCTTGTGTTCGTAAAAAGACTTGACATATTAGTAATATTACTCGTATCCCATTCTTTTAGACCATTTATTTCAGTTAAAGCTGTATCATTTGAAAACATACTTGAAATATTTACAACTTTAGTTTTGTCCCAATTAGATAGATCGATACTTGTCATTTTAGAATTGAATGAAAGCATATTTGACATGTTGCTAACACTTGATGTATCCCAATTTTTAATATCATCGGTGTTAGTTAATTGGGTACTAGAAAAGATAGAAGACATATTTGCAACTTTACTTGTATCAAAATTTTTTAAGCCTGTAATATTGGCACGGCAAGATTGAAACATACTTGACATACTGGTAACTTTACTCGTATCAAAATTCGAGACATCTAAAGTTGTCAAAGCAGAATTGGAACTGAACATTGAGCTCATGTTGGTTGCGCTACTAGTATTCATCTTTTCAATACCGATTATGTTTTGTAATTTAGAATCACCTGAAAAAAAGCTACTAAAATCTATGACATTACTAGTATCTAAATTAGTAACATCGATCGATGTTACATTTGTTAAGTTATAAAAGAGTTGAATTGAATTAGAATTTGCTACTACTCCAGGATCAACATAGACACTAGTAACCAACGCTTTATTCCAATTACCCATACCAGCACCTAAAACACCAGCGTGAATCGTCAATAAACCTGTATCGTCAATATCCCAATCACAAGTTCCAAAAGTTCCACTATTGGTAACTGAATAAGCTGAGATACTGGCTGCTTGAGTTTTTGCTTTTGGTTGATTAACCACTAATGAATCATTTTGATTAATAAGATCTTGAACGTCATTAGCTTTAACGGAAGTATTTACCAAAAAAAACGAGACAAAAACAAATAAGCTTGCAAAAATAAGCTGAATTAAACTTTTTGTTCTGCCTTTATTCATAATTTCCTCCTATTAATAACAAAATAAACTTATATATACTAATAATATCTTAATATTTATAAAAAAGGCGGTCATATTTGAATACTTTGAATATCAAAAATTGGATTATGTAACTTAAAACTTATGGTAACAAAAAAAGCCGTTCACTTACGTGAACGACGTTCTTATAACCCAGCCATAAGTTGAGCTCTTTGTAATTCCATTGTTCTAACACTTCTAGGCAAGAATCTTCTGATCTCGTCTTCATTGAATCCTACTTGTAGACGCTTATCATCCATGATGATTGGGCGCTTCAATAATCCAGGGTTCTCTTGTACTAAGGTTAATAATTGATCGATTGTTAGGTCGTTAAGATCAACCTTAAGATTTTGGAATGCTTTGGAACGTGTAGAAATAATTTCTTCAGTTCCATTTTCTGTCATTTGTAGGACTTGTTTAATTTCTTGTTTATTTAAGGGTTCAGAATAAATATTTCTTTCTTTGTAAGGAATATCGTGTTGTTCGAGCCAAGCCTTTGCTTTACGGCATGAAGTGCAACTTGGAGATGTATAAATAGTTACCATTATAATCTCTCCTTTTCTGTATATTGTGCATTCTGATTACTAACACAATAATATTGTATCGTATTACTAATATAAAATCTATACTTTTTATAATAAAAACTTACGAATGTTTGTTCTCGTTTTTATAGATTGTGAACTTGATGAACCGTCAAATAAGCGTTAATTGTGATGTATTCACATTTAGCATAATTTAAAAGTTATACTAAAGATTATTGCCTATTTATGGTTTACAAGTGTAATACCTATAACAATAGGAATGGAGCCTAAACTTGAACCTCAAGACCTTGGAAAGCTCTGATTACTGGAATATCACCAGCATATTTTTGTGATTGTTCTAACAAAGTCTGCTTTTTATAATTTTGAGGTAAATGACTGATCATCATTCGCTTAACTCCAGCATCTTTTGCCAAAGTACCTGACTCTTTAGTATTCATATGCCACTTTCTACCAGTAACTTCTTCAGGGAAGTTAGTATCAGTGACCAATAGGTCAGCTCCTTTAGCAAAATCTACTAATCCATCAAAATAAGTTGTATCAGCAGTATAAACTATTGTCTTATCACCCTTTGTTATGCGCATTGCATAAGCTGGAACAGGATGAATGGTCCTTAGAAATTCAAATTTAAATGGTCCAATATTTGTTGGCTCATAATCATTATAAGCAATCCCTTTAGTAGCATTGCCTTCTGTTAATTGAGCAAAGTTAACAAAGTCTTGTGTATGACCATAGATAGGAAGTGGTTGTTCCTTATCCGCCGCTAACCAGTTATACTGCAAAACTCCAAGATCTGCGGTATGATCATGGTGATAGTGAGATAAAACAACGGCATCCAAATCAGTTGGATCGAGATAATTGGACAAAACGTTCAATACCCCACTACCACAGTCGATCAAAACATTGAAATTGTCATCTTTTAGTAAATATCCTGAAGTTCCGATACCATTGTGAGGGTATCCTCCGTAAAAGCCTAAAACTGTAATTAACATGTGAAAACCTCCAAAAATTTTGTTGAAAGGATTTCAATAATTATGAACATAACATTAAAGCTAGGAACATATAATTTTTTAAAGAATCAACAGACAACTGCTGATACTTTATTAAAACCCTTATTTGATGATAAAGCAGATCATCTTTTAATAAAAGTATTAGCTGAATCTGGTCAATACCGCAAGAAGACTGGATCCTTAGTAAGTTCAAATAGACTATATTTATTGACCTATTTAAAATTTAATAAAGATCAGGCGGCAATATTTGATAACAAACTATATTCAGAGGATTTTGCCATCAATACAAAAGACTCAGAAATATTTCAAAAAAAGGATGATCGTTTAGAATATTTAATTATTAATACTTTCCCTGACGAAAATTCATTGAAAAACTGGCGTGAATTTATCAAAAAACAAATCAATGTCGAAATCCAGCGCTTTTCAGAAGAACCATTTGGATTCTTCCTCAAAGAATACGAACTTAGTTAAGTTTCTGATCAACACTGCGCCAAGATATCAGGTAGGTTACAAAACCTATTATCCCATAAAGTGCAATATAACAAAGGTTAATCAAGATAAATGGAACAATCATCGTCATTGCAGAAAAACGTCCGATCAAGGCAATTACGATGTAAGACTGCATTACAGCAAAAACGATTGGGATGACAAACGTATAAATCGTTTCCTTTTTGACAATTTCTTTGATCTCACCTTTATCGACTCCAATTTTATTCAACGTCCTCAATTGTTTCCACTCGGAATCATCCCTTAATAACAATTTTAAAGTTAAAACACTTCCTAAAGCAATCAATAAGGCAACGCTGAATAAAGCAACAATAAATATCCCAAAACCACTTATTTGATCGACTTGAATTTTAGCCGTTTTTTGCCGTGAATAATTGGAATCCATAAAGATCTCACCTTGATAATGTTTTGGTTCATGTACCGCAGACAACTTTGTATCATTTAAGTTGTCTGCCTTTTTTATTAAAACACCTCTGGTATATTCCTGCTTATCTAGTTTTTTAAATTGTTTATGAGTTAATTTATCTCCATCTTTGAAAAACCAGCCATAAAAGGTGTTTTTAACATCAGCCTGCAGTTTATTATAGTAATTATCTGGTGCAATTATCATTAAACCTTGATACATCGTTGATCCATATGGGAAGGCCGAACCAATTTTATCAGATTTGATCTGTTTGGCATTTTTAACACTTACCACAGCTGTATCTGGTTTTTTAAAATTATAACCCGAAACATTATAGCCAAAATCTAGTATTAGAAACTGATTCTTTGATATTTTAGGGTTTTTTGCCACATTGGACTTAGGTAACTTTTGATAATCTGAATATGACATAAAAGTCCCTGGGATAATCTCACCGTTCGATCCTCGTTTAACTACGGTAGTTTTAACGGTAGTTTTATATTCACGAGTAATTTGAGAATTATTTTCTTTTAAGTCGTTTTTAATATCTTTAACAGTATATTGATTAGCCGTCAGTTCAAATGGATGGGCGTATAAATAATTACTATAAGCAGTTTGATAACTAAAATAACAAATCGATAATAAGATCAAAGCCAACGATGATAATTCTGTGATAAACCATAAAACAGAATTATTTCTAATTAGACGCTCTTTAAAATACTTGAATGAAAAAACATTGATCCCAGTATAAGCGATCCATTTAATATGCTGTAATATCGTCAAAAGACTTGGCAAAAAGCCAAAATATATCAAATATGATCCCAGTAAGTACGCTACGAACAAGAAAATCAATTGTTGCATAACTTGATTCGTCTGATTATCTTTAATATCGCTAATAAGCACGATCGTGACGAACAAACCACTGATAAAAAATAACACTCCTAAAAAGCCAGCAGGTATTCTTAAATAAAATCGAGATGATATTTTCTTATTATTCTTATCTTTTAGTAAACGGTTAACTCTAAAAGAATTCATGACACTAAAAACCAAGGTTGAATAAATACCTATTTGGATTAGTAAATTAAAGGTATTGCTAGTGAATAAGAAAGAAAATCCTGATTTAACTCCCATCAAATATAGCAGCAACATCCCAAAAAACTTTTGAAAAATTAACGCTATTAAAATTCCAATCACCCAAGATACCAATTGAACTAGCATTGTTTGAATGAATCCAATTATGAGAATAGTAAAACGTGACATGCCAAATTTATCAAAAGTTTTAAACTCATGTGCTTGTTGTTTAATAAAAAAGCCGCCGACAAAGCCCATATATACAAACGCACAAAAAATAAATAAAATGCTAAAAAACAAAGTAATATTAGCAAATCCGCTGCTCCAAATGGATATATTAGTCTTTAATTTAGGATTATCAACTAACGATAACAAAACACTAAAGATGCCAATTGCAAAACTACAAGCTAGCACATAAATCAGATAACTATCGCGCATATTGGTGAAGCTACGTCTAACTATTTTTAGAAACATTAAAGTAGCTCCCTCCGCCGATAGTTCTTTGCATATTTATAATTTGCTCAAAAAATTTATTACGATCTCCTGGATTGACTACTTCAGAGAAAATAATACCATCTTTAACAAAAACCACCCTTGAACAATAACTAGCTGTAAAAGCATCATGAGTAGCCATTAAAATTGTCGTTTTTTCTTTATCGTTTATCAGCTGCATATAATTTAATAAAATAGTTGCCGACTTAGAATCAAGACTTCCCGTTGGTTCATCAGCAAATAATATTTCCGGACCATTGATCAAAGCCCTTGCCGCGGCCACGATCTGTTTTTGTCCAAGCGATAGATCATCAACATTACGTTTACTTAATTCTTCAATGTTTAATAATCTCGTCATATGTTTAAAACTTTGTTCGATCAATCGCTTAGAAGCATGCCTTAAAGCCATTGGTAAAATAATGTTTTCTTTAACATTTAATGAGTCCAATAATTCAAAATTCTGGTAAATAAACCCCATCTTATTTCGACGATATTTAGCTTGATCTTTATCATGTAATTGCGTCATATCAATTCCATCGATCAAAACTTGTCCATGATCTGGTCTTTCATTAGTAGAAATAATGTTTAATAAAGTAGACTTCCCCGCACCAGACGGACCCATGATCCCTAGAAATTCACCTTGTTTAACTTCCAAGCCGATGTCTTTGATCGCATGTACCGCATTGAATCTTTTTCCATAATCTTTAGCAATATTCTTTACAATAATTTGCACAGTCTGTTCTCCATAAATTAAAAATTACTGTTATGATAATAGTTAGCCTTATTCTATCATGTGGGGGTTAATTCTATGGCAAAAATTATGATTATTGAGGATGATCCATCTATCTCCAAATTGATCAGTGAAAATCTGCAAAAATGGCATCTTGATAATTATGTAACAGAAAATTTTGAAACGATTATCGAACAATTTAAAACATATAAACCCGATTTAATTTTACTCGATATTAATTTACCTGTATTTGATGGTTATTACTGGAATCAGGAAATAAGAAAAATATCAAAAATTCCGATCATAATCATCTCCTCACGCAATTCTAATATGGATCAAATTATGGCTATGAATATGGGAGCTGACGATTTTGTCGAAAAACCATTTTCAGTTGATATTTTGATTGCTAAAATAAACGCCCTATTACGCAGAACATACGATTTTACGAAAAATAATAATGATATTGTCGAGTACAACGGTCTGAAATTGAATCTTGCTAATGGTACGGTTGAAATTGGCGAAGAGAAAATTGATTTATCTAAAAACGAATACAAATTATTACAGAGACTATTAAAGGATCAAGGTAAAATAGTCACTCGAGAGCAACTATTGAATTTCATGTGGGATGACGAACGATTTGTTGATGACAATACTTTGACCGTCAATATTAATCGCTTAAGAACTAAAATTTCTCAATTTGGTCTCAAAGACTATATCGTCACCAAAGTAGGCCAAGGTTACATTATTCCTTAAACGAGGTTATCTATGACATTAAATAAATACTTACGCGATCATATCGGATTGATTTTAGTAATACTCTTTGGCATAACCTTTATCGAAGTGATTTTTTATTTAGATCCTCAAGTACACTTTCAAAAAGGTACTCTGATCTACACTTGGATCTTAGCAATTTTGATCTCTGCTATTAGTCTGGTTTTATCATTTAATAGGAAGAAAGAATGGTACAATATCCTGCAAAATAGTGATAATGACCCTTCTAAAGAGCTATATGGCGCTAAAAATAACGAAGAAAAATTTATCCAAGCAAAGATCAATGATATTTCTTTAGATTATCGAAAAGAATTGACTGAACTGCATCAAAGCCAAAAAGATCAGCGTGAATATACAGAATCCTGGGTCCACGATATCAAAGTCCCCTTGGCAGCTTTGAAATTATCACAAGACAGTAATTTGGATAAAGAACTATTAGATGAAGAAATCGATCAAATTGATTACTTAGTCGACCAGGCACTGTATTTTGCACGTTTAACTAATTTTTCCAATGATTACTTAATTCAAGAACAAGATCTAAATAACATCGTCAAGTCATCGATCAGAAGTAACAAAAGAATGTTTATCGCTAAGCGCATCAGCATTGATTTGGATATTAGTTCTGAAAAAGTTTTAACCGATGAAAAATGGCTTAGTTTTATACTGAACCAAATCATTGCTAACAGTCTTAAATACACTGATCAAAATGGTAAGATCTCTATTTTTACAACGAATAAAAATGATAACGTTGCTTTACATATTAAAGACAATGGTATTGGTATCGCCGAACAAGATTTGAGCCGTGTTTTCAACAAAGGTTTTACAGGAAATAATGGTCGGACCTCAGGTAGTAAGTCGACTGGTATGGGATTATATCTCGTTAAAAAAATGGTGGATAAACTTGGGCATGAAATTGAGATCAATTCACAGGTGGATAAAGGTACAGAAATTACGATCATCTTTTTAGACCTGCCATACTATCAAAGAACGCAATCTTAAGACGTTCTTTTTTTTAGCGACAAATACGAACATATATTCTATAATATAACCAGATAATCTTACAAAGGTAGACAATTTATGAAAACTAAGCTAACAAAAAATCTCGAGAGTACCCTCTACCAATATTGTTTAGAACAAGATGCTTATGTTGTTGAGGAAGTTTCAATGCCCGAAAAAAAAGGTATTGTTGATACTCTAAGTTATCGCCAACTACCAAATGGCGAAATTGAATGGCGCTGTTTTGAATTAAAGATCACCAAAAATGATTTTCATTCTAAAGCCAAACTTTCATTCATAGGAAATTATAATTATTTTGTTTTGACACAGAAACTTTTTGAAGAAGTAAAAGAAGAGATTCCTGATCACATTGGGGTTTTAATTTATCGAGCCTTTGATAAAAAAGCCGTCGAATTATCTCCACAAACACAACGTGCTCCAGGTTTTTTAACAATTGCCAAAAAAGCACAATACCAAGATCTACAAGTAGATGAAAAATATCTGACCAGTCACTTTATAGCTTCATTGTTTAGAGAAGTGGATAAAGCTAAAAGAATCGAAAAAGGTTTACAACTATACTCTGATGATCAACTTTTTAAAGAACTAAAAAAACGTTCTAAAATTGGATATGATATTTACAAACCAGATCATAATTTGTATGACCGCTTTATAGAAGATTCAGAAAATGATAAAATTTCTGCTTTAGAAGAAGAACTAGACGCAAGAAATACCGAATTAAGAAATTTAAAATTGGATCTACAATCACAAAATTCTCCTAATTTGGAGGATAAAATATGACCTATTATCCATATTTGCGCGGTAGAATGTACGATTTATTAGCCTTAAAAGAACTCTGCGAAGATAAACAACTAGATAAAAATATCATCCCCATTATTGAACCAGTTAGAGATTCTAAAGAACTCCAAAAAACCGTTAATACATTTTTAAAATTTCATCAACCATTCAGTCTAGTTGCCAATCCTCAAGTAAGCGTTTATGGCTTAAACGACACTAAGCTATATCCACTTCCAGATATGTCAACTGTGGATTTCTTTTTACCAAGCGCCATTTTAGCCGCTGATTTTTCCACAGATTATTTAAATTCTGATCAAGAAACCATTTTAATAGCCAAGCACTACCCTCTTTTAAAAGCTTATCAACATTCAAATTTATTAAAGCAGACAGATCATATACTAATTCCTGAAGAAGCTCGCCTACATAAAATTGCCGGTAAAAAAGCCATATCACTGACTGATCCTTTAACCTTTGTTAAGCACGTCGAAGACTATAAAATATTAGAAGACGAATACTTTCAACCAGCAAGTTGGTATAAACAAGTGGATAATTATCAAGGGTTTGGTGATTATTCAATGGTAGGCAGTGTCTATTTTGATAAGGGGATGCCTAGTAGAGCCATCGCATTACATATTATTTACGTAACTTCAAATGGAATATTAAGAATTCACCACTTTGTTTCAGATAGTAATGAAAGTATGCGCGGACAAAAAGAAAAGTTCTTTGAAGCTTTAACCAAACTAGTTAATTGGTCTTCAAAAAACATTAACGGCATAAATAACACCCCAGCACTACAAGAATTATTATCTTACAGCAATCAAGATAAGTTTCCGGGATTAGGTATTGTTAAGAAATTGTCATTGAAGCACCATTTTCAATTGATTAGTAGGTTGTTTACTGACGTTTCCGGTCAAAAACGATAAAAGCCTGCTGTGGGACCGCTTTGAGTCACGGCCTCAAAGCTCGATTTTAAGCTTCGCATGGCGAATCTTAAAATGCGTCCGTTCTGTAAGCGACGAGTCGCTAACAGAACTAGCACTGCTGGCTTTTATCGTTTTTGTCCTCCAACTTATATGGATTTTTATTTTTTGACTTGTTGGTGGATATTTTAATAAATTACATCTGAATAAATTTTTAAAATAATTAATACAAAAAGGCAGAACATCAATACGAATTTACCTAATCTAAGATACACATTCGTAAAGATATTCTGCTTTTTTAATTCCCATAACAAAACCTAAAAATGAAACTAAAATCAAAGTCGGAGGTCAAAAGTGAGATAAGCCCCGCCGTGACAGTGGCGTTAGCGACTTGTCGCTTACACCACGGACGTATTTCAAGCTTTGCGTACCATGCAAAGCTTGAAATCGAGTCTTGAGACCGTGGCTCAAGACGGTCCCACGGCAGGCTTATCTCACTTTTGACCGGAGACGGCAACCGCATAATGACGCTCTCTATCTTAATGTCATAGCATTCAAAGCAACGATAACTGTTGATAATGACATTATGACAGCACCGACTGCTGGGCTAAGAACAAACCCTATTCCAGCTAAAACTCCGGCTGCTAGTGGAATTGCTAAGATATTGTATCCAGCTCCCCACCAGAGGTTCTCGACCATTTTACGATATGTTTTATGTGAAAGATTCAAGAATTTGATAATATCGCTTGGATCACTGTTATATAAAACCACATCTGCTGAATCGATTGCTACATCAGTACCAGCACCAATAGCGACTCCGACTGTTGCACTTGCCAAACTAGGAGCATCATTGATACCATCACCAACCATCATTACACGATGTCCGGTTAATTCAAGATTCTTAAGATAATCGTGTTTATCTTCTGGTAGTAATTCTGCTTTAAATTCATCAATACCTAATTGTTTTGCCATAATAGCGGCTGATTCTTTATTATCACCGGTCAACATAACTGGTGTAATATTTCTTGCTTTTAAGTCTTTAATAAATTGAACAGAATTCTTCTTGATCCTATCGCCTAAGGCAATAAATCCGATAATTTGTCCATTTAATAGAAGATAACTAATTGTATTACCTTTATCCAAATATGGTTGAATAATTGTTCTATCAATAGAGATATTATTTTCTTGAAGATATTTCATATTGATCAAAAGATATTCTTGTCCATCTTTTTTACCAGACATTCCGTATCCTTTGATAGCTTCAATGTTAGTTAAAGTATCAGCAAGGATGTTTTTTGATTTAGCATAATTTATAACACCACTGGCAATTGGATGACTTGATCCTGATTCCAAACCAGCTATCAATCCAAGAACTTTTTTATCGTCATATTTTTTATCAAGTGACTTGATCCCATTAACAGTAAACTTCCCTTCTGTTAAAGTACCGGTCTTGTCCATTAAAACGTAATCGATCTTGCGACTGTTTTCCATTGCTTGATTATCACGAATGATCAATCCATTTGTAGCAGCGATTGAGGTACTACGTGACATAACTAGAGGAATTGCCAAACCTAAAGCATGTGGACATGCAATAACTAAAACAGTAACTAATCTATTTAAGGCCACGTTCATACTGCCAAAGATCAACCAATAAACAAATGATAATAAACCAGCTGTGACTGCGGCATAGAATAACCAGCCTGAAACTTTGTCTGCCAAAGCTTGAGTTTTTGATTTACTACGTTGTGCATCGTTAACTAATTTACTGATCTGTGATAAATAACCTTCTTTAGAAGATTTAGTAACTTTTACTCTGATAGTTCCATCACCGTTGATCGAACCACCAACAACTTTTTTACCGACACCTTTTTTAACTGCTTTTGATTCACCAGTTATCAAAGATTCATTGATATAACTCTCACCTTGAATAATTTCACCATCAAGTGGAACTGATTCACCAGCACGAATTTCAATAATATCATCGGCTTTAACCATGCCAATTTCATGATCCATTGTTGTATCGTTATGAACCATATGTACTTTACTTGGAACTAGTGATGCAATTTTTTGAAGTGCATTACCGGCATCCATAGTCGACTTCATTTCAATCCAATGACCCAACAACATAATTACGATCAAGGAAGCTAATTCCCAGAAGAAATCCATTATATTAGCTGCACCAAAGAAATTATTCATTACAAAAGCATATAGACTGTAAATATAAGCAACACTGATACCCATTGTAATCAAAGTCATCATTGCGGGTTGTTTACTTTGAAGTTCTCCTTTTGCCCCGTTTAAGAATGGTTTACCACCATAAAAGAACAAAATCGAGGACAAGATCAAAACCACCCATTGCGAACCTGGAAATTGAAATTGAAATGGTAAATGCAATCCCATAAATGGTGAAAGTATAAATACAGGTATTGCTAAAACTAATGAAATCCAAAACTTCTTACGCAAATCTCCCATGTCCATCATATGGCCACCGTGCATCATCATGTGTCCGCCGCCCATATCGTCCATCTTCATATCATCCATTTTATGCATATCGTGATTTTTCATATTTTCCATTATAGGTTCGCCTCCAAACAATCGCATTCTACTTCATCAGGTGCTTCTTTTTTCTTATCTTGTAAAATTGATATTAAATCGTCAATGTCACCTTTAGAAATAGCTGAGTTCTCAATTATATCTCCAATTGCATTGCCCTTTTTCATACAGCAAAGACTATCGAATAAATTATTCACACTCTGATGAATAGCGTCTGTTTCTTCAATCAAGGGCTTATAAATATAAGGTCTTGATGATTCATCAGCTGTTAAAAAATTCTTTTTCTGAAGTCTAATTATTAAAGTTTTTATTGTTGCAGTCTTCCAAGAAGTCTTTTTTTCTAAAATATCAATGACTTCTTTACTCGTGGCTTGACCAAGTGTCCAAATAATTCTCATAACTTGCCATTCAGCTTTTGTCATATTTTCTATCTCTGTCATTTATATCAAGTCCTTCGTTTACATCTGTAATCTTTACTTCAATTTATAGTTTACATCTGTAATCGGGCTTTGTAAAGTTTTTTTATCTAAAAAAAGAGTGGAAAAAAACATGTTCAGCTTTCGAGCATTAAGATCAATAGCTCCAGTAATCTGCTTTTAGATTACTGGAGCTATTGGTTTTAAGCGGAAAAAGCTATGTTTTGTTCCACGTTTATGCTGCACATTTAGAGACAAAGTAGTTTTGTTCCAGACTTTTATTTATTATCGTGTTTTCTGCTCTTGAATCCTAGCCAACCTAGAAAGACTAATACTACAGCACCTACCCAGCCTAAAAAACTGGACTTATCGCTAGTTTGAGGCAACAAGCCTTGATTATTTGCATTAGATTTCAATTGGATGTTAGTTGAATTAATATTCGAATCCGTAGAAGTCTTTAGCAAGGGATCATTCTCTGAAATAGGATCCGAACGATTATTATTAAATTCTTTTACGATTCCATCTTTACCAGCTAATTTAACATTTCCGTTATTAGAAACCGGATCTGAAATTGAATTTATTATCAAATCCTTTGGATAATCAGAATGTTTTGTTGGATCACTTTCAATTTCATTTGGTTTATTTGATCCCGAATTATCAATTGAAGAACTATTATCTGAAGGGTTTTTAATATTTGGATCCGTATTTGGATTATTTGGCATTACTGGAGCTACTGGAGTTACTGGATCTGTTGGTGTAACTGGATCTGTCGGACTTACTGGGTTCGTTGGGTCTACTGGATCTGTTGGAGTTACTGGATCTGTGGGGTCTACTGGATCCGTTGGAGTTACTGGATCTGTCGGATCGACTGGATCTGTGCCACCGCCTGTTGGATCTTTATGAGGACCAAGATCTGGTTCATAATCCACTGATTCATTAGCCGTAATGGTTCCATCTTCATTAACTGTCGCTGTAATTGTATCTTTATCAGAAACATAACCCAAAACCTGTGGAACTTCGACTTCAACAATTGTACCAACTTGGCCGGTTACATCGTTGACTACTGATTTAACCCAAGGTTGATCAGATAGATTGCTAGGTATTTTAACATCGGCCGTTACCATCTTTTTTACTAAAGTTAATTCTAGGTCATTAGTTCCATACCAACCGGTATCTAATCCACCAGAATTTAACTTGGCGGTAACAGTAACATCTTGACCTTGGTAATTTTCAGGAAGTGTTAATTCATCATAATATTCATTATATTCTAGAGTTTTTCCATCAATAGAAAATTGTAATTGTGCCAATTGATCAGCTGAAGTTAATCCAAGATTTTTAGCAATAGCAGCTCTAATACCCAAAGCCTTGGTATATGTGGCATAAACTGTGACTGCCATAGTTTTCTGATCAGCAAAAGCTTCATTACCGATCGAGCCAATTTTTCCATCAATTTTAATGCTTTGTAAATTATTACTGTAAAAGGCTCTATCACCCAAGCTGTCTAATTCACCACTTAAAACTAAGCCTGTTAAATCATTATTGGCAAAAGAACTCTCACCAACACTAGTTACACTTTTAGGTATCGTCAAAGTACCAGTTAATTTATTGTTGGCAAAAGAATTAGTACCAATGGTTTCAACATCTGGATTTAAGACTAACTGTTCTAGTTGATTATTTTCAAAAGCTTGATCGCCAATATTGACCACATTATTAGGCAATACTAGAGAACCTGCTAAATTGTTATTTTCAAATACTCCAGTATTCATTTTAGTTATTAAATTATTAAAATTAATGCCAGTTATTTTATTATTAGCAAAAGCATAATCACCTAATTGTGATAATTTATCTGGTAAAGTTATTGTTCCAGAAATTTGATTGTTAGCAAAAGCTGACGTACCAATAGTTTCAATCTCTTTGCCCAAAGTTAAATCCGTTATTTCATTGTTACTAAAAGCATCATCCGCAATATTAGTTGTTTTATCGGGTATTACTAATTTTCCAATATGATTATTACTAAAAGCATCAGTATTTATTTGTGTTACTTGATTCAAATCGATATCTGTTAATTCGTTATTTTTAAAGGCATTAGAACCAATTGACCAAATTCCATCGGTAAAATTAATTGATGTTAACTTATTATTTTCAAAAGCGTTAGCACCGATCCATTGTAAGTTCTTGCCTAGAGTGACTGAAGTTAATCCATCAACGATCGAAAGATTATCATTGCCACTTCTGTCATTATTGAAGGCATTATCAGCAATGGCGATAACTGGTGTTCCTTTATAATAATCGGGAATCGTAATATCAGTAGCATACTTAGGATCTTTGCCGTCATTAGCAGCCTTTTGTGCTGCACCGGTATATCCAGTGACAATATAATTCCCATTTGAATCTTTACTATAACTAAAGTCGGACTGATCAGTTGTTTCTTTATCAGTATTAGTTTTTATATCAGTTGTCGAATCGTTATTATCCGTGGGCACAACATTGTTATCAGGAGTTGCTGTCTTATCTGGATCCGGTACTTCGGGGTCAGTGGCACTAGTATCTCCAGTTGGATCAGTATTTTTGGTCTCTGTTGTATCACTAGTATCTTTTTGGTCTACAGAGTTTTCTGGACTATCTGGATCTGGTTTTATTTGATCAATTTGTTCATTTGAAGATTCATTTTCAGATGTAGTATCTTGACTTGAAACTGTACTATCTGTATCAGCCTTAACATTAGTTCCCAGCATAACTCCGGCACCTAATCCAATTAAAGTGGCACTTGTTAGTATCAATTTACGTCTAAATTTAACTTTATCTTCCAATTTATCCGCCAAATCACCTGAAATATCAATGGTGTCCTTTCCTCAAAATATCAAATAATTTATATTTATCCTCTACTTTTAGAATAACACTTATCTCAAAATAGAATGACTTTTGGCGATATTTTCACTTAATACAACAAAATATTTTAATTTTTTTATCACAAGCATATAATTTGACTCATATTATATAAATAATTTTTGCGTAATATGGATTATTATTAAAAAATATTATGTTAAACTTATGAAAGCAAATTCATAAGGAGACGATTTATGAAAATAAAAAAGTTATCTATTATGTTTATAACCTTCTTATTAACCTTAAGTTGCTTCCAATTAAATCAGTTAAATACCTTCGCTGAAGACACAGACACTGGTCCCAGTATTGAAGATGTAGGATATTATCATAAACCTACTAAAGATGTAAAAAAATTCTTCGGCATTTGGCTTACGACTGGTTTTGCATTACAGCCAAAAGAAGAAAATAACGTTGTAGTCGGCGATACAATAACTTTACGAACAGATTCAGCACGTTCTGCTGTATACGCTGCTGCGACATTAGATCGTTGGGCAAGATATCAATGGTATCAATATAAGCCCGATGATGGAAAATGGACTGAAGTTAGCAAAGCTGACGGTGGCAAAAGCGAAAATCTCACAATAACTGGAAAAGATGCCAACCAAACGACCTTTTATCAGTTGCAAGTCCAATGGATCGGTATTATTCCTAATCCTTTTGCAAAAAAAATCTATTCCCACGTCGCGGCAGTACACACCGTACCTTATCCAGTCGATGGTGAAAAAATGTCCATCAGAACAGATGACGATTATATTTACAGTACTTCATTTGACATGGCAGCTACTTCAACCTATGCCCATGCCGACGTAATTCCGGAAAATTATACCGGAAATGTCACTTGGAGTGTCGATGATACGTCCTTAGCTACAATTGATGAGGATACTGGTTTATTAACAGCTGTAACCAAAAAAGAAGTACAAGGAACAGTTACCGTAATTGGTACTTTGCATAACCCTACCGGAGACGACATTCAGGCAACAACTAAAGTTCATGTCGGACAAGGTCTAGAAGATCAGGAAGTAAAGGCTGGACAAAAAGCAACTTTCGCAATTCAAGGAAATCTAGGTGACCTTGAAGATATAGATGATGACGGCGACGATGGCGATGAAGGCGGAGACGATAGTGGCGGCAGTAACCAATACACCGTGAAATGGTATCGTGATAATCCTGACGGTTCTAGGGTTCAAATAAATAAAGATGACGAAATCAACGGTTCTTTATCTGTAACGACTGATCCTACCACTATGGAAGATGATAACCAAAGTAAATATCAAGCTGTAATCAACGTTAAATTAGGCGTTATTAATAAGAGTTACACTACCAATAAAGCTACTTTGACAGTAATTCCAGATGGATCACCTGACATAAAGATCGATAACAGCTTAGATAACGAAGACTACAATGACGACTTAGACTACGATTTGCATTTGTTCGGAGTAAATGAAAATGACACTATTACAAGACAATCTACTTTAACAAATAATAGTGGAACTGGGATCTTAAATAATGCCACTTATCATGAACCAGTGAGAGAGAACTCTACTGTTAAATCAGTTACTTTAGATGATAATGAATTATCAGATGATGAATATGATATTGTTTCTAACACAAAAGATAATACTAAGGAAGTGGTGATTCCCAACTTGAGTTTCAGCACTAAACAAAGTCATTCTGTTAAAGTATCTACTAAAGAAGGTTCTGTTGATCAAAAAACAACCGTCCACACTACTCCTTACATTAAAGGACAAGTATCATCACCCGATGATTATCAGATGGAAGGTTCACAGGGAGTTATAACTTACTTAACGAATACTCTCCAAATGGACGTTGAGGATATAGATTTTGGTACAATAACACCACTTTCTGCCAATGAAACTATCTATCGTCCTGACGAATTAAATGAACCTAAAAATATTGTGGAAATAGATGACCAAAGACGTAATAAAAATCACACTGAAGTTAGAGTTAAACAAAACGACAATCTTTTGAATGATGACAGTGTTGCCTTACTAGGAAGTCTCAATTTTGTTGAAAACGGCAATACCTATGATCTATTCGACAACGACCAAGTTATTCAAGCTACTAATCAAGGAAATTCAGTCCCTTCGATCGGCTGGTCTAAAGAAAATGGAATCTTATTGCATATCAATAATAATAATTTAGCTTCTGGAACATATAAAACTTCATTAAAATGGTCAGTTGTGGAAAGTATTTAATCATTTTTAATAGTTACGACAAAATTTTGAAACGTTACGCAAAGAGACTCAATAATCCAATAGATTAATGAGTCTCTTTTTTATACAACAATCGATTCTTCTTTATTCGGCATATTTTTTATCGCTTGTTTTAACATAAACGGAGCAATGATAGTAATTAATATAATTACTAAAATTATATCGGAATAATACTCACTCGATAATAGATGCGCAGAAAAGCCGATTTGAGCTGTTATCAAAGCCATCTCTCCACGTGAGATCATTCCGGCCCCTACTAAATAGTTGCTACTATTGGAAAATCCATTTAACTTGGCACCCAATCCACAACCAAACAGTTTAGTTAATACACCTAAGAGTGTCATTGTAATGATAAATGGTAATGATTCCCAGACTCCTTGAAAAGTCATATTTAATCCTACACTTACAAAAAATATCGGGATAAATAAGGTATAACCTACTGGTTCAATATTAGTATCGACTTGTTTTTGATAGTCTGTCTGAGCGACAGCAATTCCGGCAAAGAAAGCACCTATTGCCCCGCTTAGGCCAACTAAATTAGCTAACCATGCCATACCTAAACAAATTATCATCGACATTATCGCTGGACTAACTGCCATTAATAAGTGGTTGCTCAAACTCATCAATAGAGGTGCTATAAAACGAAATAATAAATAAACACCTGCAAAAAAAGCAATTTGTTCTAGCAATACGATGCCAATATTAGTTGTTTCTTTACTGCCCATCATTGAAATCATAATACTCAATAAAATGACTCCAATAATATCGTCAGCAACGGCTGCACCAAGGATAGTTGCTCCTTCCTTAGTGTCCAATGTTTTAAATTCTTTTAAAACCTCAACTGATATGGAAACAGAAGTAGCGGAAAAGATAACTCCAATAAACAAAGCTTCAAATGGAGTAAATTTAAAAATCAAACTCACTCCTCCCATAATAACTACTGGAAAAATAACTCCAATAATTGCCACGATTATTGCTGGTCGAAGATACTTTTTTAGTAATTGCAGATTGCTCTCAAGTCCCCCAATGAACATCAAGATAACAACTCCAATTTCTGAAAAAGTATTTACTAAGGTATTCAGCTGAACAAGATTTAATATTGCCGGTCCTACTACTACACCAACTATAATCTCACCAATTACCGCGGGGACACCTAACAAATGGGAAAAATGCCCTGCTAATGTGGTACAGAATAATAGGAAACATAAAGTACCTAAAAACGCCATTTTGAACCTCCCCTGTTTAATCTATGACTTTTGAACGTTTAGTAACAAGTTGTACATAATGGATCGTTAATCCTAATAATAATCCAATCACTGCAGGAATAAACCAATCCATTCCTAATTGAGCCAAAGGTAAGTATGCTTTATCCCATTTCAAAATTATTTGAGAAAAATTTTGTTGTGAAATAATAGCTGGTGCAGAATTTAGTGCATCGATCAAAGCTGGGATGATCGTAAAGATCGTTGTCGTAATATAAACGATCGGATCACTATTGAATAGTGGTGACATGATCGAAAGAATGATCAAAGTAATTGCTAAAGGATATAAGAACATCAACATTGGTGTCGACCAAGCGATGATCTGCTCTAGTCCCATATTAGCAATCAAAAATGAGGCAACACATGAAAGAATATTCCAAAATCTATATGATGTTTTAGGAAATTTAGTATGTAAAGCTTCCGCAAATGATGAAATCAAACCAACAGCAGTTGTTAAGCAAGTTAACGTTGCCATAATTGCTAAAATAATTTCACCTGGTACACCCATAAAGTAAGACGCTATTTGAGAAAATCCAATTCCACCGTCAGCTGATATTTTGAAATGAGTAAGTGAAGTAGCACCGATCCAGATAAGACCTAAATAAATAAATGCTTCCAATGAAATACTTAACAGACTAGATTTAGCGGCTGTTTTGGCAATAGTAGCTGGATTATTTTGACCTAATCCTCTAATAGATGTAACAACAACTATTCCAAATAATAAAGCGGCTAAGGCATCCATAGTGTTATAACCTTGTAAAAATCCTTGTAAAAATGCTCCATTTTGATAATCAGATGTTATATGGGCAGTAGCGGCAGTTCCCATAGGATTAGTGAAGGCAATTCCAAAAATAATAGCTAAAAGAATTAGAAATGCTGGATTTAATAATTTACCGATCGTATCAACAACTCCGGTTGGCTTTCTAGAAGCCCATCCAGCGATTAAAAAGAAGATTAAAGAATATCCTAAAAGATACCATGGTTCTTGTGCGGCCGAAACGTGAGTAGCGATCCCAATTTGAAAAGGAGTTGTAGCAGTTCTTGGTGTTGCAAACAAAGGTCCTAATGTAGCACAAGTCAAAATCATAAAAAATGTGGCGTAACGATGTCCGATCGGCTTTGCTAAATCATAAATACCTGTTGAACGAGTAACACTGATAGCAATAATACCTAACAACGGTAACAAAGTACCTGTCAATAAAAATCCTAATCCAGCAGTCAGCCAATGTCCGCCAGCTAATTGTCCTAAATGAATTGGAAATATTAAATTACCAGCACCAAAGAACATCCCAAATAGCATAGATCCAATAATCAGATAATGTTTAAAAGTTAATTTTTTATTTTCCATAAGTAAACTCTCCTAAGTGAATATAGTATTTTTTTAAATAAATCCATACTATACACTCGTACAAGTCCACCATTGCTGTTAGTTACATTAGTCATTCTGACCGCCTCCAGTTCAAATGAACAAAAAAAAGCGCCCTAAGAAAATCAATAGATTTTCAAAGGACGCTTCTGCGCGGTACCACCCTCATTGCATTAGTAAAAATGCCACTTCACGTACAAAAATACGCTAGCACTGTAATGGGTGCACCCAAGCAACACTTACTTTTTAGTTCGCATTGCTAGCTGTGTGGTTACTTTCATTAATTGATCAATACCATTTTCCAGATAACATGGCTCTCTGTAATCTAATCAAATTAATTACTGTTCCACTTTTTCGCTGTTAAATTCATTTATTTTTAATGTGATTAGATTATTCTAATTTTAGACGTTTGTCAAATGTTTTTTAAAATTAATAATAAAAAAAGACCGGACAAAAGTCACAGTCTTTAAACATCTTATAAATTGATTTACTTATTAATATAAGATTCAACAAGTTTCTTGTTATCTTCGTTAGTTACTGATTCAGTAACAGCACGTTCTGCTAATTCTTTAAGATCAGCCGTGCTTAACTTCTTCATCAAACTTCTTACACGAAGTACAGATGTAGCACTCATTGAATATTCATCAAGTCCCATACCAAGAAGTAATGGAACCATGATGTTATCACCAGCAGCTTCACCACACATACCAGCCCACTTGCCTTCTTTATGAGCTGATTCAATAACATGCTTGACCAATCTCAAAATTGAAGGGTTGTATGGTTGATATAGGTAAGAAACATGTTCATTACCACGATCAGCAGCCATTGTGTATTGGATCAAATCGTTTGTTCCAATACTGAAGAAGTCTACTTCTTTAGCAAATTGATCAGCCAAAATAGCAGCGGCAGGAACTTCCATCATCATACCCAATTGGATCTCATCAGAAACCTTTACGCCCTTTTCAACTAACTTAGCTTTTTCTTCTTCAAAAATCTTCTTAGCATCACGGAATTCTTGAACAGTACCGATCATAGGGAACATAATACGGAGTTTACCAAATGCTGAAGCACGTAATAAAGCTCTTAATTGTGTTCTAAAGATCTCTTGTCTGTCCAAACTAATTCTAATAGCACGATAACCTAAGAATGGATTCATTTCTTCTGGAAGTGGCAAGTATGGTAAATGCTTGTCTCCACCAATATCCATTGTACGAACAACAACTGGCTTGCCATTCATACCTTCAACAACCTTTTTGTAGGCTTCGAATTGATCATCTTCTGAAGGTAATTCTTCAGATTGCATGTATAAGAATTCTGTACGATACAAACCAATACCTTCAGCGCCATTATCAACAACACCTTGAAGATCATCAGGTGTACCAATATTAGCAGCAATATCAAAATGCTTACCATCAGCAGTAACTGTGGCTTCATTCTTCAATTTTTCCCATTCTGCTTTTTGATCAGCAAAATCTTTAGCTAATTTTTGATAATGTTTGATATCTTCATCAGATGGATCAAGAATAGCAGCACCATTTAATCCATCGATAATAATGGTCTGTCCTTCTGAAGCATCTTTAGTAATAGTATCTGTACCAACAACGGCTGGAAGTTCAAGTGAACGAGCCATGATAGCTGAATGAGCTGTACGGCCACCGATATCAGTAACAAATCCTTTAACATATTTTTTATTTAATTGTGCAGTGTCACTTGGTGTTAAATCATGAGCTACAATGATAACCTCATGATCGATCAGTGCAGGATTTGGCAAGGCAACGCCAAGAAGATGTGCCATTACACGCTTAGTAACATCACGTACATCGGCAGCTCTTTCTTGCATATATGCATTATCTGTCATACCTTCAAAAATTGAAATGAAGTTATTTGAAACATCGCTTAATGCTTGTTCAGCATTAACACTTTGATCTTTAATCTGTTGTTCGACAGCACCAGTAAACTCTGGATCAGCCAAAATCATCTTGTGGGCATCAAAAACTTGAGCCTCTTCTTCACCCAATGACTCCTTAGCAGTGTCACGGATCTTAGTAAGCTCATCGTCTGATGTAGAAATAGCATCTTGTAAACGACTGATTTCAGCGTCCGCATCGGAAATACTCTTCTTATCAAAAGACAAATCTGGTTGAACTAAAAGGTATGCTTCTGCGGTAGCAATGCCATCACTTGCGGCAATTCCTTTGATAGTTTTAACCATTATTCAGCAAGTCCTTCCTTTGTCATTGTTTCTGCAATAGCAGCAACTGCATCAGCAGCATCGTCACCATCAGCTGAGATAGTAACATCTGAACCTTGGCCAACACCTAGTGACATAACACCCATGATTGACTTCAAGTTAACTGATTTACCGTTAAAGTCGATGTTAATGTCTGAGCTGAACTTGCTAGCTGTTTGTACTAACATAGTTGCTGGACGTGCGTGGATACCTGTTTCTGCGATAATGTGAAATTCTTTCTTTTCCATAATATAATACCTCACCATTTTAAAATTATTCTGTAGTAATCCTACAAATATTCACTAATTAATTTAACATTAACTAGTTTTATTCACAAGGGTTTAGCCTAAAAAATGTAACAAACCCTTTATATGTTAAGCCATATAACGCTTACAGTGCAAGTCTTTTGTAAGCGTTCATCTTTGTGATACACATTTACCTATTATATGTAGAAAAAATACTCAAGGCTTAGCACTTGCATTCCACGAGTGCTAATTATATACTACCCATGTATCCTGAAACAGGAAAGGTGGGGTGCGAATGCTTTGTCAGAATTGTCATAAAAATGAAGCTACAATTCATTTATATACAAGCGTTAATGGTCAACGTACAGAAATCAATCTCTGTCAAGATTGCTATCAACGTCTAAGAAATCAAGCTAACGAAGGTATAAATAATATGGCACAAAATCCAAACGGTTTTTCTAGTTTTGAAGATTTGTTTAATGCCTTAGGAAATCCTCAAATGGCTAATGGTGTTGAACAAGGTCCACAAACCCAAACTGGCGGTGGAAACGGCAATGGTCGTGGTCGCCAAGGCGGTAACGGAGTTTTAGGTCAATATGGTGTTGATCTAACTGCCCTTGCCAAAAAAGGTCAAATTGACCCAGTTATTGGTCGAGACAAGGAAATCCAAAGAGTTATTGAAATTTTAAATAGAAGAACTAAAAATAATCCGGTTCTAATCGGTGAAGCTGGTGTTGGTAAAACAGCAGTTGTTGAAGGACTCGCCCAAAAGATCGTTGACGGTGACGTTCCTGAAAAATTACAAAATAAACGAGTTGTACGTCTAGATGTCGTCTCACTTGTACAAGGTACTGGTGTTCGTGGTCAATTCGAGCAAAGAATGCAACAATTGATCAAAGAATTACAACAAAATAAAGAAATCATCCTATTTATAGATGAAATTCATGAAATTGTTGGTGCCGGTAATGCTGAAGGTGGAAT
The DNA here is from genome assembly GCF_003946605.1 of Companilactobacillus baiquanensis. Lineage (GTDB taxonomy): Bacteria > Bacillota > Bacilli > Lactobacillales > Lactobacillaceae > Companilactobacillus > Companilactobacillus baiquanensis. Next base: position 99,264 of record NZ_RHOQ01000004.1, read on the forward strand.
GGATGCTGGTAATGTTTTGAAACCTGCCCTAGCCCGTGGCGATTTGCAACTAGTCGGTGCAACTACACTTAAAGAATACAGAACTATCGAAAAAGATTCAGCTCTTGAACGTCGTTTACAACCTGTTCAAGTTGATGAACCTAGCGTTGAAGAAACAGTTCAAATTCTTAAAGGTATCCAACCTAAATATGAAGCTTATCATCATGTTAAATATTCAAATGAAGCTATTAAAGCCGCTGCAGAATTGTCTGCTAGATATATCCAAGACAGATTCTTGCCCGATAAGGCAATTGACTTGATCGATGAAGCAGGTTCTAAAAAGAATTTGCAAATAAATCACGTCGATATGGCCGAAATTGATAATAAGATCTCTGATGCTGAAGTTCAAAAGCAAGCTGCTCTACGTAATGAAGATTATGAAAAAGCTGCCTATTATAGAGATCAAGTAACTAAATTCCAAAAGATGAAGGATTCCGCTAAGGACGAACCCGTTGATAAGAGTATCGTTAGCGAAAAAGAAATCGAAAAAATCATCGAAGAGAAGACAAATATTCCAGTTGGTGAATTGAAGTCTAACGAACAAGCTCAATTGAAGAATCTTGAACCTGATTTGAAATCACACGTCATTGGTCAAGACGAAGCTGTTAGCCAAGTTGCTAAAGCCATTCGTCGTAACAGAGTTGGTTTTAATAAGTCTGGTCGTCCAATCGGTAGTTTCCTATTTGTAGGTCCTACTGGTGTTGGTAAAACTGAACTTGCTAAACAACTTGCACGTGAATTATTTGGTACAGAAGATTCAATGATCCGTTTTGATATGTCTGAGTACATGGAAAAGCACAGTGTGTCAAAACTTATCGGTTCGCCTCCAGGGTATGTTGGTTACGAAGAAGCTGGTCAATTAACTGAAAAGGTTCGTCGTAATCCATATAGTTTGATCTTACTTGATGAGATCGAGAAAGCTCATCCAGATGTCATGCACATGTTCTTACAAATTCTTGATGATGGTCGTTTGACTGATTCTCAAGGTAGAACGGTCAGCTTTAAAGATACTATCATCATCATGACATCTAACGCCGGTCAAGGATTGCAAGAAGCTAACGTTGGATTTGGTGCTGAAGCAACTGGTAATACACATTCAATTATGAATCGTTTATCAGAATTCTTTAAACCTGAATTCTTGAACAGATTTGATGGTATCGTTGAATTTAATTCTCTAACTAAGACAAATCTTTTGAGTATCGTTGATTTAATGCTTGATGATACTAATAAGATGATTGCTGATCAAGGTTTGAGTATTCACGTTACTAAAGATGCTAAAGAGAAACTAGTTGATCTTGGCTTTAATCCTAAGATGGGTGCTCGTCCATTGAGAAGAGTTATCGAGGAACAAGTTGAAGACAAAGTAGCCGATTATTATTTGGATCATCCAAACGATAAGAAGCTTGAAGCTAGAATAAATAACGGTGAAATCAATATTACTAAATATGATGAACCGGCTCAAGCAGACGTAAAAGAAGATAAATAATTTAATAAAACACGAAAGAACTTAAAAAATTCTTTCGTGTTTTTTATATTTCTATTAAGTTATTTGATATCCAGTCTCCAAGGCCTAGTTTCTGATTTTAATATGGTAGAATTACTGTAATTTATAGACTGCCAGAGTAATCTGAGAAATTAAATCGGGGGAATGGAAATGACAAATAATTTAATCTCTCAAAACGTTAAAAGACTTAATCGTAATGACGTTTCAATAACAGTACGATATATTGATTCAGTCGGAAATCCAGTAGCTGACGAAGTTACTTTAGAAGGACACTACTTGGATAAATTAGATATACCTTGGAAATCAATTCCTGGTTATGTTTTGTCTTCGATTCAACACTTCCAACAGACTTTTATTCCAAGTGATGAAGGAATATCTTTGATCTATTCACAACAAGTAGCCGCTCCTGTCGTTATTTATCACAGAAATACCCGTGGTGAATTGATCTCTAATCCGCAATACTTAACTGGGGAGTTAAATAAATCATATAACGCTCAACCATTAGAAGATGCCGCCAAATATTTAGTTAAAAATCAAAAATCAGCAAACGGTACCTTCTCTAATGAAGTAAAAGAATACGAATTCGTCTATAACACTGCTTCTTTAGAAAAAGTCGACATCCCTGATAACTTATTTGTTCAAACGCTAAGTAATTCAAATGTTTACGAAAGACCAAACGCCCCCTATCCTTTGGAAAAACAAATTCCATACAATACTTCGTGGCACGTTTACGAAGCGCTAAAGGAAACTTACCGCGATATATATTGGTATAATTTAGGCGGAAGCACTTGGATATCAAGTCAGGAAAACATCAAAACTTTAAATATCAAAAATTACACAATGACTCAAAAGATGCTCAACACTCCTCTAGCATCAACCGTTGATAATATCAGTTTCACTTATCAAATAATTGATAGCATTGATATTAATCGTCGAGTAAAAGTTTTATATTACGCTGATCATAGTGTTACTGCCTGGGAAACTCCTTACGGTGATATGATCAATAATCGTTATAAAGGTGGTCAACAAGTTTTTGTTATTCGTTTGATCCAACTTGATAATCAAAGTATCTGGGCACAATTAGAAGATGGTTATTATATTGAGAGCAAGTATTTGGATCTTTAGTTAGATTTTAGAAAGAAGAACAGACATAGTAATCCGATTTTGGATTATTATGTCTGTTTTAGTTTAATTAGATGTTTAATTTGTTGAAACGCGTGCCATAAGGCAGAGACCTCCGCTTAGCTACGGATGGCGAATAATTGAAAGTGCACAATTACTCGCCATCCTAGGCTATGCTCAGTCTCTAACCGCCTTATGGCACGCTCTGACCTACACAAAAGCAAAAACCAACGGTATAGTAACTAAACTAAGTAAGGTCGACAAACTCATCAACGAAATTGCGGGACCTGCATCATCATGTGCTTGTAATGTAAACAATACGACTATGCCTGCTACTGGACAGGCTGCCATTATCACGGTCGTATACAATGCTATCTCCGATACTCCTAATAGCTTTAATATAAATACCATTAATATAGGAAAGATTAAATTTCTTAATACAATGGTCAGGCCAATATTCTTATCTAGCATTTCACGTGAAAACTTAATATTTGCCAGACTATTACCGATAATTATCATCGACAAAGGTGTATTGATCGATCCGACGTATTTTACTACTTGATTCAATGTTCCGGGAATCTTAAACATGGTTAAAAACATGATCAGTCCTAAAGCGATGGCAATAATGTTGGGATTTAATAAAATTTGTTTCCAGTCGATTGATTCATTATTATCTTTAGTTTTGAATAACGAAATCCCATGTGTCCAACTAAAGATGTTAAAAAATGCCAAAGAAACAACTGCGAAGAAAACTCCTTGTGCTCCAAATAAGGAACTGACTAAAGGTATACCCATAAATCCTGCATTGGAATATACACTACCATATTGAGTGATACGTCTAAGATTAGGATTTTTTATTCTTCCAAAAATAAAATGTGCGGCAACAATAGCAATAATATAAAACAAAAGAATTCCGATGGCGACTAAGATAAATTGCTGAATTCTTTTGGCGGAATAATCTTGTTCAAAAGCATTGATGATCAAACAAGGCGAAACAATATATAACAAAATATTCGTCAGATCATTTGATGTTGACTCTTTCATGAAACCTACTTTATTAATCAAAACTCCCACTAACATCAAGCAAAACATCAATATAATTTGATTAGTTAATTGAGCAACATTCATAAAAAATCCTTCCTTATTTGTGAAACGGGTTCGATAGTTAAATTATAACTGAAATTTTTCTTCACTACTGGCTGTAAAGGTTTACAGTTTTATTTAAATTTCCCCTTGACCTAAAACGCGTTTCACACCTTACACTTCAGTTGAACAAATGTTAAAGGAGTGTTTTATGATGAAACTAAATAAAAACAATGTTTTCGCAAACTTACCAATGTCAGATTATGATGAGGTCAAGGCACTATCTTTAATTTCATATGCTGTTGCTAAAAAGCTAAATGTTTCGGAACAAGAAGTTAAAAGCAGCTTTTTGGCACGTGAAGCAACTTGCCCATCATCTATCGGTCAAAAGATCGCTATGCCAAAAGCAAGTGCTAGTGAAGTATCAGAACCTCAATTATTCGCCTTCACATCAGAAATGCCGATCGAATGGTTAAGTGTCGACAATAAACCCGTCAACGTTTTCCTTGCTGTCGTAGCTTCTTCAGATGTTGAAATAGACTATGAAGGTATAAAACAACAATTATTAGCCAACGCTGATCTTTTACAAAAAGTAAAAGTTGATCCTGATCAATTAACTGATACTATTAATGGATTACTATTACAGGGAGTTGAGATTTAAGCAACCCCTATTTAATTTCTCTCACTCAAAACGAAGTGAGAGGAATTTTTTAGTTTAAGAAGGTTTTTAATCCTGATTGATTTAAACGAATTAAACGATCTTTAAATTCTTCTTTAGTCAATTGGACCTGCCCTTTTTCATATAATCTAAAAAGCATCAGAGTATTTCTGATCATAAAACTGGCGCTAATATATGCATCGATCTGCGTTATGTTAAAAGATTCTTTCAGGGCACTAGCAAAACCATCGCAAACTAAACGTTCTACCTTTCTGGATAAAAAGCTGTAATCGTCAGAAGTAAGGACGAACGAATAAAAATCTCTGGATTGCTCAAAATAATCAACTATACCGTCAAATAGATCTGCTGGATGAGTTAATGTATCATGTAACGATTTACCCGCAATAATTTCTAGTAATTGGTCCGCCAATTCTCCAGCAAAAGTATTAACAAAATCGTCGATCGAATCGTAATGTAAATAAAAAGTTTTGCGATTAATTTTGGCATTATCTGTTAATTCTTTAACTGTTATGTCTCGATATTTATGAATTTTGGATAAATCTCTAAAGGATTTTTTTAAAGCTTGATTAGTTCTTTGTACTCTTTTATCTATTTTCATAATTTAACTCCCCAGATCTAACTGACATCTTCAAAAGATATGTGGCTTAATTCTCACATCAAGCAAATTTGTTGTGGAAATTTAAGTTCATAGTTATTATTATTTATACTCATGTGAGTATTAAGTATTCACATCTATAATACAACACTTTTTAAAAATTGGGAGAAAAAAATGATAAAAGCGGAATGGCAATATTTACTAAAACATAAATTTATGATGCTGGTTCTGATTGTTATTATGTTCATCCCTTCGATTTATTCAGTTACTTTCCTAAAATCGATGTGGGATCCTTACGGCGAACTCGGTAACCTTCCCGTAGCGGTGATCAATAATGATAAATCAGTCACTTATCGTGGAACCAAGTTATCAGTTGGGAAGGATTTATCCAAAAACCTCAAAAAATCTGATGCAATGGATTTTAAAATCTTAACTTCTAAAAAAGAAGCAGCCAAGGGACTAGACGAAGGAAAATACTACATGGTAGTAACAATTCCGAAGGATTTTTCTAAAAGCGCTACTACTCTTTTAAAGAAGAAACCTGATAAAATGGTCCTTCATTATAAAACTAGTGCTGGTCATAATTTTATCGCTTCTAAGATGACCGCATCAGCTGCTAAAACGGCAGCTGAACAAGTTTCACAGCAAGTTACTAAAACTTACTCCAAAACACTCTTCTCAGCTATTCAAAAATTAGGTAAAGGTATGGATACCGCTGCCAAAGGTGGAGATAAGTTAACTTCTGGTAGTAAGAAACTTGCTTCTGCAAATGATCAAGTAACTTCAGGTTTAAATACTTTATCCAGTAGCTCATTAACATTTTCAAATGGTGCAACAACTTTGAATAATGGATTAAATCAATACATTTCCGGAGTTAATCAGGCTGCTTCTGGTAGTCAAACTTTGAGTAGTGGTCTTGATACTTTAAATAATCAGTCAGCAACCTTGGTTAGTGGTGTCAGCCAATTAGCAACCGGATCTAATACATTGAGCTCTGGTGTTCAAAGCTATACTTCTGGTGTAGATCAATTGAATACAGCCGCTAACACTTTGAATTCTGGTACTAATTCTCTAGTTAGTGGAACTAATACTTTAGCAACTAGTTCTAACACTTTAAACTCTGGAATCGGCCAACTATATACAGCCAGTGGGGAATTAACCTCACAGCTACAAAAAGTCAGTTCTGGTGTAAGTAGCAGTCAATCACAGCTTTCGCAACTAAGTAGTGCTTTATCAAGTGCTCAAAGCCAACTATCAAATTCAGCAACTCAATCAGCTGCAATTAAATCTGATATGCAAACTTTACAACAAGCCATTGCTGCTCAATCAAGTTCAAATAATTCAGACGTAGCTCAAAAGGTTTCAGAAGCTGCTGATCAGCAAAACTTAACTCCTGATCAAAAATCTGCCATGTTGGCGGCTGTAAATAGTGCTAACACAAAATCAGATACTTCAGCACTTCAAAGTGCTGCCGCTAGTTTAAGCAGTGATTTATCAAGTCTAAATACTGGATCAACTAACTTATCCGGTTTACAAAGTGCTTTAAGTACAGCTGGAAGTTCACAAGCAGAACTTGCTACAGCCCTAGCACAACTAGCAAGCGGTTCGCAAACAATAACTAATCAATTAGGAACTGCTTCAAGTGGTATGAACCAACTAACACAAGGTATGAACCAATTAAATTCAAGCAGTTCACAACTAGCCAGTGGTACTAGTCAAATTGCTGCTGGAACTGGACAACTAGCAAGTAATAGCTCGACATTAAACAATGGTGCAGCAACTTTAGCTAGTGGAATAAATTCCATGAATGGACAAATGCCAGCCTTGCAAAGTGGAGTTTCCCAACTTGATTCAGGAGCACAAACACTAACCTCTGGTTTGAATACACTTCAATCAAGCGGATCACAGTTAACCTCTGGTGCTACTACATTAGCAAGTGGAGCTACTCAAATTGCCAGCGGTTCACAGACTTTAGCCAGTGGTTCTTCTCAAATGGGAGAAGGTATAAATCAAGTTTATAATGGTAATAAAGAATTAGCATCACAATTATCTAATGGTGCTAAACAAGCCAAAGTCGACCCTACCAAGTTAACTTATAATCAAATTGCAAAACCCACAACTACTAAACACACAGAACGTGATGATGCACCGAATAATGGTACCGGTATGGCACCTTACATGCTATCAGTATCATTATTCATCGGCGCATTAGCCTTTAATTTGATGTTTGATACGTATACACCAAGAAAATATCCTCACAGTGGTGTCTCATGGTGGGCAAGTAAAGCTTCACTTAATACAGCTTTTGTTATCGGTGAAAGTGTCATCGTTTACTTCCTAATGAAAGTAGTAGACGGCTTAGCACCAATACATCCCGGAGCAACCTTTGTGATGATTTTCTTAACAGCAATGATGTTCATGATGATAGTCTCCTGGTTAAATCTAGTATTAGGAAAAGTCGGGTCGTTTATCAGTTTGGTCCTATTAGTCTTACAACTAGGAGGATCAGCCGGAACCTATCCAATTCAACTATCAGATAAGTTCTTCAATGTAATTAACCCCTGGTTACCAATGTCATATACAGTAACAGGATTAAGAAATACCTTAATGACCGGAAATTCAGCACTGCCACAAATGATCTATACAATGTTAGTAAGTTTAGTCTTCGTTGTACTTTGCTTATTATTCTTCATTCGTCGTAGATCCCGCATCAAAGAAATTGATTTCACCAAAGAATCATCAGAACAAAATTTAGTTTAATATTATATTTTTAACAAAAATAAATAGGATCAGTATTCTGAAAAAAATCAGATTACTGATCCTATTTGATTTAATACGAGAAAATCGAATATCTAAGTCGGAGGAAAAAAGCACTAAAAGCCAGCAGTGAAAGTATTGTTAGCGATTTATCGCTTACAATACCGGACGTATTTCAAGATTCGCGTATTGTGCGAAGCTTGAAATCTAGTCTTGAGACAACGACTAAAGACGGTCCCACAGCAGGCTTTTAGTGCTTTTTCCCGGAGACTGGAGCTTAAACGTTATTAAAACGTGTTATATAAAGCAGAGACCTCCGCTTAGCTACGGATAACACTCTTTTATAATTTATGAAAAATATTCTGCATATTAGTTTCGATATTATTTATTTCATCAGCATAACCGTGTAATTCTTTAGAGTATTTAGCCACCTTATCTTCTGGAGCGTCTGTTTTATAACGCAATTTATGTTCTAAACTACCCCACATATCCATACCCACCGTACGGATCTGGATCTCTACCGGCGTTACTTGAACACTATCAGCTTGAAATACTGGTACCGATACTACTAAATGCAAACTACGATAACCGCTTGGTTTAGGATTTTTAATATAATCTTTTCTTTTGATCAACTTAACATCATCTTGAGCTAATAAATTATCAGCAACTGTATAAACATCATCAAGATAATTTGTTATAACTCTAAGTCCACCGATATCATAAATATTATCAGGGATACTACTAAAACGAACTGGTAGTTCTTTGCGTCTCAATTTTCCCAATAAACTACCAACATCTTTCATGCGAACTTCAATATGATGAATTGGATTATGATCATGTCGTACTTGATAATCAGCATCCAAATTTTCTAATTTAGTACCAAACTCTCCCACAGCCGCTCTACAAAGTTGATAGTAACTAACTAAAGCACTGAAATCATCAACATCTTCATTGCCTAAAAAAACTTCTCCGAGTTCCTTTTTGATCTGGTTAATGTTGATCATATTTTCTCGTTCTAATATCAATTAAAATTCCTCCATGATTAAATCATATTCTTACAATATAACATTGATAGATTTAATACAAAAAAACTTAAATTGATAAAACCGGCCTATCCAATATAATTTTCAATCAATTTTCTAATGTCAGCATTATCTTCTTTAGTTCCTACTGTCATTCTTAACCAATCATCTTTTAAACCAGTTCTGATCAAATAGCCATTGTGTAATAAATAATCTGCTAATTTATTGGCATTTGGATATTCAAAAAAGATGAAATTGGCCTGACTATTTAAATAATGTATCTTTTTATCGTCAAAGAAGTTTTGCATTTTTTGTCGTTCCAAAGCATTCTTCTCGACAACTTTTGTAACAAATTCTTGATCTTTAAAAGCTGCAATAGCCGCAACTTGAGCAATAGAATTCACATTATATGGTAAACGTACTTTTTGAACATTTTCGGCGATAGATTTAGCGAATACTGCGTAACCCACTCGATAATTGGCTAAACCGTATGCTTTTGAAAAAGTTCTCATGACGACGATATTCTGATATTTTTTTGTTAATTGCATGGCAGAGATCGGTTCTTGGCACGTTACAAAATCAATATAGGCTTCATCTATCAATACCATGACATTGCCAGGTACTTGCGATACAAAATTATCGATTTCCTCAACAGTTTCATAAGTTCCGGTAGGATTATTAGGATTACAGATCCAAATTAATTTTGTCTCTGGTGTAATTGTCTGTAACATCCCCGAAAAATCGATCCTGCCGTCTTCTTTTGTCGCTACTTTTTGAATATTGGCTTGTTCGATTTCAGCGTGCAATGCATATTCAGAAAATGTTGGCGTAGAGATCATCTCTGCGTCCCCTGGAGAAAGAAAGACTCTTGATAGCATTACGATCACTTCATCAAGTCCAACTCCAAATATTATTTGTTCTGGATCAAGATCAAAATTTTTTGAAACTAGTTGTCGCAATTGATTGGCCGAACTGTCTGGGTAACGATTACTGTGACTGTGTTTGGCCCAATTTATAACGGCATCTCTGACTGTATTAGAGGTCCCATAAGGATTTTCATTAGCTGATAAACGAACTAATTTGTCCAAACCTAATTCGTCTCGTAAATCATTTAATGGCTTTTCAGGAATATAAGGGCTCAAATCTTGAATGATTTTTTTCATAGTTTCCTCCTACAAGTCTTGAATTTCAGGTCGATCTTTAAATTCACTCATTAAACCTTCTCGTTTGGCTAGCTCTTCTTTGATTTGATCAAAAGTAACATCTTTTTCAGCCCACAATACACATAGGTGATAAAGCAAATCTGCCGATTCATAGACTAATTCATCATCACCTCGAGGCTTATTTTCATTTTTCGCTGCCACGATCACTTCGGTTGATTCCTCACCAAATTTTTTTAAAATTTTATCCAAGCCTTTTTCAAATAAGTAATTAGTATAAGAACCTGATTTAGGATCAGCTTGTCTTTTTTTGACTACTTCATATAATTCATCTAAATTTTGCATGATCAATTCTCCTCTTTTGATACATTTTGAAAGAAACAACTGCGGTGGCCGGTATGACAAGCTGGACCATGTGGATCGACCGTGACCAGCAATGTATCTCGATCACAATCTAAAGTAAGATCCACTACATCTTGAAAATTACCGCTAGTTTCACCTTTATGCCAAAGTTCTTTTCTAGAACGTGACCAAAACCAAGTTTGTCCACTTTCAAGAGTTCGTTTATAACTTTCTTGGTTCATCCAAGCTACCATTAAAACATCTTTTGTTTTTGAATCTACAACCACGGTGGTCAATAATCCTTTAGAAAAATCCGGCTCGATCATCTGACTGTCACCCCAGCTTTCTTAACGGCTTTTTTAACATTATTGATAGATAGTTCTCCAAAGTGAAAGACTGAAGCTGCTAAAGCTCCATCGACATCAGCTTTTTTGAATACTTCTGAAAAATCTTCTACTTTGCCGGCACCACCAGAAGCGATGATCGGTACGTTAACAACTTGATTGATGGCTTGATACAACTCAATATCAAATCCGTCTTTAGTACCATCTTTATCCATACTAGTGATCAATAGTTCACCGGCACCTAATTCAACGACTTTTTTGGCCCATTTAATTGCGTCCAGATCAGTCGCTTTTTTACCACCGTGAGTATGAACTAAATACTTACCATTAGTTTTTTTGACATCGATTGCTACAACAATACATTGATTGCCAAATTTTTCAGCGCCTTCAGTGATCAATTGAGGATCAGAAACTGCTGCTGAATTAATAGCCACCTTGTCAGCACCGGCTTTTAATAATCTTTGGATATCAGAAATATCTTGTACTCCACCACCAATTGTTAACGGCATAAAAACTTGTGAAGAAACACTTTCGACTATATCAACCATCGTTTTTCGATGCTCATTTGTAGCTGTGATATCCAAAAAAACTAGTTCATCAGCACCTTGTTTTTGATACTCGGCAGCAATTTCGGTTGGATCACCTACGTCCATCAAATTTACAAAATTAACACCTTTTTTAACACGCCCATTATCAACATCTAAACAAGGGATAATTCTCTTAGCTAACATTTTCTACCTCCGCAATTTCTTCCAAGGTAATAGTTTTTTCATACAAAGCTTTACCAATAATTACGTCTTTGATACCTAGAGCTTTTAATTGATGTAAATCTTTGGCATCTCTAACTCCGCCACTGGCGACTAAATTGATTTGCGGCAATCTTTGTGACAAACTCATCAATAAATCTAAATTAGGACCTGTCATTGTTCCATCACGATCAACATCGGTAACAATAAATGATTTAGCTCCAAAATTTGACATCTCTAAAATTAAATCTGTCATTTTTATTTGTGACTGATCGATCCAGCCATTCACAGCAACTTTTCCATTCTTGCCATCGATTCCGATAACAGTTCGATCACTGCCAAATTCTGCTAGTAATTTTTTTACTAAAGCAGCATCTTCAATTGCAGCGGAACCAAGAATTATTCGATCGATCCCTAATTTCAAATATCTCTGTGCTGTTTGGTAATTTCTGATTCCACCGCCTAATTCTATAAATCCAGGAAAATTTTCTCTGATCTGCTTAATTATTTCAAAATTTTCTGGTGATCCAGTTTTAGCACCATTCAAATCAACTAAGTGCAGTTGAGGTACTTTAGTAAAGATTTTTTTAGCTTGAGCCACCGGATCATTATCGATCAAAGTTACTTTTTCATAGTCGCCTTTGTATAAACGCACGCTTTGTCCTTTATATAAATCAATTGCTGGAAAAATCATTTGTCTTCACCATCTCTTGAAAGTTTTTTAATAATTTTAATCCGACACTGCCGCTTTTTTCAGGATGAAATTGCATCCCAACAACATTTTCATTTTGAACAATACTAGGTATTTTTATTCCATAATCGACTGCTGCAATAGTGTTTTTAATATCACAATTAGCGTAGTAAGAATGAACAAAATAAGTATATTGATCCTTCACTGAATCAAATGAACTATTTTGGATAATTTTATTTTGATTCCAACCCATTTGAGGTATTTTTAATCCTTTATCAGGAATTTGCTCAACTTTACCAGCAATCAATCCTAATCCGTTAGTAAATCCATACTCTTGACTACTATCAAATAACAATTGCATTCCTAAACAGATTCCTAAGATCGGTGTCTTTTTTTTCGCCACTTGTTTTAAAACTTCAACTAAATTTCGTTCTTCTAATTTTGACATTGCTGCTTTAAAAGCACCTACTCCCGGTAAAATTACTGCTTCTGCTTTTAAAATTTTTGATTTATCGGATGTTAATTCATTTTCAATATTCAAATAATCGAGAGCTTTTTTTAAATTACGAGTATTACCGGTGTCGTAATCTACGATAGAAAACATTAGATAACACCCTTTGTTGAATTAATTCCGATAATATCTGGATTGATCGTCACTGCCTCACGCATTGCCCGGCCGAATGCTTTAAAGAGACTTTCAACTTTGTGGTGAGTATTTCTGCCGTATAAAATTTTGGCATGAAGATTCATTTCAGCTGCAAAAGCTGCGGCTTGGAAAAAGTCCTCAACGGTTTCTGTATCAAGTCCGCCTAATCTAGGATTAGTAAATTCGGCATCAAAAACTAAGTAAGAACGACCTGATAGATCAACACTAACTTGGCCCAATGTTTCATCCATTGGTACAAATTGAGTTCCGTAACGTTCTATCCCTGACTTATCCCCTAGAGCTTGTTTAAAACATTCACCTAATACAATTCCTGTATCCTCAGTTGTATGATGAGGATCAACATTCAAGTCGCCATTTGCTTTTACGATCAATCCAAAACGACCATGTTTAGCAAATAAATTAAGCATGTGATCTAAAAATCCAATCCCAGTATCAATCTCAATTCCAGACTGCTCGTCTAAATTAAGACTAATTTTAATTTGAGTTTCCTTTGTTTTTCTTTCAATCGTTGCTTGTCTCATTTCGCATTCTCCTAATCGTAAAATTTATTAAAACGTGACTCAATTGCTCTAGCGTGACCTTCCAGTCCTTCAACTCTGGCTAAAGTGGTAATTGCTGATGCCTCTTTTTCTAGTGCTGATTTTGTATATTGAATGAACGATGTACGTTTAACAAAATCATAAACTCCTAATGGTGACGAGAATCTGGCAGTACCGCCGGTTGGCAAGATGTGATTAGGTCCGGCAACATAATCTCCTAATGGTTCACTAGCATACTTGCCTAAGAAAACTGATCCCGCATTTTTAATCTGATTAAGATATTGAGTTGGATTTTCAACCTGAACCTCTAAATGCTCTGGAGCTACTGTATTCATCAACTCAAACATGTCGTCAATTTCTTCAACCACGGCAATAAAGCCTTTATCATTTACCGAGGCCGTGGCGATCTCTTCTCTAGGTAAAACCTTCAACTGTTTATCCACTTCTTTATCAACTGATTTTGCCAAATCTAAACTATCAGTAATCAAGATAGGACGGGCTCTTTTATCATGTTCAGCCTGTGATAATAAATCAGCTGCAATTTGTTTATAATTTGCTGTTTGATCTGCAATGATCCCAATTTCTGAAGGTCCGGCGACCATATCTATATCAACTTGACCAAAGACTTGTTTCTTAGCCGTGGCAACAAACACATTTCCCGGACCAACAATTTTATCCACTTGTGGAATAGATTCTGTCCCAAAAGCTAATGCGGCGATCGCCTGTGCACCACCAACTTGATAAATCGAATCAACTCCGGCAATTTTGGCTGCTGCTAAAACAGCGGGATTAATGCCGCCTTTTTGTGGAGGTGTGACAATAACAACTTGATCGACCCCAGCAATTTTGGCTGGCAATGCACTCATTAAAATAGTTGATGGATATGCGGCTGTTCCACCGGGTACGTAGAGACCAACTCGTTTTAGTGGTAAAACCTTTTGTCCCCTCAAAACTCCTTTTTGTTCTGAATCGATGAAGCCACTGGCTTTTTCCTTTTCGTGGAAACTAGTAATATTTTTTTTAGCTAATAACAAAGCATCTTTAACCTTGCTGTCTAAATTTTCAAAAGCTGAATCAATTACTTCTTGAGATAATTTGAAATCTTCAATATCTACTCCATCAAACTTCTTTTCATATTTTTTTAATGCGGCATCACCGTTTTCGATAATGTCTTCAATAATATTGCTAACCGTGCTTTCAACTTCTGGATCACTTAACTGCATTGTTTTTCTTTGAATGATCTTTTCTAATTCATCAATACTTTTTTGATATATTTTCATTTCGTTACGACCCCTTCTAATTTATCTACCAATGTATAAATTTCTTTGGAATGCTGTTTTAAGGACATACGATTAACGACTAACCTAGTAGACACTTTGTCTAAGTAATCATAAATTTTTAAATTATTTTCCCGAATTGTCGTTCCAGTTTCTGTTATATCTACAATTGCATCTGCTAAACCGGTTAATGGTGCTAGTTCAACTGATCCTTCTATCTTGATTATTTCGACATCTTGACCAAGACTATCAAAATATTTTTTAGTTATATTTGGATACTTTGTTCCAATGATTTTTCGTCTGGGTTCATCTGGATCAAAGTCCTTTGTGGAAGCTAAAACAAATTGACATTGTCCAGTTTTAAGATCTAATAATTCATATTGTGTGCTGCGATGTTCTGTTAGAATATCGCTGCCAACGATCCCAATATCAGCAGCTCCTCGTTCTAAAAATGTAGTTACATCTGGACCTTTGGCTAGAATAAATTCATAGGGTTGTTTAGGTGAGTCAAAAATCAAACGTCGCTTCTTTTGTTTTATCTGCTCACAATCAATACCTGCTTTGTCCAATAAAGGTAGTATTTGTTTTTCAACGCGGCCTTTTGTCAAAGCAATTTTTATTCGATTTTCAGTCAAAATCATTCCCCCCAGTCAAATCTAATAAAGTAGCATTGTTATTTTTTGCTTCAATTTCAGCGTCTTTTTTAGTCTCAGATAAAGATAAAATTCCGTTATCTAATTCTGCTAATTTGGATTCCGCTTTTTTCCACTGATCTTTATTGAAATAAATCATTGTCTTCTGGGATTTTTGTTTAGGGGTAATTAAATTGGCAATAAGATCAATGTCAATTCCCATACCTACGGCCGGTTCGGTCTGATCTTGAAAGTTAGCTAATAACTTGTCATAACGTCCACCACTGAATAAATAATCATTTCCATCTTGATAAAATCCTCTAAAAGTCAATCCGGTATAATAACTTTGTGGTGCTCGACTGCTAAGATCAACAGAAATACTTTGCTCTGGCATAACTTGTTTGATCCATTTAATAATTTCTTTTAGATTATTTAACTTATCTTGTAATTCTGTGGATAAATCAAATTCTTTTAATTCTGAAAAAATCGATTCTGGATCACCAAACAATCTAGGCCACTTTTTCAACAGTTTATATTGAGATGCTGTGGAATAATTTTGAATCAATTTAGAATATTCAGGAATATTTTTATCGTAAAGAGCTTGAGCTATCTCACTTTGCTGATTTTTATCATTTGTAATATTTTCCAATAACGTTGGGGCAAAATCGGCGATCCCTAATTCGATTTCAACATCTTTGCCTAACAGTTTTTTACTTAATTTATTTATGATCGTTAAACATTCCAATTCTGCTTTTAGCGAATCATATCCGATAAGTTCGATCCCAGCTTGTGTCAATTCATTGTATGAACCAGATAATTTACGGCTAATTCTAAAAATATCTCCAACATAAAAGAATTTTTGCGGTAATGGGATATTGGTTGAACTAAGAAATCTGGCAATTGGTAAAGTCATATCTGGTCTTAGTACGATAGTGTCCCCTTCAGGATCTAAGAATCGATACATTTGATAATTTCCTAATTGGTATTGATCGAATACTTCTTGTTTTTCTAATAACGGCGTTGAAATAACTGAAAATCCACGTTGATTTAAATGTCGTTGAACCACCGAAATTATCTTTTGTTTAGTAACGGCTCTTCTACCAAATTCATCACGGGTTCCTAATGGTAATAAGTTGTTTTTCATTTTCAACGCTCCTTTTTGTTATGTTGATTTATTGCTTGTTTAAACGCGAGTCATAATACCTTAGCTTCAAAATATCTTTCTATGCTTCTAGTATTATTTTGTGGAAACGCGAATCATAAGGCAGAGACCTACGCTTACTACGACTTGCACCTGCGCCACTTCGTGGCACTGGCGCAAGTCTAGGTAATGCTCAGTCTCTAACCGCCTTATGATTCGCTCTAAAAAAAAATCCCCTTAGCAAATAAATGCTAAGAGGACGTGTGAAAACGTGGTTCCACCTCACTTTGTCTAATCCTTACGAATTAAACCTCATGTTGGCTTATGTCAACTTGGATAACGAACCAATTCGGTGAAACTTACTTAATTTCAGTTCCACAGTTCATAGGTGTGTGTTCAGTAATAATTTCTATCTTGTTTTCAGCTACCAAGACTCTCTTTTAGATTGATTATTGCTTACTTTTCCTAATCATCACTATTATTAAATTTAAATTAGTTTTTCTAACTAATATCTAATTTAGTGATAACTATAAAAGCCGCCATTCAATTTGTCAAGAAAGAATTGCAGAATTTACTAAATGAAATCCATGACCAACTGATTTTATATCATGTGCATCAGACCCATATACTAGCGGTATATCCATCTTTTGGGCTAATTCTGTTATTTGTTTTCCTGGATAATAATCATTGCATAATGGTTTATATAATCCGGCTAGATTTAAGTCTAATTGTCGATTCTGCTGTTTTATTAAAGTTAATATTTCGGTGATTTGTTGCATTGTTTTTTCATCATAATCTTCTGTTAAATTAAAATAATCTTGAAATTTTCTAATTAAACTCATATGTCCGATTCTTTGCGGTGCATATTTGCCTAAATCAGCTTCAACTGATTTTTTAACAGTGTCATAATAAACTTGAAAGATGTGCTGTGGATCATCTAAGTAATCTGCAAAACCATCTTGATAGTTTTTCGTATCGTAATCGATACACCACTCTTTATTGTTAGTTCCCTTCATGAAATGAACCGACAAAATACTTTCTTGTGTTTCTGGACCGTATTCATCTAAGAAATCTTTGGTCCAGTTTTCAAAACCTTCTAAATAATCTACTTCAAAACCAATTGAAATTTGAATTTCTGATTGGTATTTCTTTTGAAGTCGCCGTGTTTCTTTGAAATAATTTGGCAGATCACTTATAGAAATGGCCGCACTATCGTACCCATCTGGCGTTCCTGCGTAAACTTTTTCAAATTCTTTTGGAATTGGTGCATGTTCTGTAATGCAATATTTTTTTATACCTAACTGAATCGCTCTTTGAATCATTTTTTCAGTCGGTTCACCACTACCATGCGGACAAAATTCCGTATGTGTATGTCCATCTATTAACATTTCATCACCCCGTTTTTTTAATTGAACCATAGTTTTGAACTATTAACAAAATCGAACTTGACCTGGAACGCGTTTCAGAAATTAATATAAATATATAAATTGAATGGAGAATAAAATGATAAAGCATATTTTTTCAGATATGGATAATACTCTTTTAAATGAAATTGGTGTAGTTAGTGAGGGCAATATCAAGGCTATTAAAGATAGCAAGATTCCTTTTACATTAGTATCTGCACGCGCACCGATGGAAATGAAAGATACCATCGACAAATTAAACTTAACTAGTGCCCAAATTGCTTTTAATGGCGGATTGATTTTTAAACCAGCAAATAACTCCATTGAAAAAATTTCCGAGCATAACCTACCTTTAAAAACGGTTGAAGAAATAATCGACCAAGTTAAGTCTAACTTTCCTGACGTAAGTGTCAGCACTTACGATACTGACAACTGGTATTCAGAAAAAATAGACTTTGGAATTGAATATGAATCCAAAATAACTTCAATTGATCCAACTATTGTGAATTTTAAAGAACTTTTTGCAAACAAGAATGATAATTTCTTCAAAATAATGTTAATAACTCCTACCGCAAAAGAAGTTATTGATTTACACAAGTTCATAACTAATTTGAATATTGAAAATATCTCAGTTCAACAATCCGGAAACAATTATCTAGAAGTTACAAATATTGATGCTCAAAAATCTCATGGGATCAAATATGTTCAAAATTTAAATAAACTTGATAAGTCTGAATTGGCTGCTTTTGGCGATGGTCATAATGATATTCCGATGTTAAAGATGGTCGCAAAACCAATTATTATGGCAAACGCTGTGGATGAAGTAAAGAAATATAGCAATTTGATCACTAAAAGTAATATTGAAGATGGAGTGGCATTTGGTATCCAAAAATTCATTGTTAATTAGGAGGCAAAAATGAATATTCATGATATTGCAAAGTTAAGCGGCTATTCTGCTGCAACTGTTTCGCGAGTTATCAACAACCGCAAGTATGTTTCAGACGATGCCAAACTTGCTGTGCAAAAAATTATCAAAGAATACGATTATGTTCCTAATGATGTGGCAAGAGATCTTAGTAAAGGTAAAACTCATAACATCGGCGTAGTTATGCCCTATACAAAACATCCCTACTACACTGGAATTATTAACGGTGTCATGGATGCTGCTTTTCCAGCTGGTTATCGAATTGTTTTATTGCCTTCGATGTATGATGCTGACGTAGAGATGAATTATCTGAATCGATTACGGCGCAAAGCCTATGATGCTATTATTTTTACTTCCCACGGAGTAACTTTAGATGATTTACTTGAATATCAAAAATATGGTTCGATCGTTTGTTGTCATGATCCTGGTAATTACGATATTTCAGCTGCTTACACTGAAAGAATTGATTCATATTTAAAAGCCTTTACTTGGGCTAAAGCTCAAAACGTAAAAAAAGTGGCTATTTTATTAAGTCGTAACTTTGAATTGAGTGCCACCAGTCAATTAACTAGAAAAGCATTTATTAAAATATTCCATCATGAACCACTTGAGTCACTTTTACGAACTGATGTAATTACATATAGCGATGGATATCGATCAGCTCAATCATTTTATAAAAATAATGTCACACCAGATTTGATTTTTGCTAATGGCGACGACGTTGCTACTGGAGCTAGACAATTTTATTTAGATCATCATTTACCAATACCAACATTGATCGGTCAAGAAAATCAATTATCTGGACAATTGTTAAACCTACCTACTATCGATCATAATTTTCATGAGATAGGCAGATTGGCATTTGAACTAGCAATCGGTGATGAAACTAAACAAGTATCGGTTGCTTCAAGATTCATTCTTAGAAATCAAAACGATCACAATTAAAAAATCGAGTATCAGTAGAAAACCTTTGATGTAGTTTCCTAGTGATACTCGATTTTTATTTAATTCTTCTTAAAATTCGCGATACAATATCCCAAAGCCAACCCAATAGCGGCTGGTACGACCCATGATAATCCCATATTTGATAGAGGTAAATAATCATTCATTTTGATAAATCCAGCTACTTGTAGATTCTTTGGCATAGAAACTGCTCCAGATAAAGCTGCCGGAATAAGCGTGAATAAGGTTGTCATTCCATAGATCCAACGTGAATCACCAAATATCGGTGACAAAACTGCCAACAATATTAAAACGATTGCTAACGGATAAATAAACATCAAAACCGGTGTGGAATATTTAATAATATTCGTTAATCCAACATTTGCAAAAACACATGGTACAATACTGGCAAAAATGATCAAAATTTTATATGAAATTCTTGGAAACATATCATGCATTGATTCCCCAAAAGCTGAAATTAGTCCAATTGCTGTTTTTAAACAAGCAATAATTACGATCAAGGCTAAAAGTACACTACCAAATGATCCAAAATAATAATTGAAGATTTGAGCCAATGTAATACCACCATTTTCAGCTCTAGCAAATTGACCTAAACTCATTGTTCCAATGAATGCCAATAATGAATAAATTGCACCCATCAAAACTACACTGATAATTCCTGATTTAATCGTATCTTTAGCTATTTGCGTCGGTTCAGTTATTCCTAGATTTTTAATAGCTTCTACAACAATAGTTCCAAATGCTAATGATGCCAAGGCATCCATAGTGTTATAACCTTCAGTAAATCCGCTAAAAATCGGATTTTTTACATAAGCCTTATTTGCCGCAAACGAAAAACTTCCCATTGGTTTCACTAATGCAACAATGATCAGTATTCCTAATAATACTAAAAACATTGGTGTTAACCATTTGCCAACATAGGTCATCAATTTACTAGGTTTACGCGCAAAAAACCAAGCGACTAGGAAAAAAATTACCGAAAATATAATTAATACTAATTTTTCATTTCCATCACTTATAAAAGGTACGATCCCCATTTGAAATGAAGAAGTCGCTAAACGAGGTGTCGCAAAAAATGGACCTATCGTCAAATAAAGTAAAATTGTAAAACCATAAGCATAAGGACGATTAACTTTTTGGGCTAGCTCGAATACATTATCACTACGAGTCATCCCCATTCCGGCAACACCCAGCAATGGTAAGCCGATTCCGGCAATCAAAAAACCAATAACAGCAAGAATAACTTTGTTCCCCGCTTGCTGACCTAAAAATACTGGAAATATTAAATTTCCAGCTCCAAAAAAAAGTCCAAATAACATTGAACCGATGAATAACAAATCACGCCACGATAATTTAGATTTCATTTTACAAACTCCCCTAGATAGCACTATTACAAAGATACCAATTTTTCAAAACTTAATACAGTTTTTTTGGATAATTAGTATTCTGCAAAACATCAAACTTTGCTAATAGTTTTAAATGACCTAAAATAGAAATTAATTCTGGGAGATGATGGAATGAAACAAGTTGGAACCATTCCTCTTGAAACAAAACGTCTGATACTTAGACGTTTAACGATCGAGGACTCTGAAGATATGTTCAATAACTGGGCAAGTGACTATAAAGTTACTAAATATTTAAGTTGGAGAACCTATAAATCAGTGGAAACTGCTAAAGATTTTTTAATTCAAAAGGAAAAAGATTATCTTAGTCCCTCAACATATGACTGGGGGATCGTGATTAAAGATACCAATGAATTAATTGGCACCATATCAGTCGTAAATATTGAGGAGAAGACTTATACAATGGAAATCGGCTATTGTATTGGATCAAAGTGGTGGGGTAACGGTTATACCCCTGAAGCTTTGGAACGTATAATTGAATTTCTCTTTGAAATGACTGATGTTAACCGCATTGAAGCTAAGCATGACGATAATAATCATAACTCCGGACGAGTAATGACGAAATGTCACATGAGATTTGAGGGAATCTTGCGCGACAAAGGGTTAAATAATAATGGTGTCTGTGATGAAGCTTGTCATTCTATTTTACGTCGTGAATACGATTATTGATTTATTTCTTTCTGTCTAAACCAAAAAAAGAGTCTTGGACAAAACTATTTTGTCTCGAAATATGCAGCATAAACGTGGAACAAAACATAGCTTTTTCCGCTTAAAATGAAAAGATCCAGTAATCTAAAATCAGATTACTGGATCTTTTCGCCTTAATGCTCGAAAAACGTCTTCTACAACTTAGAAGTTAACTTAACATCTGGATATTTATTAACAAACCAATTCTCAGCAAATCTATTTTCAAACAAGAATAATGGCTTGTCATCTAAGTCTTTCACTAGCATATTTCTAGTAGATGACATTGCTGGATCTAGTTGTTCTGGATCGATCCAGCGGGCGGTTCTAGAACCGATTGGTTTCATAATAACATCACAGTTATATTCATTTTTCATTCTAAATTGGAAAACTTCAAACTGCAATTGACCAACGGCACCTAAGATATAATCATTAGTCGTATAAGTTCTATACAACTGAACAGCACCTTCTTGAACAAGCTGTTGCATTCCCTTGTGGAAAGATTTTTGCTTCATAACATTTTTAGCTTGAACTTCCATGAACATTTCTGGTGTAAATTGTGGAAGATCTTCAAATTGAATCGACTTCTTACCGGTATAAATGGTATCGCCAATTTGGAAATTACCAGTATCGTACAGTCCAACAATATCACCGGCAACGGCAGTCTTAACTTGTTCTCTTTGATCAGACATAAATTCAGTGGCGTTATTTAAACGCATGACTTTACCAGTTCTTTGCAAGGTAACATCCATACCCTTTTCAAATTCACCTGAACAAATACGCACAAAAGCAATTCTATCACGATGATTAGGATTCATATTAGCTTGAATTTTGAAGACAAAAGCTGAAAATTCAGGATCATCAGGCTTAACTACTTCATCACTATTTTGCATTTTATGTTCTGCTGGAGCTGGTGCCATATCTAAGAAGGTATCCAAAAATGTTTGAACACCAAAATTAGTTAGTGCTGAACCAAAGAAGACTGGTGTTTGATCACCTTTTTTGATTTTTTCAAGGTCGAAACTATTCCCAGCTTCTTTGATCAAATCTACTTCACCAACAGCTTGTTCATAAACTCCTTCGCCTTCTAATTCTTCATTTCCAGCAGGAAGTTTTCCATTAGTTAATGGAAGGTAGCGGTCATCGCCTTCTTTACGATAAAGTTCAATGCGTTCATTAGCAATATCGTACAAGCCCTTTAATTCCTTACCCATACCGATCGGCCAATTCATAGCACAGCCTTCGATATTAAGCAATTCTTCAAGTTCAGCGATTAAATCAAGCGGATCACGACCATCTCGATCTAGTTTGTTCATAAATGTAAAAATAGGAATACCACGTTTTTTAACAACTTTAAATAACTTCTTTGTTTGTGGCTCAATACCCTTAGCAGAGTCAATAACCATGACAGCCGCATCGACCGCCATCAAAGTACGGTATGTATCTTCAGAGAAATCCTCATGTCCTGGAGTATCCAAGATATTAACGTCTTTATCATGATAGTGAAATTGCATAACAGAACTAGTAACTGAAATACCACGCTTCTTTTCAATTTCCATCCAGTCACTTGTCGCAAATTGACCTGATTTTTTGGCTTTAACGGTACCGGCAGAACGAATTACCCCACCAAAATAGAGCATTTGCTCTGTTATTGTTGTCTTACCAGCATCCGGGTGAGAAATAATTGCAAATGTTCTACGCTTGTTAACTTCATTTTCTAATTGTTTTTGTTCCATATTATCTCCTAATAACTCTTCTTAAACATGTTGCCTGTAACTGTTTTTACTTTTTCATTTGGGATGGTTACGATGACATCCTCAATTTTTGAACCGTCCATTGTACCAGAGGTCAACTCGGTTCCATCATCCAAGGTAAATGATTTAGGATGATTGTTGTCGGGAATTTCTCCAACGTTCATAATTAAAAATCCTGCGATGGTATCCACATCATCCACATGAATGTCTTCGTCAAACATATCATTAAAATCTTCAATTGATAAACGACCGAAAACAGAATATTTATTAGGACTGATACGTTGATAATTAGAAGTGGCTTCATCATACTCATCATCGATCTCACCAACAATTTCTTCTAATATATCTTCAATCGTTGCCAATCCAACAATTCCACCATATTCATCAACAACCATACTAATTTGTGTTTGTGTGCTACGCATCTTTAATAAGACAGCGTCAATGTTAGTTGATTCCTGAACAAATAGAGGCTCCGTCATGATTTCATTAAAACTAATATTATCAAATCCGGACTCACGAGCCTTTTTTAAAAGATCCTTAATATGAACGATCCCAATAACTTTATCCTTATCACCACCATAAATCGGGATTCTAGAATACGGTTGATTTAAAATGGCGTCAATATTTTCATTGATAGGATCATTTATATCGATCATGAAAGCATCAATTCGAGGAACCATGATTTCTCGAACTGTTTTATCACCAAAGCGAATGATCCCTTGTAACATCTCAAATTCGTCAGAATTTATCGTTCCACTCTGACGTGACTTTTGAATAGTTGCAAGCATTTCATTTCGACTTACTGGTTCATCTTTTTGACTAAAGTCAATTGGTGTTATCTTCATCAAGAGTTCAATCGTAATCGTCAACAACCAGACAAACGGTTTTAAAAATTTACCAAAAATAGTGATCATTGGTTCTGTAAAACTTGCCACTTGGTATGGACGATGTAATGCGATCCTTTTAGGATATAATTCACCGAATACTAGTGATATATAAGAAAGTATCACTGTAATAACAATAATAGAAACTTCTCGACTTCCCGGGAAAGTTCCGATCAAACTTTCAAATCTAGTACTTAAACTTGTTGCAGCACTAGCAGATGAAAGAAATCCTGCTAAAGTAATTGCTACTTGAATAGTTGATAAGAAACTATTCGGATTATTGATTGCTTTTAAAACCTTAACAGCCCGACGGTTACCATTATCGGCTTTCTCCTCCACCTTCGTTTTATTAACTGAGACAATTGCCATTTCGCCAGCAGCAAAAAAGGCATTCAAAAGTGTTAGAACAACAATTAAGATCAGCTGACCTAAAAGCGTCGCTCCGGTAGGATCATCACTCATTAAATTTCCACTCTCTTTCATAAAGAACTTTAAACAAAATTGATAGAATCATTATAGCAGGTGTTAAAGTTTTCAACAATAAAGCTTTTTCATGCTAGAATTAAGGTATCAATAGATTTGAGGTACTAGAAATGTCTAATAAGAAAATTGCAGTTATTTATCTTTTCTTTTTTATCATTCCATATATAGTTTGTTTAGGTGTCGTGGGTATTGCATATAACGCCCTAGTCCTACACGCTCTAACGTGGAGAGTAATCGCTGGTGGAGTTGTCGGTGCATTTGGAATGTTTGCCGTCAAAGTTATCGCTCAACGTCCGGTTTTAATTATGTATCGATCATCAACTAAAAAGCCGCTCAAAGAATTAATAAATTTCTTTATCCTTGAACGCAAAAGAACGACTATCGGTTTAAATTTAATTGTTGATTTTCTTTTATCGATCGCAAGTATTTATATCGTTGCAAAATTAATTCCATTATCAACAATTATCGGTTCTGCAATCGGCTGGTTAGTGCTGATACTCGTTGTGTCACTAACTTTAGCATCGTATTTAGAATTTGAATCTCTTTCCATATATTCTAGTAAAAAAGGAAAATGAGAAAAAAAACACTTGACTTAGAGAAATTTTAATAATAGTCTTTAGACATCAAATTAATCAAGGGAGGTTTTAGACATGACAAATTTTAACAACGTAAAACAAATGCAAGCATGTTGTTGTGTAGTAATGATGCAAAATACATTACTATACTATTTCGGCATGCCTAATACCACTCTCAATTAATAAAACACGTAGTGTAAACAATTAAGGAGAGCTGACATTAGTCAGCTCTCCTTTTTTTATTACCTACTGGAGGGGGGAAACAAATGAGTTTTGAAATTATCAAACAAAGCTTGCCAATGTTTCAACAAGGCTTTATCTTAACGCTCTACCTATCACTGATTGGAATCGTTGGTTCAGCTATTGTTGGTATAATTTGCAGCTTAGTACAATATTTTAAGATTCCAGTTTTAGATAAAGTTCTTCAAGTCTATATCGAAATTTCTAGAAATACACCGTTGTTGATTCAGTTATTCTTCTTGTACTACGCATTTCCAGCTATGGGCATAAAAATGAGTGCACAGCTTTGTGGGATCATCGGATTGATCTTCTTGGGTGGAAGTTACATGGCAGCAGGATTCAGTGGTGGATTTAATGGAGTTAGTAAAAAACAAGTTGAGTCAGGTAAAGCAATCGGACTTAATCGTTGGCAACTAGCAAGATATGTTGTCTTTCCACAAGGATTTGCATTGAGCATCCCTGCTTTAGCCGCAAACATTATCTTTTTGATCAAGGAAACTTCGATTTTCACCGTTATTGCAATTCCGGAATTAACCAATACTGCATTGGATTTGATCGGTCTGTACTACAATTCAAATGAATATTTATTCGTCTTAGTTGTTGCATACGCAATCATCTTAATTCCACTATCAATTATTCTGACACTTTTGGAGAGGAGGGTTCGTTATGGCACATTCGGGAATTAACGTTTTGTTTGAGGGAACAAATCTCACACGCCTATTGTTAGGAATGTGGACCACTTTTAAAATTGCTGCTGTAGCAATTATTATTGGTTTGATTATCGGCGTTATTTTAGGAATACTGCGAACTTTCCACAATCCAATTTTAAGATTTATTTTAAGAATATATCTTGAATTTTTCAGAATCGTTCCAACAGTAGTTTTATTATTCTTATTCTATTATATTTTGCCAAGGCAAATGAATCTCCATATGCCAGGTACTCAAGTGGCAACACTTGTCTTTGCTTTATGGGTCGCAGCAGAAATGAGTGATATTGTCCGTGGAGCTTTAATTTCTGTCCCGATCCATCAAAAAGAATCTGGCTTAGCCATCGGTCTAAATAGATTCCAACTTTACCGCTACGTTTTAGTTCCACAAGCAGTTCAATTGGAACTTCCGGCAACGATCAACTTAGTAACTAGAGTTATCAAAACTACTTCACTTTTAATGCTGATCAGTGTCATGGACGTTGTTAATATCGGTCAACAAATCGTGGAAGCTAATAATCAAAAATATCCAACCGGAGTTTTTTGGATCTATGGATTAATATTCTTACTATATTTTCTGATCGACTACCCATTATCATGGTGGGCCGGACGTTTAGAGAAAAAGAGATTGGAGCAGGCAAATGGCGAATGAGGTTTTAAAGGTCGAACACCTTGAAAAGTATTATCAAAAGAAACATGTTTTACACGACATCAACTTCTCCATTTCTAAGGGTGAAGTTATTACATTACTTGGACCCTCAGGATCAGGAAAAAGTACTTTGATCAGATGTCTTAACGGTCTTGAGGACTTTAGAAATGGTGAAATAACCTTTGAAAATAAAAAAGTTATTCCAAACGAAAAAAATTGGCAACAGTTACGACAAAAAATTGGAATGGTCTTCCAAAGTTACGACCTCTTTCCTAACCTAACTGTTTTAGACAATATTTTGTTGGGACCAACTAAAGTACAAAAAAGAAACGTTGATGAGGTAAAACAAGAAGTTGACGAATTATTAGAGAAAGTTGACTTATTGGATTATAAAAATGTCTATCCTAGACAATTATCCGGTGGTCAAAAACAAAGAATCGCCATTGTCAGAGCACTTGCACTACATCCAGAATTTATGCTCTTTGATGAAGTAACTGCATCACTTGATCCAGAAATGGTTCGTGGGGTTTTAAACATTATTCAGGATCTAGCTGATGAAGACGACATGACTATGATCATCGTCACTCATGAAATGAATTTTGCACAACAAATAGCTGATCGAGTTTTATTCTTGAAAGACGGCAGTATTCTTGAAGATACTCCGGGAAAAGAATTCTTTAAGAATCCAGCTACTGATCAAGCTAAAGAATTTTTACAAAGTATGAATTTTTAGTTTATATATTGGGGGAAAATATTATGAAACATAAATTATTGGTTAAATTAGTTGCACTGGTCGGAATAATCGCCAGTATTACATTGATCCTAGCGGGATGTGGTTCGTCTTCTTCATCTAGTGCTGATAGTAACAATCCTAGCAGTGTTGAAAAGATCAAGAAACGTGGTACCATTCGAGTTGCTGTCTTTGGCGATTTGCCACCTTATGGTTGGGTAAATAAAGATGGTAAGCGAGTTGGTTACGATATTACTTTAGCAAGAAGGATTGCTAAGGATTTAAATGTTAAACTTAAGTTTGTACAAGTAAATGCGAATAATCGTGTTGATGCTTTGAATTCTAATAAAGTAGATATTGTTTTGGCAAACTTCACTGTTACACCTGAAAGAAAAGATGTTGTTGACTTTGCTAAAGCCTATATGAAAGTTTCAGTTGGGGTCGTATCACCAAAGGACAACCCAATTACTAAAGTTGATCAACTTAAAGGCAAAAATTTGATCGTTACTAAAGGAACTACCGCTGAAAACTACTTCACATCTAAACAAAAAGATGTCGACTTACTAAAATTCGATTCTAAAACACAACAATTCAATGCTTTAAAGAATAATCGTGGTGTAGCTTTGGCAGATGATAACTCATATCTATACGCTTGGGTAAAAAATAATCCTACATATACTGTAGGTATCAAAAACATTGGACCTAATCAATACATCTCACCTGCTGTTAAGAAGGGCAACAAGTCATTACTAAATTGGACTAACAAAGAAATCAAGAAACTAAATAAACAAAGTTTCTTTACAGACGACTACAACAGTCAATTGAAACCATATTTTGGTGATGAAGTAAAACCATCAGATATTATTCTTCCACAAAAGTAAAGTTTAAAGGCTTATCTTTTTAAACATATTACTATTTGTGAGAAAATAGAAACTGGAAAATTTTATAATTGGGAGATTACTTAAGATGAAGAAACGAATTGCGTTAATCATAGCCGCAGCATTTGCTTTTATATTGGTATTAAGCGGATGCTCAAGCAATAGTGCCGAAAACGACACTAAGACTAAGGGAACATTAACAGTTGGACTTGAGGGGACCTTTGCACCTTATTCTTATCGTGAAAAAGGTAAACTAACTGGATTTGAAGTTGAATTAGCTAGAGATGTTGCTAAAGAATTGGATCTTAAAGTTAAATTTGTTCCAACAAAGTGGGATTCACTTATTGCTGGATTAAATTCCAAGACATTTGATGTTGTTTTCAACAACGTTGCTATCAATGCTTCACGTAAGAAACAATATATTTTCTCAACACCATACATCTACTCAAGATCTGTTATTGTTACTAAAAAAGACAATACTGAGATCACATCGATCGACGATGTTAAAGGTAAGAAGTTAGGTGAAGGTACTGGTACTGATAACTACAATAAAGCTAAGAAATTTGGTGCCGATGTAGTTCCATCATCAGATTACCAAACAACACTATCAATGATCGATCAAGGACGTATTGCCGGTACTATTAACTCTAAAGAATCATTCTTAACATGGAAGAAAGATGGTCACCAAGATACTGACTTGCACTATATTGAAATTCCATCAAGTAAGATAGAAACATCTAAGATCGCACCTATCTACAATAAGAACTCAAAGCACTTACGTGACAGAGTGAACAAGGCTCTTAAGAAGCTCGAAAAAGATGGTACTTTAACTAAGTTATCTAAGAAATACTTTACAGATGATATTACTAAAAAATAATTTCTAATTTAAGTCAGCGAGAGGGGTTTATTATTCCATGTGGAATATTATTATAACGTCGCTTCCGGAAATGATTGGGGCAATGCTTCAGTTTACTATTCCTTTAGCCGTCATATCGTTTATCCTAGGATTGATCCTAGCCGTTTTAACAGCACTAATTAAATTTATTGAGCCTAGTGAAAATAAGGCTATTCGTTATCCTTATTTAGTTTTACGAGGTATTGCCAACTTTTATGTTTGGCTATTTCGTTCAACGCCTTTACTAGTTCAACTGTTCATCATATTCTTTGGATTGCCAAGTATTGGTGTCCAATTACCTGCTTTTACAGCCGCCGTAATTGGATTTTCACTAAATACCGGAGCTTACGCATCTGAAACTATTCGTTCTGCCCTACTATCTGTACCGCAGGATCAATGGGATGCAGCTTATACTTTGAACTTTTCAACTAGACAAACACTAATGAAAATTGTTTTGCCACAAGCTGTCAGAATTGCACTTCCTCCACTATCCAATTCATTTATTGGTTTAGTAAAGGATACATCTTTGGCCAGTTCGATCACTATTTTGGAAATGTTTCAAGTCAGCCAACAAATCACAGCTAAAAATTACCAACCATTATTAATGTATACTTTAGCCGCTGCTTTATATGCAATCATCTGTACATTGCTTAGCTGGTTGCAACATTACCTAGAGCGCAGAACATCCAAATACGTTAAAGGAAGTGAAGCATAATGATTTCAATGAAAAACATTGTTAAGAAATATGAAGGCAAAACCGTTTTGAATGACATCAGTGTGGATTTCCCTAGTGGTAAAACATCAGTCATCCTAGGACCTTCAGGATCAGGTAAATCAACTTTACTTCGTTCTTTAGATCTACTAGTTCGTCCAGAGAGCGGATCAGTCAGTTTTCCTGACTTGTCAATTGACTATGCAGGAGCGATCTCGAAAAAAGATAGTTTCAATTTGCGTAGAAAAACCAGTATGGTCTTTCAAAACTGGAACCTCTTCCCTAACCTAACTGTTTTAGACAATATTACAGCTGCTCCAATAACTGTTTTAAAAATGTCAAAAGACGATGCTAAAAAGGAAGCAAGATCACTATTGAAACAAGTCGGACTTGCTGAACTTGAGGATCGTTATCCTAGTCAGTTATCTGGTGGACAACAACAACGTATTTCCATTTGTCGTGCGTTAGCTATCAATCCTGAATATGTTCTATTGGATGAGCCTACAAGTGCCCTTGATCCCGAACTTGAAACACAAGTTTTGAAAATCTTAGAGAAACTTGCTAATGAGGGACAGTCGATGGTAATTGTTACTCATAATATGGAATTTGCTCGTTTAGTAGCTGATAAAATCGTCTTCATTGAAGATGGTAATAAAGTATTTGACGGAGCAACTAAAGAATTCTTTGAGAATCCTACTCCTAGAATTAAGGATTTCTTATCCGGAATCTCACTTGAAGCTGAAAATTAGAAAATAAAAAAAGACCGCAATCGCGGTCTTTTTTTGTATATCGAGCAATCCTAATGGTGCGACAATTCTTTGTATCGTTGCATCCATAGATCAACATAAGCTTGTGAGAATGGACCTTTTCCCTTATCGATCCAATCGATTAAAACATCCACATTGTGATGTAAGATCGTATCTATTTCTGGCGGATAATTCCACATTTTGCTGTGGGCTGCATATTCGTCTACATCTAGTAAACGCTTCTCTCCGTCAGGAAAGACCTTAACATCCAAATCGTAATCAATATATTTGATGGCCTCTTTGTCTAAAGCAAATGGTGTCGCTAAATTACAATAATAAGAAACCCCACTCTCACGAATCATAGCTATTATATTGAACCAGTAGTGCTTGTGAAAATAAACTAGTGCTGGTTCTCTTGTGACCCAACGACGACCGTCGGATTCAGTAACAAGAGTGTTCTCATTACAACCAATTATTTCGTTTTCACTTGTCTTTAACACCATTGTTTCACGCCAAGTACGATGTAAATGACCATCATGCTTATAACTCTGGATTGCTACGTAATCTCCTTCTTTAGGGATCTGCATAAATTACCCAGCTTTCCAATTCTTGTTCACGAAAAATTATAACAGAGCTGTGAAACAAATAAAAGCTAATATAAGTTTAATTGTTAATGATTTGTAATCGCTTCAATTAATTCCTTATCTCCGCAATAAATCCCGCTAACATTTGGTATTATTAAATTGTTAATTTATGGAGGTCTGATCATATGAATAGAAAAGAGACTGTTTACAATATTGGATTAGATATTGGGACTAATTCGGTAGGATGGGCAATATCTGATGATAACTATAATTTATTAAAAGCTAAAAAGATGAATCTCTGGGGTGCTAGAAAATTTGAAGAAGCAGAAACTGCGGAGGACCGTAGACTGAATCGTTCCGCTAGAAGAAGATATCGCAGGCGACGTAATCGACTAAACTGGCTAGATGAAATTTTTTCTGATGCACTATTTCAAAAAGATCCTGGATTTTTGAATCGTATGAAACATTCTTGGGTTTCAAAAAAAGATACAGATAGAGAACGTGATCCTTATAATTTATTTATTGACAAAGATTTTAATGATAAAGATTACTTCAACAAATATCCAACAATTTTCCATTTAAGAAAAGAACTAATTGAAAATAAAGAACAAGCTGATATTCGATTAGTCTATTTGGCAATCCATAACATTTTAAAGTATCGTGGAAATTTCACCTATGAACATCAAAATTTTGATGTATCACAAATGGGTAAAGGATTAGAAAGTAGTTTAAAAGAATTCAATTCAGCATTAAGTATCTTAGGAATATCATTACCTGGAGAAACAAATCTTAAAACAATTAGCACTACCTTACTAAAAAGAGACTGGAGCCCTAGTAGTAAGGTTAAAAACATTATCAATCAAATAGATACAACATTGCTCAGCAAAAACATTTCTAAAATAATTTTCAATCTATTGGTTGGTCTCAAAGTAGATTTAGTGAAACTATTCAATTTGGAAATATCAGAAAAATTGGAACTCCAATTTTCATCACCAAAAGCGGAATCCGAAATGGCAGACTGCGCAGATGTATTAAATGATGAACAAATGGAGATTATAGATTCTGCAAACGCAATATACAGTGCGATAACTTTAAAAGATATCCTTGGTGATAATACTTATATAAGTTTCGCTAAAGTAGATACTTATAAAAATCATCATGAAGACTTGATAAAATTAAAAAATATCCTCCTAAAAGTTGAAGACAAACAATTAGTCTCATCAATTAAAGATTCATATAGTAAATATATTAAACCGGGTAAGTATGTTAAACCAGGTAAATATAAAGTTGATGATTTCTACAAGGATCTAAAAAAATATCTACCCAAAATAGATGACCCAATTGCAAAAGAAGCACTTCAAAAAATAGAAAGTGGAAACTATCTTTTAAAACAAAGGACTAGAGATAATGGAACTATTCCCTATCAGTTGAATGAAATGGAATTAACTAAGATTATTGATAATCAGTCAATTTATTATCCATTTCTAAAAGAAAATAAAGATAAAATCCTTTCACTTATCAACTTTAGAATTCCTTATTACGTAGGACCACTAAATATCAAGAATCAAAATAATAAAATAAACGATTTTTCTTGGATGGTTAGAAAAGAACCTGGCGCAATTCGGCCATGGAACTTTGATGAAAAAGTCGATCGTGAAAAATCCTCCAATAATTTTATTCGTAGAATGACTGCAACTGATACATTTCTGATTGGTGAACCAGTACTTCCTAAAAATAGTTTGATATATCAGAAATACGAAGTATTAAGTGAATTGAATAATATCCGTATCATTGACGATCCTGATTCTATTCAAAAGGGTAATCGCCTAACAACTGAAATGAAACAATCTATCTACAATGAATTATTCAAGAAATATATAACAGTAACGTCCAAAAGATTAGTAGATTGGTTAATTAAAGAAAGTCACTATACATCACCAGCCATTACAGGATTAGCAAATAAAACTAAATTTTTATCAAGTTTATCCACATATCATAAATTTGTAGCGATATTTGGAAAAAGCTTTGTTGACGAACGGAAAAACTTGAATCAATTAGAAGAACTAGTGGAGTGGCAGACAGTTTTTGAGGACAGAGATATCCTAAAATTAAAATTGCAAAATTCAAAACATAATTATTCAGATAACCAAATAAGCAAACTAGTTCAAACACGCTATCAAGGTTGGGGACGACTATCAAAAAAACTTCTAACGAACTTTGTAACATCCGAAAAAATTGGTAATGAACATCAACCAACTGACCACTCTATCTTAGATTTAATGTGGCTAACTAGAAGTAATTTTATGGAAATAATAAACAGTGATAAATATAATTTTGAAGAACAAATTAAAGAATTCAACATTAATGAAAATGATGAAAAATCTCAATTAGATATGGTTAAAGAACTTCATGGATCTCCTGCTTTAAAACGTAGTATTTGGCAATCACTAATAATCGTGAAAGAGTTAGTTACATTTATGAAGCATAATCCAAAAAATATCTTTATCGAGTTTACTCGTGAAGACGAAAAATCTGTACTATCAAAATCTAGGTATAACCAGCTTAACAAGCGATATAAAAAGATCAAAAATATTGCCGCCAATCTGGAACCCAACTTAAAGGATTCGCTCTATCCCACTAAAGATTTTGAAAATTTAATGAAAGAGTATAAAGCAGAACTATCTAATACAAGGTTAATGCTGTATTTCCTACAAATGGGTAAAAGCCTTTATAGTAATAATGAAATTGATATAAACAAATTATTTACAACGGATTATCAGATCGATCATATTTTGCCACAATCCTATATTAAAGATAATTCTCTAGAAAATATGGCTCTTGTTAAAGCTTCAGAAAATCAAAGAAAAGCCAATGATCTTTTACTTGAATCAGATATTATAAATAAAAATATTAATCGTTGGCAGTATCTAAAAAAATCAGGACTAATAGGCCCTAAAAAATTTGCAAATCTAACTAGAACTGAAATTACTGAAGAACAAAAGAAGGGATTTATTAAACGTCAATTGGTTCAAACATCGCAAATGATTAAAAACGTTGCCAATATCATAGATAAAGTTTATCCAGATACTAAAGTTATCGAGACTCGAGCTAATTTGGGATCAGAATTCAGACGGACCTTTAGTAACTTAAACAAGGAAACATATCATTTTGAACATCCTGAATTTGTCAAATATAGAGATATAAATGATAACCATCATGCTCAAGACGCTTATATTGCGACTATTGTAGGAACTTATCAACTAAAAAAATATCCAAAGGATAACATGCGCTTAACCTATGGCGAATACTCAAAATTTTTCGAAGATTTAAAGAAAAAAACACGTAAGAAAAATGGTAAGATACCCTATTATTCACAAAATGGATTTGTTATCGGCTCTATGTTCAATGGAAAAAATCAAGTAAACAAAGAAAGTGGAGAAATCATTTGGGATCAATCAATTAAAGATAAAATAAGTAAAACCTTCAAATATAGACAATTTAATATTACAAAACGCAATGAAACAAAAGATGGGGTGTTATTTAATCAAACCATTACAAACCATAATGGCAAAAAATTAATTCCACGAAAAAAGGATCTTGATCCACATATTTATGGTGGATATACGGGAGACACTACATCATATATTTCATTAGTAGAGATAGACGGAAAGAACAAACTAATTACCATCCCTACTCGAATAGGCAATGAAATAGAAAAAAACAGAATTGATTTAAAGAAGTGGATTTCTGATAACACTAAGCATAAAAAAGATATTCAAATTATTCTTAAAAAAATACCTGTAGGTCAATTAATATATAGCAAAGAAAATGGATACTTATCTTTAAAATCTGCAACAGAAATTGTTAACGCTCAGCAACTCATGCTTCCCTTTGAAGAAACTGCCTTATTAAGTCTGTTGGCTAGTTCTTCTCCGGATAATTATCGTTTTATACTAAACGAGTATAATTCAGATTACTTACCTAATATATATACCCACATACTTTCTAAAATGAAAGAATTCTATCCATTTTATAAATCAGAGTATAAAAGACTGGCAGATAATATTGATGCATTTAAGGAACTTGATAGCAAAGCTCAAATTAAGACTCTTTTGGAATTGGTAAAGTTCTTACATGCAGATTCTAGAAACGCCGATTTAAACTTTGGATCTATAAAAACTGATAGATTTGGAAGAAAATCTAACGGAATCAAAATTTCTAGCACCTATATTATTCATGAATCACCTACAGGTTTATATAAAACCAGCATTCACATAGATTAAAGGGTAAAAAAAAAGACCCCCACGCGGGAGTCATCGATAAGGACTATTAACATAAATGTTGATTTTAACTTGAGTAAGTCACTTCATTTAGTTTAGAACATGTTTATTGTAATTTATTTCTACAAATATAGCAATATCTTAGGAGCTTATTATGGGATGGAAAACAATATTTATTTCTAGCAAATCAAAACTAAGTTACAAAGCTAATCATTTACTAATTCAAACCGCAACTGAAGTCAAAACAATTCCTTTCCACCAAATTGGATGCATAATGATATCTACAACTCAAACTGTCATCACCAGTTACTTAATTGCCAAATTAATGGAACAAGATATAAAAGTGATTTTCTGTGATAACGAACATGATCCCTGTTCTGAATTAACACCTTATTACTCAAATTTAAAAAGGAACCAAAATATTGAAAAACAGATTTCTTGGTCGATTTCAAAAAAAGAACAACTATGGACAGAAATAGTTACTAATAAAATTGAAAATCAAATTAAAATAATGAAGATCTTCAATCTAAACACTTCAGAAGTAGTTGAAGAACTAAATCAACTCGAAGAAAACGATCATTCTAATCGAGAAGCAATAATAGCCATGAAATATTTTCCAGCAATCTTTGGGAACAACTTTACTAGAGGAAATCATGACGAAATAACTAATGTAATGCTTAATTATGGTTACACTGTCTTACTATCAACAATTAATCAAGAGATAGCTTCTCAAGGATATTTGACTCAACTGGGAATTCATCATCACAGTCTTCAAAATGATTTCAATTTATCGAGTGATTTAATGGAACCATTTAGACAGTTCTTTGATTTAGAGGTTTTAAAAATTAGAGACGAAGAATTCAATTTAGATAATAAATTAAGATTAATTGACGTCTTGAATCATGAAATAAAATACGATGGAAAAAATTATTTAATAAGAAATGCGATAACAAAACACATTCAATATTGTTTTAAATTCATGGATTCAAAAAAAGATAACTTTGTAAAAGTAGGTATTCCAGATGAGGTGTAGAGTTATGAGATTAATGGTTATGTTTGATTTGCCAACTTTAACATCAACAGATAGAAGAAATTATCGACAATTTAGAAAGTCTCTACTTAATGAAGGTTTTACTATGATGCAAGAATCTATTTATACTTGCATACTTATTGATAAACAAGCAGCAAAATTATTAGATAATCGCATAGCAATGTTTGCACCAACTAAGGGTGTAATTCAATCAATGATAATAACTGAAAAGCAATTCACAGCAATGAGATTTATAGCCGGTGATAAAAATACCGAACCTGAAAATAAATTCGACAGGATCGTGGTTATATGAAAAATAAAACTATAACAATATACCCCTACCAACCGTTTGAAATTTATGATGGTATTAATTTTTTAAATTTCCAGTCAGTAGATGAATTTTCTAAATTGATTTTTCAACTGAACTCCCTTAAAAATGGCGAAACTTTTTTGGATGATGTCGACCAGTATGTTCACTTTTATACAGATTCTTCTGATGAGCTAAAATCATCTATAAAGAAAGTAGCTCTAATTGGTGACTTGACTGAATATAACATTAACAGCCTTAACAATACCAAAAATATATTAAAGAAAATAATTTCCGACTCAATCATTTACAAAGAAAAAAGTGATCAAATAAACCAAAACTTAAATGAATTAATAATGGATATGACTAGTAGCTATGATGAAATATTTGATTTTGAGTCATCACCTGCGTTAGAAAAAATAGTTAAATCTAAAAATCTTAAAATAGACACTGGCAATTGGCGGAATTATTATGATAAACTTCAGTCGGTTATAGAATTTTATAGAGATTTCAGTAATAAAACAATGTTAATATTCCATGGTTTAGAACGCCTTTTAAATATTAACCAATTAAATGAATTGAATGAGTACCTTAAAGCCAATGAAATCACCGTTGTTAGTATGGAGTCATATCGAATGGTCACTAAAAGTAATAAAGTAAATTTCAAAGTTTACTCTATTGATGAAGATCACGTTAGATTTGATACTTAAAGTTAACGTTAAGTAGGTGGTTTTAGAAGTAAGTCATTTCATTTAGTTTAGAACCAATTACTTCTTTTAGGTTTTATCTCTTTACGTTTTAGAAGTAAGTCATTTCATTTAGTTTAGAACCTAAACTTTACTATAATCTTGATAATTAGTAGTTTTAGAAGTAAGTCATTTCATTTAGTTTAGAACCTTTTATGTGCGGGCTGTAACCTATTGGACTGTTTTAGAAGTAAGTCATTTCATTTAGTTTAGAACCATTAATCTGTCTCAAATCTTCTACATATTTGTTTTAGAAGTAAGTCATTTCATTTAGTTTAGAACCACCTTTCAAGTAGGATTATACATTTTGATTGTTTTAGAAGTAAGTCATTTCATTTAGTTTAGAACCTATCTCTGGTAGTGGTACAAGTCTAGGCGAGTTTTAGAAGTAAGTCATTTCATTTAGTTTAGAACCATATTAAATAAATAATTAAAGCGACCAATGGTTTTAGAAGTAAGTCATTTCATTTAGTTTAGAACCACCATCTGGCTGGACAACAACTAATGTTTCGTTTTAGAAGTAAGTCATTTCATTTAGTTTAGAACCTTGCCACCAGATACGAGTGCAGCCATTTTTGTTTTAGAAGTAAGTCATTTCATTTAGTTTAGAACCAAGTAACAATGTCTGTAATTAAGGGTGTTTGTTTTAGAAGTAAGTCATTTCATTTAGTTTAGAACCATGTTGATACTGGCGAACCAGTCCCAATGAGTTTTAGAAGTAAGTCATTTCATTTAGTTTAGAACCTACAATGCTATTATCAAAAGCAAGTTGTCGGTTTTAGAAGTAAGTCATTTCATTTAGTTTAGAACCATGGAAAGAATCAAAAACTGTATTGGGACAGTTTTAGAAGTAAGTCATTTCATTTAGTTTAGAACCTATGATCATGCCTATATATGCCAGTGATAGGTTTTAGAAGTAAGTCATTTCATTTAGTTTAGAACCAATGCATGATTTGGAATTTAAATCACATAAGTTTTAGAAGTAAGTCATTTCATTTAGTTTAGAACCAAAATCAAATGATGTTTGCATCAAATCAGAGTTTTAGAAGTAAGTCATTTCATTTAGTTTAGAACCCGTTTGCAAAACGTGGGCGCCCTTGAGGTCGTTTTAGAAGTAAGTCATTTCATTTAGTTTAGAACCCAAAGTTTAGACGATCAATATATTGGTCGTGTTTTAGAAGTAAGTCATTTCATTTAGTTTAGAACCATTTTCGTCAACTGTCGCTTTAACCGTAACGTTTTAGAAGTAAGTCATTTCATTTAGTTTAGAACCTAAGGCAACGGACTTTGACTCCGTGAGCGCGTTTTAGAAGTAAGTCATTTCATTTAGTTTAGAACCAAAACCGGCAAGCATATGAGTATTCCCTTTTGTTTTAGAAGTAAGTCATTTCATTTAGTTTAGAACCATCAATAGTTTGTTTTAAACGTGTTGCTGTGTTTTAGAAGTAAGTCATTTCATTTAGTTTAGAACCATAATCTTCTGGCGCTTCATCATAATCACTGTTTTAGAAGTAAGTTATTTCATTTAGTTTAGAACCTTATAGAAGCACATTAAAAATGTATAAGTCGTTTTAGAAGTAAGTCATTTCATTTAGTTTAGAACCAAGAGACCGAAGAATACAATTAGGGCTTACGTTTTAGAAGTAAGTCATTTCATTTAGTTTAGAACCATTAAACCGTATAGCCTATGAATATGCCCCGTTTTAGAAGTAAGTCATTTCATTTAGTTTAGAACCATCTGCTTAGACATTCGTTCGCGACAAGATGTTTTAGAAGTAAGTCATTTCATTTAGTTTAGAACCTCATCTAAAGTTATGATCATCTGTTCCTGCGTTTTAGAAGTAAGTCATTTCATTTAGTTTAGAACCGTCATATGTTGGTTCAACTGCTCATCAGGCGTTTTAGAAGTAAGTCATTTCATTTAGTTTAGAACCATCAGTATTGATATTGACTAATACTGCATAGTTTTAGAAGTAAGTCATTTCATTTAGTTTAGAACCCCTTTATTGGCAATCATTTTTCTTAAATCTGTTTTAGAAGTAAGTCATTTCATTTAGTTTAGAACCCATTTTTAAAGCTATATCCTGCTTTTTGTCGTTTTAGAAGTAAGTCATTTCATTTAGTTTAGAACCTGAAAACGTAACAGTTAGTGTTGATCCAAAGTTTTAGGAGTAAGTCATTTCATTTAGTTTAGAACCTGGCATGCTGTTTGGACAACATTATCTAATGTTTTAGGAGTAAGTCATTTCATTTAGTTTAGAACAGAACACAAAAATACGAATCAACTCAATTAACAGAGTCGATTCGTATTTTTGTCTATTCATCCTCCCCCAAAACCTGCTTAATAGCATCATACCGATAACCCTTACCCATCAAATAAGTTATCAGCTTAGATTGATTATCATAACGGCGACTGACTTTTGCGACCATTTTACGAAGATTTTCTAATTCGGTATCGTCATCTTTTTCCAAATCTAAATTATCGATTGCCGTGTTAACAATGTCACCACTATATCCTTTTTGGTACAAGCTCTGTTTTACTTTGGTCATTTGTTGCTGAAATGATGCTCGACGTTGTTTTCTAACTTGTTTTTCCGCAAATTTAGTAGCGTTTTCTATCAATCTATCTTCGTCGATCTGATCCATTTTATCTTGAATGATCAAACTGGGGACGCCTTTTTGAATCATCTTTTGTTCAATTATTTTAGGACCATTAACTGTTGTCTTCAGCTGTGTATTGATAAAACTATTTGCGTAAGACTCATCATCTAAATAATTTAAATCAGCTAATTTTTTTAAGACTGCATCAATTGTTGAATAATCGTATTCTTTTTTAAAAAGATAATCTTTCATTTCTTTTTTTGTTCGCAATTGATAACTTAAATAATTTGCTGCATCCCCGTAAGCTTTATTAATATTTTCACGGTTCTTTATTTCTTTGATTTGGGAGTCAGTTATTTCTTCATCCTTCATCAGTCTAAATTCTACTAGAGTCGCCTCTGATACGGGAAATGCATAACTTCCATCAAGAAAAACATTATACCTGCCTTTACGTTTTTGTGCTTGGACCTTAGTCACTTTTGCCAATATACTTACCTCACATGTTATACTCAAGTGTAAGTTTAACCTAGATTTTAAAAAAGGAAAAATAATGAATACAAATATTACAAGTGAACTAAAAGTTGGGGATCGTTTTCCCTTAACAATTAAACGTATCGGAATTAATGGTGAAGGTATCGGATTTTTCAAACATGTAATCGTCTTCGTTCCCAAAGCTGTTCCAGAAGACGTTATTGTCTGTGAAATAGTCGAACTTCATGACAATTTTATCAATGGTAAAATACATAAAATCAGAACCGCCAGTCCTTATCGAAATCCTGATGTACCAGAACTTGCTAGCAAAGTTGGCGGTTTGGAATTTGCACATATCAAATATGAAGATCAATTAAAATTCAAGGCCGATATTTTACGTGAATCTTTAGATAAATATAAACCTTATGCTTATCAAAACTACCGTATCAAACCCACCGTCCCTTCTGTCCAACAAGAAAAATATCGTAACAAAGCTCAATTCCCGATTCAAGAAATCGACGGAAAAATACTTTGTGGATTATACAAAGATGGCACACAAGATCTAGTGGATCTAACAGAGATGCCTACACAAATGGATCTAACGATGTCTGCTATGCGTAAAATCGTCCAAATTATTAAAGACTTA
Organism: Companilactobacillus baiquanensis; assembly: GCF_003946605.1. GTDB lineage: Bacteria > Bacillota > Bacilli > Lactobacillales > Lactobacillaceae > Companilactobacillus > Companilactobacillus baiquanensis. Next base: position 140,900 of record NZ_RHOQ01000004.1, read on the forward strand.
AATATTCCCGTCTTTAATCCTGAAAAAAAATCAGGTATTTTACGTATGATCGTTATTCGTGAATCAGTAGAATTTAACAAATTACAAGTTACTTTCATTACTCGTTCGCAAAAGTTCCTCAAAGAAAGACAAATTATTGAAAAGATCCAAGCAGAGATCCCTGAAGTAAGTTCAATTTCTCAAAATATCAATCCTGATGATAAAGGTAGCGTTTGGGGAGATGAAACAAAATTGATCTGGGGCGATGAATATCTTCAAGAAGATATTAACGGTTATATTTTCAATTTATCCCCTCGTGCCTTTCTACAATTGAATTCATTGCAGACTGATAAATTATACGATTTAGCGACTGAAGCACTTCACCCTGAAGCTGATGATGTTTTATTGGACGCCTATTGTGGTGTTGGTACGATCGGCATCACTTTAGCTGATCAAGTTAAACATGTTTATGGGATCGAAATAATCCCTGAAGCAATTGAAGATGCTAAAAAGAACGCTGAATTAAACGAAATAAAGAATGCTGATTATTATGTAGGTTCAGTCGATCAAGTCTATCCACAACTACTAACTGACGATATTCATCCCAATGCTGTTATCGTCGATCCTCCACGAGTTGGACTAGATGCTAAGTTAATCGATACTATTTTAAGACATCGCCCAGCAAAACTAGTTTATGTATCATGCAATCCTTCAACTTTGGCAAAAGATTTAACTAGACTAACAAATAAATATCGTGTGGAATATCTTCAACCTGTTGATATGTTCCCACAAACACCTCATGTTGAAACAATTGTTAAATTATCAAGAAGATAGTACCCGTCTTTTTCTTTTGTTTAGCGCTTACAAAGACTAATATGTAAGTATCGAATAAAAAAGGGGCATATTACTATGGATAAAAACTTACCTGCCGTAGCTCTTGGAACTTGGGCTTGGGGCGCAGAAAAAACTTTTGGCGATAATCTTAATGAAGCTAAATTAAAACCAGTAGTTGATCAAGCTATGAAAATGGGCTTAAACCTTTGGGATACTGCCGCAGTATATGGAATGGGTATCTCTGAAACTGCTGTTGGTGATCTCTTAGCGGATTATGACCGTAAGGATTACTATCTTTCAACTAAATTCAGTCCACAAATTGCCAGTGAACATGAAAAAGCTATGGAAGAAATGCTAGATGGTAGCTTGAAGAGACTCAAGACTGACTATGTCGATCTATATTGGATCCATCGACCATCTGATGTCGAAAAATGGACTAAACAACTTATTCCGTTAGTAAAATCCGGTAAGATCAAACATGTTGGTGTCTCTAATCACAACCTTGCCGAAATAAAACAAGCACAAGCTATTTTAAATGACGCTGGTATCAAACTAGCCGCCGTTCAAAATCATTTCAGTTTACTTTATCGTTCATCTGAAAAAGCCGGTATTATTGACTACTGTAATAAAAATGATATTACCTTTTATTCATACATGGTGCTTGAACAAGGTGCTTTGAATGGTCAATATAATGTTAAAAATCCCTTGCCAGAAGGTTCAGAGCGTGCCGAAAAGTATAATCAAATGTTGCCAGAATTAGAAACCTTAACGAAAAAAATGGCTGAAATTGGTAAAAAGTATCACGCCAATACTGCTCAAATTGCTGAAGCATGGGCAATAAATAAAAAGACCACACCTATAATTGGCTTAACTAAGGAAAAATACTTAAAACCAACTAAAGATATGATCGATATTAAATTAACTAATGATGAAATGAAGCAGCTTGAAGACCTTGCTGCAGCAACTAATTTGGAAACAAAGGGTTTTTGGGAACATGCTATGATTTAATCTAAATCCACTTTGTTACGTATAAAATCCATCGCCGAGATGACTTGATCCATTTCTTGGTCGGATAATTTTGAAAAGAGCTGATCAACTTGTTGGTCGGCTCTTTTATTTATTGTATTAAGTGTGTTGTGGCCTAAAGTAGTCAACGTCAGTAATTTAGAACGTTTATCAAGATTATCTATCGTCTGTTCAATGTAACCTCTTTTTTCCAAACTTTTTAAAACTCGACTTAAATAACCTTTATCTATTTCTAATAATGACACTAATTCATTAGCAGTTTGAAGCTTATTTTCGTAAATTTCTAGCAAAAGCCGTGACTCTAAAACTGTTAATCCAGTCCCTAAGTGATACTTATTAGTAAGTTGCAGTGTCCGCGTGTAAAAGCGATTGAACTGCCTAACTTCATTAATTTTATCGATATTCATAAATATCACTCCTTATACTTAGTTGACAAAAACAACTAACGACATTATCATTAAAAATGTTGCTTTTGTCAACTAATTAGGAGGCACATTTAATGTCGAAAGAAACTAAACTATCATTGTGGATCGTAACCATAGGGAGCTTTTTTGGTGTCCTGAGTTCCACCTTGATGAGTACCGCTTTACCTTCAATCATGACAACATTTGGAATTACGGCCTCATCTGGTCAATGGTTGACGAACGGATATATTATGGTCAACGCCATCATGATTCCGACAAGCGCTTTTTTGATGAAACGATTTTCATTTAGAAAACTCTATTTACTGTTTTCAATTATCTTTTTGTTGGGAACTATTTTTGGAGCCTTTGCACAACAATACGTACTTTTAATTATCGGACGAATGATCCAAGCAATCGGTGCTGGTGTCATGATGCCTTTAGTTAACGTTTTAGCAATGAGTGAAGCTTCCAAAAAATCTCGTGGCGCCATCATGGGAATAATCGGACTGGCATTTAATTTTGCCCCAGTTGTAGGTCCGACATTATCAGGATTCATTTTGTCAGAGTTTTCATGGAGATTTTTATTCATCTTCGTAATACCATTTACCGCCATTAATATTATTTTAGCAATTATGTATTTACCAGGATTATCCAAAAAACAAGATGTCTCATTTAATACTCTAGGACTGATATTATCTAGTTTTGGACTATTATTCCTATTATTTGGTTTATCCAATATCGGAACAACCAAGAGCTTGTCATTTAACGTTGTCGGATCGATTATTATTGGTTTGATAATTCTATTAATATTCGTTTTAACTCAAACAAAAGCTCACAGTCCTTTTATTAATCTAAAGGTTTTTGGTCGCCAACAATATGATGTTGCGACAATTATTAACATGCTTTTGATGATCACCATGTATGGAAATACTATTATCATCCCTTTACTAGTCCAAAATGTCATGCATTACAGTGCCCTAGTTTCCGGGTTAGTTATTTTACCTGGTGCGACTTCAACGGCAATTTTATCCCCGATCAGTGGAAGATTATATGACAGATTTGGAATCAAGCGTTTAGTTGTAATTGGATTATCAATTGATGTTATTGGAACGACCATGCAGTCATTTGTAACTAAAGATACTTCAATTTTGATGGTTACTTTTGGTCAATTTGTCAGACAGTTAGGACTTGTTTTAGTTCTTATCCCTATCCAAACACACGCCTTATCGTCTGTTCCTAATATGATGATCTCCGATGCCGTAGCGATGTTTAATACATTACGTCAGGTGGCCGCATCAGTTGGTACCGCCATTCTAGTCGGTATAATCAGTGTGACTGAAAATCTTACTCCTGGACATCACTTAGTTGGCGAATTAAGTGGTATCAAGGTCGGTTTTGTCGTTTCGATCGGCATGATTTTATTGTGTCTAGTCATGACCATTTGGTTGAAATCGGATAATGAATTTGAATAATTTATATTGTATATAAAAAATAGCATCAGTAATCTGATTTTAGATTACTGGTGCTATTTATTTGAGTATCTAAAAGCTTATTTAAATCATTGTTTGCCAATCACGACTCCACAAAATACCCATAGTTTTTTCACCGGTATGAACACTAATTGAAGGTCCTAAATGACTTATCGTCACTCGAACATCAGGAAATGCTTCATGCAATTCTTCGACCCAGGCTTCAGATAATACTTCGTTATTGGCATCGATCACAGTGGCATGAATTTTATAATCTACTTGTTCACTATTTTTTTGCAATTCTAATAGCATCAAACGCAAGCAACGTTTCATTGTTCGTTCTTTTCCAATGGCAATTATTTTACCTTCTTTATTGAAGGTTAACAATGGTTTGATATTCAAAAGATTACCGATAACAGCTGATCGGTTGCTTAAACGACCAGTTCTCATTAAATGTTTTAAATCATCAACAGCAAAGTATACGTTTACTGTCGATCTTAATTCTTCAAGTTTAGCCACAATTTCTTCTGCTTCTACGCCCTCTTTAGCTAGTGCACCAGCCAATAGACATAAATTAGCTTCTCCAGCACTGGCTGCTAAAGAATCCACAGGAAAAACCTTTGCACGTGTATAGGTCTTACAAAACATCCTCAAATTATCCATAAACGAAGTGATACCACTGGATAAATGAATTGAAATAATATTATCCACACCTTCATCAGCTAATTTATCATAGGCTTCTTCAATTTGTCCCATTGAAACTTGTGCTGTTGTTGGCAACTCTTTTTCATTCTTCAAATAATCATAAAATGTCTTGAGATCTAATTCTTCCGTCTCTTTATACTGCTTACCGTCTAAAATAACCGTCACTGGTAGAACAGTAATGTGATATTTCTCAATTTGTTCAGGCGTTAAGTATGCTGCTGTATCTGTCACAACTGCCGTTGTCATAGATTGTCCTCATTCCTTATATCAAATTTTTATATGATAGTAGTGGTTACAGCATAACACAAAAAAAGCTATTTTCTAGACTAAAAATAGCTAATTTTATTAAATCTTACCACAATTTCGTTGCTATTAATCCACCCCAGCCATGACCGAATTTTGTTCTTGATAATCCCATTATCTGGCGGTGAATTTTCATAGATGCTCCCCTTACTTATTATCTAATTAAATTGTAAATGTTTATATATGTATTTGTGATTGACTATCTGTCAAATCAATAAATTTATAATTCGTTATTGACAAGCAAGTATGAGAAGTCTTATTATGAGTCTAACTTAATTTTAATTAATTTCTAATCAAAGGAGGTACTATTCATGATGTTATCAGTTATTATTTTAATTATTGTGTTAGTCATTATTAAAAATATCAACTTGCATTCTAGTAGTACCTTCTCTAGAGGATTTTTCTAATTTTCTATTGATCGGAAACTATTGAATGACCAAGTTGATATTTATTCAACTTGGTCATTTTTTTATTCTAAATTAAGAACACATTCAAGGAGATAATTGTAAATGGTAAAAGCAGATGCATCAAAACTAGATTGGAACAACTTAGGATTTGAATATATGGATTTACCTTATCGATTCTTAGCAACATGGAAAGATGGTAAATGGTCAGAAGGTGAATTAACTGAAGATAATACTTTACATATCAGTGAAGCTTCAACAATTTTACACTATGGTCAAGGAGCCTTTGAAGGACTAAAAGCCTATCGAACACCAGATGATAAGCTTCAATTATTCCGTCCCGACCAAAACGCTAAAAGATTTCATAACTCATGTGAAAGATTATTAATGCCAGCCTTCCCAGAGGATAAGTTCGTTGAAGCAGTTAAGAAAGTTGTTAAAGCAAACGCAGACTTCGTACCACCTTATGGTACTGGTGGCACATTATATATTCGTCCATTAATGATCGGTGTTGGTGATCAAATCGGTGTTAGTCCCGCTCCAGAATATTTATTCACCGTCTTCGCACAACCAGTTGGTGCATACTTCAAAGGTGGTATGACTCCAATGAACTTTACAACTTCACAATACGATCGTGCCGCTCATAAAGGTACTGGTGAAGCTAAAGTCGGTGGTAACTATGCCGCTAGTCTCTTACCACATCAAAATGCTTCTGCTAATGGGTTTGCAGATTGTGTTTATCTAGATCCTGTTGAACATAAAAAAATCGAAGAAGCTGGTGCCGCTAACTTCTTTGGTATCACAAAAGATGATGTCTTTGTTACTCCTAAATCACCTTCTATCCTACCTAGTGTTACTAAATATTCATTACTTTGGTTAGCCGAACATAGATTAGGCTTAGGAACAGAACAAGGCGATGTCTATATTGACCAACTTGATAGATTCAAAGAAGCCGGTGCTTGTGGTACTGCCGCCGTTATCGCTCCAATTGGTGGTATCGAACACGAAGGCAATTTACACGTCTTTTACAGTGAGACAGAAGTTGGACCAGTGACACAGAAACTTTACGATGAATTAACCGGAATTCAATTCGGTACCGTAGAAGCTCCAGAAAACTGGGTACAGCAAGTAGACTAAAGAATAAGGGGATAGTTATTATGAGAAAATTTGGAGTTATCGGTGTCGGACACGTTGGCGTTACCGTTGCATATACATTAGTTACCAAAGGAATCGCTGATGAATTAGTTTTGATCGACAAAAATGAAAAATTAGCCGTAGCTGAACAACTTGATTTGCAAGATTGTCAGGCACGACTAGATACAACGACTAAGGTTAAGATCCAAGATTATAGTGAGTTAAAAAATGCCGACGTTTTATTCGTCACAGCAGGAAACATTCACGCCTTGGATAATAATTCCGGAAATCGTTGGGCTGAATTTGAGTATACCAGAGAAATTGTTAAAGATATTGCTCCTAAAATCGCTAAATCAGGATTTAACGGTGTTTTAGTCGATACTATGAATCCTTGCGATGCCATTGCACAATATCTTCAAAAAGAAGCTGGTTTTACTGCAGAACAATGCTTAGCAACAGGAACATTTCTTGATACAGCAAGAATGCAACGAGTCGTAGCCGAGCAATTCGGAACTAACTCAAAGAACGTTGGCGGTTATGTTTTAGGCGAACACGGTGAATCCCAATTTGTCGCATGGTCAACCGTTACAGTTAATAATCATCCCCTAAAAGAATACGCAAAAGCTAAAGGAAAAGATTTAGATTTAAATAACCTAGAAGATGAAATCAGACATGGTGGCTGGGCAATCCACTCCGGTAAAGGTTATACAAGCTTTGGAATCGGAACATGTGCCGTTAAATTAGCACAATCAGTTATCTCCGACGCACAACTAGAATGTCCAGTTTCTACCTATAATAAAAAGTACGACACATACTTAGGCCAGCCAGCCGTTGTAGGTAAAGGCGGCGTTCAATATGTTAATGAATTACACTTAACCGACGAAGAAGAAGCTAAATTAAAGAATTCAGCTGATACAATTAAAGAAAAATTTGCCACAATGTACCAGAGAGCGTAGCAGAACCGGTTAACTCTCGAGCATTGTCTAGGATAATATTAATGGTGATTTGTACCATTGATATTATTCGTAACAAGCGCAAAGAGTTGTTCTGGTAGCTCGTTTAAATCAGAGAGCGTAACAGAACCGGTTAACTCCTTCAAATAAATAAAACTAATATTATAAAAAAGTGTACTTATGGGAAAAATCCCATAGGTACACTTTTTGTTTACCAAAATGAATCGGAAGTTGAAAATGAAAAAAATCGCAGTGGTCGTGATGTTAGGACGAGTGGTCTTCTCGTTCTTACAGCACAGGACGTATTTTGAAATTCGCGTACTTTGCGAAGTTCAAAATCGAGATTGAAGATCGTAGCTTCAATCGTTCCTCACAGCGAATTTTTTTCATTTTCAACTGGAGATGGAAAGTTTTTTCTATCTTTCTAGAAAAAGGCTTTACTAACTAAAATCATAAAACCTAATAAAATAACGGAAACTATCAAAGCCGCTAAAACAGCTTTTTTCCCACTAGTAACAAAGACCTTAAAGTTAACACTCATACCTAAAGCCGCCATTGCCATTCCTAAAACTAAATAAGCTAGCTTTACTAACCCATTCAATATACCAACTGGCATAGGAATAAAACTTCCAATGATACTTGCCAAAATAAATCCACCCATAAACCATGGGATCGGTAATTTCTGCTTAGCTGTATTAACACTAGCTTCTGTCTTTTGATACCAGATTCCAATAATCAAAGCTGCCGGTGCCAGCATCAAAACTCTAGATAATTTAGTAATAATAGCCGCACTTAAACTTACTGATCCACCAGCCCCTCCTGTGGCAATTGCGTGAGCTATTTCATGCAATGATCCACCGGCCATAACACCAAATTGCGGTGCTGTCATATGTAACATCGGTTTAATAGCTATTTCAACTAAAGTGAAAATAGTTCCTAAAATAGCTACGATAGCGACTGCCAAAACTTCATCATCTTTTTTTCGTGCCTCTGAATCTGGATGAACTTTTATTTGAGGAGAAACTCCCATAACTGCGGCAGCTCCACAAATTCCTGTTCCACTGGCCGTCAAGATTGCTAGTTCCTTATTTACTCCTAATTTTCGAGCAATGTGATAAGTCAAAATAACAACCCCACTTACAACGACCATAGCAACAACTATCGTCTTCACCCCAGCATTGGCAAGTTCAATTAAATTCAATTTGAACCCTAATAAAATAATTCCTAAGCGTAAAAATTTATTGGAAATGAATCCGATCCCAGAATGTGCCTTTTTTATAACGGGTTGGTGTACTTGAAAAATCATTCCTAATATCAATGAAATAACTAGTGCTCCAATTACCATCAAATATGGCATCCCACCTAAAAACGTTCCTAAGATCGAACAAACCAAAGTCATGATAAAAGCATAATAAAAACTTCTCGTCTTAAAAATCCCCATAAATATTTTTTCCTCTCTTTTAACATGACTTAAATGATAATATAGAATAGATATAAGTAAAAATTAGTATTTATTTCTATATCATAAATAATGCTTATGAGGTAATCATGTTAGATAAACGATTTAAAACTTTAGTCATCCTATCAGAAACTCTTTCTTACACTAAAACTGCTAAACAGCTATTCGTCACACAACCCGCTGTTTCTCAGCAAATAAATTCTTTAGAAAATGAATTGAATCTCACTTTAGTCTCTAAAGATAATAATAAAATTCATTTAACCAAGGCGGGTAATGTTTTAGCCGACTACGCAAAAAAGACTTTCCTAGAAAGTACCAAATTGATCGAATCACTTCAAAAAGAGAAAAATTTACACCAATTAAAAATGGGCTGCACTCTATCTTTGAGTACAACCCTTTTGCCTAAATTCATTAATCAATTAACAGATGATTTCAAAATCACTACTACTGAAATTAATAATACCAAACATGTCCTAACTAAAATTCGTGAAGGCAAAATTGATTTTGGACTAATCGAAGGTAATTTTAATAAAAATGAGTTTGATTCCATTTTGATAAAATACGAACCCTTCATTTGCGTAGCCAATCCCAAATTGAAATTTGATAATCCTACTTCAATCGAAGATCTCTTTGACCAAAACATTCTAATCAGAGAGTTAGGTTCAGGAAGCAGAGAAATTTTAGAAAATTGGTTGGCAATTCAAAATTTTCAGATCAATGATTTTCAAAATATTTCAGAAATTTCTAGTCCAATAACTATCATTCAGCTATTAAAACAAAATCTTGGTATTAGTTTTATGTATAAGTCACTCGTCGAACAGGAATTGGATAATGAAATATTACAACAAATTCACATAAAATCATTCAACATAGATCATCCAATTAACTTAGTATTTTTAAAAAATAGTTATTTTACTGATATTTATCAACAACTAGTTAACTTATAGATCTAATTTATAATCAGTTACGATTGGTTCACGTTTATCATGAATATCGCGGAAATATTCATATTCAGATAAGCCTGAGAATGAACCTACTATATTATAAATATTAGTGTAGCCAAGATTATTTAAAGCTCTAACCATGTTGTAGCTTCTCTGGCTAGTTAAGCAGTGAATATAGACTGGTTGATTCTTTGGTATCTCATCTAATCTATCACGGAATTGGCTCAATGGTATATTGAGAGCGCCTTTGATGTGTCCCGCTGCATATTCATCAGGTTCACGAGCATCGATTATAAAGGCCTTTTCTTCAACTAATTTACGAACACAAGTTAGTGATACTTGCTTATACTCATCATTTAAAATATTAGTTCCCACAAGTCCTGCCATATTAACAGCATTCTTAGCGGTACTAAACATTGGTTGATAACACAATTCAAGATTTTGCAGGTCTTCAACGTATCCATGCATCGTGATCATTGTAGCGATAACATCAATTTGTTTATCAACTTGGCTCTTACCCACAGCTTGTGCCCCTAAAATTTCTCCAGTTGGATAGCTGAAAACTAATTTAAGGAAAATTGGATGAACATCTGGCATCAATGATACTTTATCTTTTGGTGCTACCATTGCAACACGATATTCAATGTTATTCTTTTGACATTGTTCTTCACTTAAACCTGTTGAGGCTGCATTCAAGCCAAATACACCAATAACTTGCGAACCAATAACACCATGTTGATGTACTAAACGACCATAGGCATGATTGACCGCATCACGAGCTTCTATTTGAGCTGGAAATGCTAAATCTAAACGTTCCTTTTTCTTCGTTATCATATTAACAACTTCGATCGCATCACCAACGGCATAAATATGAGGTAAATTCGTTTGATAATTTTGGTTAACTGCAATAGCACCAGTTTCTCCGATTTTTACACCGATCTTCTTGGCTAAAGAAACTTCTGGTGTAACACCAACTGCCATTATTATCATTTCTGTGGAAACGTTTTCCCCAGAATCAAAAATAACCGCATCATCTGTAAATTCAACGACTTTGTGGTTCAATAACAAATTAACACCATGTTCCATCAATTGCTTATGGATGATTTGTGCTAGATCATCGTCCATATTTTTTAGAACATGCTTAGAAGAACCAACTAAAGTAATATTCTTACCGGCTTCGACCAAGTTTTCGGTTACTTCTAATCCAATGAATCCCGCGCCAACTACCGTAATATTTTTAACGTTATTTTCTTCAATATAATCATGGATCTTTCTTATATCAACAACATTTCTAACTGAAAAGACATTCTCATTTTTTATTCCTTTAACGTAACTTGGCATTTTAGGAACAGCACCTGGAGATAAGAATAATTCATCATAATTATAAGTATTAATACTTTTTGTTTCCAAGTTCTTTATTTGAACTGTCTTATTTTCAGCAGATACATCAATAACTTCAGTATTAGTAACAGCGTTAATATTGTATTGTTTCTTAAATTGTTCCGGACTCATTAAGACAATATCATCGGCGTGTTCAACCGTTCCACTCAAATAATATGGAAGTGCACAATTAGAAAAGGAAACATCTGGCCCCTTTTCAAACATTGTTATTTCAGCATCTTCATCTAATCTTCTAACCCTCGCTGCAACCGACGCACCACCAGCAACGCCACCAACAACAACAATCTTTTTTCCCATTTTATTTCACTCCTTAAATGAGGTTGCACACATAATAATTTATAGAAAGCTAAGAAAGCTCTTACATTTCCAGCATACTTCATTCAAGGCGATTTAGCTATAAGAAATCAGTTTCTTCTACTATTTGTCCATGCTAAGATATTATTAACAATCATGAAAAGAGGATTTAGAATGAAAATTTATTTCGCTAACGGTTTATTTTCCCAAGCTGATCGTATGTTTAACGAAGTAGTTGTTAAGCAAATTCGTGAAATGTCAGATGATATTGAAGTTTACTTACCCCAAGAAAATGGTGATATCAACGATAAAACTAAATTTGCGGACTCGATCAAAATTGCTGAAGAAGATAATAAGGAATTACTCTCATCAGATTTAGTCGTTGCTATTCTTGATGGAGAAATTATCGATATTGGTGTTGCTTCTGAAATTGGACTGGCATTTGGTAAAGAAATTCCTGTCCTTGGACTTTATACTGATTTAAGACAACACGGTGCAGAGAATCCAGAAAAACTAAAAGCTGTTGGTGAAATCGGTGAAAATCCCTTCCAATATGTCAACACTTACACCATTGGTCTCATCAAATTAAACGGTAAAGTGGTTAATACGATCGACAAATTATTGCAAGAAATCAAGGCGTATATCTAAAATAATTTTCTAAATAATGAGTTTTTTAGATTTCAATAATATTACATGTCTTTTACAGTTGGATTATATCCAACTTTTTTTATGCCATGCGTTATATGATGTTTCTCGTAAGAAAATTCGTTAAGCCAAAAAGGCTTCAAAGTAATTCGGGGGAAATATTTCTAATGAGAATCAAAAAAATTGCAGTATCAGTTTTAACCGTAGCTTCACTTGCACTTACAACATTGGCAACAACAGGTAATGCTGTTCAAGCCGCCGTTTCAGTTTCTAACACAGATGGTGTGGTCTATGTTACAAATACTAACGGTGCAACTGTTTATAACGAACCTTCAGTTGATGGTGATATTACAACTGGCTCAGCTTCTCTACAAAATAATACAGCTTGGAAAATCGACAAATCAATTACACTTGATGATGCAACTTACTATGAAGTAGGTACAAACATGTGGCTCAAATCATCTGATATTTCATTTGATGCTCCACAAGCAGATTCATCAACACAATCTTCAAGTGAAGTTAATAAATGGATGTATGTTCAATCAGATCAAGGTAACGTAAATCTTTATGATGCACCAAATGGTTACTTCAACGGTAACTCTGTTTCAAATGGTTCAGGTTATGAAGTTTATGATGAATATACTGACTCAAGTAACCAAGTTTGGTATGATCTTGGCGCTGGTCAATGGATCAAAGCTGAATTCATGACAGAACAACAAGTATCAGAAACAATCACTATGAACGCAACTGCTTATGACCCAGCCGTATTAGGCTCAAACATGGGTTACAGTGGTGTTGCCGCTAACTTATCAAAATTCCCTAAGGGTACACATCTAAAGATCACTGATGGCAATGGTAACGTATATGACCGTGTTGTTAATGATACTGGTTACTTTGCATACAGCAACCCTAACCAATTGGATATTGCTATGCCAAATTCACAAGCACTACAATTTGGTCGCCAAAATGTTACAGTTCAAGTAATTAAATAATTAGTAATTAAATACAAAAAGGTATTTCTACAGTATTATATTGTGGAGATACCTTTTTTGGTAGTCCACCTGTTATTATTGTTTTAACAATATTTTTAGCCTTGTGGTTATTTTCAAGAAATAAAAAAATTGAAAGCATTTGGACTGTTTGTACATTAATGGCAGGTGATGCCATAGCATTTTTAATAAAAATAACTGTTAAACGTCCTCGTCCTACTGACAAACTAATTCCCGATGCAGGTTACAGTTTTCCTAGCGGTCATGTTTTTGGAACAACGATTTTGATTTTATTAGTAATCTATCTAGTCATACCATATTTTAAGAATCAAGAAACACAATTTTTACTTTGTGCACTAGCAATCAGCTGGTTAGCAGTGCTTATCTTCTCCAGACTATATCTTAGAGGACACTTTGCTTCTGATACTTTGGGTAGTGTTTTACTAGCAGCCTCATGGTGGGAAGTTTCGCAAATGCTTTATTTGAAATATTATGATACTGTTGCCGGAATTTTAAATAGACTTCCCTTATTGCAGAAAAAAATCAGAAGTAAAAAGTAAGCGCCATATAGTGAAGTACTGATTGATTTCACAACAAATAGACAACCACCGTTGGCTTTTCGGTTTGGTTGTCTATTTATTTGCAATTTAATTGAACTGATTGTAACCAGATCATGTAATGAATCATATATCAGTTTAAGAATTTGTTCACTACTGGTGATCTGCCAACGACATATATCATCTCGACTAATATCTAGTGGAGCACAACTTTCATATTAGAACTTATCTATTATTCTAAATTAGTTGGATAGAATATAAACTAAAATTTAAAAGGTACAGAACGGCTTCAATAACTTGATACCCTTCTAAGTTTAATTAAAATATTTTGAAAGATAAAAAAAACTAATGACTTAACCTTTGGAAACAGCACATCGCCAATACCACTACACATATGAAAGCTATATTCACCACTAGAAGGAATCAAAGAATGTTCAGCAACTATGCTGGAAATTCAGCAGTTATTAGGACAATTGATATAATAATTTCTTTAAAGAATCTATCATTAAAAGATTTGAATTATTTTTTTAAAAGAAATCGGTTTAGGAATGCTTGAATAATATGATAGAGATCTAGTATTATAAGCAATATGAAGAATGTTAATAAAACACAACAAATAGCAGTATTTAAAGCCTTGGCGGACCCTGTGCGTTTAGAAATAATTCAATATTTAAAGCAATCTGATCACGAGGTTTCTTGTGGTGAAGTTGGCAGGAAAATTGATATTAGTAAGACTTCCGGATCATATCACTTTAAACTCTTACAAGTAGCGGGTTTGATCAATGCACGAAAAGAAGCCCGTGAAAAATACGTCAGCCTCAACCAGGCAACCTTTGATAAGTATGTTACTAATTTTTATAAAAATATTTAAGAGTGGATATTTCCACTCTTTTTGTTTGGTTGTCAGAGATTTTGATCCATGTTAATTTTAAATAGTTCAAAATGTTTTGAACTATTTTGGAGTAAAACTTAAGACTGGGGAAGAGGAATGATAAAGAGACAAACTAATTCAAGTTGGGTTTTAGTATTAACGTCATTAGGCTTTTTTATGTCGATGATGGATTCAATGATTGTGACCACAGCCTCGACGGCTATTCGCAATGATTTTCATATCTCAGTTTCAACTTTGCAGTGGGCAATGAATGCTTATAATATTACGATTGCGGCTGTTCTTTTAGTTGGTGTTTCCTTTGGTGAGAGATTTGGTCGTCGTAAGGTTTATAACTTAGGAATACTTATTTTTACGATTGGTTCGGTACTTTGTGCACTATCAAATGATATTACATTTTTAGTGTTTGCCCGTGTTGTTGAAGGGATTGGAGCATCAGTGATGACACCAATGTCGATGGCCATTTTGACGAATTCATTACCCGCTTCAGAACGAGGCAAGGCTTTGGGAATTTGGAGTGGAATTGGTGGCCTGGCGCTCATTGTCGGCCCATCCTTAGGCGGATTTATTGTAGCTAAATTGACGTGGCAATGGATATTCTGGATTAATGTTCCAATTGGAATCATAGCAATTATTTTATCGGCTAAAATATTGCCAGATAGTGTGGGGAATAGCGATAAGGTGGGGTTACTTGATTCACTACTAGTTATAATTGCATCAAGTAGCATTATCTGGTCTTTGTCATCTCTGACAAATATTGAATCAAGTGTATTAACGCTTGGAGTTGGTATTTTAGGATTGTTAGTAGGTGTTTGGTTCGTATTACGTCAAAAATCGGAAGCTAAACCAATGATTCCATTGAAATATTTCCAATCGGTAGCTTTTACAGGTGGCAATGTTGCAACGTTCTTACTGTATGGGTCAATGTATGGTGTTGTATTCTTCCTACCACAATTTCTACAAGTAGTGAGTGGAGCCGATTCTTTAATTACTGGACTTGAGATACTGCCATGGACAGGTACTTTAGTGTTGATAGCACCGTTTTCCGGAGCAGCTGTCGATAAGTATGGTGAAAAATCGATTGCAACATTGGGACTAATTTTTCAGGGTATCGGTTATATTCTAATTACGATATTAGTTAGTAGTCACAGTTCATATGTGAAGTTAATTGTTCCATTAGCAATTGCTGGTGTCGGATTGTCAATGGCTGGTCCTGCCCTGCAAAAAATTGTTTTAGGATCAGTTGCTAAAGTAGAGATTGGTAAGGCCTCGGGAATTTATAATGTTTTTCGCTTATTAGGTGGAGCGGTTGGAACAACTGTTTCAGTAATTGTTTTTTATCAATTTGGTGGAGTTAGTAGTTCAGCATTGTTTGTTAATGGTTTTCGAGCAGTGATGTTGAGTGCGGGATTTATTTCTATTTTAGGAATAACCTTTTCATTTAGATTTACCAATTCGTCATTTGAAAGATAAGTTGGAAATCTTTTGTCGGACATGATTCACAATGAAGCGATGAATAGATTACCCAAAAAACTCATGTTACAATCCAATAAAAGTAAAAGAGATTACAATTATTTTGGAACAAATCAACTACGTTAAAATATAAAATGAAACGTAAGCGCCGTATAGTGAAGTACTGATTGTGACCAGGGCATATAATTCATCAACGATTCCTGATTAATAACTTCAAGATGAGGAATCTCGTTGAACAAGTAATTAAGATACTTACGAGGATCTAGTCCTTGAGCTTCAGCTGTATTGTTAGAAAATTCTAAACGTCCATCATTTAGAACTTCCATTATGCCCGAACGCTGCTTTGCAGCGTATTCGGCAACTCGCCCAAGTTTTATCCTTGACTAAGGGTAGAAAAATAACCTCCTTCAATTTCTTGATGTACTCAAGTTTACTGAAGAAAGTTATCTTTTTGTAGGTACCAAGTTATCCGATGCTTACAGTAAAAATACTTCAATCTCAAAATTATGAGGTTGAAGTATTTTTTATTGTATAACAATTTTTAACGTAATTTGTTCCAAATCAAGTGACTAATGAATCCTGCAAGTGCAAGCATGCAGATTCCTATACTTACTTGTATAGTTGATGATTTTTCACCTGTTTGTGGAAATTTATTAGCTGAAATCTTAGAAGATTCCGTTTTGGGTAATCCTTGATTAACCATTACATCATTATCGATTTTATTGTAATTATTGGGATTATCTAAATTATTAGTTCCGTCTGGATCAGATGTATCAGGATCCGTTGGGTCTACTGGTTTTTCCGGGTCTATCGGTTTCTCTGGATCTACCGGCTTTTCCGGATCTACCGGCTTTTCCGGATCTACTGGCTTTTCTGGGTCTACTGGTTTTTCTGGGTCTATTGGCTTTTCCGGATCCACTGGCTTCTCTGGATCTACCGACTTATCTTTGCTATAAACAACTGTAAACTCCAAATCCTTACTATCAGAACTGACAGTCTGCAATGCAACCTTCTCTAAATCACTATTAGGAGCATCATTAGAAATCACCTTATACCCGTCAATATCAGGATTGTCTACTTCTGAAAAACTAGTTTCATTACCTTCGATCCAATGAATATCTTCACTATCGATCGGAGTTCCATCTTCTCCAATTTCTGGATCTGATTGTCCGACTGAATAGTATTCTTTAATATCTTCAGTCAAAGGATCGGTAACTGTAATAAATGTAATAGGTTTAGCTATATAGTTGTCTTTTAATTTTTGATCATTCTCATCTAAGTAATGAATGGTCTCATTAACCACTTTTTTACTTACTTGAAAATCAGGTTCATAAACATACACTACCGTTCCATTATCACCAGCCTGTGTTAATGTCCCAGTCGTAGGTAAACTTTTATTTCCAGTAATTTTACCGTCATCTAAACGAACAAAACGATATCCTGGTATTTGCAATTCATCAGTAGAATATGTACCATTCACAACCGCACCATTTGGATAACTAACTTCGGCCTGGCCTATTTGACGACCAGTTAAATTTACGTATTTTACATTTACCGTTGCCGCTTGTTGAAAGTCAAAACTATTCAGCTTAAATTGTTGAAGATTTGTGAAAGCGCCTGTCGATGCGCTGACGATCATCGCCATTGCTTCATCGGAGGTAGGAACAGATTTCTCCCAAGTAAGTGTATTACCACTTGCTTGAGTGTAACTTATTGTTAGTGTTCTAGTAGTCCCATCATAATTGACCTTAAAATCATGAAATTTCCCGTCTAAATCTTTAGCATCAAGGTCTTTAACCGAATCTAAATCTGTTTCAGCCCACCAGCGATCATAATCTTTTCCATCAAAAGCCGTAATTTTTTTTAAACTAGTTGTTACGAAACTACCAAATTGTGGATTACTGGGATCACCTGCCCAACCATATCCTGTAGAATCTTCCGGTAATACTTGTGATCCTGGCAAACCAGCTTGAGGTTGATAAGCATCATTATGCCAAGTATCTAATTTGAATCCTAAGGCATTTATTAAATTTCCAATACCTAGATTTCCTCCAGCATTACCTACATCGCTGACATTTCCATTATGAAAAGCAAAACCAATACCATCTGCTCCACCATTAGTCGAGGTTTTACTCCCAAGATTAACTTGTCCATCAAGTTCAAAGTTAGTATTCATATCAATTTTACTTTTTAATGCAAAATTTCCAACTTTGTTTGTCTTGTCAGGTGTAATTGTGACAATACCTGAATCCTTATCGTAAGTGGCAGATCCATTCAAATCAAAATAATCAGAAAAATTATCTTTATTAACATTATCCGCATACACATTACTTGTACTAAAAAATATACCAACCAAAATAATCACTGCTAATATTCCAATTCGATGATAAAAATGTCTTTTCTTCATGTTCATATCCCTCAACTAAACTTAATAAACTCACTTTTCTTTTTACTAAAAATGAGTATATAGATTTAGAATTAGGAAAAACGATGATTTGTACAAAAATAAAAAAAGATGACGTAAAAAATACAAGCACTAATCAATTTCGCTATTGATTTGACGATACTCTAGCGGAGTCATTCCAATTTCTCTTTTAAATCGTCGAGAAAAATCAGCAGCATCATAAAAGTTTAACTGTTTAGAAATTTGACGAATTGAATCTTTAGTCGTTAACAAAATCTGTTGAGCTTCTTGAATTCTCTTTGCATTGATATAATCACGAATCGACATTTGCATTTCCGTATTAAAACCTTGCTGAACAACTTTTGTATTACAACGATTAGTAACATGTTCCAGCACTTTTTTAACAGTTAGTTTCTCTTGCAAATGTGAATTAACATAATAAATTACATCCAAAGTGGATTCTAAATTACTAGAATAAGATAATCCGTCTTTTTTAGTAAGCTCTCCAAAATCATTCACAATTTTTTCCATCATTGGAATATATTTTCTTTGAGTTATCGGAATATTCAACAATTCTTGATGATATTGTGTTCGTAATTGAATAAAATCATAAATCTCAACATGATTCTGGATTCCTTCAAAAGACAAAATATCTACTAGAGCGTGTAATTGAGCCTTTTTCTCATCAGCAGTCAATTTATTTAATAACATCTTTGCTCGAGATAAATTATCTTGTGCAAATTCAATTCCCTCTTTTATTCTGCCAGCACGGTAAAAGCGAATAAAATCTCTCTCGACGTATCCAATTAAAATAAAAGCCTTATCCGTCTGATTACGCTCTGTATAAGACCGCATAGAATCTAAATATTGCGTATATTGTAAATCATGTATCACAATAACTCCTCCAAAATATTAGGTTGCCCCCAACCAAGAAGTTATCCTATCAAAAAAAAGTTTATAAATCCATTTATGTACTCTCAATAGCAAAAAAAGGACATAAAAAAACCTCGTCTCACGACGAGGCATTTTTGAGGTGGTAAGATGAAATCTCTACTGCAGTTTTCATCAAATACATCTATCAAAAATATATACATAAGTGAATCATACTACGTAAAACAAATCTTACTACACTACGTGTTCTTTGTTTAAAAATTGGATCCTAGCAAATCATGTATTGAGCTTGCGCGACTACTATATTATTAAGTCGATTTTATGTTAACTTTTGTTGCTAGTTCCAAAATGCCTTTGTACCGTACTACTCTTATAATTCTGTGCTCTCTAATCCTACCATCTCCTTAATGGAAATGAATAAAACTCTGTCTAGCATGAAAATTATGGGGCTACAGTTCTTGGCATTTCATCTTTACCACGTCTTTAATATACCATTGTCGGAAAACGTTTACAAGATTAATGATCCATCTTTTTGTATAATCTTTCACTTTCTTTTATCTCTCGTAAGTAAAACTTATCCAATACGTCTGTATCCCTTGTAATATAGCCGTTAGCCGGACTTTCGTTAAAAATGTTTTCATATTCTGAAATACTTATTTTTTCACGATTTTTTAAAACTTTCTTAATTTTTTCACTATCTAAATTATTTTTAAATTCCGGCTGAATAGTTGCACTGTAAAGTTCGCCTACTGCTCCAGAACCATAGCTGAATAAAAGTATTTTTTCATTATCTTTGGGGTCACCATTGATCAAATAAGAAATCAAAGCTAAGTAAAGTGATCCCGTATAAAGATTACCTACTTCTCTACCCATTTGGACACTACTTTGATAGTTTTTGGAGAGTGAATCAAATTTATCAGGATCAATTTGATCTTTTAATGTTTTTAGTGCCTTCATCCCCATTTTGGTATATGGAACATGAAAGAGCATTGTGTCAAAATCATCCACACTTTGGTTAAAATCGTTTTGGTATTTTTTCCAAAGTTCGCTAAAGAATTCCACATAAATTTGATTAGAGAATTTCCCTCTAGCAAAAGCGGTCTTAGAAAAAGTTGGACGCCAAAAATCACCAACATTTTTAGTCATATATACTTCTTCATGATCAAATTTTAAAATTTTAGGATCTTGGCTAACTAACATTGCCACAGCTCCAGCTCCTTGAGTGACTTCTCCAGGTGTGTTGATACCATATCTAGCAATATCACTGGCAATAACTAAAGCTTTTTTATCAGGATTTAATGCTACAAACCCTTCAGCCATCTTTAATCCGGCCGTAGCTCCATAACAAGCTTCTTTGATCTCAAAAGAACGAATATTTTCTGGTAGATCTAAGAGATCAACTAAAAAAGTTGCAACTGCTTTGGACTCATCAACACTACTTTCTGTTCCAACGATCACTAAACCAATATTGTCATCTTTAGAAATAATCTGGTCCGCTGCTTCAGCCGCCATTGTGACACTATCTTGATATTCTAAAGGAACTGCCTGCTTACTTTGTCCGATCCCAATCGTAAATTTATCCGGATCTACTTTTCTAGCTTTAGCTAATTCTACAATATCAATATATTTCTTTGGTGTATAAAAACCAATTTTATCAATACCTATATCCATTAATTGTTCCTCAATTCCGACAAAATCTCTTTTGCATATTCTAAAGAATATTTTTTTGTTTGATTTAATTTTTGAGCTACAAGTTTTATCTCTTCGTCAACTGCACCAGCAGATATCGCCAAAGATTTACTTTGCAGACTCATGTGACCAGCCTGAATACCTGTTGTTACTAATGCTCTTAACGCTGATAAATTATTTGCTAGTCCAACTGCCCCAATAACTGATTGTAGTTGCTGGCTATTACTTATTTGCATGATCTGTAAACTTATTTTAGCCATTGGTAAAGCACTGATCGCACCACCAACACTGCCGACTTCGATCGGCATTTTTAATTTTCCAACTAAAGTATTATCAACTATTTCCCAATCACTAAAGGGTTGATAATGTTCATAATAACTATGAGCAGCAGCCTCTTGAGCTCGAAAATCATTACCCGTAGCAATCAAAACTGCATCAATTCCATTCATAATTCCTTTATTATGCGTGATAGCTCTTTTAGTAGAAGCTTTTGCAAAATCAGTCAACTTAACGATTCTTTGAGCGACTTCTTGTCCAGACATAGTCTTAGTAGCCAATTCGTCAAAACTAACTTTACCTTTAACCGTGATAACCTGATCAACACCGCTATTAGATAAAATACAACATAAAATGTCTCCAGAAATATCTTCCGAAATTTCATGAGCCACTTTTTCTAAAATAGAATTAACAATGTTAGCGCCCATTGCATCAACTGTGTTGATTTTTAAATCAATTTCAAAAAAATTGCCATTTTGAACAAATTCAATATCTACCACTCCGCCACCGCGCCTGATCAAACTAGGACGAACTTTTTTTGATATTTCTAAAATACGCTCTTTTGAAGCAGTTAACTTTGAAATATCAACTGATATTAAATTTTCTAAAACTATTTGTCCGGTTACGATCCTTTGACTTGGTTCAGTAGTAAAACCGCCACTATTTTTAATTCTTTTAGCACCGTTTGAGGCTGCAGCTACGACTGAAGGTTCTTCTATTGACATTGGTACTAGATATTCTTTCCCATCAACTAAGAAGTCAGTAGCAAAACCATATGGCAAACCAAACAAGCCAATTTGGTTTTCACTTAAACTATCTGACAGCTGTTCAGATACAGGTTGTCTTTTTGAGAGAAAATCGGCTTGTTCTTTTGTGATAAGTTTTTTGGATAGTAAATATTCAATTCTTTGTTCATCATTCATTTGATAAATTTTCATACCAATTTGACTCCCATTGCCATGCCCATACCGCCACCAATGCATAATGATGCCAGACCAGTAGATTTATTCTCTGTTCTAAGTGAGTTTAGCAAAGTTACGATCATTCGTGCTCCAGTTGCTCCTAGAGGATGTCCTAAAGCAATCGCACCACCATAAATATTAAGTTTATCACCGGAAATATTTAAATCTCTAGCTACGGCAATTGTCGGTGCAGCAAAGGCCTCATTGATCTCGATCAAATCAAAGTCATTTATATTTTGATTGAATTTATCTTGATACTTATTTATAGCGTAGTATGGTGCATAACCCATATAATTGGGATTTATTCCAACTTCAGTATAGCCGGTAATTTTAGCCACATATTTTAAGCCTAATTCATCAGCTTTACTTTTTTTCATCATAATTAAAGCGGCACCACCGTCATTTAAAGGTGACGAATTACCGGCAGTAACAGTACCATTCTCTTCAAATGCTGGTTTTAACTTCGCCATTTTTTCTAAAGTAGTGTCACTTCTAACTGACTGGTCGGTTGCAACCATTTTTCCATCTACTTCAATCGGCAAAATTTCTTGAGCTAATTTTTCTTGAGATTTAAGGGCACTTTGATGAGAATTCAAAGAATATTCATCTTGTGCCTGGCGGGTAACAGCGTATTTTTGTGCAACATTTTCGGCTGTCATTCCCATTGGCTGATGATTGAATGCATCATCTAAACCATCTTGGAATAGTGTATCTCCTAAAGTTTTATCTGCTTCTAATTTGCCAACTCTCTTAGCGTAAAAAGGAGCATTAGACATGCTTTCAACACCACCAGCGACGACAATTTCCGCATCGCCTAGTAACAAAGCATTAGTAGCAGCGTGAACTGCTTTCATACCTGAACCACAAACTTGATTAACAGTCATAGCTGTTGATTCAACCTTTGCCCCCGAATTCAGAGCAATTTGACGTGCAACATTTTGACCGGAACCGGCTTGATAAACATTTCCAAAAATAAATTGATCTATTATTTGAGGATCAAGTTGGTTTTTTTCAAGTAATTGTTTAACTAATTGGGTACCTAAATCTACAGCACTCAAACTGGCAAATTGTCCACGAAATTTACCTATCGCTGTTCTTTTAGCATCAATTATTACAATCGAATCCATAATTCATATCCTCTCTGGTAAAATAGCCTTAAAATTAAATAATAGTTTATCTGGAAATTAAAAACAATAAAAATGCAAGGTGGTGTTTTCGATGCGTGTTATCGATTTAATTTTATTATTGAGTGATTTTAACAAGAATAATCGTATTTTAATTGAAAATTCACCAGATAATTTAGCTGTCGTTGATGTTAATTCAAACAACAATCAAATAGTTCTCGAAACATCATCAAAGTTGAATGGTCTCAAAAATTGGGAATTTATTTTGATGATCAATAAACCTGAATTTTATTCTTTACCAGTCTTCTTTACTCACAAAAAAAATCACCAACAACTCTTTGGATTTAGGGTTGCTGGTGATCAGCTTTTATTAGGCTAGTTTTTCTTATTTTTTGGTTGTAATTTCTTACTTAAATCAAGAATATATTGTGTTAACTCATCCTTTACTTCTGGATGTGTCAAACCATATTCGATATTAGTTTTAACGTAACCAAATTTATTACCAACATCATATCTTTGACCCTTGAATTCATGAGCAAAGACACGTTGGGTTTTGTTCATACGATCAATTGCATCTGTTAATTGAATTTCATTACCTGCACCTGGTTTTTGAGTGCTTAACAAATCAAAAATTTCAGGTGTTAACAAGTAACGTCCAATAATTGCTAAATTACTTGGTGCATCTTCAACCTTAGGCTTTTCAACAAAGTTCTTCACATTATAAAGACCTGGTGCTTGTTCACCTTCAGGATCGATGACACCGTATTTAGAAACATCTTTTTCAGGGACTCTCATTACAGCAATAGTTGAAGCATGAGTTTTTTCATAGTCTTCAATCAATTGTTTTGTCAAAGGCACTTTATCTTGCATTAAATCATCACCTAACATAACGATGAAAGGCTCGTCTGAAATAAATGAACGTGCTTGAGCCACAGCGTCACCAAGCCCATTTGGATGTGCTTGACGGCTGTAATATAAGTTAACGCCTAAATCAGTTGTATCTTGAACAACTTTTAATAATTCGGTTTTATTTTTAGATGCCAAGTTTTGCTCTAATTCGGGAACAGAATCAAAATGATCTTCGATCGAACGCTTATTTTTACCAGTGATGATTAAAATATCTTCAATTCCTGAAGCCTTAGCTTCTTCAACTATGAACTGAATAGTTGGTTTATCAACAATAGGAAGCATTTCCTTTGCTAATGCTTTTGTTGCTGGTAAAAATCTTGTTCCTAATCCTGCAGCTGGAATAATAGCTTTTCTGACTTTCATTACTTATCTCCTTTTTTCGTGTAACCTTAAATAACTTGTGAGTTTACCAGTATTCTTAATAACAGAACCTTCGCTGGCTTCAGCGAAACCAACATTGATTGCATTTCCAAATAAGAATATCGTCACTGACATATTAACCCACAACAAGAAAACAATAATTGCACCGATAGCACCATAATTATCCCAAGCTGATCCAAAATACTTTAAATAGTAAGAAAACAGCTGTGAGACTGCTAACATGCCAACAGAAGCAATTACTGTTCCTAATAATACATAATGAACCTTAAGACGAACATTAGGTAAAAAATAAAATAAAGCAAAGACGATCAAGAACATTATAACAATAGCCAAGGGCCATTTCCACGTACTAAAAGCATCTAAAAATCCTGAATCTATCCCTAACAAGGGAACAATCCAGTTTAAAAATATTTGTCCAAAAGTAAAGATCACAATAACTACTACGGCGACAAACATTAAAGCAAAGGTCATAATAAATGCCAGCATTCTACGAATAATATAATTCAAAAATGTCTGCTCAACAAAGATACTATTAATATCTAATCCATATGACTCGTTCATCGACATTTGAGCCGTGTTTAACCCTCTCGAAATTGCCCATAAAGCTAAAATAATACCGGCAGACAATATTCCTTTATTAGAACTTGTCAAAACTTTTTCGATCGTGGGTATTAAATAACTATGCAGATCTTTAGGCAAAATAAATTCAATATATCCAACTACTGATTTTCGATCAAGATGCAAGAGTGGAATCAGGTTCCCTACAATGATGACGGCTGGAAACAGTGATAACAAAATATAATATGTTACAGCTTTTGAAGCCATAGGTATATTAGTATTCCCCATCGCTTCGGCAATACATTTAACAAACCCGATAAATTTATCTTTAATGGAGATGGGTTGTTTAAAAATTGGTGTATTGTCTTCCATTTAACTCTCCATTATAAAAGATATTTAGCATCAAACTCTGGATCTTGTGATGTTAGGATCTTGGGACCATCTTTTGTGATAGCAATCGTATGCTCATACTGGGCAGAATTAGAACCATCAGCGGAAACAAAGTATTCCCAACCATCAGCCTTAACAAATTTATCTGAAATTTCCCAAGTTCCAAGATTTACCATTGGTTCAATAGTAATGGTCATACCTTCTTTTAGACGAAGTCCTTGTCCAGGTTCACCATAGTGAGGTACATTAGGTGCTTCATGCATTGTTGGTTGGATACCATGTCCGATGAGGTCACGAACATCCCCCATATGTTGTTCATCTTCAACATAATGTTGAATAGCATAGCCAATATCACCTAAACGATTACCAACGATAGCTTGATCAATGCCAAGATATAAGGCCTTGTGAGTTACTTCCATCAAATGTTTATCTTCATCTGAAAGTTCTCCAACAGCATAAGTCCAACATGAATCACTTTCATACCCATCTAAGTTAACAGTCATATCAACTTTTAAAACGTCACCGTTTTTTAAGATAAGGTTTTTTCTAGGAATACCATGGGCAACTTCATCATTAACACAAACACAAGTTGCATATTTATAACCTTCAAAACCTTTTTCTGATGGTCTACCACCGTGTTCAGTTATATATTTATCAGCAAAATCTTCAATTTCCATTGAAGAGATCCCTGGCTTAATAATATCTCTTAATCCAATATGCACATTGGCAAGTAGTTCGCCTGACTTGCGCATACCTTCTATTTCACGTGCAGATTTTAATGTAATCAATTCCTACATTTCCCTTCAAAAAATAAATGATACTTACAGTATAACATTTTCAGCAATTTCCAATTAGATGGTAGAGAATATTATTTTTTGCTATAATACGTCAAGTAAATAAGCAGTTATAAGAGAGTGTAAAATATGACAAAAGTAAAAATAGTTTATGCTAGTATCACCGGTAATGATGAAGATATAGGCTATGTACTAACTGAAAAATTTGAAGAACTTGGTGCTGATGTAGAAATGAGTGAGATCTCACAAACTGATGCAGCCGATTTTGAAGATGCCGACATCTGTGTGATCGCCAGTTATACTTATGATCAAGGGATAGTACCTGATGAAGCATTGGATTTTTATGAAGATATGCAAGACCTTGATCTGGACGGAAAAGTTTATGGAACTTGTGGTTCTGGTGATACATTTTATGAAGACTTCTGCCGTGCGGTTGACGAATTCGCAACTATTTTTGAACAAGTTGGAGCAACTAAAGGTAGTGAACCAGTTAAAATTGAATTAGAACCTGAACAAGATGACATTGATCATCTTGATAAATTTGCTGAAGAGTTGGTTAAGAAGGCCAAAGAAATGGACCATTAGACTATGGAATTGATCAAAAAACACCGAGATTTTTTGGTATATTGTCTATTTGGATTTATGGCATCATTAATTAATATCATTGTCTTTACAATTGCACATAACAATTTAAAAATACCGCTTTGGTTAGCAAATACCATTGCCTGGTTGATATCAAACGTTTTTTCTTTTTTTGTAACTAAATTTTATGTTTTCAAAACTAAAATGGGCAATTATAAAATGATGTTCAAAGAAGGCTCATATTTTCTAGCCTCTAGGTTGTTCTCGTTACTATTTGACGATTTATTCATGATCGTAGCAGTGCTTGTTCTACCATTAAATAACATCATTATTAAAGTGATCGACCAATTAGTAGTTGGATTGTTTAATTATTTCTCATCAAAATGGATCTTTAATTACAATAACCGAAATTTATTAGAGAAGATAAAACATTTGAGATCGAAGTAATAGAGTGAGATATGAGGCGGTTAGAGACTGAGCATAACTAAGCGGAGGTCTCTGTCTCATATCTCGCGTTTCAATAGATATGAGATCAATAAAAAACACCCTAATTGGGTGTTTTTTTATTGATCTTATTTCGTATCCACATTCTGCTTTGATTTATATAGGTAAAAAGGTAATCCTATAAACGTCAATGCTAATCCTACTAAAGCGAGTATTGTTTGAGTAAACAATGTATTTATCACAATGAATGAGCCTCCGAGAATGGCAATAATCGGAACTACAGGGTAAAAGAGGGTTTTGTAGGGTCTATTCATATCTGGTTCACGTTTTCTAAGAATCATAGTAGCGAGGAAGGTCATCGTATAGAAAATCCAGATTACGAAAATCAACATATCCGTTAAAGTATTAAATGCACCTAAGAAAATCATAAGACAAGCAATTACGATCTGTAAGATACCACAATTAGTGGGGATACCATTTTTAGATAGTTTTTTTAACTGTTTACTAAATGGCAAAGTATTATCTAAAGCCATTGCGTATGGTATACGCATTCCAGTCATTGTATATCCGTTAATGGCACCAAATACGGATATTAGAATACCAATTGTTACTAATTTACCGCCAAATTCACCAAATAGTACGGTTGATACATCTGAAGCGGCATTATTGTTTCCAATAATTTGACCAATTGGCATTGTTTTAAGAAATACATAGTTGATCAACATATAAACGATCATAATTCCGGCTAAACCTAATAGAATAGCCTGTGGTAGATGTTTTCGAGGATTTTTCATCTCTCCGGCGATATTACCAACATGGATCCAGCCATCATAAGCAAACATAGTGGCAAGTAATCCATGTCCTAGAGCAGTGGCAAAACCTAAGTCTTTTCCAGCTGTAACCGGCAATAAACTGATTTGAACGTCTGATTTAGCGAATAAACCAAAGATAACAATTAAAATGATAGGAATAAGTTTAAATAGTGTCGTAAATGATTGTACTCGTCCACCAACTTTTGAACCTAATAAATTAGTTAAAGTTAGAAACAAGGCAATCGCTACTCCTATCGGAACCAGTAAACTTGGACTTAGACCAAATAAATTAATACATTGTGTACTGAATATAATTGCTAATGCGGCTATATTGGCAGGGAAATATATGACGGTCTCAGCCCAACCTAGTAAAAACGCAGGCTTCTTTCCATAAGTATATTCGATATAGCGCATCATTCCACCAGTTTCAGGGATTGCAGCGGCTAGTTCAGCGGCAGTTAAACCAGCACAGATGGTGATCACACCACCTAAAAACCAAGCTAATAGCGATAGGCTTACTGTTCCTGTTGCTTCAGAAACTACGGCAGCCTTGAAAAACACACCTGCACCAATAACTGTACCCATTACGGTGGACAAAGCAGCAACAAATCCAATATTTTTCTTTAGATCAGTTGTTCCTTCTCCCATTTGTTCACCTCTAAGCTAGGAATCAATTCTATCCTTGCTCTACTCTATCCTTTAATTTATCAAGCATATCGCGTGTCATCTTGTCCAAGTCATAGTTAGGTGAAAAGCCCCATTCTTCCTTGGCACTTGTTGGATCAATGCTATTTGGCCATGAATCTGCGATTGTTTGACGCATTGGATCAACGTCATAAGTCATTTCAAATTCTGGCATAACTTTTTGGATAGATTTCTTAATGTCTTCTGGTTCAAATGACATTGCAGTGATATTGAAGGCATTTCTGTGAATAAGTTTATCTGGATCAGCATTCATTAATTTAATAACAGCATCAATGGCATCTGGCATATACATCATATCCATATATGTGCCTTCTTTGATGAATGATTCATATGATCCTTTCTTTAGTGCTTCATAATAAATATCTACGGCGTAATCAGTTGTTCCACCACCTGGTAAAGTCTTATATGAAATAAGTCCTGGGAAACGTACACCTCTTGTATCGACACCAAATTTTGTGTGGTAGTAGTCACACAATAATTCGCCGGACACTTTAGTTACACCGTACATAGTAGTTGGTCTTTGAAGTGTATCTTGTGGTGTATTGTCTTTTGGAGTGTTTGGACCAAATGATCCAATTGAACTTGGAGTAAAGAATTTCAAATTAAGTTCGCGTGCAACTTCAAGGGCATTAACTAATCCACCCATATTTAAGTTCCATGCAAGTTGAGGTTTCTTTTCAGCTACAGCTGATAGTAGTGCTGCTAAGTGAATCAAGGTATCAACATTATTATCTTTTGCGATTTGCAACATGCGGTCATAATCATTAACATCTAATTCTTCAAAAGGTCCGCCTTGAACAGTTGGATTATCTAGTGGTCTTCTAATGTCAGTGGCAATAACACTATCAGGACCATTTAATTCTCTTAATTTTGCTACCAATTCTGAACCAATTTGACCTAAACAACCTGTTACCATAACTTTTTTCATCGTGAAATCCTCCAATAAGGTAATTTGATTTTTTTAAATTAAATCTAATTCTTTACCAACTTTTTCGTACACGGTGATAGCTTGATCCAACATTTCTTTAGTATGTGTACGCATTGGCATATTTCTAATACGTCCAGTCCCTAGAGGAACGGTAGGATAAACGATCGGTTTAACGTAAACGCCATTTTCGATCAATTTATTTGAAAATTGTTGTGTCTTGTTTTCATCACCAAGAATAACTGGTGTGATAGGTGTATCTGATTTTGAAAGTGTGAAGCCGATTCTTTCAAGATTCTCCTTGAAGTATTTAGCATTGTCCCAAAGTTGATCAACATATTCGGGATGATCCATGATCAAATCAAGTGATGCGATACAAGCAGCTGAAGCTCCTGGTGTAAGGGATGTTGAGAATAGGAATGGACGTCCACGTGCCTTTAGCCATTCGATCAATTCCTTTGTTCCGGCAACATATCCTCCAACAACACCGATAGCTTTTGATAAAGTACCCATTTGGAAATCGATCTTATCTTGAAGTCCAAAATGTTTAACAGTTCCTTTACCATGTCCCATAACACCTGATCCATGGGCATCATCAACATAAGTTATCAAATTGTATTCTTCTGCAACCTTAACGGCTTCAGGAAGGTTGGCAACATCTCCATCCATTGAGAAAACACCGTCAGTGATATACATGATCTTTTCATAAAGTCCACTTTCAGTAGCTTCCTTAGCCTTTTGACGAAGGTCATCCATGTCTTGATGCTTAACACGGATAATTTTGGCACCAGATAAACGACAGCCATCAATGATCGAAGCATGATTTAATTCATCTGACAAAATTGCATCCTTCTTGGTCATAACAGCAGAAATGGCACCCATGTTACAGTTAAATCCAGATTGGAAAGCAATTGCTGCTTCAGTTCCTTTAAATTGAGCAATTTTTTCCTCTAATTCTTTGTGAATCATTAAAGTTCCGTTGATAGGACGAACGGCACCTGCTCCGACACCCCATTTTTTGGTTGCTGCCATATCGGCATCCTTTAATTCATCACGACTAGCAAATCCTAGGTAGTTATTTGATGCGAGATTGATCATTTCCTGACCATTAATTTTGATGATTGGTCCATTGTGATCCTCTAAAACATCAATTGAGTTGAGAAGTCCTTTTTGCTTAAGATCGTCCAAATTTTCTCTCAAGTACGTTTGTAAAACCTCTGACATAACTATTTGCTCCTTCAATTAGATTTGGTTCACCGAGAATATATCATGATACGAAATCGCTTACAATAAATAACATTCGGATTATGATTAGCAAAATCTTAATATAACGATTATTCAATATAAAAGATTTCACAAGTTAAATGTATGCAAATATAGTTTGACTTAAAAAGGCTTATTTAATAATAAAATGGTTATAAATAATACTAGAGAAAAAAATTTCAAATCCGAAATAATTATTAGACAAAATTTAATAAAAAAATTTCTAATAATAATTAAAAAGATATTTTTCTAGAGCAAAAAAAGACCACTTGTTGACTATTATTGATACACTGTATCTTATAAGTCAACAAGTGGTCTTTTTATATGCACATTAAATAATTTTATTATTGTTCTTTTTGAACCAGATTATTCAAATTCTTCTGGCTTGTTTTTAGTTTGTTTAAAGTAATAACTGATCGAATCCAAAATACGGTCTGATGCTCTACCATCGCCATAAGGGTTCTTAGCATTAGCCATACGTTGATATTCGTCGTCGTTTTCGAGTAAATTATTCATTTCTTTCTCTACAACATCGGCATCAGTACCAACTAATTTCAAAGTACCAGCATCGACTCCCTCTGGTCGTTCAGTTGTGTCACGTAAAACAAGAACCGGCTTTCCTAGTGAAGGGGCTTCTTCTTGAACACCACCAGAATCAGTCATAATAAAGTAACTCTTTGATGCAAGATTGTGAAAATCTACAACGTCTAAAGGATCTATCAAATGAACTCTATCGACATCACCTAAGATATCCTTGGCTGTTTTTTGAACAACTGGATTCAAATGAACTGGGTAGATCAATTCGATATCATGATGTTTTTGAACGACCTTTTTCATTGCATTAAAAACTTGTTTCATCGGTTGACCTTGATTTTCACGACGATGCATTGTTACTAAGATCATTTTTTTATTTGGATCAATAATATCAAGAATATCATGATGATAATCTTGATGGACTGTGCTGCTTAATGCATCGATGGCAGTATTACCAGTAACGAAAATATTATTTCCATTATGATTTTCTTTAAGAAGGTTCGCCTTACTTTGATCAGTTGGGGCAAAGTACAAATCAGAAAGATCATCAGTCATTTGACGATTCATTTCTTCAGGCCATGGGGAATACTTATTCCAAGTTCTAAGACCAGCCTCAACATGACCAATACTTGTTTGATGATAAAAAGCGGACAAGGCTGCACTAAAGGTAGTTGTAGTATCACCATGAACAAGCACAATATCAGGCTTTTCTTTTTCTATAATACTATCGAGTTCCTTGAGCACTAGACCGGTAATTCCACTCAAAGTTTGACGTTCCTTCATAATATTCAAATCATAATCGGGCTTGATCTTGAATATCTCCAAAACTGAATCAAGCATTTCACGATGTTGCGCCGTAACGACGGTGACAGTTTCAAATCGATCACTATTTTGTTTTAACTTCAAAACTAATGGTGCCATTTTAATTGCCTCTGGTCTTGTTCCAAAGACTGTCATAACTTTAATTTTATCCACAATATTCACCTCAATAACTGTCCAAATTATATCAGAAATGGTCTGATAAACCTAACTAGCTCTAGACTAACTATTCTATAAGAGTTTTCAGAAAATAATCTGATATAATAATATTATTATGATAAATCTACCTTTACTAATAACCTTAAGTGTATTTACAACTTTAGTGGCATTCTTTCTTGTCATGGCAATTTATAATACCCTCATAAAATCTAGCAGTAAAAAATACTGGTGGATAATTCTAATAATTTTGACAATCCTTTATATAATAGCATTTGCAGCCTATTTTCATTTCAAAACCGGTACTTTACTGTAAATACTTTTGTAAAAAGATACTAATTATTCGTGTTTTGCGTTAAAATGAAGAATGTATTCTAAAGATGAATTTATTGGAGGATTATCGATGGTTTTAACAAACGGAAACGAAATTTTCAAACAAGCTCGTGCAGGAAAATATGCTGTTGGTGCTTTTAACATCAATGACTTGGAATGGACTCGTTCTATCTTAGCCGCAGCCCAAGAAACAAACACACCTGTATTGGTTCAAACATCAATGGGTGCTGCAAAATACATGGGTGGCTATGAACTTTGCCTACACCTAGTACAAGACACAATTAAAGCAATGGGTATCACTGTTCCAGTTGTTATGCATTTGGATCATGGTAACTATGAAGCTGCTAAGGAATGTATTGAAGTTGGTTACAACTCAGTTATGTTCGATGGACATGACCTACCTTTCGCAGAAAACCTTGAAAAGACAAAGGAAATCGTTAAATTAGCTCATGCTAAGAACATTTCTGTTGAAGCAGAAGTTGGTTCAATCGGTGGTACTGAAGATGGTATCGTTGGTTTAGGTGAATTAGCTGATGTTGAAGAAGCTAAGACACTTAACGCAACTGGTGTTGACTACCTTGCCGTTGGTATTGGTAACATTCATGGTGTTTACCCTTCAAACTGGAAAGGCCTAAGCTTTGACCGTCTTAAGGAATTAGCTGACGTTATTGATACACCACTTGTTCTTCATGGTGGTTCAGGTATTCCTAAGGAACAAATCATTAAGGCTGTTTCAATGGGTATCTCAAAAGTTAACGTTAATACTGAGTTACAATTATCATTTGCTAAAGCAACTCGTCAATACATCGAAGACAAGAAAGATCTTGACATCGATGAAAAGGGTTATGACCCACGTAAACTTCTTGCACCTGGTGCAAAAGCTATTACAGAAACAACTAAGGAACGTATCGCTTGGTTCGGTACACCATCAATTAAATAATCTATCAATAAGATAATAAAAAGAAGCTAGGATTTTATCCTTGCTTCTTTTTTGTTTGTAGACAAATAGAGCTAGCAATCCGATTGGATTACTAGCTCTATATTTACTTTGCTTTTGCTTCTTGTTCTTCTTTTTCCACTGCCATTTGAGCAACTAAGTTCAAATAATTGA
The DNA here is from genome assembly GCF_003946605.1 of Companilactobacillus baiquanensis. Lineage (GTDB taxonomy): Bacteria > Bacillota > Bacilli > Lactobacillales > Lactobacillaceae > Companilactobacillus > Companilactobacillus baiquanensis. The sequence continues at coordinate 174,824 of NZ_RHOQ01000004.1, forward strand.
ATGGATTATCATAGTTTGGTTGAAATAGCATATCAACAAAGGCTAAGTCATCAATAGTATTTTCATTTTGAATACTTATCGACAAAGCATTGGCCGATTGTGCGACTTCGTGTTTACTAAATAGCTGTGCACCTAAAATTTTTCTAGTATCCTTATCGTATACTAGATCGATCATTAACATCTCGTTACTTGGCATAAACGTTGGACGATAATAATCATTATAAATAACGTGGTCAGCATTGAGACCGTCTTCTAGTGCATTTTTTAATGTTGCACCAGTAGATGCTAAAGTGTGTTCAAATAATTCTAATCCGGTTGAAGCTTGTGTACCCATATACTTTTGAATATCACCGAAGACATTCTTACCTGCTAATAGTCCTTGACGTACGGCATTAGTTGCCAAAGGTATATAAACGGGTTTTTGAGTAGGATTAAAGTTAACTGAGCAAGAATCTCCTGCGGCATAAATATCAGGATCTGATGATTGAACATATTCATTAACGACAATTTCGTCATGTTCGCCCATTTTAACTTGTCCCTTTAACAAATCAGTATTCGCAATGAATCCAGTACATACAATGATCAGATCTGCTTTATGTTCACCCTTATTTGTCTTGATAGTAATTTCATCACCATCTTCAAATCCAGAAACACGTTCGTCCAAAAATACATCAACGTAATGATCTCTTAAAAGACCAACTATCTTATCAGACATGGGTTTATCAATATAATGATTTAAAACTTGTTTTCCAGCATGAATTAACGTCACATTATGAATTGTATTAGCATAACTTTCAGCTAATTCAACTCCAACATATCCACCACCAATAATAGCAATACTTTGGTAATTCTTGGCTGACTCATAGATTTGTTGAGCTTGTTCATAATTTTTGCATAATAAAATACGTGGATTATCAAAATTCTTTAACACAGGTGTATAAGTTTTTGATCCGGTAGTCATGATCAACTTATCATAACTGTCTTCAAACTCTTCACCAGTTTCAAGATTTTTTACCACAAGGGTTTTCTTTTTTGAATCAATTTTTAGAACTTCGTGCTTCATCTTAACGTCGGCACCATCTTGTTTCAATGTATCAGGATCAGCGTAGAACATATCTTCCAAACGATTTACAATTCTGCCTAAATATAGAGCGATACCACAAGACAAAAATGCAATATTATCTTCACGTTCATATACAGTAACGTCAGTTTCTGGATGATCTTTAAGAATTTGTTCCACAGCGGCTGTTCCAGAATGCGTACAACCAACTACTACAACTTTCAATGATAATACCTCCCATGCCTATTCAATGTATAGCTTACATCTTTTCATATCCAAATACTTATCATCATTTGCGAATATTCTTTTCATATAATGAAGTAATATTTAATATGTCTTTCCATATAACTTTATCATATTCTAAAAATTTTTTTAATTATTAGATGCCTTAATTAAGAATTGTGCCAATATTTTGTAAAATTGCTTTCTTAACTATTTTATCTGCCACAATTATGTCTAAAACAGCTGTTCCAACCGTCTTAAAAATCGTTATATCCGAGTCACTTTTACGTCCTTTAATATCTTTATTAACTAATTGACCAAGTTCGCCATCAATATCTGATTTTTTTATAAGTGACTTTTCTAATGGTTGAATTATATCTCCCGCTTCAGATAACACACCATCTAATGTATCAAAAATTATTTTGTCAGCTTTCTTTAAAGCCGAAACCGGTATTTCACACATTTCTGGTGTATATGCTCCGATTCCATTGATGTGGGTACCCGGTTGAACTAAATCTCCATCAAAGGTTGCCTCTTTAGCAGTCGTCACACTAGTTATAATGTCAACTTTAGAAACCACTTTATTAGGATCATCGATATCAACAAAGTCAGCACTAAAACGATCTTTAAATTCTATTTCCGCTTTTTGACAAAAATCTTTGGCCCTCTTTTGATCTCGATCAAAAATATAAACTAATTCTAATTTTCTAACTGTAAGCATTGCCTCCAATTGTGTTAAGGCCTGACCTCCGGTACCAATCAAAAGTGCCGTCTTAGCATCTTCCTTAGCTAATAAATCAGTCGCAGCACCTTGAACAGCACCAGTTCTTAATTGAGTTAGATAAGTTCCATCAAGGATTGCATTAACGATCCCTGTTTTGGCATCTTGCGTGATCATTGTGGCTGGTACACTTGGTAATCCTGATTTAGGGTTATCAGGATATACGGCAACGATCTTTAATCCTAAAGTAGGATCATCCCCACTCGTCGTTCCTGGCATATAAAGACTCTGCCCAAAACCATCGACGGATAAATTGGTTCTTAATGGAATGTCAGCTTTTCCATTAGAATATAGTTGCAAGGCTTTTTTGTCTTCAGTAATAGCCTCTTTCATACTCAAAACTTGTTTAATATCTTTAGCAGATAAGTAGCGCATGTTTATCCCTCCAATGATTTCGATAAACGAAGTAATCGATTTCATTATATCAACTAATCTATGGGATTGCATAAGAAGTCTCGATACTCTTCAATTATGTACCAATTTAAAGTAAAATTATTAAAAAGCTAGGAGATTATGTCATGATAGAAATAAAATATTCGAATAATTTGAACTCAAACATATACCAAGATGATTTAATGATCCGTAAGAAAGTTTTTGTGGATGAACAAAAAGTTCCTGCTTCTTTAGAAGTCGATAAAATGGAAAAAGTTTGCATATATGCTACTCTGTATATTGACGAACAACCTGCTGCCACCGCTCGATATTTTCCAACAGATGATAATGGAATCCATATTCAGAGAGTGGCAGTTTTAAAAAAGTATCGTAAGCAAGGACTAGCTTCTTTATTATTAAAAGATATTTTTAAGCAAGTAAAAAAAGATTACCAATATATTATTTTAGGGGCACAAGATCAAGCACAAAATTTCTATAAAAAATTAGGATTTAAAGTGATAAGTGATCAATACGTCGATGCTGGAATCTTGCATCATGACATGCGTTTGGATTTATAATATAGGTATTATCAGACTAGGGGATTACTATGTACAGATATTTTATTCAACCACAGCTAAATAAATATAATAATACTTTGATCGGGTATGAGTTATTAATGAAACGAAATACTCCTGAAGGCTGGCGTCCCCCGCTGCATTTTTCGGACATCCCTTCACATACTTTGGCGGAAGTATTAATAGCAACTACCAAATTATTATCACTAAAGATCGGTTCGGTATCGGTCAATCTTAATCGAACTCAATTAATGGATCCGGAAGTTAGAAAAGCAATCATTCTTTCGCAAAGTCAATTACGACCATTAAAATTGGTCGTAGAGCTGACTGAAGAAACCGGCAATGAACAGTGGAGTAATGAGCAATTAATTCCCTTGATCGAACAATTCAAAGACTATGGTATGGACTTCAGTCTTGATGATGTCGGTACTGGGGAAAATAAGTTGGAACAAATCAAATCACTAGTTCCACTTGCTAATGAAATGAAATTTGCGATTCAAAATTTTTCAGAGAAATTACGCGATCCTGATATTGAGAGCAAAGTTATCTTTTGGCGTGACTATACGAACAAACATAATCTACGCTTTATCCTAGAAGGAATCGAAGATAAAAATGATGACCGTTTAGCTGACTCTTTAGACATTGATCTTAGACAGGGATATTTTTATGGTCGGCCACATCTTTTAAAATTAGATGGAGACGAATAATATTTATCTTTTTATCATTAAAAAAACTAGCCCAGTAATCTCATCGGATTACTGGGCTAGTTTTTCTATACATTATTTTTTATCAGTTCGTTTTCTTTCTTTATCAACTGCCATTTGACCTACTAAGTTCAAATAGTTAAATGGGTTATCATAATTAGGCTGAAATAACATATCAATAAATGATAGATCATCAATCGTATTATTATTTTGGATACAGACTGAGATAGTATTAGCCGATTGAGCTACTTCGTGTTTACTAAAGAATTGAGCCCCTAGTATTTTACGAGTATCTCTATCATAAACTAATCTGATCGTTAGCATATCCGTTGTTGGCATATAATCTGGACGATAATAGTCATGATAAACAACATAATCAGCATTAAAATCATGTTCCAGTGCATTAGTTAACGTCAATCCAGTAGATGCAACTGTATAACCAAACAATTCCATTCCTGAAGTGGCTTGTGTTCCCATATACTTTTGAATATTGCCAAAAATATTGATCCCAGCAAGAGCTCCTTGTCTGATAGCATTTGTTGCTAAAGGCATATATGCTGGTTTGCCTGTTGGGTTAAAGTTAACTGTACATGCATCACCTGCAGCATAAATATCAGGATCAGATGTTTGTACATAGTCATTAATAACGATCGCACCATGACGATCCATCTCAACTTGTCCACGCAAAAGATCGGTATTAGCGATAAAACCAGTACAGACGATAACTAGATCCGCTTTATGGTCTTCTTCACTAGTTTCAATAACTACCTGGTCATCTCCACTAAAGCCGTTTACATGCTCATTTAAGAAGACGTTGACCCCATGTTCTTTTAGTAATTTTACAACATTTTCTGACATCTCTGGATCTAAGTAATGATTTAATACTTGGTTATTTGATTGTATTAAAGTAACTTCATGATCTGTATTAGCATAGCTTTCTGCTAATTCAACACCAATATAACCAGCTCCGACAATAGCGATGTGTTTATTATCCTTAGCCGTTTCATAAATTGCTTTAGCTTGTGCATAACTTTTACACATCAAGATCTTAGAGTTATCTATTCCCATGATAGGTGGGACTTGAACATAAGAGCCAGAAGTCATGATCAATTTGTCGTAAGAATCTTCAAAAACATCATGTGTCTCTAAATTTTCACACATAATTTTTTTATTCTTAGAATCGATCTTTAAAACATCATGTTTCATACAAACTTTGGCACCCAATTTTTCCAGTGTTTCAGGGTCAGCGTAAAACATATCTTCCAATCTTTTAACTCTTCGGCCTAAATACAAGGCTATTCCACAAGATAAAAAGGAAATATTATCGTCACGCTCATAAACTGTAACTTCTGTTCCGGGATGATCTTTTAAAATCTGATCAACAGCAGCCGTTCCTGCATGTGTACAACCAACTACTATAACTTTCATAATAATACCTCCAATACGTACTCCATTTTACTATATAAACAAGATATATTTAAATTTCAATCATATTTTTTATATAATTTCACAAAAAAATTACATTTTAGTGTTAATGTGTTAAGTAGATATCATTATATGATACTCGTTTTTAGAAAATAAATCTCGATCTAGAGGTGAAGGATGTCACTTAATAACATTACTGGTTTCCAATCACTTTTAAGTGTCGACGGGAATATCAACGCAATAATCATTGGATTAATTACTGTGGGACTGATCACGATTATCACAGTATCCGCTTACTCATTTGAAAATATAATAAATAATACTGATAAAAAATCCGTTAAGATTGCTCTGCAAATAACCGAGGGGGTTATTTTGGCAGTGTGTATGATTTTAGTTCAGCATATTTTCAAGGCTTTAAACTCTGGGGATACGCGTAGTTGGTTTTATGCAACCACGCAATTAACATTATTACTGTACAGTCTTTATACCATGCAAAATTATGTAATTGAATTTATGAACATTGCAATGCCTATTTACGTCTTTGGACACCATCTCATACATGGAGACAATAACTATTTATTACTATTTGTAATTCTTACTATTTTATTGGCTATAACAGTTAATTATATTTCAAGGAACACTAATCAATTACTAAATTCAGAGTGGAAATACATAATTCTACAAGTAATATATGGTGCGATCTGGTGGGTCATCATTTGGTCATTCCATCGTTTTACACTATATTACACGGTAAGCATGCTTGTTGGATTTATTATTTACATGTCGATCATTCGATATATTGCTAAATGGATCAGAGATTCATTCAACAATTACAATGCATTATCAGAAAAAGTTAACTACGATGAATTAACTGGTATTAGAAATCGTGCAAACTTTGATGATGTATCTAGAGAGGTCTTTAAAGTTTATAGTAAAGATCATGAAGTTCCTTTAACCATGGCTATGTTTGATATCGATCATTTTAAAATTTTCAACGATAATTATGGTCATGCAGCTGGTGATATGGTTTTAAGACATGTTGCCACGTTATTTGAAAAAGAACTGTTTAAAAAGACTAGTCGTGGACAAATTTTCCGCTTTGGTGGTGAAGAGTTTGTAATTATCTTTAGAGGTACCACTTCAGAAGAGGCCACAACTGTTATCCAAGAAATACGTAATGACTTGATCAATGACCCAGTAGAATACGAAGGACAGGAGTTGAATATTCGCATATCATTAGGTGTATCATCGCTACAACCATCTGATAATAATGCGAGTGATCTATTCAATCGTGTTGATAAATACTTATACGAATCTAAAAATCAAGGTCGTGATAGAATTACTGTTGAAGATAAAACTATTGTTTTCAACTAAACAAATAGCGTGAGAACATGACAATTAAGCCATGATCTCACGCTATTTTAGTCCTCCCACAAAATTTTTAATAAATATGCAGCATAATCGTGTGTCGAAACATAGCTTTCTCCGCTTAAAACACATAAACCCGGTAATCCAAAATCGGATTACCGAGTTTATGCGCCTTAATGCTCGAAAGCTAACCATGTTTCTTTACACACTCCCACAAAAAAAGATGAGATACTATCTCATCTCCGGGAAGGATCAGTTGTTTTATATCCTGATGGTCCTAGGTGTAATAGTACCCCATCTAAAAATCATTCTCAATAGTTTCATAACTTTTTATAATAACTCGACTTATCTTAAATGTATTTAACTTTACTTTTTTTTAAATGAAAATTAACTATAATTTAAAGATTGTAATGATGCTTTAATGATGGAATAACTAGTTTGTCCATTCTTCCAATAATATACCCCTGGAAGAAGATTGCTAAAACCGTTCCGATTCCCACTGCATAAATTTTTCCACTGACTAAATAACAGATGATCATAATAATTATTGGTGGAGAATAACTAACTAATTGTCCCCATCCTGCTGATCCGTGGAGATATTTGAATCGTAATAAATAAGCAAGTTCATCGTTAGGATGCTGAATAATATTACAACGCTGATAAATTGAAACCGCCATAGAAACTCCCAATAAACCAATAACATCGATCAATATTCGCCAGAACATCCCCATTTGTTCCAAATGAAGCGGTATATATAATTTAGTAAAAAATCCTACTAAATAACTAAAAGGCAATGAAAATAAAATATTAGAAATAAAAATATGCCCACCAATTTTCCCTAAAAGAATTTGATTTGTAATTGCTACTAAAATCGCGTAAATAAATAATGTCGTTCCATAATCCACCTTGATCAGATTAGATATATTTACCCCTGATGCCATCCAAACTGCACTACCAACATTACTATCGATCATTAGTGCATTTGAAGCCGCATTAAATATAATGGAGAATGCCAAATACAACATTCTCTTTTTAAAATCCCCTTTTGATTGCACGTATCCACCCTCTTGATAAAAATAAGCAGTCGAAATTTTCCGACTGCTTATGAAAACGTTTGTATTTTGTATTATATCATTTTCTAAAGATTATAATGATGCTTTAATGACGGAATAACTATAAAATCCGCTTTACCGATCATATAGCCTTGGAAGAAGATTGCCAGAATAGTTCCTATACCAACTGAATAAACTTTTCCAGTAATAAAATAACAAATAATCATGATCGTTACTGGTGGTAAATAACTGAATACTTGTCCCCAGCCTGCTGATCCGTGTAAATACTTGAATCGTAAAATGTAGGCTAATTCATCATTGGGATGCTGAATAATATTGCAGCGCTGATAAATAGAAGCACCAATAGAGACACCTAAAAGTCCTATAATATCAATTATCACTTGCCAAAATAATCCTAACCTCTCAATATGCAACGGCAAATACAATTTTGTAAAAAAACCCATCAAATAGCTAAATGGTACTGAAAAAAGTAAATTTGAAATAAACACATGAGCATCAAATTTCTTTAATAACAATTGATTTACTACAGAGACAATGACCGCATAGAAAAATAGTGTTGTCCCATAATCAACCTTTATCAAATTAGAAATATTAACTCCTGATGCCATCCAAACTGCACTACCAACATTACTATCGACCATCAACGCATTAGCTGCCGCAATAAATACGATTGCAAATGCTAAATATCCCAATCTTCTTTTAAAGTCGCTCTTTGCTTCCAAGATTACACCCTCTTAATAAGTCTAATTTACCCGAAAAAAAAACGACCGGCAAACATTCCAGTCATTTATGTAAGCGTTTTACACAATAGCAGTATAGATGATACTTTTAATGTGCGATTTTGATACTTTTATTAGGATGATGTTTCAAGGAAGGTATGAACCAATTATCTGCTTTACCGATCAATATTCCTTGGAAACAAACTGCCAAAACTGTTCCAAGACCAACTGAATCGATCCTGCCAGTAATAAAAAAACAGATAATTAAGACCACGATTGGTGGCATGTAGCTGAAAAATTGTCCCCACCCAGCTGATCCATGCAGATATTTAAATCTAATAATATATGCTAGTTCGTCATTGGGATGCTGGATCAAGTTGACTCTTTCATAGATGGAACAACCGATCGAGGCTCCAAATAATCCTAGAACATCCAATACGATCTGCCAAAATAAGTCAATACTGTCGAAATGAAACAGCAAATAGAATTTAGTAAAAAAACCGACCAAATAACTGAACGGAAAGGCAAATACTAAGTTTGACAATAAAATATGACCATCAAACTTGCCTAGCAAGAATTGATTGGCAATTGTCACAATAATCGCATAAATAAACAATGTTGTTCCATAATCTATCTTAATAATATTAGTTATATTGACCGCTGATGCCATCCAAACCATACTTCCGACGTTACTATCGATCATCAGTGCGTTTGATGCAGCTATAAGAACAATTGCAAATGCTAAATATCCCAATCTCCTGTTAAAGTCATTCTTCCTCAAAAAATCCACCCCTAATTTAATCCTCAAAATATATTTTAAAACAAAATTTCAAAAAAAATAAGCGACTAGGTATTATACCCGTCGCTTATGTAACCGTTTTCTAACATTACTGTAAATTTGATAGAACTAGAATATCAAATCTATTATTATGTTACTAAGATTTTCCACCGTTCATCATTTCTTCCATACTGATCAAATGGAATTTATGCTCATGATCTGGATCATAGGCTTCGATCTGTGCCATCATTCCAGTGTCTTCATGTTCCAAAATATGGCAATGATACATATAGATGCCAAATTTAGTAAACTTGACGGCAATTCTAACTGTCTCACCGGCGTTTACACCTACTACATCTTTCCAGCCATGTTCGTTAGGATAAACATCTTTGCCATTTCTACTCAAAACTAAGAATTGACAACCATGAAGATGGAATGGATGGATCATGCCCTTATCCATATCGTTAGTATTAGTAACATCCCACAAAATAGTATCACCAATTTTTTGTTTGCGATCAATTCTTTGCATGTCAAATAATTTTCCATCTAGTCTAACTTGGTCGTCCATACCAGACATAACCGTGTGAACGATCTTGCTTCCTGGTGTAACAACCGGTTTAGGAATCGTGTTTAGATGACTTGGTAACTTGACATCATTTCTTGTGTAATTACCAACCTTAAACTTCAAAATCGGTACATCATCACTCATTAAAGTGACAACATCACCTGGTTTTTTATCACCAAAATCAACAATAACTTCATCTCTTTCAGCTGTTGTTATCATCAATTTAGTCAACTCGACTGGTTCTGGCAATGTACCACCATCAGAAGCAATTTGAGTAAATTCATGATCATCATCAAAATGTAAACGCCATTCTCGACGATTAGAACCATTGAGGATTCTTAACCGTAAACGCTGTGTCGTTACATTGAAGACACCATTTATAGTTCCATTTATAACTGCATACTTACCAAGCGTACCGTCCATGTCGTAATCAGTTTTATAATCTAGTTGATTGTCGTGATAATTTCTATCTTGCAAAACAATTGGAATATCATCCACGCCATAATTTCTAGGGAATGGTAATTTAGCTTCTTCAGGATCCGTTACAATAACCGCTGCTGCTAAACCGTTCCAGACTTGGCGAGCAGTATTTGGACATGGATGTGGATGCAGCCAATCTGTTTGTGCAGGCTGATCTAAAGTAAAATCAATATCCCGACTGCCACCTGGATAAACTGGTGCATGTGGACCACCATCAACGATCGGTCCAGTAACATTTAACCCATGCCAATGAAAAGTAGTAACTTCTGGTAACTCATTAACCAAATGAATATGATAATGAACACCTTGTTTAAAGACCACGGTTTTACCCAACAAGGGAGCACTGAATCCCCAAGTCTTTGTTTTCTTACCCGGTAAAATCTGGGTCTCGCCTTCTTGAGCAGTAATAGTGTAATAAACATCATTACCCTCAATTTTGTCAGGCTTTAATAGTTTAGGAATACTTAGAGGCTTCTCCGGTAGATCCGTTTTTTCTAACGGAATATAGCCACCATCATGCAAGTCAAACACCGGCTCATCAAAGAAATAATCCGTATAAACCATACAATCGCCACCTATTTATTTTTTTTGAAAGTTTCAAAACAGTTAACGACCGCTTCTAAAAACATACCGATCGCCATCATATACATTGCTATCATATTTTTATTAAAGATCACTAGAAAAAGTAAGATAGCATAGAATACCAGCATAAATAATGAGAACAATTTTGAACTGCCCATCAAAATATCACCTTCAAACTGTTTACAACCTTATCTTAGTCCAATTCCTTAAATAGAGAAAGGGTATTAAAAAATCCCTGCATTCATTACAAATATGCAGAGATTATTTGATCTTATAATTTACCATTCAAAAACTGTGCTTCACCATTGCCAAAGCTCCAATCGGCTTTAGTATTGCTAGTGATATTTATCATCACATCGGCCGGTGAGATTCCAATTCCTTCATGCAGTGCTTTGACTAAATTCTTGTAAAAATGCTCTTTATCAATTTCTTCACGAGGACTAGAAGTCAAACTAAACAACAAAACTTTGTCAGTTCTTTCTAAACCTAATCCAACATCCCAAATAATCATTTCTTCAGGTTCATGTTGCGTTACTACTTGATAACGATCACGTGGCAGCAAATGCAATTCATCAGTCGCAACCTTGTAAGAAATATCTAAAATTTCTTTGATTTCCTTTTTACTGCGGCCCTTGATCATATCAATTCGCATTAATGGCATGGCTTTTCCTCTTAATCTTTTTTAATTTTTCCAACTGCAATTGGCAAAGTAACATGCTGATCGTAATGACCAACTGCACCAGCAATTGTATCAGGTAACTTCAAATCATCAGGTACTCCGTGAACATAGATGACACGTTTATCCAATTCTAGATCATCTGTACCAAATACTTCTTTAAATTTAGCTTGTAGTTTATCTAAAGGAACATCTTTTTCATATTCAAAATTACCATTATCATCTGAAACTGGATATGTATCATTAGGAACATTCATATCATGTGGAGCAGCGTCAAATGGCACCATAGTTGTTCCAGAGACTGGTTCAGTTTCAGGTAGATCAACAAATCCGTCTCCATTTACATCTTGTGCTTTAGTAGCTATTTGAGCTTCTTTACCATCAGGAAATCCATGGAAATGTTCCCAATGTTGAGTATTCTTTGGTGTATCATGCATTGAAATATGGATTTTTAAAATATCTCCAACAATTTCAAATGTAGCTTTTCCATGTGCGGCAGTACCGATTTTATCTTCATTCAGTGGAACAATCTCTGCACTATATTTTTGTGTCATATTGCTTCCTCCAACAATCTCTTCTTTGATTACGTGAGTAATTGTATACTGAAAGAACAAATAATGAATTGACATATGTCAAGAAAGGACAAATTATTTCATGGCTCATGATCCTATCAAATGTGTTGAACAAGTTCCTATTTTTAATGGTGCCCCAATGAAAGTCATTAAAGCTCTAGCCAAGGCTTCCGTTCATCAAAAAAAGATCCCTGCTGGACAGATGATATATCAGCCAGGAGACCCTAATGATAGATTAATGATCGTCGATTCTGGACGAGTACGTGTGTTTAGCTATGCAGATGACGACCGGGAGAGGACTCTTTACATGCTTCGTTCCAGAGAAGTGGATCTAACTGGAGCTCTATTTACAAAACACTTGCACCAAAACTTTGCCCAAGCCGCTGAACCAACGGAAATTTGTTACCTCAAACAAACTGCTTTTAAAGATACACTCAAAAAATATCCGGAAATGGCTTTGTCTTTAGTTGATATATTAGGTGAAAGACTGACACTCTTAGAACAACGAGATGTCAGTGATACCTTATTAACCTCAAAACAACGATTATATAATTACCTTATTGAACTAAAAAATAAATTTTCCAACAATACTTATACACTGCCCGTTACTAAAAAAGAATTAGCATTGTATTTAGGCATCACACCTGAAACACTCAGCCGTCAGTTAAAACTTTTAAATCAAGAAGGAAAAATTGTTGTTAACCACCGTCAAATAACAATTCTTTAATATTTATAGGCAATGATTTTCCCATTGATATAATTGGCCAAATATATTTCTGAAGCTTCTAAATTCTGCTCTTTTAGCTTTTGTTCGACCCAAGCTTCATCGTGGCCCATCATTTCCAATTCGTCATAATTTATTTTTCCATCTAAAACAATTGGATATTTAATATTTGCTTCATCTTTCATAATGATCGTAAGCTGTCCGTTTTGTTCAAACACAGCTCTTTTAACATTACTTACATCCGTTACACCTGATTGACGTAATTTAAATGACAGATCACTGGCAGATAATCCATTTCTCAAAGCTAGATCAACATCGATCCTGCCATTTTTTACGACCATTTTAGGTGTTCCAATAATTATTCTTCGAAAGATGACATTGTGATTCGATAAAAATTTAGCTACAAAAACAATCAAAGTCCAAATCAATAATACTAAGGTGAATTGAAAAGTTGTGATACTAGAATTGTAAATCATACCACCAACGATTCCACCTAATACATAGTTTTGCAGTTGATCGATCGCACTGTTAGGAGCAATATTACTTTTTCCAAATAAGTTAATTTGAATGACCATGAAAATAAAACCAATTGTTAATTTTAATGCCAGATTCCCATATGAAAGTTCCATCATTTCTCACCTACTTTTTAATTAATTTGACTGACTTAGTATCGACGACATTAGTTTGGTTCAAAGTGTAGCTGCTTAGGTTATTGTCAAAACTAACTCGATAATAATCTTTGCCGATTTTTATCAGCATCCCCTCCGATAAACTGGAGCTACTGGAATACAGTCTATTTCTAGAAACCTTTTTTTCTTTGGCGATCGATTTCATCAAAGTTAAAGTCTGATTAGTCTGATTATTAATATCAATTTGTTTTTCATAATTGTTGTAGTTAATGCCAAAGAATAGAGCAATCGACAAAAGAAAAATAATTGCTAAATCACGATATTTATTGTCATTTCGATTTCTAAAATACATGAAACCTGTAAATATCAATGCAATGGATAAAGCTAAAATAACAAAAATAAATAAGAAATTGGGTTCTTCGTTTTGAGCATATAAATACTGGTAAGAATAAAAATTCATATAGATTCCCTCTCGAATTCGTGAAACTTTACAATTATTATAATATACAAAAGAGCGTGACATAAGGTGGTTAGAGACCGAGCATATCCTAGAATATCGAATAATTGTGTACTTCCAATTGTTCGATATTCGTAGATAAGCGGAGGTCTCTACCTTATGTCACGCGTTTCAACAAATAATAATCTTAGGTTGTTTTAGAAGAAATTTTTTATCATTTGAGCAATCACTTTAGCATGTGTCTCTAATGCAAAATGACCGCTATCAACTAAATCAACTTCAACATTTTTATCATCTTTTTTGAAAGCTTCTGCTCCCGGATAGATAAACGATGGATCGTTTTTACCCCAAACGGCAAGTAATTTTGGTTGATTATCTCTTAAATATTTTTGGAAGATCGGATAAGCTTTAATATTATTTTGATAATCAAAAATCAAATCTAATTGTCTTTGAGCATAACCTTCATCTTGTGTATAAGCAATATCCAACATATAACCATCTGGAGAAACAGTATTTTCTCTTGTACCAAAAGTATATTGACCAATAATTGTTTTAGCAGCAAATGCAGTTTTATAGCTATTACGTTTTTCCTCTGTGGGATGATCCCAAAAATCTTGTCTAGTTGCCCATTTTGAACCTAATCCTTCTTGATAAATATTTCCATTTTGACTGATAATGCTCTCGATCCAATCAGGATGTTTAACGGCGATCTTAAAGCCGATCGGTGCTCCATAGTCAAACACATACATGTAAAATTTTTTAATATTTAATTTTAATAAGAACTGTTCCATAATTTCACTCAAGTGATCAAATGAAATCTATCTTCTAATTCTGGCATCAAATTACGAAACATGTGACTAGCTGATGGAAAACCATGAAATAAAATCATCGTTGGTTTATTACTGTCGCCACTTTCACGGTAAAAGATATTTAAACCTGCAACTTAAATAGTTTTATATTCTGTCATTTTATTATCTCCTTAATTTTTCTTCGTTACTTGTCAAAAGTGCTGTCATTTTTTTCTTATCTTCACCTAATAAATCATCAGTTACTTGACCGAATTTTTCTCGGCATTTATTTGCGACTACCAAAAAATCTTTTCCTTCGGAGGTTAAAGTAACAATTGTCGATCTGCCTTTGGAGGAAAGTTCAACTAAATTTTTATCAGATAACGTTCTTACCATTCTGGATACTGATGAACGATCATATCCCAATTGATGTGTAATGCTCATAATGGAAGATGGATCGTTATCTTCAATATTCATCATGATATAAGAATAAGCAGGCTTCATTTTCGTTGGTGCATAAATTTTGTCAGCAATTTTTTCTACCGAGCGCATATATCTAGCTGCCGTGAAGTACGCACATTTAGTGTAAAATTGATGTTCCATTTTATTTCTCCTTCACTTATCGTGTACATACACTATAACTCTTTTTAAAATTTTTGCAATAGAAAACAAAAAAAGCCTGAGATTTTATCCCAGACTTATTACTTCAAACTGTTTTTAAAGAAATCATTCAGTTTTTCAAATGGTATCAATTCGGTACGATCATACAAATCTACATGACCTGCACCTTTAACTTTATACAGTTCCTTAGGCTCTGAAGCGGCGTTATAAGCATCCTCGCTAAACCCTAATGAAATAGCATTTTCTCCAGCAACAAAGAGCAATGGGCGTGGTGATACGGTTTCAATATCACTTAGGGAGTAGAAATTTAGTAATTTAACAAAACTAGTTAAAGTAGGTTGAGTTGTCGTATTTGCAGCACCACGTTGAGTTCGGTAAAAATCATAGAATTCTTTTGAAAAAGCGTCTGAATTTTCGTCAATTGTTTCTGGAGTTCCACTAGTATAAACAATTTCCGCACCAGCTTTTTCGGAAGTTCTTTGCTTAGATGCTTTATCGATCCAATTAGAATCCTTTAAGGAATCACGGATTCCACGGGCAACTGCTCCCATATCAGTTAAACTAACCGTTGCAATAGCCTTTAATCTTGAATCAATTTTAGCTTCATTTAAAGCAAAACTACCTGAAGCACAAATACCTAATACTGACATTTTTTCATCGTCGACATATTCTAAGGTTGTTAAATAATCGGCCGCGGCAGAGAAACTTTCCGAGTAAAAATCCGGAGCCATTGCATTTCTTGGAGTACCTTCGCTGTCACCCCAAAAAACTTGATCAAATGAAATGGTAACAAAACCAAACTCGGCCATTTTGGACGCATATAAATTAGCAGATTGTTCTTTAACCGCACCATTTGGAGCACCAACGATAATTGCAGAATATTTTGTTTCTTTATTTAAATCGTTAGGGGTAAACAAGTTAGCGGCTATTTTCATACCATAAACATTCTTAAAAATTACAGGTGTTTTGGTAACTTCACCGCTTATGTAAAAATTATCTGCACCGTTCGATAAATCACCCGTGGGTAAGTTTTTATTTCGACTAGCTACGTTATCCATACCTGCTTGATAAACTGGATTTTTACTCATATTCTTCTCTCCTCATTTAATCTAAATCAAAACTATTATTGTTCAAAAGTTATTCCATGTAAACGATAAACTTCATTCAAGTCAGTAATATTTAAAATCAAGCTCTTATCAAGATCCATATTCTCTACTCTTAACATATCTTCAGGAGTGAGTTCAAAATCGTCTATATCAAAATTTTGTTCCATTCTAGATTTATGAACTGATTTAGGAATCGCAATAACTCCTTCTTGTCTTAGCCATCTTAAAACTACTTGAGCAGGAGACTTATCATATTTATTGCCTATTGTAGTTAAAATTTCATTAGTGAATAGACCCTTGTTTCCTTCTGCAAAAGGTGCCCAAGCCATCGTCTTTATATCATATTTATTCATAACGTTTCTCAATTTTTTATCTTGCCAGAAGGGGTGCATTTCAATTTGATTTACCGCTGGTATTACCTCATTACTCAAAATAAGATCAACCAATCTATCCTCTAAAAAGTTGCAGACTCCGATAGATTTTATTTTTCCTGCTTTATATAATTCTTCCATAGCTCGCCAACTACCTTGATAATCACCATATGGCATATGGATCAAATAAAGGTCCAAATAATCTGTCTGTAAATTTTTCAGTGTTTTTTGGAAAGATTTCATAGTTTTATCATACCCAGCATCTTGAATCCACACTTTGGAAGAAATAAATATCTCTTTTCTATCGATACCACTTTTTTTAATAGCACTTCCAACCGCAGATTCATTTCCATATGTCGCTGCAGTATCGATCATTCTATAACCGGTTTTTAAAGCATTTAAAACACTTTCCTCGCAAAGACTTAAATCATCTATTTGAAATACCCCAAATCCTAAACTAGGAATTTCAAAATTATTATTTAATTTAAACTTATCCATAATTACTCCTTAACTACCAAGGTTGATCTGTTGGACCAACAGTAAATTCATTTACATTAGTATCTTCTGGTTGATCAATTGCAAACGCTACAACATTTGCAATTCTATCAGGTCCAATCTGATATTGGTCATACATATCTTCAACACCTTTAGCAGTATTTTCATCAGTAATTGTATTCAACAATTCTGTTTTAATAGCCGCCGGATAAATGGTTGCCGTTCTGATATGACTATTTTCTTGTGCTGATTCCATACGCAAAACTTCCATTAAATCACGAACAGCCCACTTAGTAGCACCATAAACAGCTCCACCGGGATATGCTTTTAATCCAGCGACAGAAGAAGTTGTAATAACATGTCCTGATTTTTGCTCTTTAAAAGTTGGCAATACGGCCGCAATTCCATTTAAAACTCCTTTGATATTTACATCGATCATTTGATCCCATTCTTTAGTCTTCAAATCAGATAATGGGGAATTTGGCATTAAACCAGCATTTAGAAAAATTACATCAATTTTTCCAAAAGTATCCTTTGCCAATTGAACAATTTTTTCATTATCTTCGGGATCAGTCACATCTGTTACTTGATAAGTAGCTTCTCCACCAGCTTGTTTAATATCATCTACAATTTGTTGTAATTTATTTTCTCGGCGAGCACCAAGAACTAATTTGGCACCCTTGCTTGCTAGAAGCTTGGCTGTTGCCTCTCCAATACCACTTGATGCACCTGTAATAACTACGACTTTATCTTTGATCATTTAGAAATCCTCCAAACTTATATTTGCTTTTCTATGTAAATTATCATAGTTTCAAACATCATATATGTCTAATACACATATCTGATGTTTAAGCATAACTATAAATTATAGATGTGTTTTGTATTTTTGAATTTCCTTTTACGTAATTTAATCTATACGAAATTACAAAGGAGAATTATCATGCTATATATTTTTACAATTATACTTTTTTTAAGTCTTACAGCGGGAATTTTTTACTTAACTCACAGAATAAACCCTCTTCCTAAATCAATCGTCAGTTCAGCTTTAGGAATAACGATTTCGGTCTCAATTTCACTTATAATGTCTCGAACTATCATGGTATTTGCAGATAGTAAATTCAATCCTGAACCAACTATTCATTTAAACAGCTCTCGAATTAAATTGAAAGATACCGAAACATCAGGAATCATTAAAGGTAAAACTTTGCCAAACGCCAATGTAAAACTGATCAGCAAAGGAAAAACGATTTTTCAAAAAGAAGCCAATAAGAATGGTAATTTTGAGATAAAAGGTTTGCCAGCTGATTCTATATTTCAATTGATTTCATATAAAAACAAAAAACATTCGTCAAAGTACAAAATTTCAATTGGAGAAATCCCCGATAGTGCCATAACAAAGTTCGAGTTTTCCAATGATTCAGCTTTGTACGAGGTTAAATCTGATAAAAACAATCGTGCTAAAGTATCTGGAAAAACAAACCCTAAATCCGTTATAAAAATTAAGAATGAAGATGGAAAAACTCTTGATACGTTAAAAGCCGACAAAAATGGGAAGTGGTCTATAACTGTGGATGGACCGGGAACAAAAAAAGATTCTCCAAATACAATAGAATATGAATTTAGTAGTAAAAGTGGAAAATTAAAAGAAAATAATGATAATTACTTAACAGTTAACAAATTCAAAGAAAAGAAAAAGGAACCTGAAAAACCAGTCGAAGACAAAAAGGAAACTTCTACTCCTATGGAATCAGCACCTGCTCCTACTCCATCCGCCCCAGCTGTTCCAGCGGAATATTACACGGCCTTAAATAACGCTAACGACTATCTTAATTACACAGCAATGTCAAAAAAGGAATTATACGAACAATTAACTTCTCAATATGGTGAAAATTTTCCTGCGGATGCGGCACAATATGCCATCGATCATGTCAAAACTGATTGGAACTTGCAAGCACTCAAAAGCGCTAAAAGCTATCAAAAAAATGTGCACATGTCTAATAACGAAATATATGAACAACTGATCTCTGAATACGGCGAACAATTTGAACCGGCAGAAGCAAACTATGCCATTCAACATTTAAATGATTAAAAAATTTTGAATATTAAAGTA
Organism: Companilactobacillus baiquanensis; assembly: GCF_003946605.1. Taxonomy (GTDB): domain Bacteria; phylum Bacillota; class Bacilli; order Lactobacillales; family Lactobacillaceae; genus Companilactobacillus; species Companilactobacillus baiquanensis. Next base: position 194,077 of record NZ_RHOQ01000004.1, read on the forward strand.
ATTGAGTTATTCACGAAAAATGAATAACATCAAAAAGCTGTAATCCTTATTTTTCAAGGATTACAGCTTTTTATTATCTTTTATGATTCATGAATAGATTTTAAATTTAACATTATCTATTCATTATCAAGACTATTGGTTACACTGCGATTATTGAATTCCTAAAGAATAACTGTCGGATTTGGTTAAAAAAATCATAGTTCTTCTAACCGCTTCATAAGATTTCTGTGATCTTCATAAACGCCATTGGCCACTTCTAAGATATTTGGAGTGGCTTTTTCTATCTTCTTAAAGGTAATTGATTTTCCGTCTGGCGAAACAATTTTCTCAAACTTTGTTTCTTCACCAACATTCATAAATTCTCGATCCTTTTTTGATACTCTGAATGCGTAAGAGTTACCATTTTTAAACATTTTAACATCTTGTACGTACGTAGCCTACAAATATCCTCCTTGGACTTAACTTGGAAACAAGTTATCTGGAATGAAACTCCTTTGTGTTTGAAAATAGATTGAATTAATATAAATGCATAACTATTTTTTTTAAGAAGGTAAAAATATGAGGAAAAATCATATTTGGTTAACATTATTTGCGACAAGTTTCATGTCATTTATGCAACTGTTAGACGCTAGTATTGTTAACGTGGCGATTCCTAGTTTGACGAAGGACTTAAATGTGCCAATGAATCGAGCCGAGTGGATCGTTTCAGTCTATTTGATCTTAATTTGTATGTTGTTGCTATTTTGGGGACGAATGGCAGATCAAATTGGTTATATTAAAATCTTTCAAACCGGAACGATTTTTTTTACACTTGGTTCATTGATCTGTGCTTTGAGTCCAAGCTTATCAATTCTTTTACTTGGTCGAATCGTTCAAGGATTTGGAGCTAGTATGAGTATGGCCACCAATATTGGAATCATCGCAATGATTTTCCCAATGCACTTACGTGGTAGAGCTTATGGTATCAACAGTATTATTGCTCAATTAGGTAATATTTCAGGACCTGGTCTAGGTGGATTGATCCTCGGTTTTCTTTCCTGGCATTGGATATTTATTCTCAATATTCCGATTGGTATTATTGTTTATATTTACGGTCGTTTCATGTTTCCTAAAGAACCGCACAGAGAAACGACGATTACTTATGACTGGAGCGGTTTAGCTACTTATGCTGTTGCCATTGGTACATTTTTTATCAGTATCTTCATGGGGCAAGACATCGGCTTCAATAATAAAGCTGTCCTTGGAACTTTCATAGTCAGCTTAGCGATGTGGGCAATTTTTGTGTATGTGGAAAAACATGTTGCAACGCCACTGATCGATTTAAAAATTTTCAAAATCCCTCGACTAACGTTGAGTTTGATCAGTGCGTTGTTAGTCTTTTCAATTGGTTATTACGCCAACGTCATTATGCCTTTTTACTTGACCAATTATCGAGCACTTGGAACGGCTTTGACGGGCTTAATTATGATGGCAATCCCGCTAGCTAATGTGATAGCCGCACCAATTGCTGGTTATTTCACCGATAAATATAATGCGACTGTCGTATCCTTATGCAATTTATTTGTTTATGCAGTTCCATTGATAGCTTTAACGTTTATTGCAGGTAAAGAGAATTTAATTTTCTTCACGTTGTTGATCTCACTATTAGGAATTGGTAATGGCGGATTCCAAAACAATCCTATGATTATGGGCTATGCACCTAAAGAATATCAAGGAATTGCTGGTAGTTTGGCCGCCTTGTTCCGAAATATCGGTATGGGTATCGGGGTCAGTCTAGCGACTACTAGTCTATATTACGGTATGGGCTTGCAAGCTCATAAGACGGTCAATTATTATCCAAGTCACAATCCTAATTGGTTTTTGTCGGGGATGCACTTCGCCTATATAACGGCATTGATTATTTTGATCATTGCTATAATACTAGTTTCTTTCATCAGACAGCTTGATAAGGAGCGTAGAACAAAAAAACAGTAAACTTTTTTATATAAAGGTTTACTGTTTTTTATATCAAAATGTATTCAATTAATTTAAATGATCCCTCTCGGAATCGAACCGAGGACCTACTGCTTAGGAGGCAGTTGCTCTATCCTACTGAGCCAAGGGACCATGTAGCACTAATAAATATAGTGCCACCAATATTAATTAATGTAAAGTGTCTTTGTGACGTCTCTTTCCCTTATTCTTTTGATCACGAAGACGCTTTTTTTGTTTGTGTTTTGGCTTTTGTTCAACTTCATGACGCTTATTCTTTCGATAAGTTTCTTTATCAGAAAAAGTTCCATCACGATTTAAGAAAACCTTCTTTACATCACTATCGACCATATCTTGTAGATTACGGAAATCATGAGTATTACCAAAAGTAATTACATTACCTTCTTTACCCATTCTTCCGGTTCTACCAGCACGGTGAACGTACTCACTGTTATCACGGACCACCATATAATTTACAATGACCGTTATATCATCAATATCCATACCTCTGGCAGCGACATCAGTCGTCAACAATAAGTTAACTTTGTTAGTAGAAAACAACTGTACGGCAGACTTACGTTGCTGAGAAGACATCTTACTATCTAAAGCCACAAAGTTTGTCTTGTTATGATGAAGATCACTAATAACTTTGTGCAATGAACGAGAATTGTTAAAGAAAACGATTCCCTTAAATTTTTTGTTATGAGCCATTTCACGGATCAATGCATCTTTGGTGTTGTCAGAAGCTGCATTAATAAAGTAATGTTTGATCCCAGCTGTATAAGTTTCATCGTCACGCTGATCGATAACTTCAAAATCTTTTCCAAACCATTTATGCATGTCGGCAAAAATATCGTTTCCCGTAGCTGAAAAGAATGTCATTTGGACATCCCCTGGCATTTGGTCAATAGTTTCACGGACAGACTCTAGTTTGGATTCATTTAACATTTCGTCGGCTTCATCAACGATCACTGTTTGAATATTGCCTAATTTAACTTTTCGAGCTTCAGTTAATTCTCGTAAACGTCCCAAAGTGGCAATCAGTATTTCAGGCTTTTCTTTTAACTTCTTTAGTTGACGCTGTGGATTAGCACCACCTGTAATAGCTTGAACTTTACAATCAACTAATTTTGCCAAAGGTTGAATATCATCTCGCACCTGCATGGCAAGTTCCTGTGAAGGCTCCAATATAAGAACTTGTAGTCCGTCCTTTGGTACTAACGTTTCGATCATTGGCATCGCAAACGCTAACGTCTTACCTGAACCAGTTGGAGCCATGGCAACTAAGTCGTGTCCCTCTTTAAATGGTTGGTAAACTGTTTCTTGAATCTTTGTAAGTGATTCAAATTGATTATCTTTAAAATAATCCTCATATAAACTTGGTATTTTCAATTTAGTATTCCTTATCTGCTTCAAATACAAGCCCGGCACTCATTCTGGCTTGTTCCAAAATGCGATTAACTTTTCGAGCATATTCGAATAGTTTATCATAAGCAGCCTGATCATTCTCATTAATAATTCTAGCAAACTCGATTGATTCTGAATCCATAGGGTTGTCACTCTTAGTAGTTGGAATTTCTGTTATTTCCTTTTTAGCATTAGCCTCTGATAGTTTGGTAATATCTCCACCATTATCTAGTAGCAATGTCTTCTTACCAAAATAAATTTCTGTTGGTAAATAAGAATTCTTCGTCTTACCTACAATAATATTCACATCAAAATTTTCGTACTTCAAAGTTAGTGAACCACTACCGTCAATTCCACCCTCTAAAAATTCAGGTTGGTAATTGACTTCTTCAGGTTGTCCAAACAATACCACGGCATCATAAACCGTATAAACACCTAGGTCATATAATGCGCCACCTGAAAATTTGGTTGTAAACACATTAGGCTTTTTCCCAGCTAAAAAATCGTCAAATTTACTTGAATACTTCATATAAGAAATAGTTGCGCCAGTTAGCTCATTCCTATTAGCATCAACATATTCTTGCACCTTCTTAAAAATCGGCTCTTGAATATGTCTAGCAGCTTCAATCAAGAAAATACCTTTTTGATGTGCTAATTGATCTAACATGGAGAATTCTCTGATATTAGAAGCACTTGGTTTTTCCACGATAACATTCTTACCATGTTCAATTGCCATTTTTGCCTGTTCAAAATGTAAACGATTTGGTGATGCAATATAAACAGTATCGAAATCATCACTACCGAAAAATTGTTCTAAATCAGTACTGATACTAATATTTGATTTTGACAAATCGTCAATAAACGATTGTGCTTTAGCTTCAGTTCTCGAATAAACATGTGCCAATTTGAAGCTGTCAGTTTCATCACCTGCATTGACGAATTGCTTGGTAATCCAGTTTGTTCCAATTATTCCTAATTTAATCATCAAATCACCTCTGGTTTTCATTCTACTGATTTAGCTTAATAATTTCCATAAAAAAACTTTTAGAAGCTCTGAAATAATGACACTAAGATGGCTAAAGTATTTATCAGAAGTTATACTTTAGGTGAATGAAAATATAATCGCAGGTGTTGAAAATGGACAAGATATTCACTAATAGATTTGAAAGATCATTAGCCAAAGTAACATTAAAACTCCAGCGACTTCTATTTTATAAGATTGCTCAAAAAACTTTATTCATGATATTCCCATTTGTTCTAATCGGAAGCTTTTTAAGAATAATTCAAGTCGTAATTTTAAGTAAAGATGGTCTTATCGGTACCTTATTACCTTCTTTTGAAGATAATTGGTTCGTAAATTCGATTATCGGTGTCACTAATAATCTTTCTAACTTAACTTTAGGCTTCGTTTCTGTATTAGCAGCTTTTGGTGCAGCAAAATACACCGCAAAACATTATAAAAGAGACGATCAACTAGCTGGACTAACTAGTATGATCTCACTTTTAGTAATTTCATACATCTATTCAAAAACTCAGCCATTAATATTTCACACTAATCTTCTAGGGATGCGTGGCGTATTGTTTGCAATTCTTTTAGGAATGTTCGTAGGCTTAGTATTTAAAACAACTAGCCCCAAAATTCCTGAAATTCATAAAAAGAACTTCACAAGTAATATTTTACAAAGAACTTTCATTTCACTTCGTCCTATCATAATAGTTCTAGCCATAGCAGCTTTAATCAGTGCTTTAGTAAATGTTGCATATTATTCTCATTTGCCGGATGAATTTATGGATTCATTGGCTACAAATTATCAAAGTAAAAATTCTGGAATTGAGCTATTAAAAATCATTGGCATTACTCTATATACGATCATCATGTCATTTATGGGATGGTCCGGTCCCTATTCTCCTCTTGATATGGAAAAAAGTGATCCCAATATTTTAGACAACCTTTATTACGCACTAACAAATCACACTGCATGGGGTGCACCTCATGAGTTCACAAGCAATTCTTTATATCACGCCTTCGCTACTTTTGGTGGTGCCGGATCAACACTCGCACTCATCATAGCTATTTTTATTGTTTCTCGTGATCGTGATTTTCAAACTGTTGCCAAATGGACTATGATCCCCAGTATTTTTAACATTAACAGCGGGATTATGACAGGTATTCCAGTTATGTTTAACATCGTCTTTTTGATTCCTTTTATTTTAGCTCCTTTAGTCAGTCTACTAATTGCGGCTGGTGCAATTTATCTTCATTTAATGCCACCAACAGTTTATCCGATTCCAAACGGAACTCCGGGACCATTAATAGCTTTTATAGGTACAAATGGTAGTATTCAGGCGTTATTCTTCAGTTTAGTGGATATAGCGATTTCCGTTTATATTTATATACCCTTCGTTAAATTAGCCGAAAAGTTAAAGAAAATTGATAATTTGGCACTTGAGGAAGGTGACAATAATGACTAATAAAAAGAATTTTAAGTATTTAGTCTTTTTAGCTTTATTCCTAGTTATTCTAGGTATACCTTCATATCTTTGGAATAAAAAAAGTGTCAAAACAATGGCAGGTAGATACAACTCTCCCATGTCACCAATAATCATGATCCCTGGCAGTAGCGCCTCAGCTAATCGTTTCGATGCTTTAGTTAAAACTGTAAATTCACAGTATGGTGAACGTCACAGTCTTTTAAAACTAACCGTCCATACTAATGACACAATAACTTATTCTGGCAGCATTAGAACTGGCGATACTCGTCCATTTATTGTTGTTGGATTTCAAAATAATAAAGATGGTTATGACAATATCAAAAAACAAGCTCGTTGGTTTAATATCGCCTTTGATCAGTTAAAACAACGTTATCGTTTTAATAACTTCAATGCCTTTGGTCACTCAAACGGTGGTCTAATCTGGACTTATTATTTGGAACATTATTTTAACGATGACACGATCGACATCAATCAAATGCTGACAGTGGGATCTCCTTATAATTTTGAAGAAAAAAATTCTAATAAACGTACTCAAATGTTAAACGACTTTATTAAATATCAAGACAAATTACCTAGTGACTTAACTTATTATTCAATTGCCGGTACAAAACTTTATACTGACGACGGTATCGTTCCTTTAGGCAGTGTAGATGCTGGTAAATATATTTTTGAAGGCGTGATAAACCATTACACTTTGATCACTTTAACTGGTGATAAAGCTGAGCATTCTGATATGATCAGCAATTCTCAATTTATCACTCTCTTCCATCAATATATGATCGGCAATAAAAATGGCCAGCAACAATCGACTAATAAGAATTCGCGCTAATTCTTGTATTAGCCAGAAAACTTAAATACAATACTGGTATGGTATATTTAGACTGGAATTTAAGTTTAGTTAATAATTTTGCGATCCTATTTTTGATGTTGCAATTGACACATTATTTCCTAAAAGAATTTAAACCGTATCAAATTTTAACCGATATAATTATTTCTGTAATTTTTGCTTATATCGGTTTATTTCTTGACGATATTTTTATTTTAATGTTTGTTGGATTCATTTTATTGATCCAATTGGCACGAACAAAAGATCATCATCTAAATTTGAAAGCAGCAATATCCTTAGTTATGGCGGCAAATTTGCAGTTGATCCTTTCAAGTTTGGCTACATATATTGCCAGAATCCTTCTCTTTGTTTCCTCAGGACAATGGCGACTCAGGACTTTAGAAAGATATCAAAATGTATTCATTGGATTAACAATCATTGTTAACGTTATGCTAGTCTTAATTTTCATAATTTCTTTAAGTCCATTTAGAGAACGTATCACTCAAACAAGACTACAAATTGAGCACTACCATCTAGGTAAACGTATTTTCATGATTTCACTAAGTATCTTTATTTCACTAATAACGATCATGACAATTAGTGACTTTCAAGAAGTGACCGCAACTATTCAAGCGGCATTGATCATTATATTTACCATTTTGATCGGCTTTTCATATTGGCAGGTAACCTTCTTTATCAAAACGTTTGCCTTACAAACTGAAGCTAAAGAAAAAATGGAACGTAACGAACAATTAAATAGCTACTTAACACTAGTTCAGAAACAATACACTGAATTAAGAAAGTTCAAACACGATTTTCAAAATATCATGTTATCTTTAGATCAAGTTTTAAAAGACAATGATTCTAAACAAATAAAATACTATTATGATTCACTTCTTGAAGAAGAAAAAGATTTAAACAATGTTCAAAGTGGCAGTATCACTCAAATTCAGGCAATAGATAATGAGGCTATCAGAGGACTTCTGATTCAAAAATTTTTCAGTGCCAAAGCTAAAGATATCAATTTGAATTTTGAATTAGATCAAAAACATTACTCGATCGAGCCTAATATTTCTATCGTCCGCATCTTGGGTGTTTTATTAGATAACGCCATTGAACATGTTCAAAATTCAGATGATAAAAATATTACTTGTGCCTTCTTTAAAACTGGCAACACCTTAGAAATAACGGTTGATAACAAAGTTGATGGAAAAATAAACATTAATCAAATTTTTGACTGTGGATATTCAACTAAAAAAGATCATACCGGCTTTGGACTGACTAATGTTTTGGATTTAGTTAATCACTCTTCAAATCTTTTCTTAGATTCAAAAATTATTCATGATCATCTCATGATGACCTTGATCATATTAGGAAGTGAGTAAATGTTTCCTATTTTCTTACTAGAAGACAACGATGTTCAACGACAACGTTATAAAACATTTATAAACAATGGGATTATGATAAATGATGCCCCTATGGAGCTCAAAAAGGCTGTTGCAACGACTGAAGAGCTATTTTCTGATCCACTACCAGAACAGGGATTATTTTTCTTAGACATGGAAATAGATACCAATAAAACTGCCGGACTAGAAGCAGCCACCAAAATAAGACATCAAGTTCCTTTGGCACAAATAGTTTTTATCACAACTCATGACGAACTTTCCATCGTCACTCTTGAAAGACGAATAGCTCCTTTAGACTATATTCTTAAAGATAAGGGCTTTGAGGATATTAAAAAAAGGATCAACAACGACATTCAACTAGTGCAAGTTAATACCGAAAAATATACCCACTACTCTCAAAACCTATTCGGGTATAAAATTGGCGAACGATATTTTTCGATAATTATGGATGATGTGATCATGCTGATGACTGAAAAAAATGCCCCGGGAAAAGTTACCTTGATTGCTAAAAACCAACGTGCTGAATTTATTGGTTCACTTAATTCCCTTGAAAAACAATATAGTAATCTATTCAGATGTGATCGTAGTTTTTTGGTGAATTTAGAAAACATTAGTAGCTTTGATACTTCAAAAAAGGAACTACTATTCGTTGATGGTTCTACTTGTAAAGTATCGTTTCGGAAGACTAAAGAATTAACAGAAAAATTAAAAAAGCTGTAGGGATTTTTTCCCAACAGCTTTATTTTTTTGAATTTAAATTTTCTATCTTTTTCTTTTGCGACCAACTAAGCGGTCTAAAGTAACCTTATAAACGTCAGCAAAACGAATCATCATGTAAATATCAGGTGTTCTAACGTTGTGTTCATATTTAGAAATCGTGGTTATATCAACATGCAACATTTTGGAAACTTCTCGTTCTGAAAGATTCTGCTTCATACGGTAATTTCTTAAATTGTCGCCTAATTGAACACTTTCACCGTTCAAAACCATTTGTTTCATAATAATGCTCCTTATAAATATTGTTGAGAACATTATTTCACATATTTTACATTTAGATTACAAAAAAATATAAACGTATCATTATTGGCTATAAACGTTATTTACGATCTAAACTGATGACACATTCAATATGATTTGTCATTGGGAACATGTCGACAGGATTTGCTTCACCTATCTTGTAAGTATCTTCTAACAAAGCCAGATCTCTAGCTAATGTGGCTGGATTACAACTAATATAAACTATTCTTTCTGGTTTAAGATTTTTAATTGAATCGATCAACGAATTTGCCAAGCCCTTACGAGGAGGATCGACCATTAAGATATCCATCTTACGGTTATCATTTGCCCAATCATTCAAGACTGCTTCAGTTTTACCAACAATGAAATCAGCGTTTTCAATATTGTTGATATCAGCATTTTGTTGTGCATCTTTAACAGCATCTTCGATAACTTCAATACCAGTTACATGCTTAACTTTATCAGCCAAAGACAAACTGATAGTTCCGATACCTGAATAAGCATCGACCACTTCTTCATCACCATCTAATTCAGCTTTATCAATTGCTAATTGATACAAATTTTGAGTTTGAACTGGATTTACTTGATAGAAAGAACGAGGAGAAATTCGATAAGTGTGACCTAATAATTGATCATCAATATATGGACTACCAGCTAATAGTATCATCTCATTACCCATGATCACATTAGTTTTCTTAGAATTAATGTTCAAATAAACGGATTTAACTTCTTTATTCTTCATGATCTCTGCTGATATTTCTTTGTAATGAGAAATATCGCGGACACGAGAAACAAGTACAACCATCATTTCACCAGTATAATAAGCGCGTCTAACCATAATGGTTCTGATTTGACCTTTGAAGTTAACTTCATCAAACCCGCGAACATTGTATTTACGTAAAATATCACGTACTTGAATTATTTCAGCATCAATTTTAGGGTCTTGGATCAAATAATTTTCCATTGGTACCAATTCATGTGAATGACGACGATAAAAACCAGTTGTCAATTTACCATCAATTTGTCTAACTGGAACTTGAGCCTTATTACGATAATGCAAAGGATCTTCCATACCTAAAGTTGGATTCACTTTGATGTCTAATTTGGCTTTCTTAAAATCGATTTCGACTTGTTTTTGCTTAAATTTAAGTTGTTCTGAATATTCCAAATGACTTAAAGGTGCAATTCCTGTTCTAGTGTAAACATTATCGATCGTTTCAACACGATGTGGCGACTTCTTGATAATTTCAATTGCTTTGGCAAATCCATAACTCTTACCAACTTTTAAAATCACCGCTTTAACTATTTCTCCTGGCAAAGCATTATCAACAAAAAGTGTGAAGTCATCAACCTTAGCTACACCTTTTCCTTCATATGATAAATCTTCGATATTTAATTCTATTTTGTCGTTCTTTTTTATATTTGGTTTTTCCATATTTTTTCCTATTGTTTTTATTTTATAATTCCAAAAGGACTGTGACTCTTGTCACAGTCCTCTCTTTTAGTTGTTAATTCTATTCCAAGTTCTTTTCTTCTTCAATGATCTTTTTACCAGCATCTTGTTCGCTGATAGTAGTATCGATTGCTTTAGCTGGCATTGAATCAACGTTTGCATAAATATTTATATGCTGGTGAAGATTAACAAATTCCATTGGAGCATCCCCACCATACTCACCATCTAAGTTGATCATGATTCGATTAGTGTCATTAGCTTTAACAGTCAATTTCTTAGTCTTAGTATAAATGATCTTAGGATTATTGACATGACGTCCACCATTTAAGACAAGTGCAATCAAATGCACTAAATCTCTTAAATTGGTTTCCTTAACAATAATTAATGAAAATGTTCCGTCACCAATAACGGAATCTGGAGCAATTTGTTCCATTCCACCAATTGAATTAGTTAGACCAATTAAAAACATCGTTGCTTTTCCGTCAAAGACACCTTCGTCATATTCAATATGCATATCGATTGGATTGATTCTTGGCAACATTTCTGCACCTTTAACTAAGTAAGCCAGATAACCTAAAATTGATTTATAGGCTGAAGGGACCTCATAAGTCAGCTCGGTCATTGAGCCACCACCGGCGATATTAATAAAATAGTTACTACCTGCTTTACCAATATCAACGGGGATCTTTTGATTTTTCAAAATTATTTTAGCTGCTTCCACAACATCATCACGAGGTATCTTCAAAGCTCTAGCATAATCATTGGTCGTACCAGCAGGAATGATTGCCAACTCTGGGCGCTTATCTAATGGAGCAACTCCATTAACGACCTCATTGATAGTTCCATCTCCACCGGCAGCAACGATCAAGTCAAAGTTCTCTTGTGCCACACGTCTTGCCTCATCCAAGGCAGAATTCTTTTTCGGTGTAGTACGAAAAGCACTAGCTTCATAGCCAGCTTTTTCCAATACATTTAAAATTTCACCTACATTATTCCTCAATGTTTCATGCCCAGATGTAGGATTATATATCAATCTAGCACGCATAATACACCCTCACTAACGATTATTCAGCTCGGACATCAAGATCTTATTTACCACTTTAGGATTAGCCTGACCATGAGTTTGCTTCATAATTTGACCAACCAAGTAGCCGACAGCACGGTCTTTACCATTCTTAAAGTCATCTATTGATTGTTGGTTATTATCTAAGATTTCTGTGATCATTGGTGTCAAAACAGCGGGATCAGATTCTTGAACGAGTCCTTTTTCTTTAACCCAGCCTTCTGGTTCTGTTCCATTACTAATTGTCTCTTTGAAAACTTTTTTAGCAATTTTAGATGAAATTGTTCCATCAGAGATCAACTTGATCATTGTTGCCAAATGTTCTGGTGTCAATGCTGTTTCTAATAAGCCGATCTTTTTATCATTCAAATAAGCATTAACTTCGCCCATCAACCAGTTTGAAACAAGTTTAGGATTAGCTCCGAATTTAACTGCTGCATCAAAGAAATCAGACATCTCTTTAGTATCTGTTAAAACTCCAGCATCATATTCGGGAATTCCTAATTCGTTAACATAGCGTTCACGTCTCTTGTCGGCTGGTTCAGGTAATTGATCTTGGATTTCTTTGATCCAAGCAGGAGCAATTTCAAATGCTGGCAAATCTGGTTCTGGGAAATAACGATAATCGTCAGCACCAGATTTTACACGCATAAGCATTGTTTCACCAGTTTTTTCATCAAAACGTCTTGTTTCTTGACCAATTGATCCGCCATTTTTTAAAATAGCTGATTGACGTTTTTCTTCGTAGGCTAAACCTAATTTAACAAAATTAAAGGAGTTAAGGTTTTTCAACTCAACTTTTGTTCCATAGGTATCAGATCCAACTGGGCGAATTGAAATATTAGTATCAACACGCATTGAACCTTCTTCCATCTTAACATCAGATGCACCTGTAAATTGGACAATTTGACGAAGCTTTTCAAGATATTGATATGCTTCTTCAGGTGAATGCATATCAGCCTTTGAAACAATTTCAATTAAAGGTGTACCTTGACGGTTCAAATCGACATATGAATAGCCGTCATTTCCGTGGGTATTCTTACCAGCATCTTCTTCAACGTGAAGTTCTTCGATACCGATCTTTTTCTTCTTACCGTCAACTTCAATTTCGATCCATCCATCATGTGCCAAAGGTTTATCATGTTGTGTTAACTGATAAGCCTTAGGATTATCTGGATAGAAATAGTTTTTACGATCAAAGTGAGTATGATTTTCAACATTAGCATTTAAAGCTAAAGCAACCATAACACCTAGTCTGTATCCCTCTTTATTAACAGTTGGTAATGTTCCAGGAAAACCAAAATCAATTACGTTGGTATTGATATTAGACTCTGCACCATAGGCAACTGGTGAAGGACTAAACATTTTTGACTTTGTCTTTAGTTCAACGTGAACTTCTAGACCAATCGTAGTTTCAAAATTCATTAGTCTTCCCCCTTTAAAGCAGTTGGTATTTTTTCATAAAATTTATTTTCTTCTTGTAATGCATAAGCAGCATTAAAGATAGCTTGTTCATTAAAAGGTTTTGCCATGATTTGAAGTCCAACAGGCATACCATTTGCTAGACCAGCAGGAACTGAAGCAGCAGGCAATCCAGCTAAGTTAGCAGGAATTGTCAAAATATCGTTCATATACATAGCCAATGGATCATCAATTTTAGCGCCGATCTTGAAAGCGGCACTTGTTGTTGAAGGTCCCATGATCAAATCATAGTTTTCGAGAACCTTACCCATTTCTTGGATAAAAATAGTTCTAACTTGAGCAGCTTTTTTAAAGTAAGCATCATATGCACCTGCTGAAAGAGCAAAAGTACCTAGCATGATACGACGTTTAACTTCATCGCCAAATCCTTCAGAACGTGAATTAACAAAGAGATCTTTGATATTCTTAACGTCCTTGGCACGGAAACCATAACGAACACCATCATATCTTTGAAGATTAGATGAAGCCTCACTAGAAGCCAAAATATAATAAACTTCAACCGCATGTTTCAAAGTTGGAAGACTTACTTCGTCAACGGTAGCACCGAGCTTTTTGTATGTATCAATGGCGTTATTTACTTGTTTGATAACCTCAGGATCTGCACCTTCATGCCAGAATTCCTTAGGGATAGCAATTTTAACTCCTGTCATATCCTTATTCAGATCAGCACGATAATCGGGAACTTCTTTTTCTGAACTAGTGCTGTCGTGATAATCATGACCAGCCATTGCTGAAAGAACAGTTGCTGAATCTTCAACACGTTTTGACATAACACCAACTTGATCAAGACTTGATGAAAAAGCAATTATTCCCCAACGAGAAACACGACCATAAGTTGGTTTGATACCAAAAATACCATTGAAGGCAGCAGGTTGACGAATTGAACCACCAGTATCTGTACCTAAAGCGGCAACTACTTCACCAGAAGCAACAGCTGCAGCAGAACCACCTGAAGAACCACCTGGAACTGAATCTAAGTTCCAAGGATTATGTGTATTGCCAAAGAATGAGGTTTCAGTAGATGAACCCATAGCAAACTCATCCATATTAGTTTTACCAATGTTAATAACACCAGCATTCTCTAATTTTTCAAGAACAGTGGCGCTATAAACAGGCATGAAATTATAAAGGATCTTACTTGCAGCAGTAGTTTTTATACCATTACTTACAATATTATCCTTAAACGCAATTGGGATACCTGATAGTGAACCCTTGATACCGGATTCATCGATTGTATTTGCAGTATCGACTGCGGCATCGTTAACGGTGATAAAAGCTGAAATATCTTCATCTTTTTCTTTAATACCAGATAGTGTTTGTTCAGTTAGTTCTTTAGAAGTTATTTTTTTATCAACCAATTTCTTATGTAGGGAATCGATTGTTTCATTTAAATAATTCACTATTCATCTTCCCCCTTTTCAACAATTGTAGGTACTTTGATCAAGTTATCTTCAGATTCAGGAACATTTTCAAACATTTGCTCTCTAGTTTGAGTATGGATCCCTTTATCCTCACGAAATGTTGTACTTGTATCACCCATGTTGTAAGTAGGTTCAATATTAGTTGTATCTACACTTGAAAGCTTGTCTTCCATACTAACGATTTTACCTAGTTGACTAACAAAACTATCAACTTGATCGTCTTTTAATTTCAGATTGGCTAATTCAGCAACGTGTAAAATTTCTTCTTTAGAAATCATGAAATATCTCCTCATTTTTATCTGTTTAATTATTCATTTTATTTAATTCGCATTAAAAACATGTGAATTGAATTTACCATCGGTACGTGTTACGACTGACTGCTCTTGATCTACTGTTTGAATATTAATATCTAGATCAGCACTGGATGGTAAATATTTTTGAGCACTATTTTGCACAAATTGAGTAAAACTAGTTACCTGAGCTAGTCCATCAAATTGAGTATTGATAGTTATATCCATTGATTTAAGATTATTACCATCGTAATGAGCCTGTGCAGTTACACCTGACAAATTAGGGAAGTAGTCTTGAATATTAGATTTAAAGTTTGAAAAGGCATCTGAATCACTACTGTTAATTGGCGTTTCGTCATTAACAGTTGGCAACATTTGATTCTTATAATTTAATGTCTTCCAATTTCCTAAATCTCCGCTCTTACTTACTGAATATTGGAAATATGTTCCACCAACTAATGTATCTTCTGGTGCAACTGAATAAAGACCAACAACGATTGGAATATTGCCAACTTTATTCATCTTACGTAAACGTTTAACTACTTCTTTGGCGATTTTTTCACCTTGAGCTTTTTGCTCAGCTTCACTTATTGAAGTTTTAAAAGTAGCTCCGTATTGTTTCTTTTGATAATAATCAGTTTTATTAATGGCAATACCGATCGACATACCTGCTAATTTGTATTTACCATCTTGTTTTTGAAGATAATCTTCTTCAAGCATTTGTTGCAAGTACATTGGATTACGTTTTGTTTCACTCTTCGAACCATTTGAGGCGGGATTAAGTCCAGTTGGATTACTCTTTGATTTTCTTTCTAACCATTTATTAACGACTGAACTTTTAAGAACTTGTCCTTCTTGGAAAGTGTAAGAATTAGTTGAGTATTCTTTTTTAGACAAACTCAATAGCCCACTTTCAAAACTACGACTGTTAAAAGCGTTGCTGTTATCAGCTGCCGTCAATCCTGAAATTGGACTAACCTTATATTTACCGTTACTCATTAAAACATCGTATGATCCTGAATCAGAGGCATTTGATGTTTGAACAGAACTTTTACTGCTATCACTACCTCCGGATGAAAGACTAGAATCTTGCAAGTTTCCACAACCAGCTAAAAGCAGTGAGCACAAAAATATCAACGCTGTAGATTTTATGACTTTTTTCAAAACTTTTCTCCTAATTTGTTGCATCATCTAAATAACTAGATAACGTTACTTCATCAATAATTTGCGTTCCTAATTGTTGTGCCTTAGTTAACTTACTGCCGGCTTTTTCCCCAGCAATTAAAATATCAGTCTTTTTTGTAACTGAACTTGTAACTTTAGCACCATAACCCTCAAGAACTTCAGATAACTCTGAACGTTTATAATTATTTAATGTTCCGGTTATAACCACTATTTTATCAGTAAAATGAGTGTTTGTTTCATTTGAATTAGAACTACCGGAAAAATTCATATTCACATCAACTGATTTTAATTCATTGATCAAGTTTTTAACATCATCATTGGCAAAATATGTCATAATACTGTCGGCAATTATTTCACCCATAGTATTAACTTCTAAGATTTCTTCCTTAGATGCATTGATCAAATTGTCCAAGTTGCCAAAGTTCTCGGCCAAAATTCTGCCGGCTTTAGCACCAACATGGCGAATCCCTAATCCGAAAATCAATCTTTCAACTGAATTGGACTTGGAATTATTAATAGCTGTCAATAAATTGTTAATAGATTTTTCCTTAAATCCTTCTAGGGTGGATAAGTCATCAGCGGTTAATTTATATAAATCAGCAACATCTTTGATTAAATGTTTAGTATACAACTGTTCGATGATTTTTGGCCCTAATCCGTCAATATTCATTGCATTTCTTGATGCAAAATGCGTCAGCTGTTCCTTAACTTGCGCAGGACATTTAGGATTGATACAACGCAGCGCTACTTCATCTTCTAAATGAATCAATTCAGAACCACAATAAGGACAATGTGTCGGTATCTCGGCAGGAACTGAATCAGCAGGTCGCTTACTCAAGACAACTTGTGAAACTTCCGGAATAATATCTCCAGCCTTGTGTAGTAAGACCGTATCTCCTACTCGGATATCTTTTTGCTTGATCATATCTTCGTTATGAAGCGTCGCTCTAGAAACTGTTGTACCTGCTAAAAATACTGGATCCATTACAGCAGTTGGCGTCAAAACACCGGTTCTACCAATTGTCCAAGTAATCTCTTTAACAATAGATTCTGCTTGTTCCGGTGGGAACTTATAAGCAATTTCCCATCGGGGAACTTTAACCGTGTTACCAAGATTTCTTTGGATAGACAAATCGTTGACCTTTAAAACTACTCCATCAATACCATAATCCAAACTGTCACGAATTTGGTCATACTTATCAATGTAGTCTTTGACCCCTTGAAGCCCAGTAGTTACTTCTGAAGTGGGGTTAACATGAAAGCCTAATTCTTCTAAAGTTTTTAAAGCTTCACTTTGAGTTTTAATATTCAAATCATCAAAAGTTACTATCGTATAAATGAAAGTATCCAATTTTCGATCAGCGGTATTTTTAGGATCTAACTGACGCAAGCTACCAGCCGCAGCATTTCTAGGATTAGCAAATACTTGCAGTCCTTCTTTTTCACGACGTTCATTTAAATTTAAAAATTCTTTTTTAGACATAAAACATTCGCCACGAACTTCAAAAGACAAGGGTTTACTTAATTTTTGAGGAATTGACTTAATCGTTTTTAAATTTTCTGTGACATTTTCACCGATAGTTCCATTCCCTCTGGTTGATCCTTGTACTAAGATACCATTTTCATAAACCAGAGAAATGGCGAGACCATCAATTTTTAATTCAACATTATAATCAACTTCATGACCAACATTTTTTTCAATTCGATCATTAAATTCAGATAATTCATCTTCTGAAAAAACATCCCCCATCGAAAGCATAGGGATATCATGGGTAACTTTATTAAAATCATCATTAGTCACATCACCGACCAATTGTGATGGTGAATCAGGTGTAATTAAATCAGGATATTTACCTTCAATTTCCAATAAACGATTATAAAGTTTGTCGTAAACATTATCTTCGACCAATGGAGCATCTTTTGTATAATAGGCTTCTCGATACTCATTTAAAGTATTACGAATACCAACTAGTTCTTCACTTGCTTGTGATTTATCTAAGTCTGCCATAGCTTCCTCCTACAAAATTAGCTCTTCTTTTTAATAGGTGCATACTCTGCTAACAAACGCTTGATTCCTTCATTATCAAAAGCAATATCAAGTTCAGCGGCTTCACCTTCGCCATTAACTTTAACAACGGTGCCTTCGCCCCACTTTTTGTGGATCACTTTATCGCCGATATTCCAACGAACCTTTTCTGCTCCTTGGGCACCGCTAGCTTTAGATTTTGCTTCAACCTTATAACTGGCATGAAGTGCTGATTCATGGCGACGTCTACTAAATGGTAGTTCATTTTCTTTAGAACGCATAGGAATACTACCAGCATTTTTATTAACTAATTCTAGATTATCTTCGCCGATTTCTTCAACGAATCGTGATATCTGATTATTTTGAAGTCGTCCATAAAGCATTCTGCTATATGCATTAGTTAAATAAAGTATCTTTTCAGCTCTAGTAATACCAACATATGCTAGGCGGCGTTCTTCTTCTAGTTCTTCTTGCTTCATCAAAGCACGTGATAATGGGAAAATACCTTCTTCCATACCAACTAAGAAAACAACTGGAAATTCCAATCCCTTAGCCGCATGCAAAGTCATTAAGGTAACTTCTTGTTGATCTTCTTCTAAGTCATCTTGATCACTAACTAAGGATAATTCAGTTAAAAATGACTCAAGTCTAGTCTCATCGATTTCTGGATCTGGTTCATAGCCTTGATCAAATTGAGTAGTTACGGTCAAAAGTTCTTGAATATTCTCAATTCTTGATTGAGATTCCAAATTATTTTGTTTCTTTAGTTCATCAACATAATCTGATTGTTCAAGTAATTGTTCCATTAAATCAGTCATTGAATTAGATTGTGCCATTTTAGTTAATTCATCGATCATCTTATAAAAATTACCAAAAGTTTTACGTGGCTTGGCAGCTAGTGGTGATAATTCGATATTTGCACAGGCTTCTAATAATGACCAGCTATGCTCATCAGCATAAGTTTGCAATTTTTCAATTGTCCCAGGCCCTATTCCACGTTTAGGACTGTTGATCACACGTTGAAAACTCATTGAATCATCGTGATTAGCTACTAATCTCAAATAAGCTAAAATATCTTTAATTTCTTTACGATCATAAAACTTATGTCCGCCAATGATCTTGTAAGGGATATTAGCAGAAAGCAATTTTTCTTCAAATGTACGTGACTGTGCATTAGTACGATAAAGAATCGCCATATCACCATAATTGAAGTTCTTCAATAGTAGACTCTTTATTTGATCGACCACATAAAGAGCTTCATCAGTTTCATTTTGTCCACGATAAAGCTTGATCTTATCGCCTTGTTTATTATCAGTCCATAATTCTTTAGGCTTACGATTTTCGTTATGATTAATAACTTGGTTAGCCGCATTCAAAATTGTTTTTGTGGAACGATAATTTTGTTCCAATTTAATAGTTGTTGCTTCAGGATAATCTTCTTCAAAATTCATAATGTTTTTCATATTGGCACCACGCCAACCATAAATACTCTGATCAGCATCACCAACGACACAAACATTACGATATTTAGCACCTAATTGTTTAACTAATTTATATTGAGCCTCGTTAGTATCCTGATACTCATCAACGTGAATATACTGGAATTTTTCTTGATAATATTCCAAAACATCAGGACATTGATCAAACAAAATATTAGTCTGCATAATTAAGTCATCAAAATCTAAGGCTTGATTACGTTCCATTTCTTTTGTATAGGCGTCATAACAATTAGCGACAATTTGTTCAAAAGGTGATTTAGCATCTTGTGCGTAAGCTTCTGGAGTAACTAAATCATTTTTAGCATTACTGATCGAAGCTAAAATAGCTCGCGGATCATAACGTTTAGGATCTAAATTCATACGATTGAGGATTTGTTTCATCAAAGTACGTTGTTCAGATGGATCAGAAATCGTAAATGAACGGGACTTTCCCATTTTATCTATATCACGTCTTAAAATACGCACACACAACGAATGAAAAGTAGATACCCAAACATCATTTGCTGATTCATCTAGTAATTTTCCGATTCTTTCTTTCATTTCTTTGGCGGCTTTATTGGTAAAAGTAATTGCCAGAACATGCCACGGCATAACATTTTTTTCTTCGATCAAAAAGGCTACACGGTGTGTCAAAACTCGAGTCTTTCCACTACCAGCACCCGCCATGATCAATAATGGGCCTTCGGTTGTTTTAACAGCCTCTTTTTGCTCGGTATTTAAACCTTTTAACATAGTTTCATCCAATTTTATAAACCCTCAAATCCTTAATATATCAACGTTTACTGAAAACATTCATTTTACATTGTAGCAAATTTTTCATAACAATAATACTAACATGGATTTTATACCTGCGTTTAAAACGACAAAACAGACCTAGTGATCCAAAATTGGATTAATAGGTCTGTTTGTATCACTCGAAAGCTGAATATTTTTGTTCTTCTTTCAAGCTAATATTTTATTCTAAACCAACTCGTTTAAAAATATTATCGATATTTCTTAAATGCCAATGATAATCAAATGCATCATCAAGATCTTCTTTTGAAAGTCTATCAGTTACTCGATCGTCATCTTCTAGCAAAGTACGAAAATCTTTTTGTTCGTCCCAAACTTTAGCGGTCATCGGTTGAACAATATCATAGGCTGCTTCTCGACTAAGTCCTTTTTCAACTAATTTCAAAAGAACTCTTTGTGAATAGATCAATCCATGAGTTAAGTTCATATTTTCTAGCATCTTATCTGGGAAAACGGTTAGATTCTCAACAATTTTAGTAAATCTAACCAAAATATAATCTAATAATTCTGTTGAATCAGGAATAATGATTCTTTCAGCTGAACTATGAGAGATATCACGTTCATGCCACAAAGGAATATCTTCTAGGGCTGTAAAAGCGTGACCTTTTATCACTCTAGCAAGACCTGTAACATTTTCTGATCCGATAGGATTGCGTTTATGAGGCATTGCAGATGAACCTTTTTGACCAGCAGCAAAAAATTCTTCAGCTTCTCTTACTTCGGTTCTTTGCAAATGACGGATTTCTAAAGCAAAACGTTCGATCGATGTTGCAACCAAAGCCATTGTCTGAACGTATTCTGCATGCAGATCTCTTGGTAATACTTGTGTTGAAATTTCTTGTGGTCGAATACCTAATTTATTGCAGACAAAAGCTTCAACTTCAGGTGGAACATTAGCAAAACTACCAACTGCCCCACTGATCTTACCAGCTTCAACACCTTTAGCAGCATGTTCAAAACGTTCAATATCACGTTTTATTTCAGAATACCAATTGGCAAGCACTAACCCAAAAGTTGTAGGTTCCGCGTGAACACCGTGAGTACGTCCTATCATAACTGTGTCTTTATACTTTAGCGCTTTTTTCCCAACTACATCTAAAAAGTGTTGTAAATCTTGACGAATAATGTCATTGGCTTGTTTCATCAAATATCCATAAGCTGTATCAACAACATCGGTAGAAGTTAATCCAAAATGGACCCACTTTTTTTCATCGCCTAAATATTTAGAAACATCTCTAGTAAATGCAACAACATCATGTTTAGTTATTTTTTCTAATTCTTGAATTTCAGTTACATCGAATTTAGCATTCTCAGCAACTTTTTTGGCATCTTCAGCAGGGATCTCACCTTGCTTACTCCAAGCTTCAACTGCGGCAACTTCAACCTCTAGCCAAGCTTGGTATTTATTTTTATCAGTCCAAATAGGTTTCATAGTTTTGGTTACATATCTATCAATCATAAGTTACTCTACTCTCCAAATTTTAGTTGATAAAATATCTTCTCTTAGATCCTCATCGTCATCTGAAACAACCGAGATATATCCAACATCCCTAGCCGCATCATTTTTAGCTTTGAAACCTGTATAATAATTAAATTTCCATTGAGCTTTTTCCTGCAGTAAATCTAAACTCTGAGGCAAATTACCTTCAATTATCTTCAAAGTAGCAGCATTTATCAATGGATAAATTTCTGGAATAGGCCAATCACAAATTGCACGAATATGTAATTCAAACTGTGATACACCGGTAGCATCTTGATAAACATTGGCAGAATAATTGATACCTGGGAAAATACGTTTTACATATAAGACCCCACTATCAGAAATTATGAAACCAATACCAAAAATACCAACATATTCAATATTATTCGCAATTATTAATGCAACTCTTTGAATTTCGGCTTCAACCTCTGGATCATTCTTTTTGTAAAGATATGAACTCATCAAATGCGAGCCGTCATAAACTTCTCTGATCATTGGGAAAGTATGGATCTTACCATTCTTACTCTTGCTGACCATGATCGAATACTCTTCTTTAGTATCGATCCAAGCTTCAAGAATATAAGTTCCATTTGCCAAAAGGTTTTGAACATGTTCAACATCTGATTCATTGTAAAGTACATGCCGTCTTAGAACACTTTGATTCTTTTGGATCGGTTTGATCATACATGGAAAGCCAATTTCCTCAACCGCCTTTTTTATATCATCAACAGTGACGATCGAAAAAAATGGTGGCACATTTATTTTTAATGAATTTAAAAAAGTTCGTTCAATATAACGGTCTTGGACAATAGCCAGCATATTTGAACCTTGAACAACATTGAATTCCTTTTCCAAACTTTCCAAAATATCACTATCAAAGTTTTCATCCATATATAACAGAAGATCACTTCTATGGCCCAGCTCTGTTAAGTTAGCACTGTCCTCTAAATCACCGATTAAGTAAGCATCAGCCGCTTGAGTAGCGATATCATCATCTTCATTTGTCAAAAGAACAGTTCTAAAACCCATACGCTTTGCTTCTAGCTCAAACAGATATGTTTCACTGCCACCGCCGATTATTCCCAGAGTTTTACCGGGCGCAATAAAAGTCATAAATCCACCTTCCTAAATAGTTACTCGTTCTCATCTTCAAAAACGACTTGTCCATCTTCAAAAGCCTTGATTCTAGCCAATGAATAAATTGGAATTCCAGCTTTGTCGATCAATTGTCTTCCCTTTTGGAAAGACTTTTCAATTACAATACCAATACCAGCAAGATCTGCTCCGGCAGCATCGATAATTGTATTTAAACCATTGACAGCTTGTCCATTTGCCAAAAAGTCATCAATGATCAAAACTTTGTCGTCACTTGATAGATATTTTTTTGAGACACTAATGTGATTTGAAGTCTTTTTAGTATATGAATAAACTTCTGAGGTATATAAATCATCGTTCAATGTAACTGACTTGTGCTTTCTAGCAAAAACAACTGGGACTCCAAAACTTAGACCAGTCATAACTGCTGGAGCAATTCCTGATGATTCAACTGTTAAGATCTTGTTGATTCCTTGATCTTTAAAATGTTCGTAAAATTCTTTTCCCATGCTTTGCATCAACATTGGGTCAACTTGGTGATTTAAGAAACTATCAACTTTTAGAACATCCTTTCCTAATACTCGACCATCTTTTTTAATTCTATCTTCAAGTTCTTTCACTACGCTATCTCCCACACTAATTATTAATTAGAGTCTATCATATTTTCCTTTTTCACTTGATACCTTCATCGTATTTTTTTAGATTATATTTCTGAATAACACGAATAATTTTGGTCGTATAGCCAGGATCGGTCGCATATCCGTCCGTTTGCAGTGCCACGGCTGCTTCTATGTAATCTTTAGAATGAATAACTTGCTGATATTGCTGGGAATTCCAAGTCGTCCCATTAACTAATAATTCAGCATGATCTTTCATCGATTCACGATAATCCGAATAAACTCTAAAACGACCGTTGATAGTTACCCACTGACCATTAGTATATTCTTTAGTTTGTAAAACTTTAGTGTTATCAGGGTTGGTTCCCTTAACGCCAAAATAGTTATTATAGTCTTTTGCTAAGGTACTATTCCCCCAGTCACTTTCCAAAATAGCTTGAGCAATAGTAATACTAGGTAAAAC
The DNA here is from genome assembly GCF_003946605.1 of Companilactobacillus baiquanensis. GTDB lineage: Bacteria > Bacillota > Bacilli > Lactobacillales > Lactobacillaceae > Companilactobacillus > Companilactobacillus baiquanensis. The sequence goes on from NZ_RHOQ01000004.1 coordinate 218,063, forward strand.
ACCATACTCTTTTCCTAGATAAATTGCATACGGTGCGACTTTTTTGACAAAACTATTATGTTCAGTTTCAACTTGTTGTGTTTGAGCTTCTTGTCGATACTCTTGATATCTGTGATATCCAAAAATTCCTGCACCCATTAAAATAACTATCGTCAAAAAAATAATCAGAGGTTGGTTGTATTTAGTTTTACGACGTTTACGCCGGATATAATTTCTTCTTTGCGGCAATCTCTTAAGTCCTTTTTTGTTATTGTTATCATTATAGCCGATAGTTTTGAAAAAATTATGACAAAATAAAATTAAAAGACGGGAGTTCACTATGATGTTAGAAAAAATCAATCAAACTTTATCAACAATAATTGATCCTGATATGCAGATAGATATTGTCAATTTAGGACTAATCTACAATATTGAGGTAACTAAAACAACTTGTATGATTACGATGACCATGCCAACTAGAAGCTGTCAATATGGTGAAAGTATCGTTTCAAAAATAAAAAAAGCCATCGAAGACCTCGACGGCATAACTACTTGTAATATTAATTTAGTTTGGGACCCTATTTGGACTAAAGACAAAATGTCTAAATTAGCTCGTTTGTCTTTGGGTGTGTAAACGATAGTACAAGATCCAGCCTAATAAAGCGACTACCTCAACTAGTGCGCCAAATAAAAATATTGCTTTATAACCAAAACCGGTTGAAATAATAGCAGCACAGATCGGACCAATAACACTTCCCATAGATTGGGCAGATTGATTGAAACTAAAAATACGTCCAAAAATAAAACTAGGAACAGTTTGTACAGTCATAACTTGTAATGCTGGCAAAAGTGCCGCATCTGTAATTCCCACTAGTAATCTAAAAAAGGCTAACTGCCAAATATTTTCAACTAAACTAGTCATTACTAGACATACAATCGCTAAGCTCATAAAGATGATCAGACTCTTTTGAGCCCCAATACGATCCAATATACCACCAACTAAGCCAGCCATTATAATTGTTGCAAGCCCCGGCATTGCCGCGACTAGCCCCGTAGTAATATTAAGATTATATCCAACCGGTAAAAGCTCTTTAACTAATAAACTGATCATTGGTGTGACTGATGCGATTGTTGCTTGAATAGCCAAAAAACTAGTCAATAAGACTGCAAAAAAATCCCAGCCGATTTGTTTCATTTCTGGTTTTAATGGTTTAAGTTCTGATTTAGAAATTGGCGTAAAGTCTTCTTTTACCCACACTAAAGTGGTTAAAAAGACCATTGCCATAACACAACTCGTAACAAAGAAAGCTGCTCGATAACTTGTTATCGCAACCAAAAATCCGCCAATAACTGGACCTACCAAAGTTCCAGTTATGCTTCCAGTAACCAGCTTGCTCATCGCTTTTCCACGAATATTGTCGGGAACACTGGTTGATATAAGTGCATTGGCGTTGTTAATATACCCCGAAAAAACACCTTGCAAGCTTCTAAATAATAATACGTACCACACATTCGGGGCTAGACCTACTAAAAGAATAGTTAATGTCATCATTCCAGAGGCCCGCAAACACATCAGTTTGCGGCCTTTTTGATCAGCCAATTTACCCCATAAGGGAGCCGCTAGTGCTTTAAATAAATATGTTAATGAAAATGCTAGGGCACCATACATATTGCTTTGAGACCGGGTAAATTCCCCCAGTGTATCTATATACAGCACCATAAAAGGTAAAGTTATCGCATTACCCATATCAGTAAGCATACTTCCAAACCACAAAACTCTAAAATTTCTTTTCCAATTCTCCATTAAAACACCCCGCATGAAAAATATTTTAAAATAATTATGTGTATGGATTGTTTTGTTTTTGTAAATTTATGGTTTAGAAAAAAACACGACAATTTTTTGAGCACGAAAAAAGCCGACTCATAAGAGTCGACTTTCAAAACATTATTATAAGTTATTATGCCTTAACAACGTTTGATGCTTGTGGTCCGCGATCGCTATCTTCGATATCGAATGTAACGGCTTGACCTTCTTCCAAAGTCTTGTAACCGTCGCCTTGGATTGCTGAGAAATGTACGAATACATCACTACCATCCTCGCGAGTAATAAAACCATAACCTTTTTCGGCGTTAAACCATTTAACTGTTCCGTGTTCCATCAGACTGTTCCTCCTGATAATTCATATATTTGTGCATTATTTCGTGGTACATCATGGAAGAAAGTCTTCAGAAACCAAAACCATTCGAACCATTAACCATTCAAAAATACAACATTTATAATAACATGGATTTTAGCTCTTTACAATCATTACGGAGCAAACTCCTAAAATAATTCGGATTTTTAAAATTTTACCTGATTATGATAAGGGATAGAATTCTGTGCTCCCTTTTCTTGAACGGTGATTGAAGAAGCCTTATTAGCAAATCTCATTGCACCTTCAATATTGTCCAATTCTTTATGCAATTGGGAAGCTAAGTAACCGATAAACGTATCACCAGCAGCTGTCGTATCGATTGCTTTAACCTTGAAAGCATCAACAAAACCGATACTTCTATCTTCGAGTGAATAAAATGAACCCTTAGAACCAACCGTGATCAAAACGATACCCACGCCCATATCATGCATCTTATCTGCCGCTTGTCTCATTGAATCCAAATCAACAACTTTAACATCAGTAATAGCCTCGGCCTCAGTTTCATTAGGAGCAATAATATCAGTCAGCTTTAATAGTTCTACTGGGATATCCTTTTTAGCTGGAGCTGGATTTAGGATCGTTAGTACATTATTATCTTTAGCGATTTTAAATGCTTTAGTGATGGCAGGAACCGGAACTTCAAATTGGGCGATCAAACAATCGGCCTCACTAATTGTACTAGCCGCTTCATCAATATCATCAGCAGTAATTGTCTGATTAGCACCTCCATATATCAAAATACTATTTTGACCATGTTCGTCTAATAGTATATATGCTTTACCAGTTCCAGCTTCATTATCCATCGTTACGTTATCGATATTAAGACCGTCTTTTTTAAAAGTATCCATCATAAAATCGGCAGCATGATCTTTACCAATCTTAGCTATAAAAGAAGTCTCAGATCCAGCACGAACGGCTGCGATGGCCTGGTTAGCACCTTTACCGCCGCCCGCAATAGAACGGTCATGCATCGCCATAGTTTCGCCGGGTAATGGCAAACGGTCAATATTTAAAATTGTATCAATGTTAATTGATCCTAATACAACTATTTTTTTCATATAAATCCCTCTCAATAATTAAAATACAACGCCGCTTTCTAAAATAATATTAGAATATGGTGTTTCTTCACCGGTACGAATAAATGCTTTCGTGTTTTTAAGATTGCTTTTCATTTTATCATGAGAAATGAACTCAATTTGTGTATCACCAATGATTTTTTTCACAGCAGACAATTGTTCTGGATTTTGTAATTTAATTTCTTCTGCTAAGTATACCTTTTGAATTTCTAATTCGCTTAGAACATTTTCAAGAACCTGTATGAAACTAGGTAACCCCGCCTCTACTGCCAAGTCAATTTTTTCTGTTCCTTCGGGAACGGGCATTCCGGCATCACCTATACTCAAGGTGTCAAAATGACCCATTTGAGAAATAACACGCGAAATATTTGAATTAATGACTCTTGTTTTTTTCATGAAATAATCACCTTTTTCTGTAATCGCTTGCATTGATATTCTAACATCATAATTTTTGATAGTAAATAGGATTTCAGCAATTGGTACGTCCCAATTAACTTAAATATTTATTGCTTGAATTAAGGAATAAAGCTATTCTTATTAGAGACAATATAGATTAAGGATACATTTAAATGAAAAGAACAACAAAGTTAAGCTTCTATTTTATTATATTTATCATTTTCGGACTCATTGGTTATTTTATGCCCCTAACTGGAGATGATCTTAACTGGGGAAGCTATTGGGGAAATAATTATTTTCCACAAGGACACTTTCTCACCTATGATGGGCGTTACCTAGGTGACTTGCTAGTTATCGTTATGACGAAGGTAAAACCAGTAGCATTTGTTGCCTACGGGCTATTCTCTGCATTGATCGTCTTCATGATCCAAAAAATACGCGATCAATTAAATAAGCCGAAATTTATTGGTTTGTTTACCGCTTCGATAATGGCTACTTTTTTAATTATCGCACCTAAGTCTATCTTTAGACAAACATTGGGCTGGCATGCTGGTTTTGCCAACTATGTGCCATCAGTTATTTTCCCATTGTTTCTACTATATTTATTTATTAAAAATTATGATAAAAAAGAAGTTCACTATTATAGAACTATTCTCTTCTTATCATTTTTAGCTTCCGTATTGACGCAGCTCTTTGCTGAACATATGACAATACTTAATTGTTTTATCAGCGTGGTAATCTGGCTGTTCTTTAGAAAACATTTCTATGACGGCGCTAAAAAATTATTTAATTATATTCTATTAGGTAATTTTATCGGAGCCATTTTGATGTTTATAAATGGTGCATATATAAAAATATTAACTGGTTCTGATAGTTATCGTCATGTAACTGGATCAAGTGCTGGCGATACGATAATTGGATATATGAAGCACACATATACACCTAAATTCTTAGTTGTAATTTCTATTGCTACATTGATTTTTATTGGTGCCGTTATCTTCTATACCTACAACTTAAAAGATTTCAAACGTAAAATCGTCAATTATTCATTACTAATTTTTGCTGCCATGTCTGTTTTACCATTTCTCGTGGTTTCACCATTTGGTTCAAGATGTATGTTTGCAAGCTTCATCTTCTCAGCAGCGATAATTGCCATTAATTTCGACTTGATAACAGAACGTTTTGAAAAGATCCTTCTACCGATAATGACAATTATTTTTCTGATTGTTGGAATCAGAATGGACTATTTGGCCCATGATTATGGTCATAGCTTTAATACTTCAATCGATTATACCAACTACCAAAATACCGTGGATCGTGGCACATATTATATGTTGCAGTACCGTGATACTAACTATATTTGGCTACCTGCTCCAGTTGAAAACGATGCGGTTTACAATTCATTATATGTTCGTCACCCTGAACGAAAATTTGTCGCTATTAACTACTGGGATTGGACTGATGCCATGCGTAAGGCTAAAGCAAAAAATCCAAGTCGGGATGATTTAATGAAAGAGTTTGATAAACAAATCAAACATAAAGTTAAATTGATCAATGAAAAAAATAGCAAGTAAAAAAGTCAGCAATTCTTAGATTGCTGGCTTTTTTCTATGCAAAACTTATAACTAATTTTTTATCTAAGGCAGATGCGACTTTACTTAAAGTATCGATACTAGTGTTCTCGCAATTCTCGATCCTAGCCACTGTTGATTGGGGAACTTTAACGCGGGCAGCTAGTTCTGATTGAGTTATCCCAGCTTCTCGTCTAGTTCTTATCACTAAAGTAGCTATATCTAATTTTGCCTTTTCAATCTCAAATGCGACTTTAGATTGTGGATCATAAGCCTGCCTTGCTAGTAGTTGTTCAAATTTTTCCCTTTTTGTACTTACCATATTTATAGTCCCCTTTAGCAATATAAAAACAACGAGTAATTTAAATAGATATATTTTATTATCCCCTTAAACACTATATTGTTAATACTAAATTTAATAAGAAATATTAATGTTATTTGATAATATTGATCAACCGTTTTATGTTATAATCACTGATTGTGGCATAATTTCATTCATTTTAGTGTGTCAATATGATTTACTTTTTAAGTATACATCACATTATATAAACCGTTTTGCCTAATTTTCATAAACTAGCAATAAATATTCAAAAAAAGCAGCAATCCAAAAATTCGGATTACTGCTTTTTACATCTATCTTTTCTTATTTATTAACATCAAAGACATAACTGCTTGAATAAAATGGTATTCGATATGCTCGATAAGCGTATGCCTTAGAAGAAGCGTTCTTCATTGTGATATTAAACACTTCATTACCCTCAGCATCTACCTCAATGATATTACTTTCTTGTCCACCTTTTTTAAATCCAAAGTCGACTAAAGTATTTCCATTAGATTCACGTTCAGCATAACCAATAATGCTTGTAAAGTTGGCTTTACCCAAACTCTTACCATATGACCATGTTTGATCAATTGTCATTTTCTTTGTATTAATGTGATATTCAACGGCTTGAGAATACTTACCAGAAGTCTTCTTATCACCATTAGTTACATCAATATTATTATCATATAAAATTATATCCTCACTATCACCATCATGTTTCAACAAGTATAATCCATGCTGACCACCAGTGATCGTAGTTCCTTGTGTAGGAGTAAGAATTTTACTGCGATACTTTTTAGGCCATGTTGCTTTAGCCTTACCACTATAGATCCAAATTATTTTATTGGTCTTATAATCTAACTTCATGATCATATCTTGATTACGTCCAGATATCATAATACTATTATCTGATTTATCATAATCAACGGCATTTTGATGGAACCAGTCAACCTTCTTATCTGTTCCTGCCTTATAGTCTTTATACATTGAACTAGGTAAGATCTTTTTCAGATCAATAACTTTAACAACTTTACCTGTCTTATGAGAGATCTGTACCATGACATCCTCTTTATACTTAGATCCATCACTAACTGTGGCTAATAAATCATGATTTGGCAATTCCAATAAGTCATGATGAATTACAGTCGTTTCATCTTTAGCATTACCTGAGTCATTGGATTTAGTATTTGAACTAAAACTATATTCTTTATAAATACGTCCTAAAACATCAGTTTCGATCAAATCATTATAAACCGATGAATCAACTTTTTTCTTCGTTAAAATTAACATATGGCCGTTAGAAATTTGTTCGATCGTGTGTTGTGAATAATTAGTTGAATACCATCTAACTTCACCATCAGCATCAACAGCAAACGGTTCTTTTGTCGTTCTATTGATAATAGTTAGTTTATTATCACCAATATCCATCTTAGTTTTATCGTTCTTAGAAACGCTTATTTTGGCGTTTTTAATATACTTAGGAAGTGATCCTGTTTTAATGTTTACCGTTTGAGTTTCCGTTGTACCATCTTTATATTTAACAGTAATTTTCACTGTATTATTATAATTTGAATATAATCCTACTACTGGAACTTGGTGACTCTTGGAGTAACCACCATTAACAGTATTAGTTACACTAGTATCATCACTTTTACCCTCAACTGTATAAGTGATTTTAGCTTCCTTATCTGTATGGAAAATAACCAAGGCACTCAATGGAGATGTCTTATAAGGATTTAATTTAATATACGGATTATCAGTCGTATAAGAGCTATCCTTAACCTTCTCCTGGTATTTTTTAGTAAGCGACTTTTGCGCATTCTCTCGTGTGTTTATTAGTTTAGAGCCAATATTTTTTTTGATTTGTGCAGTAGTCAAAATACCATTACTTGAACTTTCATTAGAACAAGCTACTAAAACTACTGAAAGGCACGCCAAAAAAATGGCTATTATCGGTAATTTTTTCCTCATCTTTTCCTCTTTTATTTTATTTTGATTTTCCAAAACTTATATATACATATTAATAATAAAATATTGGCATATCGTCAACTTTTTGTGAAGATTCTATGAAAAACAAAAAACCGCAATCCGTAGATTGCGATTCTCTAATCCAAGTTCTCTGTAAATATTTGTTGCGATACATCAGTTAAGCATATGAATTCATCTGTTGACACTCTAGCGTAAGGAATCGATCCAGAATAAATCACACGATCTGAATACCAGTATGTTCCTGGTTTCAAAGCTACATTTGATATTTGATCGAAATTATACGTATAAACGGGTGTATTGGAATCCAATTCATCCCGGATAATTTCTGGACGATTTTGATAGAGATAACTGTCCTTACTGCTTAAATATGCTCCAGTTGAAACTTCATAATAGTTTGTTCCATTGATATTTAAGGTACTCCCAACTTTCCAATCGCTCCCGTGCGCTAGTCCATATTTCAAAACATCCCCGGATGAATTATATAGAGTTGCTGACGTTGAACTTGTCACTTCGGCATCATAACCAGGTTGAGTCACAGATTCGGCTTTCGCCACGTTAGTCAGGGAAGAAAAGCTCAAAGTCAGCAAAACTACGAGCATAAATGCTACAATAGTTTTTCTTTTCACTTTTCTCAAGTCCTTCTTTCGTTATCTAACTTAAATATCGAGTTTATTTAACCATGATGTTTAAACAAATACAAAAATAATGCTCATTTTCTGATCTGATATTTTTACTTTGTTGATATAATAGTAATTTGGAGACAAAAAAAAAGACCAAACGACAATCGTCATTCAGCCTTAGTGATGCGGGTAAGAAGATTCGAACTTCCACGGAGAAAACTCTCCACAAGATCCTTAGTCTTGCGCGTCTGCCAGTTCCGCCATACCCGCATGCACTTACTATCTTACACAAAAAATAAATAATTATCAAGATGACATTTTAATATCTTTAATAAATTTCAGTTTGCCATGACATTTGCCACAGACATACCGATTTGTGTCTAATTTTCTCACTCTTTGATATTTTAAATGACAACTAGAACATTCATATAAGTGAATAATTTTATGTGGTTTTTTGCCTGTGGTCAACTTAGGTGCATAACGTAATCCATCAACCTTTTTGAGTAATAATTTAAATTCTTTATTACGATGTTGCGCGGGCAAGCCAGCATTATATAAATGATAGTGACATAATTCATGTTTGATAACTCCGATAAGCTTAGATGTTCCATATATCTGATAGACACGCGGATTAATATCAATATGGCGGTCTTTTAAATGGAATCGTCCGCCAGTTGTTTTTAATCTTTTATTGAAGTTTGCTTGATGAATAAAAGGCTTCCCAAAATATTCTTGGGAAACCTTTTTTACTAGTTCAGTTAATTCTTGATCGTTCATTACATTTCTGTCAACTTTTGAATTTGTTTAGAAAACTTATCCATATCTTCATCTTGTTGTTTTTCAGCTTCATTAAAGAGTGTGCGATCAACTTTTTTATCGTCGCCAATACTTTGTGTCATCTTGGCACAGCCATCAACATAGTCCTTAAAAGCAGCCACAAGAGAAATATGTGTACCCATAAAACGAGCTGGTGCTTTACCTTTTTGAAGTTTAGCTAATAAATCTTGATAAGTTTTTGTTCCTTTAGCAAAGTCTCTTTTAATGCGTGCATATTCAACATCATCAATTCTGTCAACGATATCACGGTCCAAATGCTTACGTAAAGTTTCAAACTCAGGATTTAAAGTATCTTGTTGTTCATCGATCGTTTGAACTGTCTTATTAATTAAATTACTATATTGTACTGCCTTTTTTTGTGCTGCATTCATAAATAATACCTCTATTTTTCTTCAGTATAAGTATCTTTTTCAATGGTAAAACGTGGTCGTTGTTTAACTTCACTAAATATTTTGCCTACATATTCACCGATCACACTAATACAAATCAACTGTACTCCACCTAATGCCCAGATGGAAACCATCATTGACGACCAGCCAGATACAACATGACCATTACTCTTTTGAACCAATGTATAGATCAACAGGAAAATACTGATTAAAACAATAAAGAATCCTAATCCCATAATCATTTTAATCGGCACGATAGAAAAAGAAGTAATTCCATCAATTGCAAATTTCAACATCTTTCTCAAAGGGTATTTTGACTCTCCAGCAAACCGTTCTTTTCTAGCATAATATACCTTTGCTGTTTTCAGACCGACCAATGGGACTATCCCTCTTAAAAAGAGATTTGTTTCATGATAACTCAACAGTATCTCACAGGCACGCTGACTCATTAGACGAAAATCAGCTGAATCAGGTACTAATTTCACTCCCAAAAATCCCATTATCTTATAAAAAGTTTCGGCGGTATTTCGTTTAAAGGCTGTATCCGTATCACGATTATTTCTAACTCCATAGACTACTTCTGCACCTTTAAGATATTCATCTACCATTTTAGGGATCGCATTAACATCATCTTGCAAATCGGCATCAATTGTAACTATTGCATCAGAATCTCTTGAAGCAGTCGTTACACCAGCCAATAATGCTCCTTGGTGACCAAAATTACGACTTAATTTAACACCTGTTACAAATTTATTTTCAACTGTAAATTGGTCGATCAACTGCCAAGTCTTATCATGACTGCCATCGTCAACGTAAACTATTTTACTGGTGGAGGCAATCTTTTCATCATCGATAAGTCCTTGAAGAATCTGGCTCAATTCTCTAGTTGTTTCATGTAAAACTTCTTCTTCATTATAACAAGGTACAACAATGCTTAATTTAAACACTTAGGTTTCTTCCCCCACTTCAAATTTATCCAATTACATAAACTGTACAATCCAACTCCAGAAATGATTGCCCAAATTGGCGTAAATTCAATTCGATAACGACCTTGAACTTCAATCAATAATTGTACAGCCACATATGCCATAAATGGTAATAGTAATAAGAATATATTCTTATTATAACTAATTTTGAATAATCGCAAAGAACCGACCCAGCCAAATATGACCAGTAAAACTGTTCCCAAATAACTAATTAAATTAACAAATCCAATAACTTTTTGCGAATGGTTTTGCTGCATATTAGCAAAGTCGATAGCAGAAGAGCGATTAGCCCACATGATCGCAAGTTTATCCCAAAATAAAGGAATCCACTTATTATTATCATTTAAATATTTGATTTCTTCATGAATAACCTTGTATTCTTGTTTGCTGACTTTTTTACGACTTTGCGTCATATCAATTGAATCGACAACATTTTGATCATAAATTCCTTTAGTATTGTAATCTAATCCCGTTACAAATTTCCATTCGGAATCTCGATTAGAAATACCATATTCATTTAAGCCACTAGATTTAATAGCCATACCAACAGCACTAAAAATTGCCAAATAAATAATAAACGTTGTAGCTAATTTCAATATGTTATGGAGATTGATTTTTTTATCATAAAACTTATACACAAGTGCAAAAACAATTATTCCGGCAATTGCCACTGGTCCAATTGGTCTAATAATATTTCCCATTGCCAAAGTTAATCCAGCCAGCATATATTGCCAATATTTGTCATGCATCAACAAGTAAAAGGTAACTAAGAATAATAATGTTCCTAAATATGAATTATTATTTTGTGGACTCATGGCAAACCAATCTAAATCGATCATCAATAACAAGACTGATAATCTTGCAATTTTGACATTATCAAATACTTTCATTGCCAGTTTATAAATCACAAGTAACGTTAATGTTTGGTATACCACATTTAAAACTTGCAACACTAAAACATGAGCTCCAAAGAGTTTGATAACTCCCATTACATAGACCAAATATCCTGTTTGATAGGCCCATTTAGCAAAGTAGTCATTATCATTTTTATAAATTGCTCTTCCTTGCAATGCATCTTGTGACTTTCCCCAAAATGTAGCAAAATCACTCAATTGTTCATTAGGTGTGAATTTGAGCCAAAACAGCCCCACAAGAAAGAATAATGCTAACAATGTTATTAAAACGATCCGGTTAGTTTTTCGATCATCTTTTAGTTTAATCAAAAGGTACCCTGCCAAGATGACCGCGACTAAAGCACAAAGAAGAACCAGTACACTTAATACTGGTTCTTCAGCAATGTGAAACGTGCTGTAAAATATACTCATTTGAATGAGCACTATCGACATGAGCAACGCAACACAGATTAAAATAAATTTACTAATTACATTTTGAAATTTGTCAAACATATTTCTTATTACAATCCCTTAATAAGTTTAGACGGTTGCTTGACTATGAAGTTGCACATAGTCAGTTAGCTTAGTTAAACAACCTTCAATATCCTCAATACTTGCAGCATAACTAAGTCTCAAATAACCTTCCCCACCAACTCCGAAGAAACTGCCAGGTAAAATTGCTAAGCATTCCTCATCGAGGATATCATTAGCTAATTGTACATCATCTTGGTTAAGATTTTCAGGGATTTTGGCAAATAAGTAAAAGGCACCATCAGGAACTGGGCAATTAAAACCAATCTTTTTAAGACCGGCATATAAGACGTCTCTTCTCTCTTGATACTTTTTACGCATGGCAATTGGATCATCTAGTCCATTTGAGTATGCTTCAAGAGCTGCTTGTTGCGAGATAGAACTGATAGAAGTAGTTGCCAGTTCATGTATCTTATTAATTTGGGCAATAATATTTTTGGGACCGCAGACAATTCCAAAACGCCAACCTGTCATAGCATGAGATTTGGATAAACCATTCAATAGAATAGTTTGGTCAGGTAATAGTTTAGGGAATGATACATGCTTGCCGTTATAAACCAATTCGCTATATATTTCATCAGACAAGACAAAGACATCGTAGTCTTTTAAAACATCGGCTAATGCTCGTAATTCATCTTCCGTATAACTAACTCCAGTAGGATTACTTGGATAATTAAACATGAAGATCTTAATTCTCTTATGTTCTTCTAACAATTGTCTTAAATCTTCTGGTAAAACTTTAAAATTGCTTTCAGATGTATCTAAATAGATCGGCGTAGCCTTATTGAATTTTGCATCTGGACCATAAATAGTAAATGAAGGAGATGGAATCAATACTTCATCCCCCGGCTGCAAAATTGCATTGAATGCTGAGAAAACACCTTCTGTAACCCCACCAGTAGTCAAAATCTGACTTTCAGGGTCATAGTCTAGATCATATTTTTTGTTTAAATACTTCGATACAGCTTTTAGAACCTGATGATTACCTTCTGGAACAGTATAATGCGTTTCGTTATTATTAATGGCTTTAATAGCCGCTTCTTTAATATGTTCTGGTGTAGGAAAATTAGGTTCTCCTATCGTCATATTGATTACGTGATCCATTGATTTAGCTCTTGCATTGAAAGCAAAAATGGCTTGTTGCTTCATGGCAACAACTTCTGGTTTCATTAATGAAATTGGATCTTTTTTCAAAATCGACACCTCTTCTAAAAGTTAAATAATTATTTCACAATTACATTTTATCATATTTACGATTACTTTTTTACAAAAAAGGACACTCCAAAAGGAATGTCCTAAATTTTAAATATCAAATACCGTATAAGGCTGACGACGTTTATGAGCCGTTTTCTTATACCAATTTTCAATTATTTCTGCACTTTTATCTGAAATTTCTTTGCCTTCCAAATAGTTATCAATATCTGTATATGACACTCCAAGTGCCTTTTCGTCAGGAAGACTTGGTCGATCTTCTTCAAGATCAGCTGTTGGTGTTTTTTCATAAAGATTCTTTGGGGCATTCAATTTTTCAAGCAATGAACGTCCTTGTCTTTTATCCAAACGGAATAACGGCGTTACATCGGCAGCACCATCTCCAAATTTAGTATAAAAACCAGTAATATTTTCTGCGGCATGGTCAGTTCCTACTACAACACCACTATTATCACCAGCAATAGCAAATTGTGCGATCATTCTAGCTCTAGCTTTAATATTTCCCTTGTTAAAATCTGAAATATTCATACCATTTGCTTCGACCGCTTTAACCATTGCATCAACGCTGTCTTTAATATTAACTCTAACGACTTTATCAGCCTGCATCCATTCAATGGCCTGCATAGCATCTGATTCATCAGCTTGTTCGCCATAAGGCAGTCTAACGGCAATGAACTCATAGTTTTCTTTAGTCTCTTGTCTCAATTCAGTAATAGCAATTTCTGACAAACGACCAGCCAATGTAGAATCTTGACCACCAGAAATACCTAAAACTAAAGTTTTCAGTCCTTTATTTTTGAGTAGATAGTTTTTTAGGAAATCAACTGAACGGCGGATCTCTTCATCAACATCAATTACAGGCTTAGTCTTCTCATATTCAATTATCTCTTTTTGCAATGGTCTCATTGCTTATTCACCTACTTTGATATTGTTTATATCATTACGTACTTTTTCGATATATCTCATCTTATGACTATATAATTTTGAAGAAAGATCAACTGGGTAAATTTGTGGATTTAAAATACGCTTGTATTCATCCCAAAGTGAACCCAAGTTACTTGCACGATAATTACGAATCTCTTGAACTGTTGGCAGATCATAAACTAATTTTCCATTAGTATAAATATCTTGCAACAACGGAATAGCTTGAAAATCTTCGACAGTCTTATTGATATAAGTATATTGTGAATTAAACATATAAATAGAATTATGCTCACGAGGATCTTCATCAAAGAGACTAATATAATCTCCTTCTGACTTGTTGTTTTCTTTATTATTAGTAATTCTCCAAACTTGTTTTTTACCAGGTGTGGAAATCTTGCTAGCATTATTAGATAGTTTCAAAGTATCCATCATATTGCCGCGTTCATCTTCGATACTAACCATTTTATAAACAGCACCTAAAGCTGGTTGGTCAAAGGCAGTAATATTTTTAGTACCGATACCCCAAACATCAATTTTAGCGTGTTGCATCTTCAAATTTAGGATCGTCTTTTCATCTAAGTCATTTGAGGCGTAGATTTTAGCATCGGTAAATCCTGCTTCATCTAATTCCTCACGAACACGCTTAGATATATAAGCCATATCTCCAGAATCAATACGGACACCTTGAAAGTTGATCTTGTCGCCAAATTCTTTAGCAACTTTGATGGCACTAGGAACACCACTCTTTAAAGTATCAAATGTATCAACTAGAAAAACACAGTCGCGGTGTGTTTCAGCATATGCTTTGAAAGCTTCATATTCATTACGATATGTTTGGACAAGTGCGTGGGCATGAGTTCCAGAAATAGGAATACCAAATAATTTTCCAGCTAACACATTACTAGTAGCGTCAAAGCCACCAATATATGAAGCACGGCTACCCCAAAGAGCGGCGTCAACTTCTTGGGCACGACGTGAACCAAATTCCAAAACAGGATCATCTTCACAAACACTCTTAATTCTTGCTGACTTAGTAGCAATTAGAGTTTGGAAGTTAATAATATTTAAAACAGCTGTTTCAATAAGTTGGCATTGTGCCAATGGACCTTCAACTTGGAAAATCGGTTCTTCATTGAAGATGATATCTCCTTCTAGAGCTGATCTTATCGTACAGCTGAAAGTAAAGTCCTTTAACCAAGCTAAAAATCCTTCGTCAAATTCGCCATACTCTCTTAAGTATTCAATATCGGAATCTTCAAATTTAAGATTCTCCAAATAATCCACAACATGCTCTAAACCTGCAAAAATAGCAAATCCATTATCAAACGGTAACTTTCTAAAGTAACATTCAAAAACTGCATTCCGATTATGTAATCCCTTTTTCCAATAGGTATACATCATATTTAGTTCATAGTAATCAGTATGCAATGTCAAATGTTCATCTTGATATTTAGTCATCATATCTCCTCGTTGATGAAATTATAGTATTCATTTTACCACGACTATTTATTAAAGGTTAATATAACCTTTATTCACGGCATTTGCCAAATTGTCAATTGAGTAGTTATCTCTAACCAACTGATAAAGTGCCAATCCCTTTTGATTCAAGTTGTCTTCTTTCCAACTAAGGTAGGCATCATTAAGAGCAATTAATAATTGTTCTTCATTCTCAGAATCAACTAGCCAGCCTGTATCTTGATTGATCAATTTATCAGTAGCTCCTACATTTGTAGCAATAACTGGACGTCCGTAAACTGCTGATTCCAAATAAACTGTTGGCAAACTTTCTGATTTAGAAGTTAAAATCGAAACATCACAACCTTCATAGTAGTCACCTGTGTTCTCTTTAAATCCAACAAATTCTACTTTGTCAGAAATACCTAAGTCACGTGATAACTTACGTAATCGATCCATCAAAGGACCATCGCCAACTAAAGTTAAATGATAATTAAATTTAACCTTACTAAGAGCATTCAATAGTAGTTCATGATTTTTAACTTCTACCAAACGAGCTATCTCTAGCAGACTGAAGATCGAATGTTTCTTCGGTAGTGGTTGCTCATCTTTAAAATCAATTGCATTAAACACTTCTAAAGTTTTATCCGAATTGATCCCGATCGATTCAAAATAAGATAATAAGTTAGGATTAATGTAAAATAACAAATCAGCACGCTTTAGGGCATGTAGATTTAGATTAAGCATAACTTTACCTTTAAGACCAGAAAAATCGATCCTAGGGTCAGAATGGACAGTAATGACCCATTTGGCTTTAACTTTTTTGTAGATCAATGACATAATAAAGTTTGCTCTTGGTCCATGTGTATGAACGATGTCTACGTGATTATTTTCGATATAAGCTACTAATGGTTTAAGAATCGACAGATCAAATCGCTGTTTTTGAGGCATAACAGCGACATTTAGTCCATTTTCACGCGCCATTTTAGCCACGGGACCTTCTTCAAAAGTTAAAAGACTAGTTTTTGTCTTGATCAACTCTTGTCCCTTCATTAGATTAACAATATAGGTTCTTGCTCCACCGTCTTCGTTGCCGGCATTTAAATGTAAAACCCTCATCAAGACACCTCTCAAATTAATTTCTCGTGTATAATAATAGCATGAAGTACACCAACTGAGAACTTTTTAACAAAGTAATACCGCAAAAAGGAGAACTAAATGCGCAAAAACAGAATAGATATTCTTGGAACTAAATTTGATAACTTCACCGAGAAACAATTTCATAAATATTTAATTGATGATTTAGACGTTAAAAGCAATCGTTTTATCGTAACTCCAAACCCTGAAATAGTGCTCTTCGCACGTGATAATCCTAAATTCTCTGAAATCGTTAATGATGCTGATTATGTGATTCCAGATGGGATCGGAATTATTAAGGGAGCTAATACATTAGGTACACCAATGCACGGCAGGATCACTGGTTTTGACACGTTAATGTTTCTGATGAAAACAGCCAATAAACGTGGATCAAAAATTTATTTACTAGGATCAAAACCTAATGTCATTGAAGCCAGCGCTAAAAGAATCAAAACTGAATTCAAAGATATTAAATTAGTTGGGTATCATGATGGCTATTTTAAGGACGAACAAGCAATCGTTGATGATATTGTTGCTAAAAAACCAGATATTATTTTTGTAGCGTTAGGTTCACCAAAACAGGAATACTTTATTAATAATTATAAAAAGTTAAACCCTGCTGTTTGGATCGGCGTTGGTGGAAGTTTCGACGTTTTCTCTGGCACCAAAAAACGTGCACCAAAAATCATTCAAAAGTCAGGTATGGAATGGTTTTACCGATTGGTTAAAGAACCTTCAAGAATCGGTCGTATGATGGCAATACCTAAGTATATGAAGTTAATCAAAAAAGAACGTAAAAATAAAGAGAACTAAAAAAGCTTTAAGTAGGTAATTTTATCTACTTAAAGCTTTTTTTAGTCCTCAACATCAATCGTATAAGGATCTTCATTAGTTCTGATCAATAAACGTGCATTAAACATTGCATATGCCAATATTGAAACAAAATAAATACTTACAGATGGTGCTTCAATAACGTGACCTGTTAAGAGTGCCATACCATAGCCAAGAGCTACACTGGCAACTAACATTGACCACTTAAAGGACCACATATACTTGAATTTTCTAAAGAATGTACCGATCAAATAGATCAAACTATATATTAACGGTGCCAAATAGACGATAGCGCCTAAATATCCAAATTGGAACAAGATATCAATGTAATCCATCTCGACCAACTTAGCATCTTTAACTTTTTTAAAGTTAGTAGCATAACCCATACCAAAAATCTTTTGAGCTATATTAGCTTTGGAAAAGTTATGAGCGGCATTTTCAAAGTAAATTGTACGACCACTTAGTAAGTATGAAACGGTTTTGTTTGTTTCAACATATTTCTTCTGATCTTTATCTAGACCTTTTTTCGTTTTAGCTTGTTTCTTCTTATAATGGATCATTTCCGTATGCAATTCGGCCGTTCTAGAAACTGCCATTGCTGGATAGGAAACTGCTATTCCACCAATAGTCAACGCCAAAAGGACAATAATTCCAGTCATCAACTTCTTGTTGCGTGATCTAAACCATTGAACTATTGCCACTAGTAAGGCAAAACTAGTTCCTGCAACAATCGATAAGAATGAACCCTTTGTCCCGATCAATAGAACGGAATAAATTGCTAAAACGATTGAAATCCAGTAATAAATTCTTGTACCGGTATTTAATTTCTTTAGTGCGTACCAAATCATAATTGGGAAAGAAATTGAAACAATGGCACTTAACTCATTAGCAGCGAAAAACCAGCCGCTTTCACCTAGTTTGTAATACGAGTATGAACTGAAACTTGTATTAGTAAAGTGAGCAATAAGCATGATCAAACTAATAATATTTATTGCATAGAAAACTACTTTTGGAAAGAAACGATTAATAATTCTGTCTTCAGCCAATTCTTCAAAAGCATATAAATAAGCTAATAACATCACTGGATAATAAAAACTCTTAGCAAGCGTAGTTATTTCAAGCGATGGTACAAACAAGGTCTTTGTCTTATAGTTAACGGCTAAACTTATTACTGCCATCAAAGTAAGCAAAACAAAATAACCGATAATGAAGAAACCTTTTTTGTTGTTACGATTTAATATTAGATAAACCAATATATAAAATGCTGTTAACACCATAACGATCATTCTGATAAAAATACCAAATGTCACGTCCATGTGCATTCTCAGCATTCCCCCAGTAAGTGCATCTAAAAGGGGTTGAAAAATAATATATAGCATCAAGAAAATACTATATTTCTTTATAAAGCTTTGCATAATTAACTCCCAGCTGAATATTTAAAAACGTTAGTTATATAGTAACCCAATTCCTTAACTAAAAAAATAATTGAAGCTACCTTTCCAGATAAAATTCAAATCGATCTCCTGCATACTGTGAACGTACATATTCAAAAGGTCTTCCATCATCTAGAGTAGTTATTTGTCTTAGTCTTAAAATTGCTGAACCGCGTTTTACATTCAATAATGTTGCGATTTTTTCTGAAGCAAGCATTGCAGATACTGTTTGGCTGGCACTTCCTAATTTAAGACCAGCCTTATCTTCTAATGCCTTGTATAGAGAAGAAGTTATATCATTCTTGTCCAAATTATCAACAATTTTGATTGGAATGGTAGTTACCTCAAAACAAATAGGTTGTTTATCTGCATAACGGATACGTTCCATTCTTAGGATCTGTTCTCCGTCAGATAATTGTAATTTTTCAATTTCACTCATTGAAGGGTCAGCTGTGTGATATGAAACAGTTTTACTAGATGGCTTCTTGCCTTGACCCTCAGTTATCTCTGTAAAACTAGTTGTTCCAGACATTTTCTCTTGAACTTTACTGCTGGCAACATAAGTACCTGATCCAACTTGTCTTTGCAATATCCCTTCATCTACAAGCGTTTGAATAGCCTGTCGTAATGTCATTCTACTAACACTAAAATCTTCAGCTAGTTGTCTTTCTGAGGGAATACGTTCACCGACAGTCCACTTGCCTAGTTCAATTTCTTTTCTAATGCGGTTATGTATTTGAATATAAACTGGTACCTTCATGGTAAACTCTCCTTCTCACGATGGACTTTAATTCATTATACAGTAAAATTGGTCTAGATTAAAAAAAGGACCGATATAATCGGTCCTTTTTAGGTATTGGGTTAGCTGGATTCGAACCAGCGCATGATGGAGTCAAAGTCCATTGCCTTACCGCTTGGCTATAACCCAATAAATGGAGGGGAGTGGATTCGAACCACCGAACCCGAAGGAGCGGATTTACAGTCCGCCGCGTTTAGCCAGACTTCGCTACCCCTCCGTGTCATTACTCGACTTAATAATATTACCGAAAATATGTACTTATTTCAAGTAGTGTTATGACTTTTTTTAATCTATTTTTTTCAAATATGTTTTTTACATTTAACTGTAAAAACTGCAATTATCTTTTTTAAACGCGTTGTTAAACACAGCTTTTTTTGTTTAACTACAAACGGCTCGCACCTGCTTGTTCTATACTTTACTGTTTTACTTTTATTTCCTTTGCTTTTTTTAAACGCGTTGTTAAACACAGCTTTT
>NZ_RHOQ01000005.1 GCF_003946605.1 Companilactobacillus baiquanensis
CGAACACAGAAGTTAAGCTTCTTAACGCCGAAAGTAGTTGGTGGGAAACTACCCGCGAGGATAGGTAGTTGCCACGCAATTCTTAAAGGAAGGACATTTGTCCTTCCTTTTTTTTGTATATTTTTTTAACTTTACCTATTATTAATGAATTATTATTATATAATGATTAAAAAAGACTATACATATTGAACATAAGGCGTAAAATATCTTATGAGATATATTATATTTAATATTCTTTTAATACTATTAAATGTGTGTGTGTTAAATGCCGTTTTAACGGGCATATTGCCTAAAAGAAAAATTAAAACTCAATTGAGTATTAATTTCTCTTTTGGGTAATATGCAACAATGTTTATAAAATATAGTTTAATTTCTACTATAAAATAGTGATAACTACGGGGGTGAACATTTTGGATAGTTTTACTGATTTATTTTTATCAAAATCCGAAATTGAAAAAATTCAATTATTCAACAAAATCAGACTTATTAGAACCAGCCAATTGGCAAGTGCGGACCTAATTGGAACTTATCGAAATAGACATATAGTGGTTAAAGATATTAATCTTCGTAAGGCCGCTTATCAGATGAATAAGAGTTATGGAAGTGTTTATAATACCTTCTTAGGTATACAGGAAGACTTCAAGGAGATCATTGGTAAAGATGATTATACAGTAGAAGAAATGTTCACTGTTAGTCGTGACGCTTATCATGCTTATTTAACAACGAACTCTGATGGATATAAATTTCTTGATTCTATTGTTAAAGGAACTGAAACTTCATTTAGACATTTTTACACTAGTATGAATAGTAGTAAGGCTACCGTTTTACGTCATTTAAAGCCTGTTAGAAGTTATTTGAAACGTTTTGGAGTTAGAATCGCTTACGAGCCTATGCGTTTTGTTGGTGATGAGGAGGCTATTCGTCTATCTATTGCTGCATTATATTGGAATGCTACTCGTGGATACGTTTGGCCTTTTGAGGACTTTACTCAAGAGACTGCCTTTAAAGTTGTTGATATTGCCTTAGATAAATATCGTATGAAGACTATTAATAATATCACTAAATTATTTTATGCTTATGTTGTAATGGCACATCTATACCGCATTATTGGCGGCAATCATATGCAAAATATGGATGCTTTGAATGTCATTAATTATCCATTCCCTAATATTTTTGAAGGTGCTAGTGCCTTATTAGAAGGAAATACAGGTAATGATAGAGTACGAGAATTGAAACGTGCTATTAAAGAAGATGTCAGTTATGAAGAGCAAATGTTCCAATCTGCTGATTTTTACATTCTATTAATGTGTGTTCCAACTACCTTTGAAGTTTCAAGTGAATACTTACAAACTGTTTCTAAACAATTGGTAAGATATAATCCGCTGTTTGCTAATTTTATTGATGATTTCTTGGATCTTATTCCCATTGATGTGGAACAAACTGTTTCTGAGTTGGCTTTGTCTCATAAAGAATTTTTACGCTATAAGTATAATTTGACTACATGTATCATTGGCGTATTGGCCCTTGACCACAAGTATATAGAAATGCTTAATTTGTTCTCAGGTTTTGGTGATGCTGTAAGTAAGATTAAAGATGAGAACTTGGAAAGTAAGATCGAATCAACGGTTCAGCATCTAATGCTTCGTGATAAATATAGTTCTCTCAAGGGTAAATCTAAACTTATTTCAGAATCATTGTATTCAATTGCTTATAGATTTTTCTCTCTATACAATAAGAATTTAAAAGTTAAAATTTATCTAGAATTAGAGTCATTCTTCTTGGTTTATTCAGACCTTTCAGTTACTTTACAATCCTTGCCATATGCTAAGATCGTTAGTGATTCTAAGGATGCAGATATTATTGTTACTGCTAATAGCTCTGAAATACCGGAAGATAAAATTAAAAAAGATGCATGTATTTATCGTTGGATGTACAACGGTGTTGATGGTCAAATGGGTGGATTACTCAATTTGATTTATAAAATTTGGAGTGAAGAAAAGGTAGAACAAAATCCTGATCTCTAAGATGCAGTAGTTGCAACTTAGGAAATAATATATTATGATGGTGAATGTGCGATGAGTCGAGAGCCGCCGTATTTGGACGGCACTTGTGGTAGGATATCATGCACCACTCACCGTATTGTGAGCGATATCTTCAGTAGTTGTGTGAACCGACGTACTGATTGCTCGTATAGAGTACTACCGTCAGCCATGGTGAAAACCATGGCTTTTTTTATGAAAAATTTTATGAAGAGGTGAGAGATATGAGGTCACAAAGAAGATGGCTATTGATTTTAAATATGACTTTTAACATGGTGATGGGATTTATATTACCTGTTAATACCATTTTTATTCATAAGAATCTTCACGAACCACTCACGACTGCTGGTTTTGCATTAATGATCTATTCCATTTTGATGATGGTCGGTAATGCATTGGGAGGAGTCATGTTCGATAGATTTTCAAAGAGATGGACTCTATATATTGGATATTTTATTTCAGTATTTTCGTTGATCGTCATGTCTTTTCACCATGTATGGCCCTCATACGTTGTATATTTAATTCTTTTGGGATTTGGTATGGGAATCTCTTATACTGCAATAAATGCTTATACAGCGTTAGCAGCTGAACAAATGGTCGGCGATAGTCGAATAATTTTCAATAATATGTATTTAGCGGCTAACTTAGGTATTGCGATCGGTTCAACTGCCGTTGGATTTATTTTCAATGCTAGTATCTTTTTAACTTTCTTTATTCCAGTAGTTATTTTTATTTTATGTATAATTATTTTGGCATTTAAGGCTAGTCTTTTTGAAGAGAAAAATACACATAAAACGGGATCTAACAAATATGTCAGTGATGATGTGGAAGACCCACTTATTAAAATTGGTTTTAGAAGATTTAGATTAAATATTGTTATTTTATGTATTGCTATTCTGATCGTCTGGATCGGATATTCTCAATGGGATAGTAATATGTCGGTTTATATGCTCAATAAGGGATTTACTACTCGTGAATATGGCTTAACATTTACAATCAATGCTGGTTCACTATTAATTATTCAGCCAGTTATGAATCGTGTAGTTTCAAAAATGTTTAAATTATTAAGGACACAGCTATTATTAGGTATTTCTATTATGGGATTATCATTCTTAATTCTGCCAACGGCTAAAACTTACATGGCTTTTGTTATCAGTATGTTAATTGTTACAGTCGGTGAATCAATGGTATTTCCAACTATTCCTGCTTTACTTAGTAAATTTTCAACCAATAAAAACCGCGGAACATTCCAAAGTTTTTACAGTATGTTTGGTTCATTAGGAAGAGCTTTGGGTCCGTATGTAGGTAGTTTAGTAGTAACTTGGATGTCATTTGGTCATATGTTTTATGCGATTACTTTGATGATGTTATTAATTGCTGCAACAATGACCGGAATTAAAGAGTTAGAATAATATGATATTTATAATAATAATAGTTTTAATATTAGTGGCATTAGGTTTGAACAAATTCTTTTTATACATCCAAAAAAGAGGTTCTAGTGCCTTAGGATCTAATCCGCCCAATATAAAACGCGACCCAGGTTTAGATAAAAAAACAGCAGAATTTTTAAGAATCGAAAAAAAAGAATGGAAGATCAAATCAAAATTTAATCAAAATGAACTTTATGCTTGGTTTACCGAAGCAAAACAGCCGACAAATACAACTGTTATTTTAGTTCATGGGTTTGCGGTCGATCATAATTCATTGAATATTCATGCCCAACTATTTTATAACTTAGGTTATAATGTTTTGCAGATCGACAACCAAGCGGCCGGTAAAAGTTCTGGTAAATATATGGGATATGGCTATATTGAGAGTCTGGATCTTATTGACTGGATCGATGAATTAAAAAATAGACGTCCGAATGAAGAAATAATCCTCTTTGGTGCCTCAATGGGAGCGGCAACTGTGATGTTGGTCAGTCCTAAAGTAGATGGAAAAGTTAAAGCAATTATTGAGGATTCTGGCTACACTAGTACCAAGGACATTTTGTCTTATCATGCTCAAAATATGTATCATATTAAAGGTCGATGGCTGATCAATGGTATATCTTTATTTTCTAAAATTAGAGCGGGTTTTTTCTATGGTCAGGCAGATTGTATGAAAGCTTTAAAAAAGAATAAAATCCCCATATTATTTATGCATGGTCAAAATGACTTTACAGTTCCGTTTGAAATGGAAGAAAAGTTATACACCTGTGGAAAATTCTTTAAAGAAAAATATGTCAGTCAAGGTGTTCATATTCGTAGTTACTACATCGATTCGATAAATTACCAAAAAGCTGTGGAAAAGTTTTTGCAACATGATCAATAGGAGAAAATTATGAAAATAAATATTAAAGAATTCATGGAAAAAATCGAAAATAACGAATTTAAACAAGATCATTTTGAAATAAGTAAAGACGATCTTTTACAATCTGATTCGTGGGTTTTAGAACAAGCTAAAGCAATTTTGGATAAGGATGAGGAATTGTCACAAGTAATGATCCATGTTGCTGATGCGGAATTTGATATTGATTTCTACTTAGAGACTGGTGTTATTAACTTGCCATTTGATGATGCTAAAAAAGTTACTCATTTCTTTGAAGATGAGGAGATCGTTGATACGAAAATTTATCTTTCAACTAGATGCGATTATTTGAACGCCTCGAAGTTTCATATTGATTTAATTTCAGAAAATAAGCTAGAAAATAGTGAAATCAAGAAAACTTTGGATATAATGAAAGAGAACTATCAAACTAGTTTGGAAAATTTCAATAATAAGGATGAATCAGAAACCGAGGAAAAGTAATGAATTCAATGTTACTGATATTATTAATGGGACTTTTTGCCGGATGCCTAGGCGCAATTTTAGGTATTGGCGGAGGGATGATCATTACACCGATTTTAACCATTATGATGGGATTGGATATTAAATATGCGATCGGTGCTAGTATTATTTCTGTTATTGCTACGAGTTCAGGATCAACCATTGCTTACTTAAAAGATGATATGTTAAATCTTCGTGTAGCTATGTTTTTGGAGATTGCCACTACTGTTGGGGCGATTATGGGTGCTTTATTAGTTGGACTCTTCTCCAGTTCTTTCCTATATGTTTTGTTTGGATTTTTCTTACTTTATTCAACTTACAATATGATTCGTAAGTTAATGGATAAAAAAGGTGAGAATGTTTATACGGGACATGATCCAATTGTTGACAAGCTTAATCTGGCGAATACTTACTACGATAAATCAGAACAAAAACAGATAGATTATTCGATGAAGAATGTACCAGGTGGATTTATCATGATGTGGGCAGCCGGTCTTGCTAGTGGATTGCTTGGTATTGGTAGTGGTGCTTTTAAAGTTATCGCTATGGACACCATTATGAAAATGCCATTAAAGCCATCTAGTGCTACTAGTAATTTAATGATGGGAGTAACCGCTGCTGCAAGTGCGACAGTTTATTTCTTTAATGGATCTATTAGACCAGATATAGCTGGTCCTTTAGCAATCGGTGTTTTAATTGGTGCTACGATCGGTGCTAGAATTATGCAAGTGCTCAAACCAAAAATTATTAGAATGATCTTTGTACCTATTATTCTTTATATGGGTGTTCAGATGGTTCTTAAAGGATTTGGGGTGAACCTATAATGCATGAAGAAATGAGAAAAGTTGAATTAATTATTGGCAAAATTTTACGTATTGGTGTTGTTACTTCAGCAATTGTTATTTTAATTGGAATTGCACTTTATTTCTTAAACGGTAGCGGATATGCAAATGGTTTTCCAACTAGATTTGGAACTATTTTAAGTGGTATTGTTGCAGGAAAATCATACGCGATTATTATGTTGGGAATTTTCTTATTGATTTTGACTCCTGTATTACGGGTCGTTGTTTCAATTTATGCATTTTATAAGGAAAAGGATAAAATGTATGTGGTCATTACAACAATCGTTTTGGTTATTTTGATTGTTGCTATGTTGTTAGGTTATAGAAGTTAAAAAGTCCGTCAAATTTATATTTGAGGGGCTTTTTTAGTACAATAAGGTGAATCAGGAGATGATAATATGTTGGCAATTGCAATTGGTTTGATTATTGGAATCGGACTTCCCCTTCAAACTAGTATTAATTCACGTTTAAAAATAGCTTTAGGTTCACCATTTTTAGCATCATTAACGTCTTTTACTATCGGAACTATTTTGTTAGCAATTATAACTTTAATAATTGACCACGGTTTATTTTTCCCAATCAAATTGTTTGTACAACAGCCGATTTGGTTATGGATAGGTGGAATATTTGGAGTTACTTATCTAACGGCTAATATATTGTTATTTCCTAAACTTGGTAGTGTTCAGACAGTTATCATGCCTATTTTAGGGCAGATAGTTATGGGGTTATTAATAGATAATTTTGGATTATTTTATTCTTTAAAGAGTCCGTTAACTATTACAAGATTTTTTGGTGCCATTTTAGTTTTATTAGGTGTAATAGGTGCGGTTTCAATTAATGAACTTATAAATAAAAGACATCATAGAATGGACAGTGAAAGCTCTGGTTTATTTATTTGGAGAATGTTTGGAGTTATCGCGGGGATGTTAGGTGCTGCTCAGTCAGCCATTAATGGTCATTTAGGAGCGGTACTAAATTCAACAGTCAAAGCAGCATTTCTTTCCTTTTTTGTGGGAACGATTTGTATTTTGCTGATTGTTATCTTTATTCATCCTAAATTGCAATTAAATAAGGCTAAAAATGGTAATCCCTGGTGGATGTGGATCGGAGGAATTATTGGCGGGCTTTATATTTTAGGTAATGTTTATTTAGTTCCCATAATTGGTACAGGACTTTCAGTAGTAATTATTTTATTAGGATTAATGATCGGTAGTTTGATAATTGATCAATTCGGTATCCTTGAATCGAAGAGAAATCCGGTTACAGTTGCACAAGTTCTAAGTTTGTTAGTAATGATCAGTGGAGTTGCTTTAATTAGATTATTTTAAAATTGAGTATTAAAAAAGATCCTGCGAAAATTCGCAGGATCTTTTAATGTTATTTCTTTAATTTATTAATTAATGAATTACCGTCTTTTAAACCGATATCATAATCAGAATCTTTCATAGCTTCAACTTTACCCATCAAGTAACCATTACCAACTTGTGAGAAGAAGTCATGGTTACTAGTACCTGTTGAGATACCATTCATAACGATAGGATTAACATCTTCAGCATTACCATCTGGGAATAATGGACTTTGGCCTAGATTCATCAAAGCTTTATTAGCGTTATATCTTAAGAAGACCATAACTTCGTCTACCCAGCCGACTTTATCATAAAGTGTCTTTGTATATTGTTCTTCGTTATCATAAAGCTGATATAAGAAGTCATACATCCAGTCACGCATTTTATCTTGTTCATCAGAACTTAACTCATTAAACCCTAATTGGAATTTATAACCAATATAAGTACCGTGAACTGATTCGTCACGAATAATTAGTTTAATGATTTCAGCGACGTTTGCTAGTTTATTATTTCCTAAATAATAAAGTGGTGTATAAAAACCAGAATAGAATAGGAAACTTTCTAGGAAAACACTGGCAACTTTCTTCTCTAAAGCAGTACCGTTTTGATAAACATCATTAATGAATTTAGCCTTCTTTTGAAGGTGTTCATTGTGATCAGTCCATTCAAAGATTTCTTCAATTTCTTCGGCACTATTTAAAGTACTAAAAATTGATGAATAACTCTTAGCGTGGACTGATTCCATGAATTGAATATTATTAAAAACAGCTGTTTCTGCTTGAGTACGAACGTTTTTAAGCATTGCTTGAATACCATCTTGAGATTGTAATGTATCAAGTAGTGTTAGTCCTCCAAAAACGTGTCCGACAACAGTTTGCTCTTCTTTACTTAAAGTACGCCAATCATCTAAATCGTTGGACAAAGGTATACGTGTATCTAACCAGAACTGAGAGGTCAACTTTTCCCATGTAGCTTTGTCTACGACATCCTCGATTTTGTTCCAGTTCATGGCCTTATAATACGTATCAACCATTTAAAAATTCCTCCTAAATTGAGCAGCTTTCACATTCATTACTGCCGATTTCATCATTGTTCTCTGTAAATGTTCTAACATAATAAAGTGATTTAATGCCTTTATAATATGCATAATTACGAAGAATGCTTAAATCACGTGTAGTTTGTTTAGAATCAGTTTTCCATTCGTAAATACCTTCTGGAATTTCTGAGCGCATAAATAATGTCAAACTCATACCTTGATCAACATGTTCTTGTGCTGATGCATAAACGTCGATAACTTTTCGCATATCAGTGTCATAAGCAGATTTGTAGAATTTAATTGTATCATTATCTAGCAATGGAGCAGGGAAATATAATTTACCGTTTTTCTTCTCTTGTCTTTCCTCAACTAGACGAGTTACAGGCTGTAAACTGGCACTTGTATTATTGATATAAGAAATTGATCCGTTAGGAGCAACCGCTAAACGATAAGCATTATACAATCCGTCTTTCATCACGCTATCCTTTAGTTTAGACCATTCTTCTTGTGTAGGCATATCAATTCCTGCAAATAGTTTTTTCACAAGTTCGGATTTTGGCGCAAAACTAGTATTTATATACTTGTCAAAATATGATCCATTTGCATAAGCAGATTTTTCAAAATTATAAAATGTTTCATTACGTTCCTTAGCAATTTCATTACTTTCTACTAAGGTCCAGTAATTTAATAGCATGAAGTAGACGCCGATAAACTCGATAGATTCAGGTGAGCCATATTCAATATGCTGACTAGCAAGATAAGTATGCAGACCCATAGCTCCTAAACCGATTGAATGATTTAACTTGTTACCATTTGCGACTGAAGGAACAGCTTGAATATCAGAAACATCACTGACATAAGTTAAAGCTCTAGTCATAGCACGAATGGATTTACCGAAGTCTGGTGTCTTCATCATATTGTAAATATTGGTTGAACCAAGGTTACAACTGACATCAGTACCCATTTTGACATATTCTTGAGCGTCGTTGATCTCTGAAGGAGTTTGTACTTGTTGGATCTCAGTACAAAGATTACTCATAATAACTTTACCTTCGATTGGATTATCACGGTTAACAGTATCAATGTTTAGGACATATGGATAACCAGATTCTTGTTGTAACTTACTGATTTCATCTTCTAGTTCACGAGCATTGATCTTATATTTTTTAATACGAGGATCTGCGACCATGTTGTCATATTCTTTTGTGATATCGATATATGAGAATGGTTTTCCATATACTCGTTCAACAGAATATGGGCTAAAGAGATACATGTCAGCATCTTCTCTGATTAATTCATAATATTTATCAGGCACGATCACACCTAGAGAAAGAGTTTTAACACGGATCTTTTCATCAGCGTTCTCTTTTTTAGCGGAGAGAAAGTCAATAATATCAGGATGGAAAACATTTAAATAAACAGCTCCAGCACCTTGTCTTTGACCTAATTGATTACTATAACTAAAACTATCTTCAAGTAACTTCATAACTGGTAAAACACCAGATGATGAGTTAGCAACTCCTTTAATAGGTGAACCTGATTCACGCAAATTAGATAGAGTAATACCAACACCTCCACCAATTCTAGAAAGTTGTAAAGCACTATTGATGGTGCGTCCAATACTGTTCATGTCATCAGTAACTTGTAATAAGAAACAAGATACGTATTCTCCACGACGTTTTCTACCAGCATTTAGAAAAGAAGGTGTTGCAGGTTGATAACGTTGTTCGATCATTTCAATTGCTAAAGTTTTAGCTAGTTTTTGATCGCCATGAGCGTAAAGAAGAGCATTAAAAAGAATTCTCATTTCGTAATTCTCTAAATACAGATCACCGTCATCAGTTTTTAAAATATATTGATTATAAAGTTTATAGGCTGCCATAAATGATTTAAATTGAAAATGTTTAGCAAGTAATTCTTGATAAAGGTCTTCAATAAAGTCAAATGGATATTCAGCTATGACATCTTTTTCAATGAAATTATTATCGATCAAATAGTCGATATGTTCTTTAAAAGAAGCAAATTTTTTAGTGTTAGGCTCAACGTTTTCGGTAAAGAAGGCTTTAATAGCCTCACGATCCTTGTTTAATGGAATTTTACCGTCTACAGGGATGTTGATCTCATTATTTAATTTAAAATAAGTTACTTTAGTTACGTCTAGATTATTTAGTCCCAAGGTCATTCACTACTTTCTTAAAATTTTCTACGTCTTTGTTAGTACCATTAAATTCAAACTCGAAAACAACTGGGACATTTAGTCCAGTAGCTATATCTCGTGCTGTGTGGTTATACAGAGTATTAAAGTTCCTATTGCCGCCGCCAGCAACTCCGATACAATTGTCATGATTTGTCTTATATTGAAGAAAATCAATCACAGAATCCATCATATCATCATCATAGGCTGGGACAATAAGAATAAATTGCCGACCCATTTCGTGGAACGGATCGGCATCGTTTATTTCATATCCTGTAAAACCAGTTTTGTTCATAAAACGTCTAGTTTGACCAGTTATTGAGTAAAAAGCTATATCAACCATAATTTAGCCTACTAATTCCTTTAAACTATCTGGACGAAATCCAACAATTGGAGCGTTATTATCTTGCATAACGATGGGAACACTCTTAAAACCTTGTTGCTTTAGAGTATCTAAATATTTAGGATCTTGATTAATATTTCTTTCTTCAAAGTTAACATTGTGTTCTTTGAGAAATCTCTTTGTCATCTTGCATTGCATGCAATTATTTTTACTATATACGATTACGTTATTCATGGTCTGATACCTCTTTTGATGTTAATGTCATGTTCTAGTATAAAACATTCGTTCTCCTTAACACAACATATAGTTACTAAAATTTATAAAATATACTATATGATGTATGGTAAAGCCTAGTATTGCAATATCTTTCAGATAAGCTCTCAATTTATTATAATTAAGCAGAGTCGTGGTAAAATTACCGTAATGACTATTATAGAATTATTAGTTAAAATTGAAAGTGCTTAAAGACAATTAATTTTAGTTGGGAGAAAATTATGAGTTCTTGGAATTTAATAGGAATTATTGCATGGGTTATTGTCATTGCCTTGCTAGTATGGGTCGTTTTCAATATTAGAAATCGTCACTTAAAGTTATTGGTAGTAAAAAAAGAAAAAATCACTTGGAAAACAGTTTTGACTGACTTAATTGAAATTATTGTCGTTATTGCAGCTGTTGTAGGGATGTTGTATGCATGCCTATTTTCAAATGCAGATTTGAGTAGTAAAAAAGATATTTCAATGTCCTATAAATATGAACCGATGATCATTCAGACAACAGAAGATGGTCAAGGATACTATGTCAAAATAAGTAAGGGTAATTCTCATGGTAACAATGATGTTTATCAGTATTGGGTAAATAATTCTACTTATAATGTATCTAGTCGAGATGCAACCATTTCTGATGCTACTCTGCCATTTAATGTTTCTGGTGTACGAATCAGTTGGCCAGTGAATAAATTTAAACATATGGATGATAAGTATCAATCAGCTTATGTTATTACTGCTCAAGCAAAGTATAAAAAGAATTTTGTAAATGGACTCGGCTTAAAAGCTGGACGTTTAGCTACAGAATATCGTGTGTTACGAGTACCAGCGCGTTCGTTTATTGATGTAAGTCATGATAAGTAATAAAAGAGGGGGTATCGTTTGACGATACTCCCTCTACTATTATTTAGTTTTTTTCATTTTCTTAATACTTACAACTATTTTATTGTTTAGTTCCATTTTGTTGGAATTATCTTTAGGATCATTTTCAACAATTTCCATTAAAGCTGAATGTTCGTAAATCTTTTCGACTTTTCCTTTAAATGGGTGATCCATATCTTCATCTACTTTACATTCGTAAATGTCGCCGACTTTCAAATCTTCTATTTTCATGAACAAGATCTCCTAAATTTTTACTTAACAGCATAGTATATTAATATAGTAGAATAAAAAATTCAAATTTAAAACTAGGGTAATCCAATGAATAAAAAAATTATTGTCATAACTGGAGCTAGTGGTACGGGAAAAACGACCATTAGCCATTACTTAAAAGAAAAATATCAAATTCCTAATGTTATTACACATACTACTAGAATGCCGCGTAATGGGGAGAAAAATGGGATTGACTACTATTTTGAAACAAATGAGAGCTTTTCTGAAAATCACTACTTAGAAAAGGTTGAATATAGCGGACATAAATATGGTTCTTCTGAAGAAGGACTAGAATCAATGTGGAGTAAAGTTGATGTTGCCAGTATTGTCGTTGACACAGCTGGAGCAATTGCATACAAGAAGAAGTATGGTGAAAAGGCGATCGTTATATTTTTAGAATTGGATCTGCCTAATTTAGCTAAGAGATTGAAGAAACGCGGCGATACTCCGGATAAAATTATCCAGAGAATCAATAGTGAAGAATTCAATCGTGATCTGAAAATACCGCAAGAATTACAAGGAAAATCTTACGAAATAGTCAATAAAGACATGAATATTACTAAAATGAAGGTCGATAAGCTATTAAATGACCTAAATATCAATTAAATTACATATAAAAATAAGACCTCTAAACACTGTTGCATCAATGCTTAGAGGTCTTTTGTATTATTAAAGTAATAAAGTGTAACATTCTTATACAATTGCTGTAACAATTCTGAAATATTCGGAGAGTATTATAGTCATCGTTGAGTGATAAGGAAACATTAATTAAGAAAATTTAAACATTTATAAAAAAAACAAAAAACAAAAAAACAAACCATTCGGGGGATTTCAATTTTGAATACTAAAATTAAAAAGAGTTTAATTTCATTTACAGCAGCTGCTTCATTGGCAGTTACAGGTTTAGGTATGACAGGTCTAACAACACATGCCGCAACACAAATCATTACAGACAACGTACCTTCAGTAGTTACTGCTAACAAGACAGCTATGCTTTACAAGACACCTTCTAAAGATGGTGACACAACAGGACGTGCTATTGCTGCTAATACTCCTTGGGCTGTTGGCCAAGAAGCTATGGATGACCAAGGTAATATCTGGTACTTCATTGGTACTGACGCATGGGTACAAGCATCAGACGTTACAACAAACACAGAAGCTACACAATCAGCTGACGACTCAGCTACACAAGCTGCAACAACAGAATCAGCTGCTGATACAGTAATCAGTACTGCTAAACAATATATTGGTACACCATATGTATGGGGTGGTAAGACACCAAGTGGTTTTGACTGTTCAGGTTTCACATCATACGTATTCAACGAAGCATTAGGTAAGAGCATTGGTTCATACACTGTTGCCCAAGAAGGTGCCGGTACACAAGAATCAGTATCACAAGCTTCAGCCGGAGATCTATTATTCTGGGGTAGCAAAGGTTCAACATACCACGTAGCTATCTACTTAGGTAACAACCAATACATCGCTGCTCCAAAGCCTGGTGATTCAGTTAAGGTTGCTACAATCTCAAGTTACTTCATGCCTTCATTCGCTGTTAAAGTTTTGTAGGATAAGTAATTTAACAATAAATTCAAAATTAAAATCCAAGACTGCCAATTTGGCGGTCTTTTTTTTATACATTTCTGATAAGATGACTTCAAGAGGGAAAATATGAAAAGCAAAAAAAATATTATTGATATTATTTATGAAAAACTACCCCAAATGTCTACCACGGATAAAAAAATTGCTCAAGTTATTATAGAGAATTCTGAAAAAGTTGTTGATTTTACAATAGCCCAGTTAGCCCACAAAGCTGATGTCAGTGAGGCATCTGTTTCTAGGTTCTGTAAAAATATCGATATTAGTGGATTTCATCAGTTAAAAATAAAATTGGCACAAATTTCAAATCAAAACGATGGATTTAAATCAGTCAATGGATCAGATTTACAAAAATCCTTATCTAATATTATTGATAATAAATCTTTAGAGATAAGAAAAACCATAGAGAATTTATCTGAAGAAGATTTAAAGCAGATTCTAAAAATATTGACTGATGCTAGAATAATTCAGTTCACTGCTGAAGGAAATACCTATCCCGTTGTTGAAGATGCCATTTATAAGTTCAATCAAGTAGGAATATTAGCGATCGGTAATTCCTCCTGGGAAACTTCATTAGCCCAAACTATGAATTTAAATAATAATGACGTTTTGATAGTTATTTCAAATTCTGGCGAATCTAAAGAATTGTTAGAACAAATCAAAGTGGCTCATCAAAAAAATATTCAAGTTATTTCTATAACGAATCGAGCTGATTCTCCTATTGCAAAGCAATCTGAATTTCACTTAATGACATCAGTTCGTCAAAAGGTTTTTCAATCAGAATATTATTTCTCTAGGATTGCAGCGGGAACATTAATTGAGACAATTTTTTTGTTATTAGTTTCAAAAGATAAGTTTCGACGTGATCAAATAGTCAAACACGAAGAAATAATAGCGGATCGAAAAATTTAAAGAATTGACAAATTTCAAAGAGCGGCCTATTATGAAATTAAATTTCATATATATTTTTAAAATGAAATATTATTTCTAAAGGAGAGCGCAAAATGAAATATAATTGGGGAATGATTGGAACTGGTTGGATCGCGCATGAGATGGCAGATGCTTTAAATAAAGTTAATGGAACAATTTATGGAGTGGCTGATTTAAATGAAGCTAAGTTACAAAAATTTGCTTCAGAAAAGAAAATTTCAAATACTTATGTAGATCCTGATGAAATGATAAATGATCCTAAAATAGATATTATCTATATCGCCACATCTCACACTTATCATTTTGATTACATTAAAAAGGCTTTAAATGCTGGAAAACATGTTTTTTGTGAAAAAGCCATAACAGTCAATGCTAAACAATTTGATGAGGTAAAAACGTTAGCTGATCAAAAAAATTTAATTTTGACCGAAGGTCTTACATTATTACATATGCCAATCTATGATGATGTTAAAAATCTAATTTCTTCTGGAGCTATCGGTGACGTTAAATTAGTTCAAGTTAATTTTGGAAGCCTGAAAGACTATGACCCCAATAATCGTTTCTTCAATAAGGATCTTGCAGGTGGAGCATTACTAGATATCGGTGGCTATGCAACAGCTTTTGCTAGAAGTTTTCTCAAAGAACAACCAAATAATATTTTAACGACGGTTAAATATTTTGAAACAGGAGTAGATGAACAGTCAGGAATAATTTTGAAAAATTCATCTGAACAAATGGCAGTTATGGCATTGTCTATGCGTGCTAAACAACCTAAAAGAGGAGTTATTTCTGGAACTAAGGGGTATATCGAAATCGACAATTACCCACGAGCTACTTCGGCTAAAATAACTTATACAAAAGACGCTCACACACAAACAACACAAACTATAACCTCAGGAGATTCTAATGCTGCGCTAGAATATGAAGTATCTGATATGCAAAGTTATGTAGATAACGGATATGATAATGGGCAACTTAAATTGTCAGGTGAGGTTACACATATTTTGGATAGTGTAAGAAATGAATGGGGCATGAAATATCCATTTGAGTCAAAATAGGAGAAATTATGAAAGCAGCTTATATTGATAAAGTAGGTTCATATCAAGAAATTAAAGTCGGTGAATTACCTGTTCCAAAGATAGATTCCTTAGAAGTGTTAGTAAAAATTGATTATGTTTCAGTTAACCATGTTGATACTTTCGTGAGGTCTGGTGGATATCAGACTAAGTTGAGTTATCCATTCGTTATTGGTAGAGACGCGATTGGAGTAGTGCAAGACATTGGTAGTCAGGTCGATGAATTTAAAATAGGTGATCTTGTTTGGACTAACAGTATGGGATATGACGGTAGAAATGGAGTAAGTAGTGAATATGCCGCTATCCCTGTTGATCGGCTGTTTAAGGCACCTGACGTTGACGAAAAACAGTTGATTGCGTCAGTCCATTCATCAGCCACAGCGCAAATACTTTTAGCAGATATTTTGAAAGTAAAATCCAATAAGTCCATCTTGATCGAAGGCAGCGCAGGCCACGTTGGAACTAAGTTGTTGCAAATAAGTAAAATATTAGGTTTAAATGTTGCGACTACTAGTAATAGAAGAGATTTTGAGCGTTTGAAAGAATTGGGAAGTGATCAGCTGATTGATTATCATCAAAGTGTTACAGAGATAGGTAATACTTTTGATTATATTATTGATACTTCTGGGAAAGTAGATCTTAATGATAATCTTCATTTGCTGAAGTTATACGGTCAAATTGGGATGATAACAGCACCTAAATCGGATAAATTTAGTTTTGATGTTAGAAATTTTTACACTAATGCTAAAAGTATTAAAGGCTTTGTTATTAGTCATGCTAGTTTGGAGCAGTTAAGGGGTGCTGGTAGAGCGCTGAATCGATGTTTTGAAAAAGGACAGCTGCTTGATGATGATATTTTGGAACTGCCTTTGAGTGATGCTGGTGAGGCTCATAGGATGCTTGAGAATGGGCTGGATAGTGGTAGGAGAGTTGTTTTAGATTTGAAATAAACAAAAAAAGATTGTTTTCTAAGATGAAAATCTCAGAAAACAATCTTTTTTTGTGTAATTTAAATTTATCCGCGAGACTTTCCACCAGACACATTTACAGTCTGTCCAGTCATATATCCTGCTCGATCTGACAAGAAGAATGCAACTAAGTTTGCGACTTCGCTCAATTTTCCACTTCGTCCAAGTGGAATGGTTGATGTTTTGGAATATCCAGCTCTAAGTTCTTCTACTGTTTTATGTCTTGAGTAAGCTAATGCGGTTTCATAATCTATTGTTCTTAAACCAGTTGCCTCAAGGACACCGGGAGCAACACCAATAACTCTAACATTATATTGTCCTAATTCTTTTGCCCAGGCGCGTGTGAATCCATTAATTGCACCTTTTGTTCCTGAATAGATGCTTGCACCTTGGGAACCTTCGAGGCCTGATTCTGATGACATATTTACGATTGATCCATTTTTTTTGTCTACTAATATTTTTGCTACGGCAGATGACATTAAGAATGTACTTTTAACATTTACGTTAAACATTTTATCAAAATTAGCTTCATCTATAACATATTTGCCGTTAGGATCTGTTGGATCGACTAAGACTCTTGGTATATTAATTCCAGCATTATTTACTAATCCGTCAACGGTGTTAAATTTTTCCAGTGTTTCATTGATTAAATTAGTAACATCGGCTTCATTAGTAACATCCGTTTTTACATAAAGTAAGTTTTTATTTGAAGTAGGTCCTTCTTTTAGATCTGCGTTAACTACATTTGCACCATCTGTAAGTAATTCATTTACGATTGCTTCTCCAATACCAGAGGAACCTCCAGTAACGATAAATGTTTTTCCTTTAATCTCTAACCAATTATTTTCTATTGTCATTTGTTTTTCCTTTCGATGATTAATGAAATATGTAGTGTCAGATATTATTAAAAGTATTAAACAACAAAGTTGGGAAGGGAGGAAGTTAATTGAACAATACGAAAATATTAAATGGCAAAAAAATTTGTCATTGATTCTTCTATTTACGTACAAATTAAATTTACCACATTTTTTGCAAATGTCCACATTAATGACAAAAAATATTTGCAAACGGTAAAAAATATAGGTTTAAACAACATTAATCCAAATTAATAAACAATAATTAAAAAAATTAAAGACATTTATTTGTGAAATGGCTCTAACTAAGCAAATTAATACTTTATTTATTTGTCAAACTTTGTATTAATGCAAATAAAATATTGCAATTGCCAAAATATATGCTAAGATATCGTTGTAGTGCACGAGATATAAATTGTTAACAACGAA
Organism: Companilactobacillus baiquanensis; assembly: GCF_003946605.1. Taxonomy (GTDB): domain Bacteria; phylum Bacillota; class Bacilli; order Lactobacillales; family Lactobacillaceae; genus Companilactobacillus; species Companilactobacillus baiquanensis. Next base: position 17,877 of record NZ_RHOQ01000005.1, read on the forward strand.
TCAGGGATTTATTTGAGCGTTCATTAAATAATGATCATTGGTTTCCATGTCTAGAAAGGCGGTACTTAATTGGCAGATAAACTTTTATTAGGTATAGATGTTGGAACTTCCTCATGTAAAGTAACTATTTTTAATTTAAAGGGTGAAGTTGTAGCACAAGAGTCCTCGGATCATAAAACATATTACCCACATGATGGATGGGTGGAACAAGATCCTATGGAATGGTGGGATGGGATTTGCAGATCCATTAAAAAAATTAAAAGTAATGGAAATATTAATTTTAATGATATCGCTGGGATTGGATTGGATGGCCAGAGTTGGTCAGCAATTCCTATTGATAAAAATGGAAATGTTTTGGATAGAACTCCAATTTGGATGGATACAAGAGCAAGTAAAATTTGTGATGATTTAGTGCAGCAAATTGGGAAAAAAGAAATATTTGATATTTCTGGAAACGATTTGCATCCTACCTACTCACTTCCCAAAATTTTATGGTTAAAAGAGAATAAATCAGATATTTTTAATAAAACTGTAAAATTTTTACAATCAAATAGTTTTATAGGATATAAGTTGACAGGAGTCATGTCACAAGATCCATCGCAGGCTTATGGATTATATTTTTACAACATGAGAACTGGAAAATATGACTTAGATTTATTAAAGAAATTTAAATTAAGCATTGATTTATTTCCCGAAATAATGAATTGTGATCAAGTCATAGGAGTTATCAATTCCGAATCTTCCGAGGAAACTGGATTACCAATTGGAATACCAGTTGTAGCAGGTGGATTAGACGCTGCTTGCGGAGCATTAGGTGCTGGCGTCATTTCATCAGGACAAACACAAGAACAAGGTGGTCAATCAGGTGGTATGAGTTTATGCCTAAATGAGGATGAATATAAATCTGATCCTAGATTGATTTTAAGTCGTCATGTTATTCCTAATAAATTATTGCTACAAGGTGGAACAGTTGGTGGCGCAGGAGTTGCTCGTTGGTTATTAAAGAATTTTTGCAAAGAAGAGCAATTAGAGTCTGAGAAAAATGACTCTAATCCTTTTCACGAAATGGATATTACAGCAGTCAAAACTAAACCCGGAGCTGATGGATTAATTTTTCTTCCTTACATGTCAGGAGAAAGGTCCCCAATTTGGAATGCTAAAGCAAAAGGAATCTATTATGGATTGGATTTTTCCAAGACTAGAGGTCATTTGATTCGTGCTAGTTACGAAGGCGTTGCCTATTCTTTGGAACATAATTTAAAAATTGCCGAAGAATCTTCAGCAAATATTCAGGAGCTATATGCCATGGGTGGAGCAGCAAATAGTGTTTTTTGGACACAGATAAAGGCTGATGTAACGGGTAAAAGAATATTAGTTCCAAGTTCCGATACAGCAACCACACTTGGAGCAGCAATTTTGGCTGGTATTGCGATAGGTGCTTATTCAAGTTATGAAGACGCGATTAATAAGACTGTGGAAATAAAGAAAATCTATGAACCAAATCCAGATAATAAGGCTACGTATAAAAAAGGATTTGAAAAATATTTACAAATTTATGATAATTTAAAAATTTTAATGAAATAATTTCAAAATAAGGAGTGGCAAAAATGTCAGATAAAATTACATCGATTGATCCAAGCATTGTACCAAGTTATACACTTTCAACTGGAGAAAAAATGCCAGCGATTGGAATGGGAACATTTGGATCTGACCATTTTTCAGCTGAAGATATTAGTGCAGCAGTAGCTGGAGCAATCGATTTTGGATATAGATTGTTTGATTGTGCTTCTGTATACGGTAATGAGGATTTAATCGGTAAAGTATTTAAAAATGTTTTTGATAACAAAACAGTAAAACGTGAAGATTTATTCATTATGTCAAAAGTTTGGAATGATCAACATCGCGAAGTCGGAAAAGCAATTAACAAATCACTGAAAGATCTTCAATTAACTTATTTAGATGCATATTTTGTTCACTGGCCATTTCCTAACTATCATGCACCATTTGCGAATGCTGAAGATCGTAATCCAGATTCAAAACCATTTAGTGTTGATGAATTTATGGATACATGGCATCAATTGGAAGATGCATACGATAAAGGTTTAATTAAGAATTTAGGTATGTCTAGTATGACAATTCCTAAGTTAGAAGCTGTTTTACCATTATGCCGTATAAAACCAACACTTATCGAAATTGAACAACATCCTGCTTTCCAACAAGCTGATTTATACCAATATATTATTGATCATGATATTCAACCAGTTGGTTTTATGCCATTAGGTTCACCAACTAGACCTGATAGAGATAAGTTTGACGAAGATGTAGATGATATGAAGATGCCTGAACTAGTTGAAATAGCCAAAGCTCATAATGTTCATCCTGCTTTAATTTGTTTGAAATGGGCATTTCAACGTGGAAGTATTCCTATCCCATTTTCAATTTATCCTGCAGAGTATCAAAGTAATTTAACAAGTATCACTGAAGATCCACTCACAGATAAAGAAATGGAAACAATGGCAACTTTGGATAAAAATAATCGTTTGGTTAAAGGTGAAGTATTCTTATGGCCAGGTGCTGACGATTGGCAAGCACTTTGGGATATTGATGGAACAATTACTAAAGAATAATTTTTTTTAGACATTAATGTAAGCGCTTTTATAAAAAGGAGGAATAATTATGTTAAAAGGAATTCCAAGTATTTTACCCCCAGAATTAATGAAATTATTAATGGAAATGGGACATGGTGATGAATTATTAATTGGTGATGGTAATTATCCAAAGTTTGGTCAGCCTGCAGAAAATGTTATTAGAATGGATGGTCATGGTATCCCAGAAATTTTAGATGCCGTAATGCAATTAATACCATTAGACCCTTATGTTGATAATCCGACAATGTTAATGGCTGTTCTTCCTGATGATCCATATGTGCCAACCATTTGGGATGATTATAGAAAAATAGTAAATAAATATGAAGCAAAAGGAACTAGAGAAATTCAACTTGAAAAACCTGAATTTTATGAACGTGGAACTCACGCATATGCTGCTATTGCAACAAGTGAAACTGCATTATACGCCAATATTATTTTAAGAAAGGGCGTAGTTGTACCTAAATAATGTAGTTGTCCATATTAAATAGGAATCTTAATGATAAGTTGAGATTCCTATTGTTCTTAATAAAGATAGGAAAGTTTCATATTTAGAAGGGGGTTCATTATGGAAAATGATGTAGAGGAAACTGAGGAAAAAACTAATTCAGTTCCTAAGACATTACCTATTGTCTATCTATTTGCCATTTTGGGAGGGTTTGCTGGATTATTGTACGGATATGATTCCGGAGCAATTTCATTGGCTCTACCTCCTATGACAAATGATTTTGGTTTAAATGCATCTACAAAAGGATTAATCGTTAGTTTGTTGTTATTTGGTGCTTTACCTTCAATTGTTGTGTTTACAGCATTGGAACGAAAAATTGAACGTAGAAATGTACTAATTATCGGTGGAGTTATATTCATCGTAGGTAGTTTGTTAACAGCTTTTGCAAATTCAGTTATGTACATTTTGATTGGACGTTTTGTTTTAGGAATTGCTGCAGGTATCGCTAATATGTATGGATTGATTTATTTATCCGAGTTAGCGCCAAAGCATATTCGTGGAATGATGTCCTCGTTATATCAATTAAGTGTGAACGTTGGTATTTTAGGAGCTTATCTAATTGGTGCTTATAACATGCCTAATGGTGTGTGGCGCTGGACTATTGGATTAGGTGTTGTACCTGCTTTAATTTTTGCGGTTGGTATGATCTTAAGCCCACAAAGTCCTAGATGGCTGGTTCGTGATGGCCAATATGACAAAGCAAAAAAAGTTTTAAGACGTGTTCGTTCTACTGATAAAGAAGTGGAAACAGAGTTTAATGATATAAAAAGTAGTTTGAACACACAGGATGCAGGATTGCGTGAATTATTAGGTAAATTTAAACCAGTAATTATTATGTTGGAAGTTTTAACCTTTATTCAAGTTTTTACAGGAATTAATGCTGCTGTTTATTATGCTCCAGAAATTTTTAAGAGTTTAGGATTAGCAAATGCTATGGTAGTTGCCGATATAGGTGTTGGTTTGGCACTTGTTATCCCTGTAGCGATTGCCTTGCCACTGATTGATAGAATTGGTCGTAAAAAACTTTTGGAATTTAGTTTAGCTGCACAAGTTCTACCATCAATTGGACTATGTATTTGGTCTGATAATGCTGTTATTGCTGTTACTTGTATCATTATTTATTGTGCTGCATTTAGTATTGGATTAGGACCAGTATTTTGGACATATGTTCCAGAAATTCTTCCTTTAAAGGCCCGTGGATTAGGAGTTGGTTTAATCACATTCTCACAATACTTGATGAATGCAATTTTCTCTTGGTTATTCCCGATTATTCTTGAAGCAATTGGTATAAATATTTTTTACTTCTTTGCCGCTCTATCACTATGGGCAGTTTGGTACATTCACAGAAATGTTTATGAAACTAAAGGTAAGTCACTAGAATCCATTGAAAATTATTGGGAAACACGTAAAGCGTAAGATTCAAAAAATCAGAGGAGATTATTAAATGTCACTAACTAAAAATAAAATTGAGCATCTAAAAAAATTATCAAATTCTCAAAATATCATAAGTGCACTAGCAATTGATCAACGCGGATCTTTAAAAAAAATGATTGCAATGGAGTCAAATTCACCTGCAAATGAAACGGAAATAGTTCATTTTAAAGAATCCATTTCAAAAGAATTAACTCCCTATGCATCTGCCATTCTCTTGGATCCAGAATATGGTCTGCCAGCGGCAAAAATTCGTGATAAAGACGCTGGATTGTTACTAGCTTATGAAAAGACAGGATATGATGCTACTGAACCTGGTAGATTACCTGATTTATTGGAACATTGGTCAGCTCAATTATTGAAGGAAGAAGGGGCCGATGCAGTTAAGTTCTTACTATATTATGATCCGGATGAATCTAAAGATATAAATGATCGTAAGCATGCTTTTGTAGAAAGAGTTGGTGCTGAATGTATGGCCGTTGATTTACCATTCTTCTTAGAACTTGTTTCTTATGACGGAACATTAGACAGCGTTAAAGATGAATCCTATGCAAAAGTAAAACCACATAAGGTAATTGAAACAACTAAAGAATTTTCTGATCCTAAGTATCATGTGGATGTTTTAAAAGTAGAGATTCCAGTAAATATGAAGTATGTCGAAGGATATACTGCTGGTGATATTTCACCAGTATATTCAAAAGAAGAAGCTGCTAAGTATTTTAAAGAACAAAGCGATTCTACTAACCTACCATTTATCTTTTTGAGCGCAGGTGTCACTAACGAACTATTTATAGAAGAATTGCAATTTGCAAAGGATTCCGGATCGAAATTTAACGGAGTTCTTTGTGGACGAGCAACTTGGAAGCCTGGTGTTAAAGAATATGCTGGCAAGTCCCCTGAAGAAGGTAGTAAATGGTTGCGTACTGAAGGTAAGAACAATATTGAAAAGTTGAATAAGGTATTGTCGGAAACAGCGACTCCTTGGACGGAAAAGGTTATTGATTTTGTTTAAAAATATATAGAAATTAGCATGTTGGACAAAGATATTAACTTTGGAAAACATGCTTTTTTCTTAAATGTGAATGGAGATTTTATTATGATTTTAACAGTGACTATGAATCCATCGATTGATATGTCCTATCCAATTGATCATTTAAAAATAGATGACGTTAATAGAGTTAAAGATGTAAGTAAGACTGCAGGTGGAAAAGGATTGAATGTTTCTAGAGTTATTAATTTTATGGGAACTGATATTTTGGCAACTGGTATTATTGGTGGATTTTTTGGAAAATTTATTGAAAAAAATTTAGATCAGGAACAAATACAACATAGTTTTACTCATATTGATCAAGAGACTAGAAATTCGATTGCTTTATTACACGACAATGGAAATCAAACAGAGATTTTAGAATCTGGCCCAACAATTGCAGAGGAAGACAATATTAGATTTTTAAAGGATTATAAAAAGCTTTTAGAAAAAACAGATCTGGTAACGATGTCTGGAAGTCTTCCTAGAGGACTAGGAAGTGATTATTATTCAAAAATGATTGATATAGCTAAAGAAAATAATGTAAAAGTAATTTTAGATAGTTCAGGAGAAACTTTAAGAACTTCTTTATTGAACAATAATAAGCCATTTTTGATAAAACCAAATCAAAATGAAATAGGTCAATTGGTGGGAGAAAAATTTGAAAGAAGCAATTATGATTCCATACCTTACTATTTAAATTCATCTATTTTTGATGGAGTTGAATGGATTGTTGTTTCTTTAGGAGCAGATGGGGCAATTGCTAAACATAATAAAAAATTTTATCGTGTAAAAATCCCGGTAATAAAAGTTGTAAATCCCGTTGGATCAGGAGACTCAACTTTAGCAGGTTTATCAGTTGCAATTTCCCACGAAAAATCAGATGAAGAAATTTTAAAAACGGGAATGACTACAGGAATACTTAATACGATGGAAAAAAGAACCGGATTTATTAATAAAGATCTATTTTCTAAGTATTATGATGAGATAACTGTAGAATCAATGAATTATGTAAAAGAGGGATAATATGATTCAGTTAAAAAATAAAAAATTTTCTATTGAAATAAGTGAAAAAGGTGCTGAAATACAAAGTATTTATAATATTGATGAAGAATTCAATTATATTTGGAATGATAAGGATAAAAAGTATTGGAAACGTCATGCTCCAATATTGTTTCCTTTTATAGGTCGTTCCAATGAAGATTCTTACCTATTCAAAGGGAAAAAGTATAATATGAGTCAACATGGTTTTGGTAGAGATCAGTTATTTGAATTGATAAGTAAAACTGATACGCAAGTTGTTTTATCTATTAATGATACTGAGGAAACTAGAAAAATATATCCTTTTAAGTTTAAGTTTACAGTTACATATACGTTAGAAGAAGATGGATTAAAAACGACTTACTCCATTAAGAATATAGATAACAAAGATATGTCATATGCATTAGGATCACATCCAGGGTTTAATGTTCCTTTTGGCAGTGACGATAAATATGAGGATTTCTACTTAGAAATCACTCCAAATGATTTATCTTTAGAACAATTTGAGATAGATCCTGTACCATTTATAAATGGTGAAATTGAACCATTTTCAAATATACAAGGGGTAATAAATTTGAGTCATGAAATGTTTAAAAATGGATTAATTATCTTAGCCAATAAAGATATCAAATCAGTTAAACTAGCCTCCATGAAGTCTAATCATAGTATTAAATTGGACATTAGTGACTTTCCATACTTAGCCTTATGGAGTAAGGAAGATGAAAAAGCACCATTTATTTGTATAGAACCTTTTGCAGGTTTGCCAGATAAGTATGGCAAACCAGATGATATAATGAGTAAGAAAGGTAACAATTTATTGAATTCTGGAAAAGAAGACATTTATTCATATAAAATGTTTTTAAATTAATTTAAAAATTGCAAAAATAACTTTGCAAGTATAAGCTTAACGAGTAAATAAGTTGATTTAATAAAATAATGTTCAAAAAACTTTTATTCATTTTATCAAGTTGCAAGTTAATATAGAGATAGGACGAAAGCTTATGGATGGAACTGCTCGTAAGAATTATATTATTCAAATGATGAAAGATAGTAACTCTGTAAAGATATTAGAGTTAAGTAAAAGATTGAAGGTTACTAGAGAGACAATTCGTCATGATTTGTATGATTTAGAAAAAGAAAAATTAGTCAAAGTCGTTAGAGGCGGAGCAATATTAAATACACCTATTACTGAAACTCCGTATGATAAAAGATTGGATGCACATATTAGTGAAAAAAGTGATATTGCCGATAAGTTTGTTGAATATATAGAAAAAGGCGATACTATTTATTTGGATTACGGAACTACAAGTCTTTTTGTCGCCAGAAAAATAAAGAATATGGACAATATAAATGTAGTCACAAATTCTTTACCTATAATTAATGAATTATATAAAAGTGAGAGTGTTAAATTAATTGTTTTAGGTGGAGAAGTTAGATCTAATGAAGGATCTCTTTATGGACAAGAGGCTATTAATAATCTTAAATACTTAAATATTAATATTGGATTTTTCAGTGGTAGTGGATTCAGTCCGGAGTTTGGATTATCTAATCTTCATACAGGTGAATCAGAATTGGCAAGAGTTGTGGCAGAACATAGTCAAAGTATTATGGTTGGAATTGATCACTATAAATTTGGAAATGTCTTTGTAAATAAGGTTTTACCTGTTTCTAAAATAGATACGCTAATAACTGATTCTTTAACCGACCAAGAATTAATTGGAAAGTTATCTGAAGAGACTAATTTGGTTTTTGCACAAGAATAAACACAAAAAAAGATTGTCTTCTAAGATGAAAATCTCAGAAAACAATCTTTTTTTATCCAGTAATCTCATTGATTTTAGCTTGAATCTTACTTTCGTTATAAGCTAGTAAAATCAAAAACATTACGACATATAATGCCAATGGTATTAAGGCAAAATTTAAATTAATTGCAGAAATGGTAGATGCTGATTGAGGTTTATTAGAAACATATCCAGTTAGTTGCAATGATTCAGCAGTGACTAAACCACCTAACCCAAGTCCTAAGTTAACTCCAAAGTCATCAGTAGATGCTAGAACACCTTCGGCCTGAATTCCCATGGCTGTACCATAACGAATTGTATCGGCAATCATAATTGAAACTAATCCAATTATGAATCCATTACCAATTGAATTCATAAGAATACCAAAGAACAATATTGGCATATTTTCACTATATGCGGCATAGGTAATAATCAGTTGTCCAATAAAAGCCGTTCCGATCCCAGTCAGCATAGTATTCTTTTTACCCAAGTGCTCTGAAACAAAGTAGATTGAAACAACTCCGATCAAAGCGGTTAGAGTAAAACTATTAGCTAGTGAGACTAAACCTTCATTACGTATTACATATTTAAAATAATAAATAATTGTCTGGTTTTTAATTGCGGTTGTCATCCAATATAAGAAAATAACAATTGAAATAACCATCCAAGGTTTATTCTGTTTTAACATTTTCCAAACGGCACTTAATGGTTGATGATTGATCTCTTCATTAGTGAAGCGTTCTCTAACGTGGAAAAATGTATTTAAAATCAATGCCAAAGAGATGATTCCAAATAAAACTATTGTTAATAGAAATCCTTTTTGCTGATCACCTTGTCCAAATAGAGCTACTAAAGGAATGGTAAAAGTAGCAACGATGATTTGTACGGAACTGCCAAAGAATTGTCTGATAACGCCTAATAAGGTAGTTTCTTTTTCATTTTCAGTCATTGTTGGCAAGATTGAAGTTATTGGTAAATTAACAGCTGTATAAAAGAATCCTAAACCAAGATAAGTAACGTATGCCCAAATTAATTTACCAGTATGAGGCAAGAAATTAGGCGTAACAAATGTTAAGACGGCGAAGATAACATACGGGAAAGAGAACCAAAGAAAGAAGGGTCTGCTTTTTCCCCATTTAGAATGCGTATTGTCAATCATAACACCGATAATTAAACTCTCAAAAACATCAGCGGCACGTGCTACAACAAATAAGACGGCTGCTTCATTAGGAGTTAATCCAAAAACATCAGTATAAAAAAACAGCAGATACATGGTCATCATTTGGAATACTAAGTTGTCTGCTGCATCGCTCAGCCCATAGCTGAGTCTTTCTGGAATAGACGTTTGCCATTTATTCATATAACGCCTACTTTTTTGACGTTAGACGACGATATAACTCTTGTCCAACGACGTCATTAGTCCACATCCAAGCAATATGGCCTAATGCCTCTGAAATATGTTCTTCTGTTGGTTGATCTTTAGCATCTGGTACGGTCTTCATCATTGGCATGATACCTAGATGAAAAGCTGCCCAAATGGCTAATCCAAAAATACTGCCAGAACCTTTTCTTATAAAAGGTTTATACTCTGCTAAAACTTCATAAATGATGGCAAAAGAAGTTGAGAATCCAAAATGAACTAGATAACTGACCCAAGGTAATTTGTGTCCGGAATATGTATAAGTAGCATGAGTCCATTTACTAGGGATCCCGAATTGTTGAAGTAAGGTTTGGGGTGGATTAGTTGCGTCTCGTTCCTTTGTTCTAGGAGGTAAGACATTTTCCCAACCGAGTTTTACAAACCCAGATGCCACACCAGCCAGTGTTCCAGCGATAATAGCTGATTTTAAGTTACTTTTTTGATCCTTTGATAATTTCATAATTTTCCCCCTTTTGATGAGTATTTTCCCCATTATTATAGAACAGACGTAATAATATCGCAGTGATTTAGTATTCAATTATTACAATAACCTCACAAATTCTTCACAATTTATTATTTGTTTATTCTTAATTTGGAAATTAATTATTCATAATTAGAAGTTATTATTTAAGCATAGTCAAAAACAAAGAAGAGGTGACCGGATGAAATATTAAACTCTCTATCAAGTTTTAATCCCCCTTAAAACAAGATAATGTTTTCTTAGAAACTCACTTACATAAATAACAATATAAATGATTAATCCCCTATATAAATTTAATCCCTATAAAAAATCCTTATTTATTATTTAATCCCCCAATTAAATAATCCTAAGAATTATACAAATTGAAAATATAACTCCCTGATATATATTTTCAAACTGAAAACAGGACCTGCCCCCTACGGTTAGATCCTGTTTTTTTGTATGTAATTATTGAATACCTCACATTTTCTTCACAAATTGATTAATAATAATTCGTACTTTAGGAATTAATTCTTCATAGGTAAAAGCTATTATTTAAGCATAGTCAAAAACAAAGAGGTGACCGAATGGAAGACAGATCCTAAGTTTTAAACTTAGATAATACTTTTACTTATAAATTTAATCCCTTTAATAATCCTTATTAATTATTTAATCCCCTAATTAAATAATCCCCTGATATAAGAATATATATATATCCTCCCCAGATATATTTAGAAAAATGATTACAAGAATTAAAACGGACGGTTATATCCAAATTGGATAATCGTCCGTTTTATTGTCACTCTCACAAATTCTTCACAGTTTATTAATCAATTGATCTTACTTTCAAAACTGACTCTTCATATTTAGGCGTTATTATTTAAGCATAGTCAAGAACAAAGAGGTGAATGATACAGTTTTCAAGTGATCCCTGAAAAGTTTTCTTCATAAATTGAAAAATTTTTTATTTAATCCCCTAATTAAATAAACCCTATATACAAATAAGATATATTTCCTCCCTAGATATATATCAAAAAAAAGGATTCCGCATCTAATGTGGAATCCTTTTTGCTTACTTAAATGTTGCAGCTTTCTTATCGTCACAATATAAGAAGTGTCCTGGTAATACTTCTTGTAATTTTTGTCCTTCATGGAAAGAACTCTTATGATCAAAATCAATTCTTTGACGAGTTTTTTCGATTTCAGGGTCTGGAACAGGGATTGCTGACAACAAACTCTTTGTATATGAATGAAGAGGGTGATTGTAGATCTCATCGGAATCAGCCAACTCAACGATTTTACCATTGTACATAACGGCAATTCTGTCACTAATATATTTAACCATCGAAAGATCATGGGCAATGAACATATAAGTTAATCCTTGATCCTTTTGAATATCTTGCATCAAGTTAACCACTTGAGCTTGAATAGATACATCAAGAGCTGAAATAGGTTCATCAGCGATGATGAATTCGGGATCGACTGCCAATGCTCTAGCAATACCGATACGTTGTCTCTGACCACCAGAGAACTCATAAGGGTAACGTGTCATATGTTCAGGATTTAGATGAACCATATCTAGCAACTCACGAACACGTTTATCACGATCTTCACTATTTTTGGTTAAGCCATGAACATCTAAACCTTCAGCAATAATATCTTTAACTTTCATTCTAGGATTCAATGAAGCATAAGGATCTTGGAAGATCATCTGCATTTCACGACGGAATTTTTTCATTTGTGGGCCATGACTTTTAATTTTACTAATATCTTGACCATTAAATAAAATTTGACCGTCAGTTGGATCATAGAGTCTGATAATACTACGTCCAGTTGTACTTTTACCAGAACCGGATTCACCAACTAATCCGAAAGTTTCACCTTTATATATATCAAAGGAAATATCATCAACGGCTTTTACTTCGTTAGGTTTACCAATATTGAAATATTGTTTTAAATGTTTGACTTGGACAATTTTTTGCTTATCTTCTGCCATTATTCATTATCTCCTAACTTTTTAAATTTAGAAAAGCGCTTTTGGATACCCTTTGGTGGAGTAACTTTTGGTGCATCTGGATGAAGTAACCAAGTTGCGGCGTAATGAGTTTTGGAAACTTTAAAGAATGGTGGTTGTTCTTCCAAATCTATTTGCATAGCGTACTTATTACGTGGGGCAAAGGCATCACCCTTAGGAGGGTTCAACAAGTTTGGAGGTGTACCTGGGATTGAATTTAGATGATCTTCTTCATTTGTATCCAAAGTAGGCATTGAATCTAGTAATCCCCAAGTATAGGGATGTTGAGGGTTATAAAAGATTTCGTCTACTGAACCATACTCGACAAACTTACCAGCATACATAACGGCGACACGGTCAGCGATACCGGCTACGACACCAAGGTCATGAGTAATAAAGATAATAGCAGTACCGATTTTTTGCTGTAATTCTTTTAATAAATCAATAATTTGAGCTTGAACGGTAACATCCAAAGCCGTTGTTGGTTCGTCGGCGATAAGGATCTCAGGATAGTCAACAATAGCGATTGCAATAACGATACGTTGTCTTTGACCACCAGAAAATTGATGAGGATAATCATTCATTCTTTCCTTAGGATTGGGAATACCAACTAAACGTAAAACTTCTTCGGCACGTCCTAGGGCTTCTTTTTTGGAAACTTTATTGTGAATCAAAAGAGGTTCAGCAACTTGCTTCCCAATTGTCATTGTTGGATCGAGGGATGTCATAGGATCTTGGAAGATCATTGAGATCTTATTTCCACGAATAGCATCCATTTCTTTTTTACTTTTTTTAAGGAGATCTTCTCCATGATAAAGGATCGTTCCTTTATTTATATCAGCATTCTTTGCAAGTAACTGCAAGATAGAACGAACAGTGATTGACTTACCAGAACCAGATTCACCAACAATAGCTAAGGTTTCACCGGCGGAAAGATCAAAATTCACTCCACGAATAGCTTGGACAGTACCGTTATAAGTAGCAAAGTTTACATGCAAATTTTTAACTTCTAGAATTTTATCCATTGCTTATTCTTTCTCCTTAGTTATTAGTCTGATGATTGTGGATCAAAGGCGTCACGTAGACCATCACCTAGCAAGTTAGTAGCAATCATAATGATACTTAAAATAATTGCCGGTGCCCACATTTGATATGGTAAAAATCTGAACGCTTTTTGACCGTCAGATAATAGTGTACCTAATGATGCGTTTGGTGCAGGGATACCAATACCAATGAAACTTAAGAAGGCTTCAAAGAAAATTGCATTTGGAATTGTAAACATTGTTTGAATAATAATAGTTGAAGATAGATTAGGTATTAGATGTTTTGTAGCAATTTTAGTTGATGACTCACCTAGAGTTCTCGCCGCTAAAACATATTCTTGTTCTTTTAATTGGAAAGTTTGCGCACGTATCAGACGTGCCATTGTAACCCAATCAGTTATAGCAATTGCTAAAACAATTGAGATCAAACCTGGTTTTAAGATGATCATCATTAAGATAACCACGATCAAGTTAGGAACTGAAGAAACGATTTCAACGATACGTTGCATAAAGTTATCTGTCATTCCGCCTTTCCAGCCTGAAACGATACCATAAGGAATACCGATCAATAGGTCTACTAAAGTGGCTAAAACAGCAACTATTAGTGAAAGACGAGTACCATAGATAATTCTTGATAATAGATCACGGCCTAAATAGTCAGTACCTAGAATATAGTAAGTTCCTTTAGGAGCATGAACTTGTTGGTAGGCATCGACCATTTTGCCACCCATATTTTGATAACCGTTGAATCCAGGGATATTTAAGTTACCCAATTTTGGTGGAAGGTTAGACAAAGTGGCATGTTGGACATTAGGTCCATAAGGTGCGATCACTGGTGCGAAAACAGAGATAAGGACGATTATTGAAAGAAGTGTTAAACATACAACAGCAACTTTATTTTTGAAAAGACGACGACGAACATCTTGCATGTAAGTTAGAGCAGGTGTGCCGATTTTTTCTTGTTCCTTATTACCCTTATTATTTAATAATTTAAATTTATCCTTGGGTATTTGGGGAATTTCCATTAGTCATTACCTCCATTTCCTAGTCTGATTCTTGGATCAATAAGTACATATAAAATATCGACGATCAAGAAGACTAAAATCAATAAGAATGAGTAAAAGATCGTTAGTCCCATGATAGTTGGATAGTCGTTAGTAGTAATTGATTTAACAAATTGTTCACCGATACCAGGGATCGAGAAAATATTCTCGACAACCATTGAACCGGTCATAGTTGATACTGCCATAGGACCGATAATAGTAACAATAGGGATCAATGAATTACGTAGAGCATGTTTAACAACCACTTGCCATTCTGAATTACCTTTTGATTTAGCAAGTTCAATGTAGTCACTACTTAAAACATCAACCATTTCAGTTCTCATGAATCTAGCAACATTACCTAAAGGAAGTGCTGCTAAAGCAATTGTTGGTAGAACACTTGATTGGAAGTTGTCCCATAATGCAACTGGGTAGATATGCCACTTGTAGGCTAGGTAGAATTGTAATAAAACAGCCAAAACAAATGATGGAATTGAAATTCCTAGGATCGAAATGAATGTAGCTAAAGTATCAACCCATGAATTTTTTCTGATGGCAGCGATAGCACCAAGTAAGATACCAAGAATAGTACCAAGGATCATGGCTTGTGCACCAATTTGCATTGATGGAGCTAAACGTTGACCGATTAATTGTGTAACAGGTTCATTATTAAATTGGAAAGATGTTCCAAGATTTCCTTGGAAGAGTCCGCCGATATAACGAATATATTGAATGAATACTGGTTGATCCAATCCATATTGTGCTTTAACGATTGCTAATTGATCTGGTGATAGACGATTCTGATTAGAGAACGGTGTACCAGGAAGCATCTTCATTAAGAAGAAGGTAATCGTAGCAATTATGAAGAGGGTCAAAAACAGGTAAAGAATTCTTTTAAGAATATACTTAGCCATATTTAATCTCCCTAACTTTAATTATTTTTTATATGCAGTAACGAGGTTATAACCGCCATTTGGTGAAATACGATAGTTTTTAACGTTAGATCTAGTTAAATTAGCTTGATTTAGTTGATAAAGGACAACAGCACCTTGATCTTCAGTTAAGATCTTAGTTGCTTCAAGCATATCTTGCCATCTAGCATCTTCATCGTTAGCATCAGTTGTTTTACTCTTCTTAACTAAGGCATCGTATTCTTTATTAGAATATTTACCATCATTAATAGAACTTGTAGTTGTAAAACAGTCTAAGAAACTGATTGGATCAGGGAAGTCAGCTGTCCAAGCTGAAACAACCATGTCAAAATCACCACTAATTGATTTATCCAAACGTGACTTGAACGGAACATTTTGCAGAGAAACTTTAAGTCCTGGCAAATTATCCATTAATTGTCCTTGAATAAATTCATCTTGTTTCTTAGCAGCATCAGTATCGTCACCTAAAATAGTAAAGTTAAGATCCTTTTGACCAGTTTCTTTTATTCCTTCTTTCCAAAGTTTTTTGGCAAGTTTAGGATTATATTCTGAATATTTATTTACTGAATCCAATGTCTTTTCTTTAGTAAAGTCAGTACCAGTCTTTGGATTATAAGACATTTTTTCAGGTACTAATGTATCTTCAATACCACCAGTTTTACCTAGGATATTGTCGGTCAATTGTTGACGATCGATTGACATTGAAATAGCTTGTCTGATCTTTTTATTTCTAAAGAATTTATACTTCTTTTGATTTAGTTCAAGATAATAGTTACTTGCTGTTTGTGAGACACTAAATGTTTTGTAGTTTGAAACTTGACGTGCTGTATCACCGCTGATTTGTTGCAAACGGTTGATCCTGTTTGTGTCATAAAGATTTAGTCCGGTATTGGCATCTTTAACAACATAGTATTCAAGTTTATTTAATCGAACTTTTTTAGCATTCCAATATGTATTATTTTTAACTTCAGTCCAGTCATTATCTGAAACGTTCCAATTAACTAACTTGAAGGGTCCATTGAAGACCATACCTGTACTCTTCAAACCATATTGTTTACCGGCCTTCTCTACAGCTGGTTTATATAATGGTAAGAAAGGCGAATTTACTACCAACTCATTGAAATATGGAATAGGTGATTCCAAAGTGATTTCTAGTTTATATTTGTTAAGAGCCTTAATCCCCAAGGTATTAACTGGTTTTTTACCTGCACTGATTTTATCAGCATTTTTTATTCCACTATAAATGTAGGCATATTCAGAAGCTGTCTTTGGATCAACAGTTCTACGCCATGCGTAAACGAAATCCTGAGCCGTAACGGGTTTACCATTAGACCATTTAGTATGTCGCAGTTCAATCGTATAGGTTTTACCATTATTAGTAGGTTTGACGATCTTTTTAGCAACAGCTGGTTGCAATTTTTTACCGTCAAATCGGTATAAACCTTCCATTGTATTGGAAAGATTTTGCGAACCGATGACATCGGTATTCATTGATGAGTCCATAGTTGCGATAACATCGGTTGAACTGATGGCAAGAGTTTTCTTGTCATCTTTTTCGGTGTTAGAACCGCAGCCAGACAAAATCAGCGCTATCGCAAAAATCGGAAATAGTGCTAACAAATACTTTTTAAATTTCATTACTTAACCTCCCTAAAAGCATCACAATAATTAGAGTACACCATAAAACATTAAATACAAGAACTTTTTATTAAAAAACCTCTAATATTTTGTTAAAGGATAATAAAATGTTGTATAAAATGCCTAAAAGTGCTTAATTTGGGGAATTTAAACAAAAACAGACATGACCTTGGGTTAGGCATGTCTGTTGATTAAATCTAATCATTAATGAATTCACTGTATTCTGCCAGTTCATCTGGACTTAGATTAGCTGTGATAAGTGAACCTTCGTTGAGAAAGTCTTTTTTGATGATTTGAGAGCTTCTTAGAATCTTTTCAGCGATTTTTTGTTGACTATAAGGTATTAATAATTCGACTGTTTTAAAGTTACTGTAGAGTTTCTTTTTAATGAGATCGACTAAAGTATCAATTGATTTTTTATCTAAAGCTGAATAGTAGATGTTGTCTCCTTCAATAGAAGGAAAAATTTGATCTGGTTTTAAATCGGCTTTATTGAATGCATAGATCATTGGTTTATCTGTAACACCAACTTCTTTTAATGTTCGTTCAGTAACATCAAGCATATTTCTCCAATGTTCATCACTAACATCAATAACTTGCACTAATAAATCAGCATCTTTAGCTTCTTTTAGAGTTGTTTTGAAAGACTCGATCAAGTTATGAGGTAATTTGCTGACAAAACCAACTGTATCAGATAGAAGAAAACTAGTATTGTCTTCCAAATCGATTTTTCTAACACTTGTATCAAGTGTGGCAAACAACATATCCTTTTCAAAGACTTTACGATCATCTGAATCTTCTTTATTAAAGTTCAAAAGTCCATTCATAGTTGTAGATTTACCGGCATTTGTATAACCAACTAGTGAAACTAGCGGCATCGTAGTATTGGTACGTTTTCTACTTTGAACATTGATCGTTTTATCGACGGTTTTTAATTGATCCTTTAAATAGGTAATTCTTTTACGAATCACACGACGATCCAACTCTAATTTTGTTTCACCAGCACCACGGTTTGCTAATCCACCTGATGAAGATTGTTGATCAAGTGGATTTCCTGATGGATGTATTCTTGGCAATTGATATTGTAATTTAGCAATTTCAACTTGCAGTTTAGCCTGTTTAGTATGAGCTCGGTTAGAGAAAACTTGTAAGATCAATTCAGTTCTATCCATGAAACTTAGTTTAGTCTCTTTTTCCAAGTTACGAATTTGTGAGGGTGTTAATTCATCATTTAAAACAATCGTCTTAACATCATCAGCATTGGCAATTTCTTTTATTTCAGTAACCTTACCAGAACCAAAATAAGTTTTAGCACTGACACTGTCGGCTTTTTGTTTGATAGTATCAGCCACTTCCATGTTATTAGCTTCGACTAATGAGGCTAGTTCTTCCATTGTATATTCAAAATCAGGCTGTAGATGGCTGACTCCGGCAACAATAACGCGTTCTTTTGTATTATTTAATTCTTTCATAGATCCTCCTGGTGGCACCAAAACCCCAGGGTATTAATGCCGTTTAATTATTTGTTTGAAATATGGGCGTTTCTTAATCTTATTTCTAACCACATGTGCAGTGTCCATCCTTTCGATAGTCTGCCTAAATAATAACATGGATTGATAAAACTCACCATAATAGGAAGGAACAGGAGCATTCTTTTGTTTACGATTGCTTTTTTGTATGATTGTAACTAAGGAAGGTGGGTATTAAACTTGAAAAATTATCGTACTAGAAAAGAGTTAAAGAAAGAGGTTAAAAAGCTATTAAATAAAGACCTCGGTAAAGCATTGATGCTTTATTTGGTAATAATTTTTTTAGGAATATTAAGTATGTTTTCGGGAAAAATTGAAGCCAAATCATTATTAATTGCAAACTATGATCCTTTCGCTGTTTATCATGGTTATGCAAGACTACTTTCAATCAGTGGCATTGCAGGTTTAATATTTTTATCTTTATTTTTATCAGTATTATTCAGAAGTTTAGATTGGTTAAGAAATAATGAATTAGAATTTTCACCTTTTAAGAGCAACTTTACATATTATCGTAATCCTGATTGGTGGAAATTGATTGTTATCAGAGTAATTGTAGCTATATTCACCTTTTTGTGGATGTTGTTATTAATTATTCCAGGGTATATTAAAATATTTTCGTACTCGCAGACTTTCCTTATTTATAAGGATGTACAAGAGAAAGGTTACGGCGATAAATATAAATTTACTGACTATATTACTAAAAGCCGACAATTGATGGATGGTAATAAATGGCGCTTTTTCGTTTTACAGCTAAGCTATATTGGGTGGTATTTTCTAGGATATATCACATTTGGAATAGCTCTGATTTGGGTAATTCCTTATGTTTGTATGACTAATGTTAATTTTTACAAGGATTTAGTAGAACAAAATCCTGATATTATTTAGTTGACAGTTTGTCATTTGAAAATTTAGAAGAGCATGTCATAAGGCGATTAGAGACTGAGCATAGCCTAAGGCATCGAATAATTGTGTACTTTCAATTGTTCGGTTCCTGTAGCTAAGCGGAGGTCTCTGCCTTATGGCACGCGTTTCAATAAACAAGTGCAGTAATCCAAAAAATCGGGTTACTGCACTTGTTTTTTTGCTTGAAAACATATTCTTATCAGGCTTCTTACAAATTTGTAAGGAATTGTAAGGAGAATCAAACGACTTTAATCACTAATTTTTTTAAGATAGATATATCAAATGGAGGAAAGATCAAATGCAAAAAATCGTAGAAGTTAAAAATATCGAAAAAATATATGGTAAGGCGGGAGAAAAGCAATATAAGGCTTTATCAGATGTTAATTTTGAAGTTGAACCTGGTGAATTTGTCGGCATCATGGGGGCATCTGGTTCAGGTAAAACAACGTTATTAAACATTTTATCTACTCTAGATACTCCAACAAGTGGTCAAGTTCACATTGGTGGACAAGACATAACTAAATTAAATACTAACGAAATGGCTGATTTTCGTGCCAATAAAATTGGATTCATTTTTCAAGATTTCAACTTATTAGAAAATCTAACCGCTTATGAAAATATTGCTTTGCCATTAGCTTTGCAAAATACTAGTACAAAAAAAATCGACCCATCTGTTATGGGAATTGCTAAAAAGCTTGGACTAACAAACATCTTGAATCACTATCCAACAGAACTATCCGGTGGTCAAAAACAAAGAGTTGCTGCAGCTCGTGCTTTGGTACATGATCCATCAATCGTTTTCGGTGATGAACCTACTGGGGCACTTGATTCAAAAAGTGCTCGTGCCTTGTTGGATACTATGAGTAAAATCAACCATGAAGATAATGTCTCAATTCTTTTGGTTACACATGATCCATTTTCAGCTAGCTATTGTGATCGAATCATTTTTATTAAAGATGGTGAAATTGGACAAGAATTAAAGAAAAATGACCACACTCGTGGTGAATTCTATCAAGAAATACTAGATTCTTTAGGAACATTTGCAGAGTAAAAAAGAAGGGAGGAAATAAAATTGTTAAATAAATTAGCATTAAGCGGGATCAAACACCGCTTAAGAGATTACAGTGTACTATTTTCAGGCCTTATCATAGCTTCAGCTATTTTTTATATGTTTATGTCGCTTGCAACTAATAGTGCCTTTTTAAAATCGAATTCACCAGCACAAGCAACTAGTTTCATTTATGGCTTCGGAGCAGTTTTACTGGCGATTATAACGGTAGTTTATATCAATTATGCCAATGGATTTTTATTAAGCATGCGTCAAAAAGAATATGGAATGTTCATGATGCTTGGAGCCAAAAGTAGTAAGATTTCCAAGATGATTTTCATCGAAACCTTTACAATTGGTGCGATTGCCACTGTATTAGGAAGCGTTATAGGAATCGTAGCGACTAGTTTTGTTAGTCAATTGGTTATAAATGCATTAGATATGAAAGTAACTCATTTTAATAGTTTTTATTTACCAGCACTACTTATTACCTTCGCATTTTTTATAGTGATATTCATTATTTCCGCTTTAAAAAATTCAATTTCGATCCGCCGTACTAAAGTGTTGACACTTTTACATAAAGATAGTCAGCCAGCACGTATTAAAAAGAATAAGGCTTTGAAAATTTTCCAAGTTATTTTAGGAATAGTTTTTCTAGCAATTGGTTATGCAACCATGATCATTATGGGAAGTAATCCGATCTTAATTTATTTAGGAGTACCAGTTGCACTATTTACGATCGTTATTGGAACCTACTTTACGATAAATTCTGTCATAACAGCCGTTATAGCGGCGTTAAAGAGAAATAAAAACTTCTCACAAAAAGGTCTTAACAATTTCACTCTGTCACAATTAAGTTTTAGAATTTCGGATTATACGAAGATACTTTCAATGGTAGCGATGATGTTTGCTTTAGCACTAGGTGCTATTACAGTTGGATTAGGATTTCAAAATCAAATTTCAACCGTAGTTGACGGACAAAATTATTACGATGTCACAGTAAACAATATAAATTCAGCTCAACAAAAACGTATTGATAAATTAAATGTTAAAACACAAACAACATACAATTATAAGACGGATAAAAACACGATTTATTATCAAGCTAGTGAATTTAAAAAGACACCATTTAAATATCAAAAATTCAATATGAAATCAATGGTTGGTAAAACAGTTGATACTACTGATCCGTCAATTGCAGATGCTTCATATGAATTACTAAATAATAATTTACCAAAATACAGAATGTTTAAAGTTTCCACTGTTAGCGACAGTAAGTTTGATTCTATTAATTCTAAAACTAATAGTCTAACGCTAGTTAAAACAAAGTCGTTTAACGCTAACTTGTCAGAAATTAAGAAGATCAATCAAGCTGAACAAAAGCGCTTCCCTGAACTTGTTGGAGCAGCATCAAGCAAATATGATAGTTATGTCTTAGTTAATGGAATTTTCTCAGGACTTGAATTTATGGGTCTATTCCTAGGTATCGCCTTTCTAGCAATGTTAGCAAGTTGTTTAATGTTTAAAATATTATCAGGTGCTAACAGTGATGTTAAACGATATAACATGCTTTATAAGATCGGAACAAGAACTAAATTTTTACGTTCAACTATCAATAAAGAAATTGCAGTACTCTTTGCTGTACCAGCTGGACTAGGTATTGTTCATGTATTGATCGGCTTACAAATGTTTTCAAAAATTTTGTATAAACCATATATGAATATTGAGATACCGTTTGGAATCTTTATTATTTTATATTTAGGTTATTACTTTGTAACTCGTTATTTGTATAAGAAAATTGTTTTGAAATAGTTCCCTTTGGGGAACTGGGGTCTGCGGGAATCTTCTATCCTACAGACCCCAGCTCCTCAAATGAGGAGCTAAATCCCCCAACCTTATTTATTAATGTGTGAAATCCTCAACAAATTTCCCGTAAATATAAAACCCTTGTTATTTAATTGTGAAAATAACAAGGGTTTTTGCATCTTCTTTTCTGTAATTAATAAGATTAAATAAAATCATTTAAACAATTATTTAATTTATGTTCGGGAATAACTAGAATCTTAAAAATAAATAAAAAGTTTTAAAAAATAAAAAAATTCAAAACAGAGGTTTAAATATTATACAAATGGTGGTATTACAATGATTAGGTGATTTATTTTTGGGGCTAATAAACCGAACAAAGCAGGTCACTTAAATGATTTTTGTTGCTAAATAGTTTTTAAAACATTAAAATTTCTTTAATACATTTTTTTCAGTAAGAATTATATAGGGAAAAAGAAGGGAGAAAAGTTTATGTCATCAATGATTGAATTTCGTGACGTTCAAAAATATTACGGAAAGTTTCATGCACTAAAAGACATTAACTTAAAGATTGATAAGGGGGAAACTGTTGTTTTGATCGGACCCTCTGGTTCTGGTAAAAGTACTTTAGCTAGAACAGTTAATGGATTGGAGACTATTCAAAAAGGACAGCTTATTGTTAACGGCCGTGATATTGCCGACAAATCAACCGATATTAACAGAATCAGAACTGATGTTGGTATGGTATTTCAACATTTTAATTTATATGCCAATAAAGATGTTTTGGAAAATGTTATGTTAGCGCCTAGAATCGTTTTGAAGTTGAATGAAGAAGAAAATAAGAAGACTGCTATGAACTTGCTTGATCAAGTTGGATTAGCTGATAAAGCTCATAATATGCCTTCACAGATTTCTGGTGGCCAAGCTCAGCGTGTGGCAATTGCTAGATCACTTGCTATGAAACCTCGTTGTATGCTATTTGACGAGCCTACCAGTGCTTTGGATCCTGAAATGATCGATGATGTTTTGGGCGTTATTAAGTATGTTACAAGTCAAAGTGATATGACCTCACTTATTGTTACTCATGAAATGGGCTTTGCTGAAGAAGTTGCCAACCGTGTTATTTTTATGGCTGACGGACAAATTCTTGAGGATGACAAGACTGAAACATTCTTCAAGAACCCTACAAATGAACGTGCTAGTCAGTTCTTAGGTAAGATTATTAAGCATTAGAGGGGAGTAACAGATATGAAAAGGTTTAAATATGTAACACTTTTGATTACGTCTTTACTCCTTGTCTTGACGCTGGCAGGGTGTGGTTCTAAACCACTGTCATCTCAAAATGTTTTGGAAAACGACAAGCAATCTAACACCATTACATGGGGAGTTAAGGCTGATCAAAAGTTGATTGGTTTAATTGATGTTAAAGATGGTCAAGAAAAGGGATTTGAAATTGATTTAGCCAAGGCCATTACTAAAAAAGTTTTAGGTAAGAACGGAAAAGCTAAGTTTGTTACTGTTACATCACAATCTAGAATTCCGTTATTAAAGAATGGAAATATTGATGCGATCATTGCAACAATGTCTATTTTGCCTGACCGTAAAAAAGTAATTGATTTCTCTGATTCATATTTTAGTGCTGGACAATCTATCTTGGTTAAAAAAGGATCATCGATCAAGAGTGTTAAAGATTTGAACGGTAAAACCGTTACAAGTGCAGTTGGATCTAATTCCGTTGATAATATTCATAAAATAGCACCAAAAGCCCGTGTTCTTCAATTACCAGATTTTGCTCAAGCACTGACGGCTTTAAAGTCTGGTCAAGGTGAAGCTATGACGACTGATAATGTTATTTTGGCTGGGCTGGCAGTTGAAAACCCAGGTTACAAATTAGTCGGTGGAACATTTACAACTGAACCTTATGGTATTGGTATCAATAAAGGCCAAGGTGACTTTAAAAAAGCAATCAACAAAGGTTTAAAAGAAGTTATTAAAGATGGTACGTATAACAAGCTGATCATGAAATGGTTTGGAAACGTTCCTGGATTCAACTATAAGGAGGTGCTCAGAAAATGATAAAACTACTTGTAGATAATTGGTCGGAATTCATTTCTGGATTCGGCTGGACAGTATTATCCAGTATTGTGGCCTTATTTTTCAGTTTGATCATTGGTTCTCTCTTTGCGATTTTAGAGGTTATGCCTAGTAAAGTCGCCCGCGTGATCGGGAACGTCTATGTTGAGATTTTCCGTAATATTCCATTGTTAGTTATAACGATGTTCTTTTACTTAGTAATTCCGTTATATGTTGTTAAAATCAATGGATTTACAGCTGGTACGATTGGATTGACGATTTATACATCAGCCTTTATCGCTGAAACCGTTCGTTCTGGTATTAATTCCGTTGACGTTGGTCAGATGGAAGCTTCTCGTGCTCAAGGTATGACTTTCTGGCAGGCGATGCGTTATATCGTCTTACCACAAGCCTTTAAATTGGTAATTCCACCACTTGGGAATCAATTTATTAACTTAGTTAAAAATTCATCAGTTCTAGCCTTTGTTGCTGGATTTGATTTGATGTATCAAGGTAACGCAATTGCATCGACAAGTTTTCAAACAGTAAATACGTACATTATAGTTGGTTTGTTCTACTTAGTTATTACTTTGCCGATCAGCTACTATATGCAACATCTAGAAAGAAAATTAGCTTAGAGGGGGACGTATTATGCAAAATTGGATAGATGCTTATTCATGGATCAATATACGATTCCTGCTCCAAGGTTTGGAAATCACTATATTGATCTCTGTAATTTCTGTTGTATTAAGTTTTATTTTTGGATCAGTTTTGGGAATCATTAGATATGCTAAGATCCCTTATTTTTCAAGGATCGTAGGATTTATTATTGATGTTGTTCGTAATTTACCTTTACTATTGATCATCTTCTTCACTTACTTTGGATTGCCAGCATTTGGTTTCAAACCAGATACAATTCCTGCTGCAATTTTGGCGATGACATTTTTTGAATCAATGATGATCGCTGAAATTATTCGTTCAGGTATTTTGGCAGTTGATATTGGTCAAATGGAAGCAGCACGTGCCCAAGGCATGAAGCTTGGACAAGCTATGTGGCATGTTATTTTGCCCCAAGCTTATAAAAAGATGATCCCAGCCTTGGTTAGTCAATTTATTTCGTTGATCAAGGATACATCTCTTGCAACTATCATTGTGGTGCCAGAGTTGATGCAACATGGACAAGTTGTCTACGGACAAAATCCTAATTACATTATTCCAGTCTTTGTAATTATGGCGGTAATGTACTTTATCGTATGTTATGCATTGTCATTGCTTTCAAAATATATTGATCGTCGAATGGCTTAATTTGTGAAAGGGAGTTACCACTATGAAAGATAAAATTGAAGCAGTAAAAGGATCAAAAAATTCTACTAATCCGTGGTTTACGGGGAAGTATGATAATTATGATTTTGAAGCAATAAAAAATGAGTTAGATTTTCCAATTGATAACGGTTATGTTGTTGGTAAGGAGATTCTTGAGTTTTAACCAACAATTAAAATTAGAAATTTATTAAAATAATAACTTGACTTGTAATTTAAACACTGCTAATATTCATATCAATCACATAAACAAATTAAGTGTTTGAACTAAGTAATGCTGTATCTGTGTGTAAGAAAGCCGGTGGTTGATGCGAACCGGTCAGGATATAGTACAGAAATACCAAACACGACTTGGTTATCCAAGCGGAAAAAGAGAACCGTTATTTCTCAAGAGTGGAGTAATAGTTGTAAGACTATTCTCAAATTGGGTGGTACCACGGTAAAAGTCGTCCCTGTTATTTAAATATAGCAGGAACGGCTTTTTTTATACTCAAGGGGGTATTGATATGGAAACTTCAGGCGGTAATCCTCGATATTGATTCGACGATTTAAAGCAAAAAAATTCGAGGAGATTTTAATTATGGAAAAGAAAGTAAGTTTTAGAGAATCCATGACGATTCTAATAGTTATGTTAATAATTTTAGGTACTAGTGTTATTAAATTCGGATTGTCCCCACAAACTCCAGTTTTGGTAGTTATTGGCTTATTGATCCTTTGGGCAAAAGTCAGAAAGAATAGTTGGGATGATATTCATAATGGTATTATGGACGGCGTTAAAAATGGTATCGTGCCAATTTTCATTTTTATTTTGATTGGTGCCTTGATCGGAACTTGGATCGCAGCAGGAATTATTCCATCAATGATGGTAGCTGGATTCCATATGATTTCAACACAATGGTTTGTTCCATCTGTTTTCCTAGTTTGTGCTTTGATCGGAACTTCGATCGGTAGTGCTTTTACAATTATTTCTACAATCGGTATCGCACTATTTGGAATGGGAACTACACTTGGTATTAATCCCGCTTTAGTTGCCGGAGCAATTATCTCTGGTGCTATCTTTGGTGATAAGACTTCACCACTTTCAGATTCAACTAACTTGGCTTCAGCCATTGCTGGTTCAGATTTGTTTTCTCATATCAAAAATTTAATGTGGACAACAATTCCCGCATTTATTATTTCATTGATTCTATACGCTGTTATTGGTAATAGCGGTTCAGGCGCTAGTTTAGGTAAAATTGATACAACTTTGAATGTTTTAAACTCTAATTTCACAATTACTTGGTGGGCAATTCTTCCAATCGCATTACTTTTCGTTTGTGCCTTCTTAAAGATTCCGGCTATTGCAACTTTGATTTTAAATATCACTGTTACGATCGGTATGATTTTTATTGAAAATCCTTCAACACCAATTAAATCAGTTGCAGGTTTTATCGAATCAGGATTTATTTCAAAGACAGGTAATGCCAGTGTCGATGCACTACTTACTCGTGGTGGTATCAGCTCAATGATGGGTACAGTTTCATTGATTTTTCTTACATTGTCACTTGGTGGTTTGTTAATGAAGTTTGATATTATTCAAACAGCTATGCAACCACTTGCTAAACGTTTGAAGACAACAGGACCACTTGTTACAGCTACAATTCTTTCAGGTATTGGAGTTAATATCTTTGTTGGTGAACAATACTTATCAGTTATCCTTCCTGGTAAAGCATTTAAAGAAACATTCAATAAGCGTGGACTTGATAATTTAGCTCTTAGCCGTGTTCTTGAAGATGGTGGTACAGTTATCAACTACTTGATCCCTTGGGGTGTTGCTGGCGCATTTGCAGCCAATACACTAGGCGTATCAACTTTGGAATTCTTACCATTCTGTTTCTTCAGTCTACTTTCACCGATCCTTTCTATTATTAGTGGTTTCACAGGTATTGGTTTGAAACGTTTATCTAGTTCAAAAAAGACAGTTAAAAGCTCTAAAGCAGTGACTGCCTAATATTTGGCAAAACGTCAAAGAAAACGTTATAAAATGATCTAAAATTCAATATATATAAATTTATTAATCATAAAAAGCGTAATAACGACTATATTACTTAAATAGTTGTTATTGCGCTTTTTGAGTGATTTTGAATTTAAAAGATGAGCTGTTATCCTTAAAACTATCTTTGTTTAGGGAGAATTTTGCATGAAGAAAATTAAAATTGCCATTTGGGGAATTAATGTCATTTTATTAGGAATAGTTTTATTTTTAGCTTTTGGTAAAAGTAATACGACCGAACCTAAATATACTACTTACACGGTAAAATCACAGAGTACGAATTATTTTACCGGAGTGGTTCAAGCTGATGAAAAAAATGCTGTTAGTGCTGAACCTAAATCGTCTGATGAGGTACTGGCTTCAACACAAGTTATTAACGGTCAAAAGGTTATGAAGGGTCAAACTATTTTTACATTTTATGAAGATATGTCCGGTGAAATTAATAGTGTGAATTTAGAAATCAATCAAATAAATTTAGCTATTCAAGAAGTAAATAAGAATACAACTAAAACAGCCGATGACAAAATAGAATTGGCTAAAGATCAGCAAAATTTGGCGGATGCACAAGATAAATTGAATAAACTAAATAAGCAGCAAAATCGTGTAGTCGCAGCGCCAATTTCTGGTACTTACTACAAAGATAGTGAAGGTCACAGTTATATTTATGGCAATCCAGTTATTTTGGGTAATGTGAATGAATTTAGTTTGGATAAAATTAAAATCGGTAAAAACGTTACAGTTGTTAAAAATAATGGTAAAGAAATTTCAGGAACATATTCAAAAAAAGACGCCATACCGTATAACAATGGTTCCGTATCTTATTATCATTTCCAAGTAAGCACAGACGAAAGCTTGCCATATGGAATGCATGTTCAAATTAAGAATAAATCACTAGGTTATAAAATTCCTGCAAGTGCAGTTAAAGATGAAGATACTGTCTATCTTTTGAAAAATAACAAGAAACATAAAGTCATCTTAAACCTAACTAAACATGGTAATGATTACTACACTAAAGAAGATATCAAGGCCGGCGATAAGCTAGTCTTGTTTTAGGCGGTGATCATATGCTTAAAGTAACTGATATAGGAAAAACATACGGCAAGTTCATTGCACTTGAAAATATAAATCTTGAAGTTTCAGATGGAGAATTTTTAGCGATCATGGGTCCGTCAGGCTCTGGGAAATCGACTTTGATCAACATTTTGGGTCTGTTAGATCAGAAATACACTGGAGAATATTTGCTAAAGGATAAATCATATAAAGATGCTAATGATAATTACTTATCAAGGATTCGTGGTGATCAATTAGGATTTGTCTTTCAAAATTTTAAGTTATTAACGACGTACAGTGTTTATGAAAATATTGAAGTTCCGTTAATTTATAGTAAACAAAAACAAGCTAATAAACGTGAATTGATCGAAGATGTAATAAATAAAGTAGGTCTGGAGGGCAAAGAGAAGAATACTCCTTCTGAACTCTCAGGTGGACAGCAACAACGTGTGGCGATTGCTAGAGCAATTGTTAATCGACCTAATTTAATCATTGCTGATGAACCAACAGGAGCCCTAGATTCCAAAACTAGTACAGAGATCATGGATATTTTTACTAATCTAAATAAAGCTGGCACAACAATCATTATGGTTACACATGATCGAGAAGTTGCTGACTATGCCATGAGAACTGTCTACATACGTGATGGTCATCTATATAATGACGAAAAGAGTGTGAAAAAATAATGTTAGATAAAGTTATGATCGCACTCAAATCAATCGGTAAGAATAAGAATCGAAATTTTTTGACGATGCTAGGTATTATTATTGGTATTGCTAGCGTTATTTGTATTTTGGCAATTGGGGATGGCTTTACTCACGTTGCCACTAAAGGGATGCAAGATCACAATACTAAAAATAAAGTGACTTTAGAATTTACTGCTTCATCAGATGAGGATACCAAAAGTGGATTTACTAGAGATGATCTGGCTGTTTTAGAGGGTATTAAAGGGGTCGATCATGTCAAGCTCACTAGTAGTAATCCTGAAGCCAGTGTGACAGTTCAACATCAAACTAAGAAGACTTCAGCAACACTTAATAAAGTTCCCAAAAGAGTTAAATTATATAGAGGTTTTGGAACAATATTAAATTCCGATGATACGGGCAATATCTTCATTTCTAAAGATTTAGCAGATAGGGCCTTTAAAGGTAAAGCATTAAATAAGAGATTAGTTATTAATGACAATGTTTATGTTGTAAGTGGAATATATAAAATAGGTGATTTTGAATATCGTCCTGATATTTATGTTTCTAAAACTACATTCAAACAATTATTTGCTGGTCAAATTTCACAAGATGAGGCCAGGCTATCTGTTCAGCCTTCTGCTAATAAAAAAGCAGTTGGAAAAAGTGCTGTAAATGAAATGAAAAAATTTGGTGAAGATTCCAAATTGGGTAAATACTCGATTTCTCATCCTGATCAAATTAGTAAGAGTTTTACAAAGACTTTGAATAATATTACTTATTTCGTTGCTTTTGTAGCGGGAATTTCATTATTAATCGCTGGTATTGGTGTTATGAACGTCATGTATATCACCGTTTCTGAACGTAGAAAAGAGATCGGTATCAGACGTGCCTTTGGTGCAACCGCAGGGGATATCAGAAATCAATTCTTAATTGAAAGTATTGTACTTTGTGTGATCGGGGGATTGATTGGGATAGCTTTAGGTTACGGGGTGGTACAAATTATTAATAGTTTCTTACCATTTAAGGCAGTAGTCACAACGTACGCAATTATTATGTCATTATCCGTTTCGACAATAGTTGGCTTAGTATTTGGATTTATTCCAGCTAATAAAGCAGCTAAATCGCCACTTGTAGGATTACTTAAAGAAGAATAGGGGACTTTATGAAAAAATTATATAGGTTAGATAAAGTTAGTTTAATAGGAGTTTTCTTGATTTATTGCTTTTTAGAAATCATCACGTTATTTTTAGGTGATAAAAAATTAGCCGGAGCCCCAGCTGCAGCTATGAAGTTCAAATTTTTAATTTTTGCTGTTGAAGCAATATTAATTTTTGTAGTTTTGTATGGGATTTTCTATTTGTTATTAAAGAATACCCCAGCCGATAAAAAAGCACTTTTTGTAAATGTTGTTTTAGGACTGGCGGTAACTAGTATTTTAAGTTCAATAATATTTGCCTTTATAACTAAAGATACTAATATCTGGCAGAAAGTAGTTACTGGAATTGTAGGATCTGGTTTGATGATTTGGTTAAATTGGAAAAATTTAAAAATTGATCAAGCAAATAAAATCAAAATTACAATATGGAATGTTATTTGGCTTGTATTAAGTATCGTTTAAATGATAAAAATACATATTGATAAATAATGGCAGGGCTATCTTAGTCCTGCTATTATTTTGTGTATGAAGAGAATATTTTGGATAATCTTACCAATGTTAATGCTTGTTGGCTGCCGTCATAATAAATACCATCAATATGTTATTTCTAAAAATAAGCAGCATTGGAATCAAGGATTAAAAAATACCACAACAAAAAAAGAGCCCAGTTTTGGGATGATGGATTATAATAACGACCCACTAACTTGGCAGCAATTTAAAGCTAAAAATAACTTGATAATTTTAGGGACAGTTGTTGATTATGAGAAAAATAGAAATCAGAATATTTTTCCTACAACTAAGGTTCAAGTTAGGATCGATAAGGTCTTATTTGGTAAGAAAATGAATAAGTATATAACGACGACTTTTCCTTCAGGATTTGGATATGCTAATGAAATTGAGTTGATTGATAAAACAATGAATGAGGAATATTTCTATCAAAAGAATTCATTCCCTTTACCTAAAATAGGTAGTAAATTTGTGACGGGGATGAATTTATTGCATGGCAAGTATCAAGTGAGCTCTCCTTTATTTAATTTTTGGGTACTAAAGAATGATCGTCTTAAATTAAATAATTTGGATTTAAATGATATTAAAAATGATGAAAAGGTTAGTCAGTTACTTGATTTAACAGACTTTTTAAATTGCAAATTAAACATTGGTAAGAACAGATAAATCGTGATATTCTTTTTGAAAAAGGGGATAGGACCATGATGTTTAGTTCGACTATCATAATAGTTCTTCTTTTAGCACTGGTTTGGTACGCATTTTCCAAGGATAATGGCAAGCCAGTAAAATTTAACAAAAACAGAGCACCGCTTATTATTGGAATCGTTGTAGCTGTGCTAGTTATTTTTACCGTTATACCAGCGTTACACATGTTCCCATTTACTCACGGTTATTATATGGGATGTTTTAGGTAAAACGTCATTAAGCAAACTTCTTTACAAGAGATCGGGATGAGATTATTATCAACCATAACCTTATTTGAAAATGTTTGTATAAACATATAAATCAATAAGGGCTTTTGTTAAACATCTCGATAATAATGATTTACAATGGTACTTGTAATCAAAGAAAGGAAGCTTTAATAATGGCTGTATCAGTAGATAAAACAAGTTTATTAGATATGAAAATGAGTGAAGTTTTTGATTGGAGTGACTCAACTCTACCAGTTAGAGATGCTATCTGGGATCACTTTATGGAAGCATCAAATCATGATACTGATAAAACAGTAGTAGAGGCTAAGAAATATGAAGATATGGACGAAGCCGATTTGAAGCCAGCTGTTGAGAAGTTACTTAAAAAATAAAATTTAATATAATAAAAAAAGCAGATCAGGCGATCTGCTTTTTTGGTGCTTAATTATTCATTAATTGATTTAATAATTCTTTAGCTGATTCTTGCAAGCTATCTTTTGATTTGTCATACCCTAGATGAGTATAAATTTCACCAACGTAAACTTTATCTTTATAAAGCTTGTTAAATACCTTGTCGATTACCGGACGAGTTTTTTCTTCTTCTTGAACTGGGCCAAATGGATTAGCGAAGAATGTTGTACTCATGCCTACTTCATCAGTTGTGCCGAGAGCTTTTCTCTTACCAGCAATGAATGTTTTCTTTGCCTCATCTTCATCAGGGAATTGATGCAAACCGATCTCTGAATCATAATTATTAGCATAAACCCACATATCAATACTATGGTGTTCGACCACACGTTTATAAGTATTAGCAGGTAAAATAACACGAGCATTTTTCAACTCTGGATTTAAGTAAATACCACGGTCCATATTATTGAAAGCTACGGAGCTACTTAAATCATCCAAACGAACGAAAGCACCAGTTTCAGTACCTTGAGCATAAACATTGCCGTCATCATCAAATGCAAAACTACCCATGTCATCAAAAATAGTTTCAATATTTAAAATTTTATCATCAGCAATTTCTTGTAGAGCTTCAATTGATTCAGATTTTCCGGCACCTGAGTCCCCAAAGAAAACAACAGACTTAGTCTTACCATTTGAGAAACTGATTCTAACCATTGATCCATGGATTGGAAGACGATTCTCATAAATCATATGCAAGTTATGAAGTGTCAAACACATTTTCTTCATGTAACCAAAGTAAGTTGTCTTATCATTATATGGAACTTCACCAATCCAAAGATCATTTTCTTCGTCGTGGTAATAGTGACAAACATCACCTTCAGTTTTGTCTAATCCAAATAACAAAATTTCATCAGGCTTTTTACCTTCAATACTTGCTGTATCAGCAACTTCAAACAAGTTGGCTAGAGCAATTCCACTAACAAAATAATCACGATGGAAGTAAATATAGGCTAGGCTTTCACCAATTTTGGCTGGGAAACAGAACCAATCTTTTTGATCACCATCAAATTTAGCTATTGGATTATCTTTAACAGCATCAAAGACACCTTCACGCTTGTTGCTCTTAGTGTGCATCATCATTGGAGGACGTAACATAAGGGTGTCTAAGAATCTAATGTTTTGTAATGCTTCATACCCCTTTGGTGTAGGCCAAGAAATTGATTGTGTTAGAACACAGGCATTTGTACCAGCGTTAACTTGACGGTATGCACGGTTAGAAAAACCTTGTAATTTCTCTTCAATAGCACGGTATAACTGAAGAACAATTTCATTAAAGCGATTATCGATATCCATAAAATCGTTAGTTACGATTTCACTATTGTGTTTATTGATCAGAGAAACTCTAAAGTATGAACGATAGAATGAATATAAATCTTCAATACTTTTCAGTATCAAATTTCGGTCATATTTTTCGTATCCAGATTTATTATCTACTAAGATAGCTTTCAAAGTATTGGTGTATGTTTTGGAATCCAATTTCTCAAAGTCGTTAGTTGATGTTTTTTTGCTTTCTTTGAGATAAAGCTTTACTAGCTTAGCGAAGCTTTCGGAGTTGATCAATTGAAAAATATCACGAACATATTCTTCGTTATAGTTGATTACAGCTACTGAACGATCAGGGTTAATATAAAATCCTTCCGTTTCAACAGCATCTGATGGTTTCAACATATGTTAAATTTCCCCTTTCAATTTAAAGACTTAAACTACATTCTAAAACATTTTACTGAAAACTTATACACTAAGTTAAATGAAAATGAGATTTTTTTAATAAAAAGCTTAAATAAAAATATTTTTTCTAATACAAATAAGAAAATTAAAGACTTTTTCTTATTAAAATAATTACCACATTATTATAATAAGAATGATAAATTAAACATAGTTAATTGCCTACTACTTATTGTAAAATTAAAAATAAGGAGGCAGTTTAAGATGGCTGAAATCAGTATTACTAACGTTATTTGGAGCTTTAATAGCAAGACAAAAGAATTGTTGGTCCTTTTATTGAAAAGAACTGAAAATCAAATGTGGGGCTTACCTACAACTTATTTGCGTAAAGATGAAAATGCTGAGGAGGCTTCTTTACGGTTAGTACGTGAGAAGATCGGCGTAGACCTTCCACTAGTTAATACTGAACAATTAGCTACCTTTACCGATATTCATAGAAGTAAAAAAAGGGAACTGGCCTTAACTTATATGATTTATCTGCCAGACATGCCTAAATTAGTTCCAGGATATGGGGCTGATGATGCGCAGTGGTTCATTGTTGATCCAAGTATTGATAATTATAAATTGACTCATGGCAAACTATCTTTTGAAACTTTGAAAGATAGTGTAGATCGTGACAAATTTTATTCTGATTCAGAAAAGTATCGGAAAAAAGACGGATTATTTGCAGATCATAGTTTAATTCTACGTACAGCTTTTAGTCGAGTTAGAAATCGTCTTGACTATTCGCCAACAATATTGCGTATTTTGGGACCAACTTTTACCTTAAAAAAGGCTAGGATCATCTATTCGATCCTTCTAAGAATCCCGCTTTCAGAAATAGACAATTCAAATTTCCGTAAGACTCATCGCCATTTATTTCAAGAAGTAGGAGTAGAAAATCTAAAGATGGCTGGTCGTCCGGGTAAGGTTTATCGGTTAAAATAGATAACTTGACATGACTTTTATTGTCATGTTATTCTTTTGAAGTTTTAAAAGTAAAATGTACCTAAATTATTTTTTTAATAAAAAATATTAAAATGGAGATGGAATATGCAAAACGTTTTAACTAGAAGTAACAAGTTACTATTTGTTATTGGTACGGCATGGCTTTTCGACGCCATGGATGTTGCATTATTATCATTTATTATGCCAATTGTTGAGAGTGAATGGGGTTTGGCACCTACTCAAATTGGATATCTTAGTGCCGTAACATCTTTAGGAATGATTTTTGGATCATTGGGCTGTGGATATTTGGCCGATAAATTTGGTCGTAAGCATGTAATGATCGGGACGTTGATCTTATTTTCAGTAGGAAATCTTTTACTAGCTTTTACTAGGGATGTAAATACATTTATGTTAGTAAGATTTATCACTGGTATTGGATTAGGTGGAGAGTTACCGGTGGCGGCAACTATGCTAGCTGATTCTTTCTCTGGAAAAACTCAATCTAGGATGTTGGTTTTAGCTGATAGTTTCTGGGCCATTGGTTGGATTTTTGCGTCATTATTATCATTTTTAGTTATGCCTATTTTTGGTTGGAGAATAACAGTTATTTTCACATTCTTAGTGTCTTTATATGCCTTTGTTATGAGAAGACATTTGCCAGATGAATATATTAAAACTAAAAGAGATAAGATAAATATTTTCCAGTCACTAAAAGATATTTGGTCTGGTAAGTATTTAAGAGCTACTAGTGTTTTGACTGTTTTATGGTTTGTAGTCATGTTTTCATATTATGGAATGTTTTTATGGCTTCCAAGTGTTTTAATTTTAAAAGGTTTTACGATTTTTCACGGTTTTGCTTATACGTTATTGATGAGTTTGGCACAATTACCAGGTTATTATTTAGCTGCTTGGTTGATGGGTAAAATTAGTCGTAAGAAGATTTTAATTATTTATCTTTTAGGAACTATTGTAAGTGCTTTTATTTTTGGAACAGCTAATAACGAAATTGTTATATTTATTGGTGGTGCACTATTGTCATTCTTCAATTTAGGTGCATGGGGAACACTTATTGCCTTTACTCCTAGTCATTATGAAGCAAAAATTCGTGGAGTTGGAGTTGGATTTACTCAATCGATTGGTCGAGTTGGTGCAACACTTGGACCTTTCTTAATAGGAGCATTATTAGGGATGGGATTGAGTATTTCAATGATATTTATGATGTTTGTAGCAGTTTTAGCAATCGGTATTTTAGTATTATTGTTTGGAATAAACGATGTTAAGATGGAATAGCTAATGGTTTAAAAAAACTTGTTCAGCTTTCGATTGTTAAATTAAAAAAGTGCAGTAATCCAATTTTGGATTACTGCACTTTTTGGGTACATCTAATTTGTTTATTGCAACGCGTTATATAAGGCAGAGACCTCCGCTTAGCTACGAATATCGAACAATTGCAAATGCGCAATTATTCGATATCCTAGGCTATGCTCAGTCTCTAACCGTCTTATATAACGCTCTTATATAATCATTTGATTATAACTTGTAACAAGATTTTTACCATTATCGCGTTCAAGCATAGTTAAACTTGAATTTCTTGGACTGTCTGTTACATCAAATTGACCATCACTATAACGATCTGTGATTGATCTGATAGTTGTTCCGTGTGAAACAAGTAAAATTTTATCTCCATCTTTAGCTATTTTATCAATAGCATCAAATCCACGATTGATTCTAGTCCAATATTCTTCAGCATTTTCAGCATCGTGGAAAGGATCGGCTTCCTTCATGAAATCTTTAGTTGCATTTAGATCATATTTATCAATAATATCGCTAAATCCCTTGGCACCATGTGGTTGTCCGACCATGAACCAAGCCTCGGGTGAATTCATTCCTTCAAAATAACCATAAAATTGTTCTCTGAATTCCATCAATTTAGTGGGATTCAATTTATCTTTATTCATATTTTCATCAACAATTAATTTGCATGTGTCGATAGCTCGTCTAGCGTCTGATGAAAAAGCTGCACTGAAGTCAACATCTTTTAGTGCGACGGCAGCTTTTTTTGCAATTTCCACACCATCTGGTGCTAACGGTGTATCTGACCAGCCCTGCATTTTGTTATAACGATTAAACCAAGTACGACCGTGACGAATTAAGTATATTTGGTATTTTGCCATTTTGTTCCTCCTAAAGATTTATCAACTCTAATGATACTACATGTGTATCAAGTACCGTCAAATTAAAAAGAATTGTTCTAGTGAGCCTAATATGTAGGAATTATTGTTTATTTTGTGTAAAGTAAAAAGTAGTGGGAGGTATTTTAATGAAAATAGCTGTAATTGGAGCAAATGGTAAGCAAGGATCAATGATTGTTGAGGAATCATTCAAACGTGGTTTAGATGTTACATCAATTGTACGTAATGAAAAAAAATCTCCAACAGAAAAATTTCTTGTCAGAGATGTTTATGATTTAACGCATGATGATGTAAAAGATTTTGATGTTTTAGTGGATGCATTGGGCTTTTTTGGCGACAGTGTTAAAGAATTTGTACCCTCTACAAAACATTTGATTGATATATTAAAGGGAACTGGAACTAGACTTATGGTAGTTGGTGGTGCTGGATCTCTTTACGTCAATAAAGAACATACACAAAAGAGATTTGAACAAGACGACTTTCCAGATTTTGTAAAACCACTTAGTGAAGAAATGGGAAAGGCATTAGATGTTTTGCGTAAGAGTGATATCAATTGGACTTATATTAGTCCAGCTGATGATTTTGATTTTGATGCAGAAAAAACTGGCGGGTATGTCTTAGCCGGTGAAGAAATGACTTTTGATAAAAATGGGAAATCTAAAATAAGTTATGCTGATTATGCGATGGCTATGGTTGATGAAATATTAAATGCCAAGCACCAAAAAGAACGTATCAGTGTAAGATGGTAGGTATTTAAAATGAGTAAAATATTCTTAGGTTATATAAGTATGTCTGGCCGTAATGAAACCGTTGCAAAGCATTTAGCACATTATTTAGAGGAAAATGGTGCAGAAGTTGTTTTAGATCAATTAGTTGATGCTGACGCCTTTGATTTACCAGAGTATGACGCCGTTATAATCGAAACATATACTTATAACGATGGTGAAATACCCGAAGAGGCACAAGACTTTTTTGAAGATTTGCAAGATGTCGACTTGGCTAAAACTAAATTTGCAGTTTTAGGAGTTAGTTCAAAATCACATATTCATTTTGGAAGAGCAGTCGATTACTTTACTATGGAAATGAATTCTAGTAACGGTGATCAAGTTGCTGATTCAGTTAAAATAAATGAAGATCCAGATGATGACGATTATGCACGTGTAAATCAGCTGGCAGACTATGTTTTGAAGAGTTTGAAATAAAAAAATAAATTAGTTTCTACTATTATATAGTGCGATTTAATATAATTAAAAAGTTTTCCAAAAATGGAAAGCTTTTTTTGTTCCTAGAGATAATTTAAACTAGCATTCTGTATAGTGCGGGATTGTCTTCTAGATTTAAATAATTAGGATCGAATTGAGTTAGTCGTTCTAACAAAACTTTGAGATTATCGGCTTTACCTAAACGAACACCGATCAAAACAGGACCAGTACCACTATTAACTTTTTTCGTGTATTCAAATTTAGTGATATCATCATCGGGATTCAGTGTTTGATTGACGAATTCTCTCAATGCACCTGCACGTTGAGGGAAACTTACTAAGAAGTAATGTTGTAAACCTTGATAAACTAAGGATCTTTCTTCCATATCATGCATTCTATTAATATCATTATTTCCACCAGATACAACACAGACTACATTTTTTCCAGCCAGTTGGTCTTTATAAACTTCTAGAGCTGCAATACTCAAGGCACCAGCTGGTTCAGCGACCAGTGCAAGTTTACTATAAACATCTAAAATAGTTTTACTATCTAATCCTTCGGGAACCTGGACTAGTCGATCGACAAATTTTTGGCAAGTATTGTAAGTTAATTGGCCGACTTTTCTAACTGCA
The DNA here is from genome assembly GCF_003946605.1 of Companilactobacillus baiquanensis. Lineage (GTDB taxonomy): Bacteria > Bacillota > Bacilli > Lactobacillales > Lactobacillaceae > Companilactobacillus > Companilactobacillus baiquanensis. The sequence goes on from NZ_RHOQ01000005.1 coordinate 57,024, forward strand.
GCACCATCGACAAAAGTGTCAACGGTATTAAGATTGACGGGATGACCAACAGAAAAGGCTTTAGCCATCGAGCTGGCACCAGTTGGTTCAACACCAACAACAGTTGTTTTAGGACTAACTGCTTTAGTGTGAGTGCTTATCCCACTGATCAATCCACCGCCACCGATTGCTGCAAATAAATAATCAACATCTAAATTTTCTTTTTTTGCGTCGTCAAATACTTCGACTGCAAGCGATCCTTGTCCTGCCATGGTATTTAAATCGTCAAAAGGAGCGATGAAAGTTTGATTATTTTCTAAACAAAATTTATTTGCGGCTTCATTTGCTTCATCGAAAGTATCACCGACCATTTTGATAGTAACGTTTTTGCCTCCAAAAAATTGAACTTGATCAACTTTTTGTTGCGGTGTAGTTGTTGGCATAAAGATAGTTGCGGGAATATCCATTTTTGCACTGGTAAAAGCAACTCCTTGAGCGTGATTTCCAGCACTGGCACAAACCACACCGCGTTTCCTATCTTCTTTTGATGTTTGGGAGATGGCGTAATAAGCACCACGAATTTTGAATGATCGGACTACTTGCATATCTTCTCTTTTAAGATAGACATTACAGTTATATTTTCGTGATAGATAGTCGCTGTATTGTAAAGGTGTGTGAACGACGACTGGTTTTAATACTTCGTAAGCTTTTTTTACTTCTTCATCGGTTAAAACTGCTTTGTTGTTGGTTGTCATAATTATTTTCCTCGTATGTTTTTAAATTTTTGGATAAAAAAAGGGTTATCTGCTTAGCAGATAACCCTTTTTGACATTGAATCATGAATATTTTGATAGCTATTCCTGAAATTTACAGAAATTGATACAAATATCCAAAATGTTTTGGGAATCCCACTGAGCATTATTGTCTAAATCAAATAGCAGACTAATCAAGGCCGTTGTAGCGACGGCCTTAATAATGACAATAATAATTTCAGCATCGTTCAAAATATTTTGGACAAGCACAAGAAGACTATCGTTTTCGATAGCCTTCTTGTTTAGAGAAGCTGTTACATCAAGCATTGAATTATTTGATAGATAAGTGACTGACATATTCAGCTCCCCTTTCCTAGACATTTTAATGTGCCTTTAATTTTATTTAAATTTAACACTTTGGTAAGAAATGTCAATATATAAATAATAATATTTATTTTTGCAAAAAATATTTAACTATAAATTTTGAGATAAATTACCTATATATGCCTGAAATTTTATTGATGTTTTATCCAGCGTAATTTGGGAAAGCCCTCTTGACAATTGATTTAAAGGCGTTTAATTTAATTGCCATCAGCAAATGAAGAAAATTAGTCAATCGTTATAACGATTAAACAATGGCATTTAAGAAACTTTTGAAAATGTTGAATTTAATCTTTAATGATTTTTTATCTACTCAGCTGAAATTGCAATAATTGGTGATAATCAAGGTAAATTAAAGAAAAATTAGAAAAACCAATCACTATATTAATTCTAATATAATTTGACCTAAAAAATGAGAATCACTTATGGAAGGAGGATCTATTATGTTAGCAAAACAGTCAGACGGTGAACAAAATCAAATTAGCGGAGCTGAATCTTTGATTCGATCGTTAGTTGATCACAATGTTGAAGTTTTATTCGGATACCCTGGTGGGGCTGTTTTACCAATTTATGATACGTTTTATACTTCATCTTTTAGAAATATTTTAATGCGTCACGAGCAAGGTGCAGCCCATGCTGCTGAAGGATATGCCAAAGTCACGGGGAAAACCGGAGTCATTTGTGTTACTAGTGGCCCAGGGGCATCAAACGCCATTACGGGAATTGCTGATGCAATGATGGATTCGACTCCATTGGTCGTTTTAACTGGACAAGTTGGTACAGAATCGATTGGAACACACGCATTTCAAGAGCTAGATATTTTGAGTATGACGAAAGCTGTAACTAAGTCTAATTTCCAAGTTAAAGATTATTCAAAACTTTCCAATACTTTAGATAGAGCTTTTGAAATTGCTCAATCAGGTCGAAAAGGCCCAGTCTTAGTCGATTTGCCAAAAGATGTAATGTCGGCAGTTTATTCTGATAATTCGGTTGAGTATAAGAAGAATTCAAAGAATCTCTTATTTGATGATCAAAAAAGTCAGCTTGATACAATTCTAAGTAAATTAAGGCAAGCAAAAAAACCCTTACTTCTATTAGGAGCAGGGGTTGGTGCAGCCAATGCAGGATTATTAGCCGCAGAATTTGCATATCAATGGCAAGTTCCAGTCGTATCGACTTTGTTAGGTTTAGGAGTTTTGAAAAATAACGATCCACTTTTCTTAGGAATGGGTGGAATGCATGGCTCATATGCCGCAAATATGGCTTTTCAAGAATGTGATTTTTTGTTAAATATTGGTTCAAGATTTGATGATCGTTTGGTCCCAAATGTTGAAAAGTTTGCTCCTTATGCTGAAGTTGCCCATATCGATGTTGATCCACAAGAAATTGATCGGATCGTTCATACTAAGTATTCAGCAACAGCAGATGCCAAACTGGCACTAGAATATATGACCTCTTTTCCAGCTGAAAGTCGTTCGACTAGGAAGTGGTTAGAAAAAACACAAAAGAATAAAGCTCGTCATCCCTTTAAATATAAGAAAGAAAAGAATTTGTTAAAACCGCAAGAAGTTATTCAAGCTGTTGGTGAAGTTACTCATGGACAAGCAACTGTTGTTACAGATGTCGGACAACACCAGATGTGGGTGGCACAATATTATCCATTCCATTATCCAAGACAATTAGTAACATCTGGAGGTTTAGGAACAATGGGCTTTGGTCTTCCGGCTGCAATTGGTGCAAAGTATGCCAATCCCGATAAAGATGTTGTTTTATTCGTCGGTGATGGCGGTATTCAAATGACCAGTGAGGAACTAGAAGTTTTAGCAGCTGAAAAATTAAATATAAAAATAATCTTATTAAATAATAGGACCCTCGGAATGGTCCGCCAATGGCAGGATGAATTTTATGACCAGCGTCGATCACAAACAGTTTTTGAACATCAGCCTGATTTTGAAAAACTGTCAGAAGCGTACGGGATTTCCTACTATGAATTAGACAAATCAGACAATTTAGAAACTAAATTTCAAGATTTATTCAGTAAAAGTGAACCAGCTTTGATCAATGTAACAATTCCAAGTTTTGAACAAGTCTATCCAATGATTGCACCTGGTTGTGCTAATGATGACATATTGGGCTTAGATTAAAAAATAAAAAGTATTTAAACTAAATGGAGGATTTATTATGAAAGTAGAAATGTTATATGACAATGATGTCACAACAAATTATTTACAAGGAAAGACTTTAGCATTTGTCGGATACGGATCACAAGGACATGCACAGGCTAACAATTTACGTGATTCTGGCTTCAACGTTGTAGTTGGCGTTCGACCAGGAAAATCATTTGATAATGCTAAACGTGATGGGTTTGAAGTATATTCAGTTGCCGAGGCCGTTAAAAAAGCCGACTGGGTTCAGATGTTAACACCCGATGAAGTTATGTCAGATGTCTATAAAAATGAAGTCGAACCTAATTTAAAAGAAGGCGACGTCTTAGGATTCTCTCACGGATTTAATATCCATTATAAGGAAATCGTTCCTCCAGCTAATGTTGATGTCGTTATGATGGCACCTAAAGGTCCAGGAAATCTCTGTCGCCGTACATATAAAGAAGGCTTCGGGGTCCCAGCACTTTATGGATACTTCCAAGATTATTCAGGACATGCAGAAGATCTCTCAAAAGAATTTGCTAAGGGAAATGGTGCTGCTCGTGCAGGATTATTGAAGACAACTTTCAAAGAAGAGACAGAAGAAGATCTCTTTGGTGAACAAAATGTCCTAATGGGGGGTATCACAGCTTTGATCGAAACAGGTTTTGAAGTTTTAACAGAAGCAGGATACTCTCCACAACTAGCCTATTTTGAAGTTGAACATGAAATGAAACTTATCTGTGATCTTATCTATGAAGGTGGTTTCAACAAGATGTATAAAGATTGTTCCAATACATCTGAATATGGTTCTTATGTCGTTGGTCCAAAGGTCGTCGGTCCAGAGGCAAAACAAGCCATGAAGGATTCACTTGAGAATATCCAAAATGGTAAATTTGCCAAAGAATTTATGAAAGATTATCGTAACGGTTTCCCAGAACTTTACAAGATGCGCGAACGTTCAGAACATTCCTTATTATCAGAAGTTGGTGAAGGATTGCGTGAAAGAATGCCATTTGTTAAAGAAGCTGATAAATACAGTACACCTCAAGCTGAAGCATAGTAATTATTATGAGTAATATTCTTGAATTTAAAAATGTTTCAGTAACTCGCGGAAATAGGCAAATTTTAAAAGACATCTCTTGGCATGTTAAAGCTAAGGAAAATTGGGCAATTTTAGGTTTAAATGGCGCAGGTAAAACGACTTTATTGAAGATGATCCACGGTGATCTGTGGCCGACGACTGGTTCTTTAGAAGTATTGGGTGGATTGTTTGGTCAGACCAATATACCTAAATTACAAACTAAGATCGGCTGGGTCAGTACCGCCTTACAAGATGCTTTGCATCCAGGGGATATCGTTGACCAAATCGTTTTATCAGGTAAGTTCGCAAGTATTGGAGTTTATCAAGAATACAGCGACCAAGATTTGGAACAAGCACGAAATATTTTGAAAAATCTTGGCGGTGAAAAGTTATTGTCTAAATCATACGCTGTTTTATCACAAGGAGAACGGCAACTTATTTTAATAGCTCGAGCACTGATGGCAAAGCCTGAATTATTAATTTTAGATGAACCATGTAATGGATTGGATTTATTTGCTAGAGAAGAATTGTTAAAACGTATTCAAAAAATTGCCAAAAGCCCTGATAGTCCTGCCTTACTTTTAGTGTCGCATTACACTGAAGAGATTCTGCCAGTATTTGATCATCTACTGTTATTACGATCAGGGGAAATCGTTAACTTTGGTCAAACAAAAAATTTATTATCAGAAAAGTCCTTATCAGACTTTTATCAAAAACCAATTATTGTTCAAAAAATCGATGAAACTAGAGTATCTGTTTACCCCAAGTCATAAAAAGAGAAGAGGATGATGAAATGAGTGACACACTAAATTTCAATGTTAGTGGTAAAGATATGCAAAAGAGAAGTGACGAAATTAAAGTAGGTGTCGATCGAGCACCAGGTAGAAGCTTGCTCTATGCAACAGGTCAAGTTAAAGATCCAGAAGATATGAAAAAACCATTCATTGCAATTTGTAATTCATATATTGAAATCGTACCTGGTCACGTTCATTTGCGAGAACTAGCCGATATTGCTAAAAAAGAAATTAGAAAGGCTGGTGGGATTCCATTTGAATTCAATACTATCGGTGTTGATGATGGTATTTCAATGGGACATATCGGAATGCGTTACTCATTGCCTAGTAGAGAAATTATCGCTGATTCCGCGGAAACAGTTATTAATGCACATTGGTTTGATGGCGTTTTATATATGCCAAATTGTGACAAAATCACGCCGGGAATGTTGATGGCATCTGTTCGTACTAACGTTCCATGTGCCTTTGTCTCCGGTGGACCAATGAAAGCTGGGGTCGATCCCAACGGTAAAGCAGCTACTTTATCTTCTGTTTTTGAAGCTGTTGGTGCTTTTAAAGATGGGAAAATGACTAAAGAGGACTTCTTAGAATTGGAACGAAATGCTTGTCCTAGCTGTGGTTCTTGTTCAGGAATGTACACAGCTAATTCAATGAATTCATTAATGGAAGCTTTTGGATTAGCACTACCTTATAACGGTACTGCCTTAGCTACATCAGAAGAACGCCGTGAATTAGTTAGAAAAGCCGCACGACGCGTTATGGAAAATGTTAAAAATAATCTTAAACCTCGCGACATTATGACTAAAGATGCTTTTGATGATGCTTTTGCCCTAGATATGGCAATGGGCGGCTCAACTAATACGGTTTTGCATGGTTTAGCAATTGCTCATGAAGCGGGTGTTGAATACAGCGAGGAAGAAATCAATAAAATCGCTAAACGTACACCACATTTGGCAAAAATTGCTCCATCATCATCTTGGACAATGGAAGACGTTCACCAAGCTGGTGGAATTCCAGTATTGATGAATGAGCTGATTCAAAAAGGTGTTTTCCATCCTGATCGAATGACCGTCACCGGTAAAACGATTCGTGAAAATGTTTCTGGAGCAGTTACTAAAAATCCAGAAGTTATCAGACCTTTGGATAATCCTTATTCTGAACAAGGTGGACTTTCGATTCTTTATGGAAATGTCGCTAAATTAGGTTCAGTTATCAAAGTAGCGGGTGTAGATCCAGATATTCACAAGTTTACTGGTAAAGCTATTTGTTTTGATTCGCATGATGATGCGGTTGAAGGAATAGACAATGGAACAGTTAAGGCCGGTCATGTTGTTGTTATTAGATATGAAGGTCCAAAAGGTGGTCCAGGGATGCCTGAAATGTTAAATCCAACTTCAGATATTATCGGACGTGGTTTAGGAAGAACGGTTGCACTTATTACTGATGGAAGATTTTCCGGTGCAACTCATGGAATTTGTGTAGGTCATGTTTCACCAGAAGCCGCTTCAGGTGGAGAAATCGCACTGATCCATGATGGAGACGAAATAACGATCGATCTTACAAATCGAACTTTGAACGTTGCTGTATCTAATGATGAATTTGAAAGACGCAGAAAAGAATTAAAACCATTCCAACCTAAAGTTAGATTCGGTTATTTAGCAAGATATCAGTATTTAGTAACTTCAGCAAATACTGGTGGTGTAATGCTAGGAGCTGATCAATTATTTGGAAAAGAAAAGGGAAAGTAGTGATCTAAATGGTAGATGAGATGCAAGAATCAGCAGTAAAAAATTTGCAAGATAGGATGCTTGAACGGTTATCAAAAGTTATTGATCCAGAATTAAGAATTGATTTGGTCAATCTAGGTCTGATTTACGGTCTAAGTATGGAAGATAACGTCGTTACTGTCACTATGACTTTAACAACTATGGGATGTCCTATTTCAACAGTTTTGGAACAAATGATTCAATCATCTTTGGAAAAACTGCCAGAAGTAGACGAAGTAAAAATAAATATTGTTTGGGAACCGGCATGGGGACCGGATAAGATGAGTCAAGTCGCTAGAATGACTTTAGGTTATTACAATTAAATTTATTTAAAATGAAAAGAAGCGTGATTATATGGGAAAATTAGAAGCACTAGGTAAATGGATCGGTCGATGGTTTACGGTATTAGTTGTTATTTGGGCAATTTTTAATTATTTATTGCCACAAACGAGTAAATGGGTAATTCCCAACACATCGTATTTATTAGGAATTATTTTGTTTGGTATGGGGCTGACACTTCGTGGAGAAGATTTTGTCAGGATCGTTAAACGTCCTTTGCCAGTTATCTTAGGAACTGTGGCGCATTATGTGATCATGCCTTTAGTCGCTGTTGTATTATGTAAGATTTTCCATTTAACAGGAGCTACTGCTGTTGGAGTTATCCTTGTTGGATCTTGTCCTAGTGGAACATCTTCAAGTGTTATGGCATATTTGGCCGGAGGCGATGTTGCCCTAGATGTTTCAATAGAGACTTTATCAACTTTACTCGCACCATTGGCATTGCCAGGACTATTAATGTTATATGCTGGACAGTATGTAACGATCCCAACACAATCACTTTTCATGAGTACGATCAGAATTGTTTTAGTACCAATTATCTTGGGTGTTATTATCCATACATTATTTGGTAAAAGAATCGATAATTTAACACGTGCTTTACCGTTAGTATCACAAACAGCCATCCTTCTAATCATCGGGGCTGTTATATCTGCTAACCATGCTGAATTATTCACTGCTACAACAGCTTTGGTAATTCCAGTTGTTATCCTTCATAATCTATCAGGATACGGTTTAGGTTATCTATTTTCAAGATTAATTCGTTTAAAGGATCCGCAAAGAAAAGCTATTACCTTTGAAGTTGGGATGCAAGACTCTAGTTTAGGTGCAACCTTATCAATGTTGTACTTCTCACCAGCAGCAGCTATTCCTTCTACTATATTCAGTGTTTGGCATAATATCTCTGGTTCAGTTCTTTCATCATACTGGAGAGGTCATACTGAGAAAAATAGACTTCATAAGACTTCAGCTGTAATGGGATAATGTATAAACATGCAACACAAAATAGCTCAGTAATCCAAAAAATCGGATTACTGAGCTATTTTTGTCATAATGATTAGTCATTAAAATTATTAGATTCAACATCTTTAATAAATTGTTCCAAATGATCAAAATAAACTGGGGCATTATCGATCATATGATGATGTCCACCATTTGGTGTTGTAACAAGACGAGCATGTGGAATTTTTTCTTGCATGATTTTGGCAGTCGCAATAGGCATTGTTTCATGTTCACCAAAAGTTAGAAGTGTTGGTACAGTGATTTCATGAAGTCTATCTCTAAAGTGCCAGTTCTTTAATTTACCAGTGATAACAAATTCGTTGTCACCTTGGAAGACGTTATAAACACCGGTTGAAATAGTGCTGATCAAGTGAGAAATAGCAGCTGGTTGTTTACGATCGACATATTCAGCGTTTAATACATCGACATAACTTTGATAAGTGGCATCATCAAGGTCATTTTCAGCTTCTTTTTTCTCCATATACTTAACTTTTTCAGGACCTAAAGCATCCATACGACATTTGTTGATATTCTTAACGTAATCGTCAATCTCATCAACCATACTTGAAATAATAGCTCCCTTTAAATGTTTGCCATATTTAGCAGCGTACATTTGAACCAGAGCACCACCCCATGATTGTCCAATAAGATAGAAGTTATCTAAACCAAGTTTTTGTCTTACTTCTTCAACTTCTTCTAAGAAATAATCATAAGTGAGATATTTTTCAGCAATTTTTGGATCACTGTAATCGGGTTGGTCTGAATACCATGAACCCAATTGATCATACATTGTAACTTGAACACCAAGATCAGCTAACTTTTCTCCAAAGTTTTCCCAGTATTCGTGAGTTCCACCAGGTCCACCGTGTAAGCAAAGTAATTTAATATCTCCGTGACCTTGTGTATTTGTCCATAAGTGGTAGCCATTATCTAAAGTGATAATAGTAGTTCCTTGTTTCATATAAGTTTATCCTCCTGCAAGTGTATGAGTAACAGTATATCGCTTGTCCAGTTTTCATAGCAATTATTTTGTAATAATTCTTTAATGTTTTTAATTAATAATCCATTTATAGTTATGGATTAATTAGAGAAAGTAGTTATAATTCGAGTTTCATCCTATTAAGAAAAGAAAAACATATTAAAAAATCTGAAACATTTAAAGAATTAATCAAAAAACTAGTCGGAGGAGCTGAAAAAAGAATCACTAGCAGTGAAAGTGGCGTTGGCGATTTATCGCCTACACCACCGGGCGTGTTTGGAGACTTGCTGAACAAGCAAGGCTTCAAACCGAGGTCAGAGACGTTTCTCAGGCTCTGTCCGTTCCGCACTGCAAGTGATTCTTTTTCCAGCTCTGGAGACGGCATATTTAACTACTATATATATTAGTTAATATCAGTATTTGATTTAAAAAATAATAATTAAACTTATTTCCAAAACTTGACCGCAATCAAGTTGAAACCCCTAAAAACCTAATACAATGTATTTGTGCTTAAGGAGGAAAGAAAATATGAAATTCAATATATGGGTTCAGAAACATCAAAATCAAATGACTGCGGCAATCGCAATCTTAATCGTAATCAGTTTAATCTCGGACTACTTATTAAAATTACCGATGATCTCAACACCAGCCATGATCATAGCAAGTATTATTGGTGCCATTCCAGTATTCTTACATGCATGGACAGCCTTAATGAATAAAGTTATTAGTATTGAACTACTTGTAACGATCGCCGTTATCGGAGCTTTCGTTATTGGTGAATATGAAGAATCAGCTGTTGTTACATTCCTATTCTTATTCGGAAGTTATTTGGAACAAAGAACTTTACAAAAGACTCGTTCCTCAGTTAAGAATTTAACAAAAATGGCTCCAACAACTGCAGAAGTTGTTGATGAAGATGGAAATATTGAAACTGTTGACGTTGATGACGTTGACGAAGGCGACCACGTTATCGTTAAACCAGGTGGTCAAATCCCAGTCGATGGAAAAATCATCGAAGGTAAGGGATATATGAATGAAGCATCTATTACAGGTGAATCTACACCAGTTGAAAAGACTATTGGCGACAAAGTTTTCGCTGGATCACTAACAGACAATGGTACTATCACGATTGAAACAACTTCAGTTGGTGAGGATACTACCTTTGGTAAAATTATTGAACTTGTTGAAGAGGCTCAAGATAGTGCTTCTCCAGCCGCTAGATTTATTGATAAATTCGCTACATATTACACACCTGCAGTTTTAATAATTGGTATTTTAGTTTGGATCTTTACACAAGATTTCCCATTAGCTATCACTGTCCTAGTTCTAGGATGCCCAGGTGCTTTAGTAATCGGTGCCCCAGTTTCAAACGTTGCCGGAATTGGTAACGGTGCTAAAAATGGTATTTTAATGAAAGGTGGAAACGCCGTAAATACCTTCTCTAAAGTTGATACATTGGTACTTGATAAAACTGGTACTTTAACAACTGGTCAAATGAGTGTCACAAAACTATCTCATTTTGGAACTGATAAAGAATCAGATATGGCATTACTTTCAGCCGTTGAAGGTACGTCAGACCATCCACTAGGACGTGCCATCGTTAAATATATCGAAGCAGAAAATGTTACTGCAACAAAAGATCTTCCAGAACTTGATACTGTTAAAGGTCAAGGTTTACAAAGTAATGATGGAGACATTTTAGTTGGTAATGAACGTTTAATGAAAGCTAATAATGTTGAAATTTCAAAAGATGCAAGACAAGCTATGAATGATCGTGTAAATCAAGGTGATTCGATCGTACTTCTAGCCGTTAACAAAGAATTGAAATTAGTTGTTGGTGTTAATGATCAATTAAGACCAGATGCTTTTGAAGGTTTAACAGCTCTAAAGAAAGCCGGAATCAAACGTGTTGTAATGCTTACTGGTGATAACAAATTGGCAGCTCAACATGTAGCAGATAGATTACCTGTTGATGAAGTTCACGCTGAATTACTACCAGAACAAAAAGTTGATTTTGTTAAGAAATTTACTGATGAAGGTCATCACGTAGCCTTTGTTGGAGATGGTATTAATGATTCACCATCACTTGCAACAGCCGATATCGGAATTGGTATGGGTACAGGTACAGACGTTGCTATCGAAACAGCTGATGTCGTATTAGTTAAATCAAGTTTTGACGCTTTGGCACATGCCTATGTACTAGCTAAGAAAACAGTTGCTAATACAAAAGAAAATATCATTATTGCGGTAGGAACAGTAGCACTATTGTTATTAGGTTTATTAGTCGGAGTTATTCATATGGCAAGTGGAATGTTTGTCCATGAATTCAGTATCTTAGTTGTTATCTTTAACGCTATGAGACTACTAAGAATAAAAACTTTCAATAAATCTCCAAAACTTGATGTAAATCAAGTCGAGACAGCATAAAACAGACTATTATATGATTTGTAAGATAGATAAAGATATTTAGGAGGAACATAAATATGGCAAAAGTAGTATTACAATTAGGCGAATTAACATGTCCATCATGTATGACAAAAATTCAAAAAGCAGTTTCAAATCAAGACGGAGTTTCAGATGTAAAAGTAATGTTCAATGCAGGTAAAGTAAAAGCTAACATTGATGAATCAAAAGTTACAGGTGAAGATCTAGGTAAAGTTATCACTGAATTAGGCTATGAAGTTAAGAAAATCAAGACAAAGGAAGTTGCATAATGACAGAATTAACAATTGACGAAAAGTTTGAAGCAGAACAAAAACAAGCCGATGCAGATCATCATAAACCAACCGCCGGTGCGATGACTGGTCATATCGTTTCAAACCACGCATACATCAACATTAAGCTACATCAATTAAAATGGTTTGTTAAAGGACCAAATGCTGAAAACTATAAGTCAGTATTGAATGACACTATCGACGAAAACAATGCTTGGTTCGACAAAGTAGCCGATCAATTGTTAGATGAAGGTGAATTACCACCATCAACAATGAAAGAATATTCAGATTACACAATGATCGAAGAAAATGGTGCAAACAAATACTTGGATGCAGAAGCAATGATCCAAACAGTTGTAAATGACTTTGTAACTGATAATATGTTTGTAACAAGAGCAATCAAGTTAGCAGAAAACGAAGAACGTCCATTCATGGCCCAAGTATTAGTAGAATTACTAGGCTGGAATAATCATCAAATCCGTATCTATCAAGCCTTACTTGGTAATAGTGCCAAAGAAGGATTTGAAGATGACGATGATGAGGATGAAGATTAGAGAGCAAAATGAGGCGCTTAGCTTCTGAGCATTACCTAGAACAACGAGTATGGCGCCCTATGCCATACTCGTTGTTCGTAGTAAGCGCAGGAAGCTGTCTCATTTTGCTCGTTTCAGAAGAGCGCAGAGGTCTGTCCTTCTGGAACTCGTTTCAAAAAATCAAAAATAGAAAGTAGGAGATACAAATGACAGAAGTTCACGGACATCATGATGAAGAAACAGATGACTGCTTAGATCTAGTAACGATTTTTCAATCACTACCAGAAGAAGATTTGGCAAAGATTTCTACATTAGTATCGGATCGCCATTTTAAAGCTGGAGAATATATCTTTTCAGCCGGAGATCCAGCTGATACTTTAACGATCGTAGCTCATGGTCAGGCTAAGGTTTTTCAAATAGCTGCGAATGGCCGTGAACAAATGTTGCGAGTTCTTCAAACTGGAGATTTTGATGGCGAGGCAGCTTTGTTTACTTCTAAAGATAGAACAAGTTTTGCTCAAGCTTTGATGGAAACTAATGTATGTCAAATTCATCGTTCAGATTTTCAAAATATGATGAAATCCTCACCAGATTTAGCATTGAACATGATGAATGCTTTTGGAAAAAGGCTAGTAAAAATGGAACAACAGACAACTGAATCTGCAGTTTCTAGTGTTGAGGGTAGACTTGCCAACTATTTACTAGAAACAGGAGCCGGATTGAAACAAGAACAATTTGAGCTACCTTTAAAGAAAAAGGATATTGCAACTTATCTGGGAACTACTCCAGAGACCATTAGTCGTAAGTTGACATCTTTAGAGAAACAAGGATTGATTGAAAAACAAACTAATTCGAAGATCAAGATCGTTGATTCAGATGGATTAGCTATGGTGGAATAAGGTTTAAAGATAGAGCAATTCCAATGGGGATGCTCTATTTTTTTTTACGTAAATTAAAAGATTAAAATTACTTCTATATTTATATATAACAAAATAAAATTATATGTTAAACTGTGGATAATCGCTTGTCATAAAAAATAATCATTTGATTATCAAATAACTTTGCAGAGTTTGTTGACCATGATTAAGGAGAATATTTATGTCAAAGACGGTAGAGCAGACTGATATATATCATATTTCCGATGAGAAATATAAAGAATATGCGGATGCACAATCTAATGAAGAAATGCTACCTTTACGCGAAGATAAAAGAACTATGGGTTTTGGAAATTACTTTACTTTGTGGATGGGTGGAATTCATAATATCGCAACGTATGCGACTGTTGCAGGATTTCTACTATTGGGAGCACCCATGAAACATATCATTTTGGCCATTTTTTTAAGTTTTATTTTTTCGGCTTATATGGACACCTTAAATGGTCGTGCTGGATCCAAGTATGGTATTCCTGGTTCTATGCACTTAAAGTCTGTTTATGGTGATCGTGGTGCTAAGCTTCCTGGTATTTTGCGTGGTATTTTTTCAGGGTTAGCTTGGTTTAGTTTACAGATTTATACTGGGTCTCGTGCATTATATATTTTGATTGCTGTGATCTGGCCTTCTTTTGAATCATTAGGGGGGAACTTTAATTTTATAGGAATAAATTTGCCTAATTTAATAAGTTTTATATTGTATTGGGTATTTACTTTATTGATAGGATTGGGTGGAAGTAACTTAATTAATAAATTTAATGTCATCTTGAATCCTTTGATTTACATCTTTTTTATCGGAGCGGCGATCTGGGCTTTAAATGCTGCTGGAGGGTTTGGTAATATATTGTCTTTTACGCCTCCAAAGAATTTATCTTATAGTTACCCTACAATTTTAGTTTATTTTATGATTTTTAACTCATTGTTAGGTTTTTGGTCATCACCAGCTGTTAATGTGGCTGATTATACGAAGAATGCTAAATCAAATAGGGCTCAATCTACTGGAATGACTTTGGGATTTGGAGTCGGATATCTCATTTTTGCCTTTTCTAGTGTTATTATTTTGGCCGGTGGGGCTTTACGTTATGGTGTTACTAATTGGGCCGATTTCCAACAGTTTGGAATTTTGTCTATTATGCGTCATTGGAGTCAACCTTTTGCTATCATTGGCGGAATTATTGTTTTACTTATGGCAACAGTATCAGCTAATGTTTTGAGTAATGGATTGTCTGCTACTTATCAACTTATAGCGTTGTTCCCTAAACGTTTTTCATATAAGACAGGTATGATAACATCTGCAATTATTGCATTCATATTGATCCCTTGGAAAACAATGACAGGTAATGGTGGAGTTATGGCCTTTATGAATATGATCGGCGTAATGTTAGGACCTGTTGTTGGAGTCATGCTTGCTTACTACTTTGTAATCGATAAAAGAAAATTAGATTTAGACAGTTTATATTTAGACAAAGTAAATCCTAAGAAATATAATCGCTACGCTGGTATAAATAAGAATGCTTATATTGCCACAATTATAGCTATTATTATTACAATGTTAGGTTACATTCATGGATTTGAAGCTATTAATCAATTAAGTGTTTTTGTTGGTGCAGGACTAGGATTTCTCATTTCAATTATTCTACCAAGATCAAAAGATAGACGTGTACAGAAGAGTAATTAGTATAACTTTTTATTATTGTTTATTAAAAATAGAGACAAAAAAATCATCCCATTAATTGGAATGATTTTTTTATAGCTTTATTTTTTAGCTTTCTCATAAATCATGATTGCTAGTGCAATGTCTAAAACTCCTGAACCAACGCTTTCATTCAAAGTTATTTCTTCATCATTTTCACGTCGCTTGATCTTGCCAACAAGAGCTTCTCCGATAGTACCTGTAACGTCATCTTTGGATATTTCACCGTTCTTAAGCGGAATTAAGATATCACCAGCAGCTTCTCATAGTCCATCCATATGTTCTGTGACAATTTTATTTGCTCTTTTTACGGTTGTTGAATCAATCTCTTGCATGAATGATGTAAATGAACCAATTGCATTAATATGTGTTCCAGGTTTTATATTATTTCCATCAAATACCGGCGTATGTGCAGTTGTACAAGTACAAATGATATCTGATTCTTTAACTAGTTCGTCATTAGATTTGGCTTCTACTATTTCGTAATCAGTATTCTTTACCTTTTCGATCATACCAATAAACTCTTTAACACGATCTTTATCAATATCACTAACAATAAGCTTTTTTATTTCACGAACTTCTTGAATAGCTAATATTTGAGAATAGGCCTGAAGTCCTGTACCAATGATTCCTAATACATGTGCATTTTTTCGCGCATATAAGTTTGTGGCTACACCAGCATTGGAACCTGTTTTGATAGCTGTTAAGTAATTAGCGTCAATTAAAGCTTCAAGGACTCCAGTTTCACGTGAGTAGAGACTGATCGTAGAAATTACACTAGGTAACCCTTTAGAACGATTGCCTGGGAAAACAGCTGAAAATTTTGAACCAAAATGAGGCTGTGTCTCTGTATTGGCTACTAACCATTGTCCGACGTTTTCTTTTCCGTTTACTGGCATGAAAATACGATCACCTGAATAAAATGTTCCGGCAACGTTATCTCGATAGGCATCTTCAATTGTTGAGATAGCTTTTTTTACTGATAATGTTTCTTTTACTTGGTCTTCTGAAATACGTAACATAGTTATTCTCCTATAAATTTTAATTTTTACAGAGTTTGTTATAACTAGTGAATAAAATATAATCGCTTGATTAGATTATATCAACGTGGTTAAATATAATCAATAGGATATATGCAAACGTTTCCAAGTAATTTGAATATGTTAATATATTTTTTATAGAAAGGTACGTGACTATGAATAATAAGGAAATTCAGCGTCAGAGAATGTATAGTTACTTTATTACTGCTTGTCAGGATCTTATTAAAGAAGAAGGAATGGATCAACTGACGATCCGTAAAATTTCTGATAAAGCGGGATATAATAGTGCAACACTGTATAACTATTTTGAGAATTTGGATCAACTTAAGGCATTATCACTATTAGATAATATAAAACCTTATTTTTATTCGATAAGGTCTTTATATAATATGGATTTAAACTTAATAGATAGATTTCTTCTCATATGGCGTGAGTATGCTAAATATTCATTTAGAAATCCACAAGTTTATACAGAAGTTTTTGAGTCTAGTAATTCTGATAATATCTTGAGTTATATTGATAAATACTTTGAGTATTTTCCAAGTGATGAGTTTTCTAAAGAAGATGACGTATATAACCTTGTATACAACAGAGATATGAAACAAAGAGATAAAGTTTTATTAGATCCAGAAGTTGGTGCAGGATATATTAGTGAAAAACAAGCTAAGTATTTGATCAGTGGAATTTATGCTCTTCATATAGGTATGTGTAATCAGGTACTTAATGGTTATTACGATGATTCAGACCAAGCGTTGAATTTATTTATGAACTACTTGATCGATATGTTTTTGCTGAATTCTAATGTAGATGAAAATAAGGCAGAATTATTGAATAGGGTAAGTTCTTTAAAATTGAATGAAAATATGTAGTACGGCAGACAGGCGCAGTAATCCGATATCTCAGATTATTGCGCCTGTTTTTTATTGTGTATTATAAATTATTGAAACGCGCGCTATAAGGCAGAGACTGAACACAGCTACAAACGACGAACAATTGAAAGTGCACAATTATTCGTCGTTTTAGGCTATGATCAGTCTCTAACCGCCTTATAGCGCGCTCTTTTTACATCTGCAAAATCATTTTTACATGCGGTGTAGTATTGAACAAAAATTCATCACCAACTCGTGTGAAATTAAATTTCTCATAAAACTCTTGAACATAGGATTGAGCTTCTATCTCAATTCTAGAGCCAGGGAAATTACGTTTGATAAATCCTAGAACTTCATGCATTAACGATTTTCCTAATCCAGATCCACGATGTGAATTATCAGTTACAACGCGTCCAAAACTGATATGGTCGTCTTCTTTAAAAACTCTGGCGTAAGCAACTAATTCGTCATCGAGGTATTTGAAGATATGAAATGCTTCAAGGTCAATATCATCGACTTCTTTATAAAGTCTAGTTTGTTCAAGGACAAAAACTTTTTGACGTAATTTATAAATATCGAATAGTTCTTTAGTTGATAGTTCCTTAAATTTTTTAATTTCCCACATGATTAATTCTCACTTTCGTTTTTAAATAAAATATCGTAGGCCGTAGTTAGTGATTTATAAAGTTCTTTTTGCTTTTGAGCAGGGATATTGGATACAAGGTGCTGAATTTGTTTATTAGAATCATCATCAATTCGGTCAAATAGTTCCTGTCCTGATTTTGTTAGTAATAGAATCTTAGATCGGGCATCTTCTTTTGACTCATGTTTAGTAACTAATTTTAATTTAACCAGCTTGTTGATGATGCGACTAGTGTAGCTAGCATCCATATCTAAATTTTTAGCAACTTCCATAGGCGACAGACTGCTATGACTGCCAATTTCTAATAAAACTCGTGATTCCTGAAAACTAAAACCGGTGTTGAATACTTGTTTATTCAATAATCCTAATTGATCAGTATATTTACGATTAAATGAACGAATCTCGTTGATCTCTTTTTGTGAAAGCATATTATAAATCTCCTTTACTGGACAATGTCCATTATAATTATTTATTGGACTTTGTCCAGTAGTTTTTACAACAATCTACGATTTTTATTTATTAAAACGCGTGCCATAAGGCGGAGATCTCCGCCTTATGGCACGCTCTGATTTAAATATCACTAACTATGATCTACACTTTCTGACCAAGGTGAGGTATGCAACATCCATTGGATACCATATTTATCAGTGAAACCACCCATTTTTCCACCCCAGAATTGTTCTTCAAAAGGCATGGTGATATTTACTTCATCAGATTTTTCCAAGTTTTCATAAAAATTATCAGTTGCTTTTACACTCTCTGGATCTTCATTATTGATATCAAGTAGTAATGAAACTTGTCCTGATGGTTCGGCGTTTCCGTTAAAAGCATCGGAACATTCGATTTTCATACCTAGGATAGTGAATCCAGCATGCATCGTTAAATTATCTAGATCAACACCGTCAGGGATTCCAAATTGTTTAGCTTGTTCAGGTTTAGGACTTAAACGATAGACTTCAGTAGCACCGAAGACTTCTTGATAGTATTCAATAGCCTCTTTAGCGTTTTTAAAAGCAATATATGGATAAATTTGTGATTGCATATGATCCATCTCCGTATTTAATTTGGTGGCTAAATTATAGCAAATTATTAGTAGAAATATGCCAAATTAGTTAACAAAATAAAAAGGATTTTTATTGCCCAAATTCTTGTTATACCAACGGATTGATAAGTCTCTATTTTTGAATTCTGTTTATAAAAATGGTAATATAATATAACTAAAAATTTCGAGGTTAATATGACAGAAAAATCTGAAATTAAGCAATTAGATGAAAAACAAATAGAACAAGCACATTTAGATGATGTGGTTGAAAAAATCAAAACTTCCGAGAAGAAGTTAAAAGAACATATAGATGTAGCAGAAGAAGATTTAAAGGTTATCAATGATGCTTTTGATGATATTCATGTTGGTATGGATGGCGATGCTATTTCAATGGATGCTGCCTTGTCGATCCACGCACAGCAACAAATGCTCGATGAGCGTAATAATAGTTGGCACCAATCACAACAACGTTTAGGAGTTTTAAAGCGCCTTGAAAAGACACCTTTCTTTGCTAGATTGGATTTTCAAGAAAAAGGTGAACCTAAAAAAGAAAAAATTTATATTGGTTTGACCTCATTTACTGATAAAGCCGATCATTTTTTAGTGTATGACTGGAGAGCACCGATTTCGTCTATTTATTATGATGGAAAACTTGGTGATGTTGAATATCAAACACCAGATGGTTTGCAACAAGTTGAATTGTTCTTAAAACGCCAATTCTTAGTTGAAAATGGTAAGATTCAAGCCTATTTTGATACCCAAGAGACGATTGGCGATCAAATGCTTTTGGAAGTTTTGGATGGTAAATCATCTACTCATATGAAGGGGATCGTTAAAACTATTCAGGCTGAACAAAATAAGATCATTCGTGATACTAAGTCACGATTACTATTTGTTCAAGGAGCAGCTGGATCAGGTAAGACCTCGGCTATTTTACAGCGAATTGCCTTTTTACTATACAGATATCGTGGAACTTTGACATCAAGCCAAGTTGTTATGTTTTCGCCTAATATGTTATTCAATGACTATATCCAAAACGTTTTGCCTGAAATGGGTGAACAAAATATGGTTCAGATGACATATGGTCAATATTTAGCACGACGTTTACCAAACATATCTATGGAAAGCCTCTCACAAAGATTTGAAAAACAAGATAATCCCGCTAATAAGAATATTTCAAAATTTGTCTCAGATATTGAATTTTTCAAGATTTTAACTAATTATGGACAACTTTTGAATGAGAGTGGTGTTAGTTTTAAAAATATTAAGTTTAAAGGCAACGTTTTTATTTCTAAAGAGCGGATCGCAGAAATTTATTATAGTTTTGGACCACAATATAATTTAGGAAATCGCCTAGATGCCACAGTAGAACGACTTCAAAAAATGCTTCGTCGTAAAGTTGGTTCTGAAATGCGTTCAAAGTGGGTCGAAGAACAGATCGAGAATTTGAGTCAGGAACAACTAAAAATGCTTTACAACACTGCTGATCAAGAATTTAAAAATGGTGATGAAGAACATAAATTTTTAGCCCGCAAGATAGTTATGGCAGCAATGCAAAAAGTTTATAGCCAAATTACTCATTTGAGATTTTTGAGCGTTTCGACTAATTACTTGAACTTTTTAAGAGCTGTGCCAAAGATTACTGATCTATCGAAATATGGAATTACAGATGATCAGTGGAAGGCATATGTTGAAGACTTTATCGAAATGTTTAATGACAAACAAATTTCTATGGATAATTTAAGTCCTTACTTATATTTATATGATTTGGTTACTGGTAAGCATGGGGAACTTGATATGAAGTTTGTCTTTATCGATGAAATTCAAGATTATACACCATTCCAGTTAGCATATTTGAAATATAAATTCCCTAGAGCTCGTTATACTATGCTAGGTGATCTGAATCAGTCGATCTTTACTAAGAAGAATAGTCAAACATTATTATCCGAAGTGCAGGGATTATTTGATCCTGATGATACAAGGGTAGTTCAGTTGACTCATTCTTACCGTTCGACTAAACAAATTACAGATTATACCAAAGCCATTTTGACTAATGGACAAAAGATCGAACCATTCAATCGTGATGGTGATCTGCCAAATGTGCTGATTTCAAATGATGAAGCACAGGCTATGGATAATGTTGTTGAACAGTTGAAAGAAAATGATCAACGTAAATTCACAACAGCAATCATTACTAAGAGTTTAGAAGAATCAAAATGTGTTCAAAAGATGCTGTTAGAGCATGGAGTTGAATCCACTTGGATCAAATCTGAAAATCAACGACTTGCCACAGGTACGATTGTTTTACCATCATACTTGGCAAAGGGTTTGGAGTTTGATGCCGTTATTATGTGGGATGCTTCTGAAAAGAAATTTGATGAAGATGAACAACAATTAGTTTATACAATTGCTTCTCGTGCTATGCATAAACTTACAATTATCGCTATTGGCGAATTGTCAGAGTTGCTACAAAGAGTACCTGAAGAATATTACTCTAAGTAAAAAACAGTCTTAGTAATCCGATTTTGGATTACTGGGACTGTTTTTTTTGTTAAATTACTTTGATTTTATTTACTCTTAGAACGGGATTATAATCATCCATACGATTATTGGGTGAAATGAATTTGATATAAATTTGAACCATTTTGTCATCGTTTGTTTGGCCAATGAAATATTCACCTTGATTATCAGTGCCTTGATCATTGGTGATTTTTTTAAGAGCCAGATAAGGATGATATTTTAAGAAGTGCTTACTTTTATCATCATAACCATATTTTTCAGAATTAGTCTCTTTTAAAATCGATGTAGTTTCATTAAAAACACGATTTCTAATAGCAAGATCTGATGATAGTAATGATGTTATAGGGATAAAAGCAATTAAAAGAACTGTGGCAATAGTTGATAAAATTACTTTGTTCAATTCGATCCTCCATAGTAATGCTTCCAAGTAGATAGTACCACCAAAAAAGGATTGAAAATTATTTAAGTTTTTCTGAAAAATATAGATTAACTCAATAAAGTTAAAATAACTCTGCTTAATCTTTTTGATAATTCTAATAATTTTTCGTAAGTTGGATCATCTTTAGACTTTTCAAGCTTAGTTTTGATCTGTTTTTGTTCAAAGGCAGAGAAATAAGTTTTTAAATCATGATTTCCATAGAGTACAACTAATAAGGCAAAAGTTTCTGGAGAAATTTTGTCGGCTGTTAAGATTTCTTTTCTGACTTCAGAGACTAATTCTTGTTTAACACGGATGTCAGGAATATAGTTGTTAGTTTTAAAAACCATACCAGTAGTAGCTTTAGTCACGTCAACTTTTGTAACTAGTGAATCACCAATTTGATTGTAAATTTGTTTAGTGATTTTTTCCTTAGTAGCCATAGCTCGGAGTACGTGTGTCACACTCTTACCCTGATTACGGTTGATGATCTGGAAAAACTCATTAAGATATGTTTTATCATCAGGCAAAACTTTATTGATGATAACGCTGTTGTCGGTCAAATCAATAATGTCATTTAAAGCCAAATCAAAAAAGGAACTTGCGGCTAAATAAGCACGACGTCTCGTGTTTTTAAAAATACGAATGCTGCCCTTTTCGTTGCACGATAAAATAAAATATTTTTGTGGAATATTTAAATTCATACAGTGCTCCTTAATTAGAGACTAGCTCAGACTGTTTAGCTAGTGTCAGTTTAATTTTTGGTACCAATAATTCTTCTAAAAGATTATAGCCTTTGCTAGTGAAGTGCAAACCATCTGTCTGTAAAAAATTCTGAACTTCAGCTGACTTAGACATTTCATGAAGTAAGTCGATGTATGTCAAATTGAGCTCTTTACCAAGATGTTCAGTGACAAGGTCAAATTGCAGTTGTCTCGTCCAGGGATGATTTGGCAGTCTGTGCCAATCTGTATATGGTGGTGAGAGTAAAACGATTTTATCCTTACCAACAGCATCGATGATAGTTGAGAGATTAGAGGCAAATTTGCCAGGTTTGATTTCATCAGTAGTAGAAATATCGTTAGCGCCAAAACCTAGAATTAATAAATCGGGATGCAAGTTTAAAATATTTTGGTCGATATTGGAAACGGCATTGCTAGTTTTATAACCCGGGATCGATAAATTGATTATTTTATCATGGGGGAAATGTTTACTAATGCGGTCAGTTAAAGCGTCAGTCATTTTTCCATCTGAATAACCAGCAAAAATCGAATCTCCAAATAATACTATTTTTTTCATATATGTTCCTTCTAAAAAATGTTCTATACTATACTAGAATACCAGAAAAATGGTAAAAGTTAATTAACTATTATGATAAGTAGGTTCATAAATTATGAAAGAATTGTCGAACTATAACGAATTTTCTCGTGAGGAATGGAAGCACTTCCATGGTGAATATAATAAACAGGCTATCACTAACAGTGAATTACGCAAGATTAAATCTTTAGATGATGAGATCTCGATTACAGACGTTAGGTCAGTCTATGCTCCAGTTCGCCATCTACTTCATATCTATTTGAAGAATTATCGTAAATTAACTAAACTAAAGAATGACTTTTTAGATCATCCTAATAAAAAAGTTCCCTTCATTATAGGAGTTTCTGGATCAGTTGCAGTTGGTAAGAGTACCACAGCTCGATTATTAAAAATTATGCTGGAGAGAGCCTATCCGCAATATAATGTCGCACAAATGACGACTGATGGTTTTTTATATCCAAGTAAAGTTTTAAAAGAAAAAGGTTTAATGGATAAAAAAGGTTTTCCGCAAACTTATGACATGCCAAAACTTTTGAAATTCTTGAGTGATGTTAAAACCCAGTCAGGTCCAATTCGTTATCCACTATACTCACACAATATTTACGATATTATTCCTGATAAGTTTGAAGAAATAAATAGTCCCGATATTTTGATCGTTGAAGGTATTAATGCCTTACAATTGACAGAGAATACGAAAATTTTTATGAGTGACTTTTTTGATTTTTCTATCTATATAGATGCAGATGTAAAAAATATTGAAGAGTGGTTCTTAAATCGATTTGAAACTTTGTTGAGTTTAGCTAGAAATGACCCGAATAGTTATTACTATCAATTTACACAACTTCCTGAAAAGGAATCACTGCAAATGGCAAAGGATGTTTGGCAAAACATCAACTATCCAAATCTTTTAAACTATATTCGGCCGACTAGAACTCGCGCCGATTTGATATTACATAAGTCTGATGATCATCAGATCGATAAAATTTATTTGCGTAAATATTAGGAAAAAGTGACACAGAGTAGTATTTTAGATACAATAAAATAAATTAAACTAGGGGGAAATTGGATTTGAACAAACAATGGCCAGATGCAGACAGCATCATTGTTTTGGATTACGGTAGTCAATACAATCAATTGATCACTCGTCGAATCAGAGATATTGGTATTTACTCTGAATTGCTTCCAAACACAATCACTGCCGCTGAAATTAAAGAAATTAATCCAAAAGGTATTATTTTATCAGGTGGACCAAACTCCGTTTATGATAAAGAAGCCTTTTCTATTGACCAAGATATCTACGAACTAGGCATTCCTATGCTTGGTATTTGTTATGGTATGCAATTAATGGCTTACAACTTGGGTGGTAAGGTAGAATCAGCCAATAACCGTGAATACGGAAAAGCTGATATTGAAGTAACTGAAAAAGATGCCGTTCTTTTCAAAGATTTACCAAGCAAACAATATGTTTGGATGAGTCATGGTGACTTAGTTCGCGAAGCACCAACCGGCTTCAAAGTTACTGCTACAAGTAAAAATGCACCAATTTCATCAATTGCTGATGATAAACGTAAAATGTACGGTGTTCAATTCCATACAGAAGTTAGAAATACTGAATTTGGTATGGATATTTTGAAGCACTTTGCTTTTGACGTTTGTGGTGCTGAATCTAACTGGACAATGGATGATTTCATTAACCAACAAATCGAAAAAATTCGTGCAACTGTTGGTGACAAGAAGGTTCTTTTAGGACTTTCTGGTGGTGTTGATTCATCTGTTGTTGGTGTTTTGTTGCATAAAGCAATCGGAACACAATTAACAAGTATCTTCGTTGATCATGGTCTTTTACGTAAAGGTGAAGCTGACCAAGTTATGGAAAGTCTAGAAGGTAAGTTTGGTTTGAACATCGTTAAAGTTGATGCTCAAAAACGCTTCTTGGACAAATTAGCTGGAGTTTCTGACCCTGAAAAGAAACGTAAGATCATCGGTAACGAATTTATCCAAGTGTTTGACGAAGAGGCTACTAAGTTGCATGGAATCGACTTCTTAGCTCAAGGAACACTTTATACAGACGTTATCGAAAGTGGTACAAGTACTGCTCAAACAATCAAGTCTCATCATAATGTTGGTGGACTTCCAGAAGATATGCAGTTTAAGTTGATCGAGCCATTGAGAACATTGTTCAAAGATGAAACCCGTGAGTTAGGTGAAAAACTCGGTATGCCGCATGACTTAGTATGGCGTCAGCCATTCCCAGGCCCAGGTCTTGGAATCCGTGTTATCGGTGAAGTTACCGAAGAAAAGCTTAAGATCGTTCGTGACTCAGATTACATTTTGCGTGACGAAATCAAAAAAGCCGGCTTAGATAAAGAAATCTGGCAATACTTTACAGTATTACCAGGCTTTAGAAGTGTCGGTGTTATGGGTGATGGTAGAACATACGATTATACGATCGGAATCCGTGCCGTTACCTCAATTGATGGTATGACAGCAGACTTCGCTAAAATTGATTGGGATGTACTTCAAAAGATCTCAGTAAGAATCGTAAACGAAGTTGATCATGTCAATCGTGTAGTGTATGATACTACTTCTAAGCCACCAGCAACTATTGAGTGGGAATAAGTTAGAAATAAAATTTATTTCTTAAAATATGGATTTTAAAAGTGCTTCATAATTGTTAGTTTTTTGTCTGACAATTATGAAGCACTTTTTGTATGTTCAAATACGGTTCAATAATAAAGGACGATGTTAATCGATTTCGTGATTAATATGGACTATATGATTCAAAATTGGGAAATGATATCCCAAAAAGCGTATGCAAAATATACATCACATTTCAGCATTTGAATATAAAATGTAAATGTGAGTCTAATATCTACATCACATTTTAATATTTGGGGGTAAAATCAAAATGTAAGTGTAATTATCTCTTTACATTTTAATATAAGGGCATAAAATTGAAATGTAATGTGAAAATGTATATCATATTTCAATAAATTGCACTTTTGGAGGAATAGGTTATGATAAATAAACCATTATCAATTCTCAAATATATGAGTAGTAGAGATTCAATGATTGATGTTGATAAAGAATATAAAAAAAGAATTGATAGTCCATCTGCTGCACTAACTAATCTTTTTCCGTTATTATCATCACGGTCAGAATCTCAGCATAATGATTTACCCATTTTTTTTATAGAAACATTTAAAATGGCACAGCTTAATTCAAAAATATTTAAAAACTCTGCTGATATTTTGAAATTGAGTAATTCATTACCAGACATCGCAAAAAATAATTACATTAGTTCACTTCTATCTAATGAAATAAATTCTAGTAATGAAATTGAACAAGTAAAAACAAATAGGCATGACATCAGCACTATCGTCGATAGCCTTCAGAGCAATATAATACCCAAGCAGCCTAGATTAGTTTCGACCGTTAAAAAATATTTAGGAATTTTAAATGAACCACGAATTACTATAAGTGAATTGAAAGATTATCGTAAAATATATGATGAATTAACTTCAGGAGAAATTCCTCAAAATAAACTACCTGATGGGGAGCTGTTTAGGAACAGCTCGGTTACTATAGGAACTTCAGATAATTCGAAAATAGTGCATCGTCCGCCTATTTCTGAAAACACAATTAAGTCAAAATTGACGTCACTAATAAGCTTTATGAACAATGATGAATTTCCCATTGTAGAAAAAGCCATTGTTACTCATTTTATGTTTGAAAACACTCATCCTTTTTATGATGGCAATGGAAGGATGGGGAGATATTTGTTAACTCAATACTTAATTAAAAAAATTGATACTTTTACAGCGCTCTCTATATCTAAATCAATTCAAGATCACGAAAAGTTATATTATCAATCTTTTGCTGATGCGGATAAATACGAAAATTATGCTGAACTGACTTATTTTATTGAATCAATGATGCAGATAATTATTTACGGTCAAGAAACTGCCTTAGATAAAATGACTGAACTTCAGAGTATGCTGAATTCATATGGACAGATAATTAATGCCCATTTTGCGAACAATGGTGTTATTTCCGATGTCCTATTCATATTTGTTCAATCAAAATTATTCAGTATTGATACTCCTCTTGGTATTAAAGACACTGAATTAATTAATATGCTTTATAGAGATGATTCAAAGAAATATAAAAAAAATAATGTTAAAAAAATTATTAATAATTTAGAAAATGAAGGATTCTTAAAGTTAGTTAATGGTAATCCAATTCAACATGAAGTTATCATGGATAAAATTGATGATTTAACTTAGAATTGTGTACAATCTTCGATATTTATAGTGTTGACCAGATTATCCAGTGGTTTTATCATAGCTGTGAAGTGAATTCTGTTATAATTAAATTGAAAGTAACACATAAAAAAGGCGGTCAATGTGACCGTCTTTTTTATATCAGTTTCAAGTAGGGGATTGAAATAATGGAACGATCAAAAACAAATATAGCTGCTGTAACTATCGCAATTTATCTTGCTACTTTTGTTAGTGCAGTTGAGGGGACTATATTATCAACTGCGTTGCCAACTATTGTTGGTGATTTACACGGAGTATCACTAATGAATTGGGTATTTTCTATTTACTTATTGGTTACAGCAATGGTAACTCCGATCTATGGAAAATTGACCGATCTAATTGGTAGAAAACCAGCTGTGCAAGTAGGGCTGGCCATTTTTACATTTGGATCATTGATGAGTGGATTATCTAATTCAATGCTGGAATTAGTATTTTGGAGAGCAATTCAAGGTTTGGGAGCGGGGGCACTACCGACTGCAACGGTTACAATAATTGCTGACTTGTATCCTTATGAAAAAAGACCGCAAATCTTGGGACTAAATAATTTAGTTTGGGGAATTGCAACTTTATCAGCACCTTTGATCGGTGGAATAGTTGTTAATGCTTTAAGCTGGCATTGGGTATTTTTCATCAATATACCATTACGATTATTGATAATAGTCTTGTTCCAAATATTTTTGCACGAATCTAGGCAGAAAAGTAAGGTCGATATTGATTTTAAAGGCAGCTTTTGGCTGATGCTCAGCGTGTTATTTTTGATGTTGAGTTTTCAATTCTTGAGTTATAAAGATTTAGATTGGCTTAGTATAAGTATATTCTGGGTAGCTAGTATATTTACTCTATGGAGATTTATTAAGCATGAGCGTTTCACTAAAAATCCATTTGTATCATTACAATTATTTAGAAATAGGCCATTTGTTGTCCAGAATGCTATTGCGGCATTGATCAGTGGTTATTTGATGGCAATCACAGTTTATATTCCCATTTGGGTACAAGGAGTTTTGGGTACGCCGGTTTCTTATGCAGGTTATGCGATAACTCCACATTCGATATTTTGGGTAATTGGTTCCTTTGCAACTAGTTATTTGATAACTAAATGGACACCGCATAAGATTTTGAGATTTAGTTTATTGATTGTATTGGCAGCTGGTATTTTATTAGCATTTATTCCCATGATGACTAAATTTGGCTGGTTCTTGATTATAACTGCTATCAGTGGTTTTGGATTTGGAATAACAATTGTTATGACAACGGTTGAATCGCAGCATCTAGTATCAAAAAACGATGTTGGTATGGCCACTTCTTTCAATACATTATCAAAGACACTAGGTCAGACTTTAATGGTCTCTATCTTTGGAATTATATTGAATGTTGGTATTCAGAATGGTATTTCGACACATCGAGGAGTTAATTTAACTATGGTCAATCAAATAATTAATCCTAAAACTGCGATAGGGCTACCGGTTAAAGATTTATTAAAATCAAGGCAAGTATTGTATGGTGGTTTGCATTGGATCTATCTAGCTGGAGTGGTTGTTATTGTATTGGCTATTTTTATTAATAAATTTGGATATAAAAAATCACAAAGGTAATCATCTCAAAATTGCAACTATTTTAAACACATTTATTTTTGAATTCTAATTATTTGTTTTTGTGAGTTTGAATTGTTAATCGATAAACATCAAAAAACGTCAGGTCGAAATCGGCCTGACGTTTTGCTATAAAAGTTATATTTTGTAAAACAGTAAATAGATGATTTAATCTACTGATTTGAGAGCCTCTAACATATCAACTTTTTGAATCTTGTGATTCATCATGTACATTACGACTAAAGAAAAAATGATTGTTAATCCAACTGAAATTAGAATATTAGTCCAAGTTAGTCCAGGTGCTACCATGGCCGTTGATGGTGGTAATAACGCCATGATATAAGCATGAAACGCATAACCAACACCGATACCTACTATAATACCAGCACCTGTAAGAATGTTGGTTTCTCGATAGATATACATCAGCACTTCATTTGGATAGAATCCAAGAACCTTAAGTGTGGATAATTCCCGTATACGTTCAGATACATTGATATTTGTTAATGTATACAGCACAACTAACGACAGTAACGAGGCACTAAGTACTAATACAAGAATCAAATTGTTCAAATTACTTAAGATATTAGTTATAGTTCGTTTAGTTTCTTGTGACGGAATAGTTTGCACTGCAGCTTTGTTTCGATTAAATTTTTCAGCAAATGAATTAACTGATTTATTATTATTATGTTTCAATGTTACCAAGTAGGCATTTGCAGTAACTTTTGTATGGTAAACCTGATTATAGTAATTCTTGTTCATATAAATGTAATGTCCAGCGTACATTGTAGTGATTCCGGCTACCTTAATTTTATGACTTGTGCCATCACTATCTTTAATAGTAAAGCTTTCTCCGACACTGACTCCTTGAATTTTAGCCAGTTTTTGGGAGATGATTGCGCCTTTATCGTTCAACTTCATCTTTTTGCCAGTTTTATAGTTTCGCAACTTAATGTAATTATCCAGTTTATTAACAGAGTTTGGAACCATCAGTGAGATGTTCTCTCGTAAATCAGAATCACTATTTTTAGCGTAGACATTGGCAAAGTAGACTTGGCTATAGTGCTTGACGTTATCTGATTTTACGGTTTTTTGGACTTTTTTTACTTGTTCTTGATTAGCTTTTGGATTGTATACAGAAACTAGATCGTATTGACTAATATGGCCAAATTGACGTGTAACGATTGTATTTAATGAGTCTCTAATTCCAAAGCCCGTAATCATTAGTGCAGTTGCTCCGGCTATTCCAATGATAGTCATAAACATTCTTCCCTTGTAACGAAAGAGGTTACGAGCAGTTACTTTGTGAGAAAAGCTCATCTTTTTCCAAAGTGGAGTAATACGTTCCAGAAGTATTCTTGAGCCACTAACTGGTGGTTTTGGCAACATTAGTTCTGCTGTATTAGTTTTTAGTGAAGAACGTGCGGCTAGACAAGATGCTAGTACAGTTGAAAATAGTGCTAGTATAAATCCTGCAATAATATACATTGGGTGTAACGATAGTTGTAAGTTTGAGAAATTGAAGTTTGCCGTGTAAGCACGGAATATGATTCTTGGCAATACGATCAATCCAAGTAAACTACCTAATAATGTTCCAGTAATAGCAGTAGTGACACTGTAAACTAGAAATTCACGCATAACTTCATTCTTGGTATATCCGAGTGCACGCAATGTTCCCATTTCAATACGTTTTTCTTCGACCATTCGACGCATAGTTGTAAAACTTACCAAAATTGCAATTAAAAAGAAAAATGCAGGGAATGACTTTCCAAGTGTGTCAATACGAGTAGCATCTTCGCCGTAATTATTGTAGCCATCATTGTAGTCATTACGATTAGCAATTGTCAGAGTAACGTCGTTTAGTTGACGCCTTGATGATTTGGCAGTTGCTAACTTATCTTTAGCAGAATTGAGTTCTTTTTGTTGATGTTTTAATATTTCCTTTTTTTTATCGAGTGCTTGTTGCTGGGCATTTAGTTGTGTGGTGCTCCCCGATTCATTAGTACTTTTCTTTTGTTCGTCTAACTGCATTTGTGAATTATTAAGAATCGTTTGGGCTGATTCAATGGCGACCGTGTCCTTAGAAATTTCAGACTCTGCCGAGTTAATTTTTGTGTTTAAATTATTGCGTAGTTTTGTAACCCGTGTATGATTGCGATTGCTTAGTTTCTTTTGGAGATTATCTACTAAATTAGAAGCATGATGTTCATAGGATTTAGAATATGACTCACCTTTAGGATGAGTAAAAGATAGGCGAGCAATATTAGGATTTTTATTAGAAAAAGCAGCCTTAGTTGTATAAGCAAATCCATAAAGAGTACCACTACCAATGTTTGTAGAGCCAAGTTTATCTTTTTTAAGAAATTCTGTAGATGTTGCGAATCCTACAATAGTGAATTTTTTATGTTTTAAGCCCGTGCTGCTATTGGTTTTACCAGCGGATATGGTTATTTTGTCACCAAGGTTGTATTTACCTCGAAGCTTGTCGCTTAGAACAATTTGTGAGGCAGTTTTTGCTTTGTGACCTTTTGTTATAGTCAATTTAGATAGTGACTGGGGATTGCTTTGAATACGCAAAGCTTTATTGGTATTTTTAATTAAGTCATCGGTAGTATAGCCGAATTCAGTTTTTTTAATACCTTTAAGATTTTTAATTGTAGTCTGATCCTTAGAATTCAAAGCTATTGTTGATGATACCTTTGCATCAGCAAGATGTTCAGTGGTATATGCGATCTGAGCTGTTTTTCTCATGTTTGGTCCTGTGACATTTAGACCAATTAATACGAAAACTCCTAGCATCAATAGTGCCGATACAGAGACATATCGAGCAAGTGACATTTTGAATTCTCTGGCAATGTTTTTGTTTAGCATTTTCATTATTTATCATCTACCATTCTAGTTTATCTACTGGTATTGGATTTTCGTTATGTGTGTCAGCTTTGACTTTTCCATCTGCAATTTCGATTACATGATCAGCCATTGGACGAATCATCGAATTGTGAGTAACAATAATCACATTTTTACCGTATTTTCGAGTAAAGTCCTGAAATAGCTGCAAAATCTTTTTTCCGGTGTGATAATCTAGTGCACCAGTTGGCTCGTCTGCTAATAATAAATCGGGGTTCTTAGCGATTGCACGGGCGATGGCCGCACGCTGTTGTTCTCCACCTGATAGTTGTGCGGGAAAATTTTGAGTACGATTTTCTAATCCTACTGCGGCAAGTGCATCTTTTGCAGGCATAGCTTGATCAGCAATTTCAGCAGCTAATTCTACATTCTCAAGTGTGGTTAGATTCTGTACCAAGTTGTAGAATTGGAACACAAATCCAATTTTTTTGCGTCGATAAGTCGTCAGTTCACGTGTATCTAAATTTCCAAGTTCAACACCATTCACGTTTACTGATCCACTGGTCAGTTTGTCCATCCCTCCTAGTACATTTAGTAATGTCGATTTTCCCGCACCCGATGCACCAAGAATTATGGTTAATTCTCCAGGGGCGATATTGAAACTAATATCTTTATTAGCAGTTACAGAATTGTTTCCACTGTTGTATGTTTTGGTTTCATTTTGAACTGATATGAAATTTGGCATTGTATTTTTCCTCCAAACAGATAATAATGAACAACGTGTTAATTAATTACGAATCCATTAAAACATATTTTTTAAAAAGTCCTATGCACATTTTTTGGAAAAGTGTCAAGCAAATTTAGGAGGTATTATGCCAACAAATAAGGAACGTATTGCTAAAACGGATGCAGATATCTTGGACGCGTTAATTATCGTGGGTAAAAAAAAGCCGCTGAATCAAATTACCGTCAGTGATATAACTCGTTTCAGTGGTATTAGTCGAGGAACTTTTTATTTACATTATCTTGATAAAGATGATTTTATGAAAAAAATTAAAAATAATATTTTATCAAAATTTCAACTATTGTTAGACAACGGAATCGACGGCGCTATGAATTATAAAGATTTAAGTGCTGGACAACCGTATCCTGTGGTTGATGATATTGTTTCTTTTGTTGCTGAAAATAAGGCACTACTTAGTCTTCTTTTTGGGTCAAATGGTGATCCCGGTTTTGTATCGGATATCACCGATAAACTTCAAACAGCAATCTTACGTGAATTAAAGAGGATAAAGGGAGTTCCTACCTTTCGAAGTGATTTACCAAAGAATTATGCATTGAGTTTAGTAACGAACGCCATTATGTCAGTAGTGAGAATATGGCTGGCAGGGGATGATTCGCTGTCGGAAAAGGAGTTATCTAAAGTAATTATGCGAGCACTGTATTTATCACCATATGATGTCCTTGGAATTACGATTAGATAATATTTTGATTGATATTTGATTTTTTCCAGAGAATATCATAAAGCAGGGGACTTTATGATATGTTGAAAAATAGATTATCAAATAATCTATTACTACAACACTATAATTAAATAAAATGAAGTGTAAACTAATACTTGGGAAAACTCATTAACCATAAAAGGGGGACAAAAACCATGAACTTAAAGTGGACTAGATCCAACAGCTTTGAGCTACTAATGATAACTATAGGCTGTGCTATCTATGCCTTTAGTCTAGACATGATTTCTATTCCTAACGGCTTAGCTGATGGCGGACTAAGTGGTGTTACATTGATCATTAGATATTTCTTCGGCATCAATCCTGGTGTCAGCACTCTGATCCTTAACATTCCGCTAATAATAATTGGCTTCAAACTTTTAGATAAGCGAGTAATGTTTTATACATTTTATGGTGCCGTTTGTTTATCAGTATTTTTAATGATTTGGGCGCATCAAGATATTATCAAACCGTTGCCATTTAAACATGACCTATTATTATCATCCCTTGCAGCTGGTGTGTTATCCGGACTAGGAATTGGCTTAGTTTTCCGTTATAACGGTACAACTGGCGGTAGTGATATTATCGCACGTATCGGGCAGAAAAAATTTGGGATGTCATCTGGTAAAGGAATCCTGATTATAGACTATTTAGTATTATTCTTATCGCTATCATATTTGGATTTTTATCACATAATGTATTCATTGATCGTTAGTCTTATTCTGGCAAGAATGATCGATCTCGTCCAAGAGGGTCCTAATCGTGCTAAAGCGGTATTTATTATTTCGGATCAATACCAAGAAATAGCACATTTGATCGATACTAAACTTGAACGTGGATTAACGTATATGAATGCTGAAGGTGGCTATAAAAACGATCCTAAACAGATCATTTATTTGATGATCCAACCTCGTGAAGTTCCGCAATTAAAGCAGTTAATTAAATCAGTTGATGATAAAGCCTTTGTAAGTGTAATTGATGCTCATGAAGTTATTGGTGAGGGCTTTAGTTACCAACGTAAAAGATATAGGGTTGGTTTGCGTAGAAGATAGATAGTGGGCCAAAATATATTCAATTTTTGAACATAAATGAGAATAAACCAGTAATCCAACCGGATTACTGGTTTATTTTGCTTGTTTAATTAAAATGCGGATTTTTTTACGTCACACAGCAGTAGTGTTAAGAACTAATAATTTCTTACGTAAAAATTGAACCAGTTCTTTAACATCTGAACTAGTTCCGGAGCGAAAATTAATAGTTGTATCTAAAGAAATGAAACCAGCTGGTAGTGGAATTAAGTTGAAATCTAAATTAGGGAATGTTTGTTTTGCCGTGGAAAATGTCGTGATCGTAGTTGCTTGAGATAAATTATTGACGGCACGTAAAGCGTCAGCAGCACTTGGAACTAGGATGGTTGTAAAGAGTTTAATATTTTCCTTTTTAAAACTCATATCAACGTAATGCTGAAATGAATCACATCCAGATAGTCCTACATATTTAGACATATTCATATTATCAAAAAAATCTGTACTGAACTTTTGATAAAGATGATCTGGTTGATAACCATTGCAATGATTAGTAACAAATAAATTTAATTGACGTTGTGGCAGTTCAATTTGTTCAAAACGACTATCCAACAAGCGTCTTCCAATTAAAATGTCAGTTCCGCCAAGAGTCTCTTTATTATTAGTGATATCAGTTAGTAAACTGATTTGAACCTTTTGTTGAAATTCTTCATAATATTTAGTCGCTAATTCAGTGACGATACTACTCATAAATGGATCGGTAACACCAATTCTTATGGGGTGATTGTATTGGTTGGCAAGGAAATTCAAGCTGTCGTTTAAACGGTCTTCTTCGTCAATGATTGCTTGTAGTCCATTGACCATAATTTTACCGGCATCAGTTAATTCTATTGGTTTAGTGCGATTAACTAGAACTACATTGTGAGTAGATTCTGTTTCTTTGAGTAATTTGCTGATATATGGCTGACTAAGATAAAGTTGACTAGCGACATCAGAAATTGTCTGAGAATAGTCCACCGTTTTCAATATTTGTAATAAAATACGATTTGCATTCATAGTTATATCACCTGAAATTATATTCATTTAGTAATAATAAATGTTTTATTTGTTATTGGAAGTGACTACTTTTCTCACATATAATAACACTTGAAAAGATGATTTTTAAATTTAAATTATAACGAGGGAGAATAATTATGACAAATCGTGTTGCTGAAATTTTAAATATTGAAAAGCCTATCATTCAAGCACCTCTATTGTGGTTGACTGATGCGAAATTGGTTTCTGCCGTCAGTAATGCTGGCGGATTGGGTGTATTGGGCTTTAACTCGGGTCAAAGAGCAGTTACTCGTTCACTAGATACAACTATTGAAAGAATGCGCAGTGAAATTAATAAAGTGCAGGCGCAAACTGATAACCCGTTTGGCCTTAATCTTCAAGGAATTAAAGATAACTTTTTTGAACCCACTCTTAAACTTATGATTGATGAAAAAGTTCCTGTTGCCGCAATTGCAGGTGATTTGGATGCTGATTGTATTAAAGCAATCAAGGATGCTGGAATTACTGTTGTTTATCGTCCTTTAAATCCATCAGTTGAAATAACAAAAAAAGCCGTTGAAGCAGGAGTAGATATTATTGTGGCAACTGGATTTGATGAAGGTGGAACAGTTCCTGAAAAAGTTGTAGGTACACTGGCAATTATTCCCATGATTGTTGATGCTGCAGGAAGTGTACCGGTTATGGCCGCCGGAGGAATCGTTGATAAGAGAACCGCTAAAGCTGTTTTTTCATTGGGTGCAGAAGGATTATATGTTGGGACAGCTTTCTTATTATCTGATGAAAGTCGAATGGCGGATAATATCAAAGAACTTGCAATTAAATCAGACGCTGACGACTTAGTTTTTTATCGTACTCAGCCCGCTTATTACCGTTCTTTACCAGGAGAATTGCCAAATAAACTCGTTGAGATGAGTAATAATGGTGCTAGCCGATCAGAAATTGCTTCTGCCAGTAATGGTGGTGACGGAATGAGATTAGGCATGCTTGAAGGTGACCTTAGTCAAGGATATGCTTCATTTGGCTTGGGAATCTCTCAAATTAGTAAAATTGAATCCGTATCCACTATTATGGATAAGCTTTATGCCGGCGTTCCCGTTGAAAATTAATACATTTAAAATAATTACAAAAAAACCGTCACGGAAATTTCTGTGACGGTTTTTTCGTAATTTACAGATAGTGAATGGATAAGTAAATTGACAGTACGTATTAAGTACGTATAATGATAAATGCTTAGGAGTGTATATGGAACATTCAGCAAAGGAAGTTATTAGTTTATTAGCCAATCATGGCTTTTACGAAATACGAATAAACGGAGGATAGAAATGAAAAAAAGACTAGTAGTATATCCAGCAATTTTTGATGATTCAGAAAATAAAAAGGGTATCTATAGTGTTGAATTCCCTGATGTTCCAGATGCTTTAACGTATGGTGATAATCTAGCCGAAGCTTTAGATCGGGCACCAGAAGCATTGGGATTATCTTTGTATGAACTAAAAACTCTTCCCGAACCATCAAATATAAATGAAGTCAGAAAAAATAACCCTCAAGCAATTATCAATTTTGTGAGCGTTGATCTGGAAAAAATCAAAGCTAAAGTTAAGGTACCATACGTAAGAAAAAATACGACTCTACCAGCTGATATTGCCCAAAAAGCAGAGGAGAGAAATATCAATTTCTCAGAAACCTTACTCGAAGGCTTAAAGCAAAAATTGAATCAGTGAATTTACATTTCACTCAGATTTAAAAGGTTATTCTTAGGGTCATGAAACATTACAGAGGCAGAACCCATATCGCGTAGTTCACGCCACCAATTCTCTTGTTCATTTGAAAAAACAATCTTTTTAGTGAGACGAATGTAATTTACGGCACTAGCGGCACGTGTTGTTAAATCACCAACATCAGCACCTTCATCAAGCCTTTTGTAGGCTTTTAGCAGAGGTCCTTGCAAACTAGTTTCTTTAGTGGAGTTATAGAGATTTTTAATAAGTTTCTTTGCTTTAGATAGTTGATCATTATTTTTAGTCATCGTTTTCACCTTTCTAATTGTCTAATAGTTTCTATATATATTGTAATTCTGCATAGCTTTTTTGAAATTGACGAAGTGTCAAATCAAAAATTATTTTAATAAAAAAACGAGCAACTATCGAAACTCTTATATATTGAGTTTCGATAGTCGCTCGTTTTCTCTTTTTTACTTATTAGTGAATTTCTTGTAACGATCTTTATCCATAACGTAGTCGATTTCACCAATATATTCAAGATACTTACTATCTTTGAAGAAACCGTGCTTGAACTTATACAAACCATCACTTACATCAAAACCAAAGATACCACCAAAGTCATAGCGTGTCTTGTGGTCAGCAATGGCATGCTCGATCATAGCCCATTGCAAAAGATGTGGTGCCATATAATTACGATGTGAATTCAAACTTCCACCGTACATATACCAAGCTTTATCACCATATTCAAAACAGATTGATCCGGCGATTACTTCATCATCAACTGAAGCTAAGTAGATGTTCATCATATTTTTACCAGAGAATGCTTCAACCATGCGGTCAAAGTATGCTTTAGGACGATAAGTGATATCGTGTCTTTCACTCATAACTTTATAAGTCTTATAAAATTGATCCATGAATTCTTGTGTGTCGCCACTTTCGATCGTAACACCCTTACGTTTTGCTAAACGAATGTTATAACGTGTCTTTGAATGGAATGTCATGATGACATCATCAGGATCAGCATCTTTAATATTCATAACAAAGTTAAAACGAGGTTGGATCGTACTATGAGCTTCACTTAATGGAAGATTTCTATTTCTCATAGTATAGCCGTGATCTGCTAATTGACTATCGAGTTTTTCGTTGTATTCAACTTCAGGATCGATTCTTAATAAGAAGCAGTTTCTTTCTTCCAAAGCAGGTTGAGCTTCTTTGACTAAGGCGTCTAAAGTATCAACGTTAAAGTTGTCGCCAACGTATCCTTTAGAACAATATGCAAGGCCGTTGATAGTTAGAACTGACATAGCAGCAGTAGGATTGTCGATATCGCCTAGATAGACGTAAAATCCATCCCAATTATCCTTAACGTGTCCCCATTCTAGTGTTTGTGTTACTGAAGTAAAAGCAGCATCTTTGATGTAATCTTGGTATTTCTTAATTTCTGGATCGTCTTTTGTTAGTACAGGCATTATAGGTTCTCCTTGTTAGTAAAGTAAGTTTGATATCGTTGCCAATATTGATGGTAATACTTATATAATCGCCAATTTCGTTTGATCGATTTGTCCGATGAATTATAGAGAGTATAAGAATATTTATTTTCTCTGATCAATTTTTGAACTTTATTCTTAATTTTTTCATCTTCAATGTATTTTACGGCCAGTTTCTTAGGAACTCCGAGCCACAAATGATCAGCTTTGGCGGCTACCGTTTTTGTGAATGGTTCTTTCAATGCTAAATCTTTAACAACTTCTGCGAAGATATTGTAACCACTAGCAGTTGTAAAGTAGCTCGAACGACCGGGACGAACATTAACGTCAAAAGCCTTGAATTCTTCGTCTCTGGCATCATATTTTAAGTCAAAGTTAACGAATCCATGAAACTTGATCGTTTCAAGAAAACTCTTTATTTGTTTATAAAGTTTTTCGTTGTAGTCATTGATGATAGCAACATAATTACCTATTAAGTTAGGCGTTACGTCTTCTAAAACCGGATGACCAAGAACCATCATTCTTACTTGTCCGTTGTGATCGACGTAAGCATTGACCGTACGCATATGACTATCATCGCCAGGAATGAATTCTTGTAAAATCATTGTGTCTGAATATCCAGCTTGATAAATTTTTTCAATTACTGATTTTAATTCATCGTCATCATCAATAATGAAAGCTTTTTTCTTACCATCAAAATGTAGTCCTAAGTATTCCGTTGTATTAGCAGGCTTTAGTGCTACAGGAAAATCAAACTTAGAAATGAAGTTATTATGATTTTTCTCGGTAATGAGTTGTGTACCAGGAATTGGAAGATCAGTTTTTTCAGCTAATTGATAGAACTGATCTTTATGAGTTAGTGAAGTTAACAATTCTTGGTCAATGAATGGAACGTCAAAAAGCCCTTCAAGTTTACTTTTATTACGAATTACTTGTTCAGCATATTGATCGCTGGCAGCAATTATAATCAAGTGTTGATAGGACTGTTTTAGTTCTTTTCCAGTTTCATTAAGTGCAGCAACAAACTCTTCATCATTAGAAAAATGTTTAACTATAACATTCAAAATTTTTGAATCCCTAGTCATGATCAAATTACCGCGACCAAAGCAGGTTGGTTTGATATGAAAGGCTTCATGAAGTGAACGTGCAATCCCATAGGCATTGTTATCTGTCCCCAAAACTATGGGCATAAAAGTTTCCGTTTTTACCATCGTGCATCCCCTAATTAATCTTTTTCAAATTGTAGTTTGAATAAATAAGGTCAAATGAATCCTCATTTTTAAATGGTATCACAGAAAGCATGATTGGAGAAAATAATTTTCCGGCTTTCAAAAACATATCCCCCTAAAATTGCATAAAAATTTGAAAAAATTAGCTTCTTATGAATATGTCATTTACTTATTGATTATACAACTATTTTTATCATTTAGGATTATATTCTGTATTAAACAGGTATATAATCGATTTGAATATTCATTTTAGGGAAATTAAATAGTCTGGGGATTAGATTATGAAGGTTAATAAATTAAAGTTAACAATGATTTTGTTTAGTGCGCTTATTTTAACTGGTTGTACTAGTGAAAAACCAAATGTAAGTAAAAATAGTAGTCAAAATACGACTAAAGTAAGTAAAAAGAGTAGTGATAAATCTACTAATTCTGATAAAAAAACAGATACACTTTGGAATAATAGTAAGGATAAACAACTTGAGTCATTTATTAATCAATGGGCTCCCACAATGAAGCAAAATTATACCAAATATAATGGGAGCCGTTCTCTAAAGACATCAACTGGAACAGTCTATCCTGACGATTTGTCAAATGTAACTGTTTTGGGATCTAGTTCATCAATTGGATTCAGTAAAGATGGCGAAGGCAAGTATGCTTATAATGTTGTTGCTATTTATAACTACAATGGAACAGTTCCACCATTGCCAAATCACATCACTTATTTCTTTGCCTTTCATGATGGCCAGCCAATTGTCTTAGTTGACCAAAGTCGTGATGGTACACCTGACTTGTCAGAAACTCAAAATAACGATGTAAGATCTGCCTTTTCTAATATTGTTGCGGGTAAGAGCGTTAATACGAGTTCAAATAATCAATCAAGCGGTCAATCTTCATCTAAGAAGAGCTCTACAAGTTTGACTCATGATCCTATAATGATTGGACTGATGCTTCGTGATATGCGTGGATGGGATGATGTAGAGATGGAACCAAATTTGGCTGTCTATGAAGATGATGGGATGTATAGAATCAGTACTGGTACTTTAGCTTCAGAAACGCCTTATCGAATCAACGGGGATACTGTTACTTACTATACTAAGGATTTTAGTAATGGTGATTCAGACGCCGAAGCACCGTTGATCCCACATGATATGAGTTTGAAAGAGTTGGAAGATAAATATTATTCAACTGATTCACAGAGACAAAATATCCAAAGCATTGCCAGTCAAATGCCAGATATTAATGGATAAACAAAAAAGCATAGATAACAAGAATCTTCCTATAGTAGAGATTCTTGCATCTATGCTTTTTTTAAATTGAATCTTTTGAAATAAATTTAGTATTAGGATTTGATCCTGTGTAGTCGTATAAAGCATTGAATTGATCGAATGTAGCGTAGTCCCAGTCAGCGGTGAAGGCGGCAGCGTTACCACTAATACCTAAACCAACATTAGGTCCAGAATAAATCAAAGCGGCACGATGACCAAAGTGTCCTGGTTGTCCATTTCCAGTAAGATTTCCACCTTCGTCGTACCATCTTGAAAGTAGGTAGTAAGCTGCATCTTTATCGGATTTAACATTTGCCCATTTGAGCATGTAATCAAATCCGGCTCCAGATAAGTTTTCTGAAGTTTTTCTTGAAGCAGTAGTGTGATCAAGAGTATTGCCAACTTGTTGATCGGCACGTTGTTGAGCATAGTTCATCATATCTGAAGTTACAGTAACGGGTGCAGTACCATTAGCTTTATGCAAAGCATTCAGATATTTAGCAAAGTAGTTGTTTATATTTACAAGATTTGGTTTGTATGTATTAACCTCTTCACCAGTATCAGGATCGATATTTTTATTAAGATCTGTTAGATGACTTACCTCTACACGAGGCAAAGTACCTTCATCACCATGAACTTGGTAATTGTATAAAGATATGAATTGATGAGGTGAAATTTGATAGTATGTTTTACCTGTATAAGATTCAAAGACAACTTTAGAAACTATCCAATCTGAAAATTGATCAAGATGGCCATTAATTGATCCATCACGGTCATCATAAGTATCAGAATGAGGTTGTTCGACTAAAATATCGACTTTGCTATTTTGTTCGTCATTGCTACCAGTTAAACTAGCAGTGTCAGTAGATTTCAAATATTCGTTTGTCGAAACCTGATAGTAGTCAAGACCATTCAATTGAATAGTTTTGCCAACTCGCCAAGGCGTATTAGCGGCAAGTCCTCTATTTTGTACCAAAGTTCCATTTTGAGTGTAAAGACGTGTAATAGCCACATCTTTTGTAGTTGCGACTTGTGCAGCATCGGCGGTATCACTTAGGATCGAACTAGTAGCAAATGCTGCTAAAGCAAGTCCTGATACGGTCAATGATTTCAAAATTAATGATTTCATAAATAATAATCCCCTTAATTTTCCTCTATATTTACAAAACTATTTACAATAAATATCATATTACAATAATACCTTTTATCAACATTTTTTGCTGTATAAACAAATGCATCCTAGATAATTGAAATGAACTATATAACAAATTTGATAGTGCTATTTGTTGTTACTTTTTTGGCAGGATCATATACTGAATCTGAGAGACAAAATCTCTCGCGATTACTTTAGAAACTTGATTTCAGAACACCAACTCAGCGATTTCCTTACCTTGAGTTGGTGTTTTAATTTATATTTTTTTATAAAAAGTTCATTGGTTACTTTCTTTGTACAAAACTAATTAGGGTCATATACTCGAATTGAGAGAGGTAAACTCTCTCAGATATATACGTTTTTTGATGTTTCCCTGATTGCCGACCCTAACTTCCCTGGGGTCGGTATTTTTTTTAATTAAAATTTTAAATGACTAGTGAAACGACATATTGTGTCGGATCGATATGTTAAAGTGGCTTCATAAAACTTGTTACAGATGAGGGAGGGGATGTATATGGACGAAACTAATGATTTTTTAAGTAACTTGAAGAAATTGCAGGATTTAAAGTTTTTGATTTATGAATTCAGTAAAAAAAGAATTAATTTCCGTGATTTTGGCATTTTAAATATAGAGATTCCCGAAAAATCAATTGATTTGGATGTGGAATTTAAGCAATTAAAAAAAGACCATACAATTGAAGAAATTGCGTGGTCCATCATTAAGAAATATAATCTATAAATCTTTTATTCTCATAATCAATTTTGACAACTGGCGACGTTTATCTTCTGGAAGTGAAGATAGGTAGTTAATTAAACTTAACGTATCTGGATCTTGGAGATTCTCATTTAAAAAGAAGTCTCCTAGTTGTAAGTTCAGTGCCTGTGCAATGTCGTTGAGCTTTTGCATTTTGATGTTGTCTAATTTGCCGCGTTCAATAATGGAAATCAAACTGGGTGATGATCCGGATTTTTCGGCCAGCTGTTCGATAGTCATATTTAGAGATTTTCTTTGTTTTCGAATGGTCTTGCCGATATCTTCGAGCATGAACTTCCCCCAATTGTTAGTGTACGTGAACTCAATGTTAATTGAATTTGTAAGCTTCTAACAGATTATTGTATACGTATTTTTGTCAGTAATATGTATTTATATATACATTTTAATTAATATTTTTTGGATTCATCTTTTTTTACGGGAATAAAAAAATAAGTTGAATATACGTAACTATATATATATAATCAAGTTGATTTATGTAATAACATATGTATTGAGGGGGATTAATTGTGAAGAAGAATATCATTGGAAGTCTTGTTGTCGCCGGAATGGCAGCAGTGACAGTTGGAATTTTTAGTAATTCAACCGATGTATCAGCAGCCGGAGTGGCAACCACGTTTGACCATATTACACGCATGTATAACAGGGACGGTGATCTTGTAACAAACCGTGCTCTAGGTCCAAATACACCATGGCAAGTAGGTATTTTCGCTACTATCAACGGTGAAACAATGTATCAAGTATCAACTAACGAATTCGTTAAAGCTTCAGAAACAA
Organism: Companilactobacillus baiquanensis; assembly: GCF_003946605.1. Taxonomy (GTDB): domain Bacteria; phylum Bacillota; class Bacilli; order Lactobacillales; family Lactobacillaceae; genus Companilactobacillus; species Companilactobacillus baiquanensis. The sequence goes on from NZ_RHOQ01000005.1 coordinate 100,698, forward strand.
CTTATGAAGGTCCTGGCGGATCTGAAGTTAGTAACTTTACCAAAGATGACCTATATGGTTCATGGATAAACGATAATTCTAAATATACATTCTATGAAAGTGGAAGCTTGAGTATCAGGGGCAATGGTGAAAAAGCTGATGATGGTATTTTTAGTATCGTATCTGTAAAAGGTGATCAAGTAACAATTATATTTAATAGTGAGAGAGATCATTCTGGATGGACTCAGACCTTTACATATAGTGGTAATTCATTAACTTCTAATTCTACTGGTTTAACGCTATACAAAGTAGAGTATCACTAATAATTATTTACAAAATCAAATCACAACAGCTTTGAATAATAATATAGACGGATGAATTCCAACATTTACTTGTGACGGTAAATTATTTATATCTGAATTTACAAATATAGATCTTTAAAAACAATATTTTCCAATTGTTAATTACTTAATATTTACAACCAACATTAAAATTAATTTGTAATTTTTAGATTAGATTTAGTTTGAGTGAAGGAGTCCGTTACTATTAATGTCAAAGCTAAATGTAATTTGGTTTATTTTCAAACTAAATCGGAGATCGTACTGGTTATTCAGTACGATTTTTTTATGGAAAAGGGAAAAATCAATGAACAAGAAAAGAAATTTCTTAGCTATAATTATTTTGTTGTTATTACTGATTTCTGGTTGTACGAAGACTTCTAAGAATAATAATGATTCGTCAAAAAGTACAAAGGTAACTGAAACTAAGTTATTTAATAAAATGTCAAAAGGTAATCGTTCTGATGTTAAATTTACTTTTAAGAAAAATGAGGGTACAACGGTTAATGCCAATTCGATTGATTTAACTATCGACAACAAATCTAATACTAAAGTTAAATTCAATTTAGAAGATTTTATCCTTTCAGGAACTAGCGATACGCATTCCGATAGAACTGGTATGAAGACTATTGCACCAAATAAAAAAGTGACATTTAAAAAACTTTTCCAAGATGTTGATGATGAAGTTTTCGATAATCCGGGTCTATTTGTATATAAGACTGATTCATTTAAACTAGCCTATTTAGATGGCAAAATTTCTAAATCAAGTAACTTAAAAGATTCCAAATTGAAGAAAGAATATCTTCAATTTAAAAAAGACAAAAATAGCAGTAGTAATAATTCTGAAAATTTAACGGTTGATGATAATAATTCAAATAGCAATTCTAATGACAATACGACTGATAGTTCAAACGATACTACTACTCAAAGTGACGATTCGGCAACTGATTCTAGCAGTGATAGTTCTATTACTAGTGGTCAGGAGGCTATGACATTAGTTGAAAAGCAAAACGGACCTGCAACTGGTAATGAAAAGTATTATTCTAATGACGAAGTTTGGAATACAAAGTATGGGAAATCATATTGGGTTGTTTTATCTGAACCTAATCCTGAAAGTCCTGATATTCAAATGCCAAGAGGGTCTTGGATGGTTTTCTTTGATGGAACCATTATGCCAGGAAGACCAATAGACAATCAGGATTAAGTTTTAATTGAATAAAGCGGTTTAAGATAACTCTCTAGAATAAATAATCCACTAAATAAAATCAAATCTTATTTAATGGATTATTTATTGTAACAAAGAAAAATATTGAAATTACATATAGTTATAGATACAATTAAACTAAATTATGTAATGCAAACGCTTTACATAATAACTTAATAAGGGGGATCTATCGTGAAAAAGAATATCAAGGGAAGCTTGCTTGTAGCTGGAATGGCAGCAATTACAATCGGTGCTTTTAATTTTACAAACGTTTCAGCATCTGGAGTAGCCACAACATTTGATAAAATTGTCCGCATGTACAAACCAAGTGGGGAATTGGTAACAAACCGTGCCTTAGCTGCACATACGCCTTGGCAAGTTGGTGACACAAAGACAATTAATGGTGAAACAATGTATCAAGTGTCAACGTCAGAATATGTTAAAGCAAGTGATGTTTCATATGATGCTAATCCTGGTGGTACAGATACTAATACAAATACTGATAATAGCGGAAATAACAGCAATGTTATTCTCAAACTGGGTGGTTCATATGTATTTGATGATCAGACTGGAGCATTAGTACCAAATGTACCTGGTAGTGGCACTGTGGATAAAGACCTCACTTTAAAAGGTTCATTTAAAGTAGGGAGAATTGTTCAAAATGATATTGGAGTTTACTATCAAGTATCAGAACATGGCTGGGTAAGGGATTTCAGCAATGGTGATACAAGTAATTTTGAAGTAATAGGTACACCAAATATTGAACATGATGATAGTTTTAGTCCTCTAGGTACGGTCGTATTAGGTAAGACAGCGGATCAACTTCGTCAAAAACTTATCGACTATAACAAATGTGATCCTGCTGCTGTAAAAGCAGTTCCAGATCACTATCTGTTAGAAAGATATGTTTATTTCGATTATGGAATCTTTAACCCTGATGACTTTGATTTCTATGCAATTAGTATATACAAAAATTATCCTAGCATTGGTGGATACACACATAAGGGCAGTGATAGTTCAGTAATAGACAATCCTATTAGTTATCTTTATGAATAAATATTAGAAAAATAAGCCATTGAAGACGTAGCAATCAATTGGCTTACATACCCACACTGTTGTGGAGCTGTGACGATGGACTTTTAAAAGTTCATCGTCTTTTTTGTTACAAGAGTATTTATTAGAATTCATCGATAAAGAAAAGGAACTCATATTATTAAATATATTAAAATAGAAATTTATTGCTAACATCAACAAAGTACTACATACTACAAATACAGCTTGTCGACGGTGGTAGCTAATTCCAATTAAAGCGAGGTGGAAACTATGGAAACATAGTAGAAAACTCTAATGAAAGGATTAGCTGTTGTATATTTTAATAGCGCTCGTTATCTTATTAGACGTGTTAAGAATAACTGTTAAGCAGTCAGATGGACTGTTAGTTTTAATTAAGACATGGAAAAGATTCAAAAAGACGCTAAAAAAAAAAGCCATCAAAGACTTAGCAGGTCTGGCTCATTTTTTAGTTAGATTACCTAGCTACCACTATCGTGGAGCTGTGGCGGTGGACTTCTTACAAAAGTTCATCGTCTTTTTTATTACAAGAGTATTGTATCAAGCTGTATTGATAAGAGCAAATAAGATATTTTTCAGATGCCTTTCAATTTTTATTAAAAAATCTACTCATAATTATCCAATGTCTTCTTCAGTTCACTCTTAACTGCCTCGATCAAAGATCTAGGTGACTTGACCCGAACTCGAGGACCCTGTTCCATGATCCACATAATTAATCCTTGAGTATAAGCTGTACCCTCGATTAAAACTTTATTATCGAATCTCTTTTTAATCTTGGAATTAGGAAAATGATCAAGTGCTGATTGAGGAAATCCAGAATAGTAAATTTTAAAATTATCCTGCTTGCCATCACTGATCAGATAGGTATTGTTTATTTCTTTACCATCGTCTTTTTTCAAATCCCAAGGCAAACTGACTTTTTTAACTAGCGGTTTAATAGACTGAAATCGATCCATTCGATGTAAAACAATTTTATTTTTTTCTTCACTATACGTTACGATGTAAAAATAAAAATTATCAAAGTAAAGACTTATCGGAAGTTCGATACCACTGATTATTTCTTGTTTACTATTTAAGTAAGTAAATTCAATCGCAGTTTGGGAGCTGATATATTCAATAAAATTGTTGATTCGAGGTAAAAGAGCGTAATTGGACTTGACTGGAACGTATTTAGTTTCAGTGCTGTTGATCAATTTCTTGGCAATTTGGCTATCTTCATTTGATAAGGTACTCAATAAACGTTTAATTAATTGATTTAGTTCTGATTTATTGAACGCCCTAGTACCAATGACTATCTTTAATAAGGCTAATATTTCCTCGATGGGAATATCAGTCTCTTTTTTTATGTAGTATTCGCTAGTTTTCAAATCATGAATATAGGAAATGTTTAGTTGATTTTCATTAATAGTATCTCTAATATCCCGCAAATATCTTTGAATTGTTTTTTCGGAGCAGTTGTATCTTTGCATTTCCTCGATCATAGACAATTTGTCACCATGAAGCATTCGTGCAAACATTTCAATTGTATTTTTACCAGCATTCATAAATAATTTTCCTTAATTTAAATTATTTTCACTATAAAACAACCACTTATTCATCAAAAATAACCACTTAGTCAAATAACCTAGGCATCATGATCCATCTATGGTGTAATACTATCGAAAGGATTGGTGGGTGTGAAGATTAAAGTAGATATTTCATCAAAGTATGCAGAAAAGGAGATCGTGATCAAATCTCCGGCAGAAGATGATGAATTAAAAGCAATTATAGCTAAAATTAAAAATATTGAGAATAAGTTTAGTCAGATCAATGGTTATTTTAATGAAACTGTCTATTCTTTAAGTTTAAAAGATATTTTATTTTTTGAAACTAATGATCGAAACGTCTATGCACACACCAACAAAAATGCCTTTTTGATTCACTATCGGTTATATGAATTGGAAGATAAATTACCAGATAACTTTTTGCGGGTTTCAAAGTCATCGATTTTAAATGTAGAAGAAATTTCTTCTTTAAGTCGGTCGGTAACGGGGAACTTGGTTCAATTTAAAGATAGTTATAAGACGATTTATATTTCCAGACGATTTTTGAAGGAATTAAAAAATAGATTAAATTAAAGGAAGTTTTAAAATGAGAAATAGAAATGGGATATTTTGGGGCTTGTTCATGCTCCTTAGTGCAGGAATTTTAATTGTCAGTCAATTACATTTGATTACATATACATTTAGTTTTTGGACTGTAGTAGCAACAATTTTCTTAGTAGCAATTTTGATCCAGAGTTTGGTTAATTATGTAATCCCGGGGACGGTTTTTTCTTTGGCTTTTTTGGCAATTTTGTATGCTAAACCGTTAGGCATAATGGCAATTGTTCCTTGGACGGTTCTTGGAGCAGCATTATTGATTTCAATTGGATTGTCGTTTATTTTTCATCCCTTTATCTCTAAACGTCGTTTTAAAAATATGAGACGTTATCATCATGGTTGGCACAATCCTAGAATGCAGGCAAGATTTGATCATAATGTTGATGTAGAAACGATTGATGAACCAGATGTAAATGTTAGCGTGCGTATGGGAAACAGTATCAGATATGTAACCTCAGATGACTTTAGAGAGGCCAATATCGACGTTTCCATGGGTAACGCCAAAGTTTATTTTGAAAACGTAACCGTTCATGATACAGCAACGATCAATATCAATATTTCACTTGGCGGAGTTGATCTATATGTTCCTAAGAATTGGAATATAATACAAAAAATCGATAACAATAGTATGAGTGGCATGTCTGAAGTGGGCATTCCTGAAGTTACTGATGATAGTCCTAATGTCACGATTCATGGGTATACTTCACTTTCTGGATTGAAGATAACTTATATTTAAAAATAGTAGTATGATTGTTCCTATTAATTAGGAGATGATCATGTGTTAACAGTTCGACCAGCAACGTTTGCCGATACCAAAGTCATTTTAGAAATTTATACACCATATGTTTTGAATACTGCGATAACTTTTGAAAATGATGTTCCACAAGAAACTACTTTTCAAAAAAGAATAACGGATACTTTAAAAAACTATCCTTATTTAGTTGCTGAAAATAATGGTAGGGTTGTTGGTTTTACATATGCTAGCAGTTATTCTAAACGTTCAGCTTATAAATGGACCGCAGAAGTCAGTATTTATGTTGCCACAAATACTCGTGGTTTGGGTATTGGTCATAAGCTATATTCAGAATTGGAAAAAATTTTAAAGAAACAAAATGTAGTAAATCTTACCGCCTGCATCACATCTGATAATAGTAATAGTGTCTCATTTCATGAAAAATTAGGCTATCAGATAAGTGGGACGTTAAAGCATTTTGGTTATAAGTTAGGAAAATGGCACGATATAACTTGGATGCAAAAACGAATTAGTGATCTTAAAGAGCCAGTTGAATTTGTTCCATACTCAAAACTTAAATAAAAAGGTGGATATTTGCGAGATTTGATTTCTCACAGATATCCACTTTTTTACTTAACAATATTTGTTTTAATACGATCATCTGAAATATTTTTGGGTGAAAATTCTTCGCTAGTTTGGCCAACTGTAAGAGCAAAAACTGCAGTGAATCCATCAGGTAAAACACTGGTAGGAATCAAGCTGATACTTCCCATATTATAGTTGGCGCCAAGTCCTTGATCTTCAGCTGCAAGTTCCATGTTGTGAACGATTGCTCCAGCTGAAACGTATTCTGATTTAGTAGGATTTTGAGCTGAAACAACGATCAGAGTCGGTGCATTATAAATCCCATTTATTTGTGAGAGTATTTGTTGATCTTGAATGACGGTTAAACGGTAATCGTCGTAACTTCCTAATGAGACAGGTGCAGCATTTGCAGCTAGAATGATTTGATGTAATTGTTCGTCAGTCAATTGCCCAGAATACTTGCGAATTGCTTTACGTGAATGAATCATCTTTAAAGTTTCCATAAATAAACACTCCTTTTGAACATATTTATATATCTATTTTAGTTCATTTTAAAGGTTTATTTAAACATATCAAAATTAAAATTGAATTCTACTAATTGTAAACCAATCATAAGTTAAACTTATCAATGGATACTTGATTCGGAATTGGTAAGATTGTTCTATGGCTGTAAGATTATCCTCGAAAGTTAATTAATACACGGAGGATAATATATAAATGAATAAAGAAGTAGTTGTTTTATTTGGAGCTGGAGCAATTGGTGAAGCTATTGTTAGAAGAGTTTCGGCTGGACGTAAATTATTATTAGCTGATTACAGTGAAGAAAAATTAGTTGAAATGAAGAAGACTTTGTCTGAAGCTGGATTTGAAGTTGGAACTATCAAGGCTGACCTTTCTTCAAGAGAGTCTATCAAGGAAGTAGTTAAAAAAGCCCAATCACTTGGTGATATTATGGGATTAGTCAATGCTGCCGGAGTTTCACCATCACAAGCCAGTGTAGAACAAGTTTTGAAAGTTGATTTGTATGGTACTTCAGTTCTATTAGAAGAGTTTGGTAAAGTTATGGCACCAGGTGGTTCAGGAATCGTTATTTCATCACAATCAGGTCATCGTTTACCCGGATTATCGGTTGAAGATAACAAAGCCCTAGCAATGACACCAACTGAAGAACTATTGGATTTACCAATTTTACAATCTGATGTTATCACTGATTCATTAGCTGCATATCAATATTCTAAAAGAACCAATGTTTTGCGAGTCGCCGCTGAATCAGTAAATTGGCAAAAAAGAGGAGCAAGAATTAATGCCATTAGTCCTGGTATAATTATGACACCACTAGCTTTAGATGAATTGAATGGACCACGTGGTGATGGTTATAAGAAAATGTTTGATTCAATGGTTACAAAACGCCCCGGAACACCAGATGAAATAGCCAGTTTAGCTGAATTATTGATGGATCGCCGCAGTGCCTTTATCACCGGAAGTGATTTTTTGGCGGATGGTGGAATTACCGCACAGTATTGGTATGGTGATGTATCAGAAGTTAGAAATTAGAGAGTGAAAGAAGCCGGTTAGATTTTGAGCATTAGCCTAGCTATTGAAATTACCCACAGAGTGGGTGATTTTAATAGTGTAGCTAAGCGCAGAAATCTGGCTTCTGTAACTCGTTTAGTTATAAAAGTATTTCAAAAAACAAAAAAGGAAGTTATTAATATGAAAGCAGCATTATTCGTAGAACCAGGAAAAATGACAGTCACAGAGACACCAAAACCAACAATTGAGAAGCCAACAGATGCCGTTATCAGAGTCATCAGAGCTTGTGTTTGCGGATCTGACCTATGGTGGTATCGTGGTATTTCTCATCGTGATCCTAATTCATTAGCTGGACATGAAGCAATTGGTGTCGTTGATGAAGTTGGTTCAGATTTGAAGAATATCAAGAAGGGCGACTTTGTCATTGTTCCCTTTACACATGGTTGTGGACACTGTGCCGCATGTCTTGCTGGTTTCGATGGTGACTGTTTAAACGGTCCTAAAGGTGGCAATGGTTATCAAGCAGAATATGTTAGATATGAAAATGCTGACTGGGGTCTAGTTAAAGTTCCTGGGAAACCAGAAGATTATTCTGATGAAATGTTAAATAATTTGTTATCATTGGCTGACGTTATGGCAACCGGATATCATGCTGCAACTAGTGCTGAAGTTAAAAAAGGTGATACTGTCGTTGTTATGGGTGATGGTGCTGTTGGTTTAAGTGGTGTTCTTTCAGCTAAATTACTTGGTGCTAAACGAATCATTGCTATGAGCCGTCATGAAGATAGACAAAAGTTGGCTAAAGAATTTGGTGCTACTGATATTATTCCTGAACGTGGGGATGAAGCGGTTGAAAAGGTAATGGAACTAACTGGTAGTGGTGCTGACGCTGTTCTTGAATGTGTTGGTACAGAGCAATCCGTTGATACAGCTGTTAAAGTAGGCCGCCCCGGTGCTGTTGTTGGTCGTGTTGGCGTTCCACAAAAAGCTGAAATGAATACTAATAACTTATTCTGGAGAAATATCGGTTTACGTGGTGGAATTGCTTCAGTAACTACTGATGATAAAAAAGTATTATTAGATGCAGTTTTGAAAGGCGAGATCAATCCTGGAAAAGTCTTCACTAAGAGATTTGACCTTGATCACATTCAAGATGCATATGAAGCTATGGACAAACGTGAAGCTATTAAGTCATTGTTGATTATTAGTGAGAAATAGAAAAAAGTATCTGTAGGAATCAATTTTCCCACAGATACTTTTTTAGTATTTGGCAATTATTTCTTGAAGATTTTTTAAATAAGCTTGTTTGAGGTTCTCTGGATAATTTATTTTGACGTTTTTTCCTAAAGAAATTAAATATTCAACCATGTATTCTAATTCGTCTTTATTGTATCCGCCATACATTAAAATGGTGTTATTTATTGTTTTAACATGCATATTAGGATAATTATTTTTTTGAAATAATTCTTTGCCTAAAGATGTTAGTTCACATTGGAATTTAATATTATGGTAGCTTGCTTCATATTCTTGTTGGAAACTTTTTAGCTCTTTTCGTGTGTAAGATGGGATACCTTCTTTTAGCTGGCATTTTTCAATACAGTCACATCGATAAGTTCCCCATTTATGAGTATTGATATCATAAGCTTCACAGAACCAAATCCCATTTCGATAAAGCAGATTGAAGACTTGTATTTGCTGGTTAGCTTTTTCTGTTTGATTGTAGGTTATGTCGATGACCTTTTCATCAATGATAGATTGTAAAATACCATTTAAATAATTAGGTTTAGTTATCGATGGAATTCGATAGTAATTAACACTATTTTGTAATTTTTCGATGTAATCTTGTTGAAACTTGGGAAGAGTAGACAGTAATTTATCATAAATGTGCTGGTATGATTTCTCAAATGGGGTAGTGGACAATAACGTTAAAGCTTGAATTGCAAAAAAGATGGCACTTACTTCTTCTAAATTAAAAATAACGGGAACTAGTAAGTCTTTTTTGATTAGGTGATAACCGCCATTACGTCCATTCTCTACCCAACATGAAAGTCCCATACTTTCGAGTTCTGAAATGTCACGTAAAACAGTGCGCTTGGAAATATGAAATTCAGTAATGAGATCTTGAATTTGAAAGAAGTTTTTATTACTTAAAAAAATCAATTCTTGATTTAATCGCTCAGCCTTATTCATTTTTTCTCCTAAACAAAATAGATAAAAGGTGCCATATATTGTCACCTTTAGATTGTAGAATATATCTATCGAATAAGAAAGAGGATTTTAACTGTGAAAACTTTGATTATTAATGCTCAACCTGATTTTAGAAATGGAGATCATTATTCTGTTAAATTACAAAAATATTTTTTGAAAAAATATCAAGATCAATTTCCTGATCAATCAGTTGACTTGATTGATCTTTACGATATGGAAATACCACAATTAACGACTGATCAGTTATTGGGTATTTGGGAAAAACAAGCTAATCATATTGCTTTAAATAGTAAGGAAAAAGAAATTTTTGCTATCAATCAGCAATTGATCAGCCAATTTAAAGACCATCACCGTATTGTGATCGTTTCACCCTTGCATAACTTTAATGTGACTTCGAAGATGAAAGATTATATTGATAATATTTTGGTAGCGCATGAAACCTTTAAATATACTAAAAATGGATCTGTTGGTTTAATGACTGATGACTATCGAGTTATGTTACTGCAAGCCAGCGGTTCCATTTATACCAATAATGATCGTTACACTAAACTAGAATTCTCAAGGTTTTATTTACAAGAAATTTTTGAAGAATTAATGGGATTTGATAAATTTTCAATTGTTAGAGCGCAGGGATTACAGACTTATGGCGTTGATGTAGCTTCAGCTTTAGATCAAGCTAAGAATGATTTAGATAGAGAGTTTGTTAAATTCTATGAATAGTATAATTAGGATATATCGAGTAGATAGGAGACCTAATTATGTTCCAACAAATGCAATATTTTATCGCAATAGTGAAAAATCATAGTTTCACTCAAGCAGCAGTTGAGTGTAATATTTCTCAATCGGCAATTTCACAACAGATGAAAGAGTTAGAAAGTAATTTAGGTGTGCAGTTATTGGAGCGTAAAGGGCGTAGCTTTGAAGTCACCAAAGCTGGTCAGTATTTTTACACGCACAGTCAGGATATTTTAGAAGATGTTAATCAATTGGTTGATAATACGGTCAAACTTGTTAAGGACGAGCAAGTTGAATTAAAAGTTGGCTATCTGAAAAATTTTGGGACGACAGAATTTTTAAAAACAGTTTCAAAATTTTCCAAAGACTTTCCGCAAGTTAAAATTAAAATAACCAGTGGCAATCATGAAGAATTGTTTGAACTTTTAAAAAGTGGTCAGATAGATTTGAATTTTTCTGACCAAAGAAGAGCTTTGTCGAATACATACGTAAATGAATTTTTAACTAATAGTAAATTTATGCTGGCAATTAGTCGAAATAATTTTTCTGATGATAGAACTGCTATGGAAATTTCTGAATTAGCCGATATACCATGTATTTTGATTGCTGATAATGATCAAAAAAAGACCGATGAAGAATATTTTCGTGAGATCCTTGGTGTCAGAAGTGACTTTATTTTGGCAAAAAATTATGATGAAGCACAAGTTTTAGTGGCATCTAATCAAGGCTACATGATCATCAATGACAGAACACAACAGCTTAATACGGATATTGTTAAAACTGTTGATCTGATGAATAACAAACAATTGATGATTCAAAATTATTACGCTTATTGGAAAATCGATAATTCAGGATATTATATTGAGAGTTTTGCGGACATGCTCAAAAATAGTTTTGCATAAGCTATACTTATTAATTACTATTTGAATTGAAATAGCTCTATATCAGTCGTGATAGTATTATTTGAGTTAATCAAGGAGATAAATTATGACTGATAAAGAAAAAATTATTGCATTATATCGAGCAGAAAATACTGCTATGGTTTCTAAAGACATTAATAAGTTAAATGAGATTTTAAAATCAACTATGAAGCTGACACATATGACTGGTTATGTTCAATCGAAATTTGAATGGATTGACCAGATCCAAAATGAAGAAATGAAGTATTATTCCTCAATTGAGGATAATCTTAAAGATATTCAAATCCATGATGATAAAGCAAGTTTAATTGGTCAAAATCAAGTTCGAGCTAGCATTTGGGGTGGTGGAGTAAATACGTGGCCACTGGAAATGAAGATGTATTTTGTTAAGCAAGATGGTCAGTGGGTGATTGATAAGCAAGTTGCAAGTACGTATTAGAACTTTATATAAATAAAAAAGGTATATCCAAGAGAAATTCTCTAGTGGATATACCTTTTTTTAAGATTTAGCATTAATTGAATCTGCACTTTCAAGCATTTGATATGTTGCCTCAAAAGTAGGGCAAACATCACCTGGAATTGCATAATTTTGAGTGGTTTCACGAATTTGATCAAAATCATCATCCAAATTTAGACCATTTTCAGCTGCCTTTTTAAGGTTAAGATATTCTTCTCTAACAGCAAATACTTCTGGATGATTTTTACCATGGGCAATAGTAATTGCTTTAGTAAATAAGTCTAATTTTTCTTGATGTTCGTTTAAGTAATCTTTAACTGCAGTCATCTGTAAAACCTCTTTTCATTTGATGACTTTAGTTTAAAGGAAACGCTTACTTATTAAATTGATTTGAATCAAGTTTTGGCTTTTGTTTTGAAATTTTCGTCTTTTGACACGCTCTATTTAAACGCGCTTACAAAAGACAGCAATTTGCGCTTACTACGACTAGTAATCATGCCAACTTCGTTGTCATAATCCCTAGTCTAGGTAATGCTCAATTGCTCCCGTCATTTGACACGCTCTATTTACCTAATTTATCCAATGTATCAAAATCTTCTTGGCTCAATTCAATATCTTGAGCTTTGATATTTTGAACAACATGGTCAGTTGAGCTTGTTCCTGGAATTGGTAGGATAACGTCTGAACGTTTCAATAGCCATGCCAATGCTATTTGAGCTGGTTGAGCGTCATACTTTTTAGCGATTGCTTTTAGTTCATTACCATTTGCTAGTTCACCGGTTGCTAGTGGGAACCAAGGGATAAATGCCATATGTTTTGATTCGGCGTAATTTAAAACATCTTCGTCAGTACGATCGATCAAATTATAACGGTTTTGTACGGAGACGATAGGTGTAATTTTTTCAGCTTCCTTAATTTGGTCAACTGAAACTTGGCTCAATCCAATATGCTTGATCTTGCCTTCTTTTTGCATTTTAGCAAGTTCACCGACTTGTTCTTCAATTGTGTAATTAGGATCAACACGGTGCAATTGCAAGAGATCAATGTGATCTAGTCCAAGAGTCATCATGTTAAGTTCAACTTGTTGGCGCAAGTAAGCTGGTGTTCCAACTGGTGTCCAGATATCAGGTCCTTGACGAGTATTACCAACCTTTGTAGCAACCATAACATTTGAATTTTTACGTTCTTTTAGAGCATCTCTAAGATAAAGATTAGAGTAGAAGGGACCATATGCATCGGCAGTATCAATAAAGTTAACACCGTTATCTATAGCAGTAGTAATAACTTTGACCGCATTTTCGGGATCATTTGATGGTCCCCAAACGCCCTTTCCAGGTAGTTGCATAGTTCCTTAACCTAAACGATTAATAGTTAAATCATTGTCAAAAGAAAATGTTTTATTCATTTATAATTCTTCCTCTCGTATCTGTATGACCCTAATTTAAACCATGGAGTGCACTTCAATGCAAACATTTTGTATTAATTTAATAAACATTATGGCAGAAATCTCCTGATTTTAATCAGGTTGATGAATGCCTTTATGCCTACGCCGTAAGTCAT
>NZ_RHOQ01000006.1 GCF_003946605.1 Companilactobacillus baiquanensis
CATTTATCTGGGCTATGTGTGGTGAGAACCAAACATATGATGATATGGATGCAGTTGCAATGGACGAATTAAGATAAGACATTAAAAGGGAGTCCTTAGGACGCCCCTTTTTTTATAAGGAGAGGGTAAGCATGAGTGAAGTAATTACAATTGGAGAACCATTAGTTATTTTGGCTTCAAAAGATATGGATAAGAAATTAGAAGATGTTAAAACATTTCAACGTCTTTTAGGAGGGGCTGAATTAAATGTTTCTATCGGTATTAGTCGTTTAGGACATTCAGTTCAATATATTTCTCAAGTTGGTGATGATCCATTTGGCAAGTATGTTAAAAAAGAGATCAACGGACATAACGTAGGTACTGACTATATACTTGAAGACAATGAACATTGGACAGGTCATCAAATAAAACAATTGGTTTCTACTGGTGATCCAGATACTTTTAATTATCGTAAGAACTCAGCTGCTTCTTACTTAACATCAGAAGTAGTCGATAAAATTGACTTAAGTGATGTTAAGTTTGCTCATATGTCAGGTATTTTTCCAGCAATTTCTTCAACTGCTGAAGATACATTTAGAAAATTATTTAAAAAATTAATTGATAATAATGTTAGAACCACCTTCGATCCTAACTTGCGTCCACAGTTATGGGAAAGTGAAGAAACAATGCGTAAGACTATCAATAATTTAGCAGGAATGGCTAATATTGTTTTGCCTGGTATAAATGAAGGTAAAATTCTTATGGGAAGTTCAGATCCAGAAGAAATTGCTGACTTTTATCTTAAAGGTGAACAGACAGAAACAGTTATTGTGAAGGTTGGACCTGATGGTGCCTTTGTTAAGAATAAAGATGGTGAAAAGTTCACCGTTCGTGGTTTTAAGGTAGATCACGTGGTCGATACAGTTGGTGCTGGTGATGGATTTGCCTTAGGCGTTATAAGTGCTCTGTTGGAGGATAAGCCTTTGAAATCAGCAGTTCTAAGAGGTAATGCAGTGGGTGCGTTACAAGTTCAAACACCTGGTGATAACGATGGTTATCCAACTCCAGATGAACTAAAAGCTTTTTATGAAAAAGAAGAAGTAGCAGAATAAACTTTTGAGTATAAATTAATAGGTGCAGTAATCCAAGAGGATTACTGCACCTATTTTTTTTAGATTTTTGCGACTATTTTTCCCATTGTTTTATGCTGTTTGATTTTTTCTAAACCTACTGGGATATCTTCAAAGTTAATTATTTCATTTACCATTGGATCAACTATTTTTTTGGCTACTAATTGGATTAAATCATCTGACATCTTTGCAAGATCATTTAATTGTGCTTCGTTTTTACTTTGATGTACTCCACCAAGATTTAAAGTTAAAACACTTTGTCCCTTAGCATGTAAATCATAATTAGTAATATCTGGAGTGTTTAAAATCGTTACTATTCCACCATTATATGCTAGACGATTTAAATCATCTTGAACGGTTTGACCGCCAACAGTGTTAATGATCAAATCGACTCCTAAATTTTTAGTAATTTTATTTATCACTTGATCAACATCTTCATTATGATAATCAATAATAAAATCAGCACCTAATTTTTTAGCAAAAGGAATTTTGCTTTTTGAGACAGTCGTTATAACGGTCAATCCGGAATTTTTAGCCAATTGAATATCTATTCCACCAACGCCACCAGCACCAGCATGGATCAAAACAGTTTTCTTGCCACTAAGACTAAGCTTTCGATACATCGCTTGATAAGCAGTCAACCCACTGCAGAGGATTGCGGCTGCAGATTCGTATGATACCGAATCGGGTATTCTGGTGACGACGTTAGATTTGGCTTTAGCAATTTCCGCAAAAGTACCATTTTTAGATAAATCGTTATGAAAGAAAACTCTTTCGCCAACTTTAAATTGTTTAGGATTATTTTCACCGACAGCTATAACTTCTCCGGCACCATCTAATCCTAAGATGTGTGGATAAGACCATTTAGAATTGTGCTTTTCAGCTAGTTTGTAGTCGACAGGATTCAAAGCCACTGCATGAAGTTTTACTAAAATTTCATTATCTATAATTTTGGGAGTGGGCATTTCAATTAACTGAATATTTTCAATGCCAAAGTCTGTATTTTCTTTTATAGTTAATGCTTTCATAATATACCTCGGTCTTTTTAATAATATTATGTCACAAGATTAAAAGAATATAGATAAGTGTTTATAAATAATTACTTGTTTTTTAATGATAATTACTTTATATTATTTAGTAATCAAGTACTTAATGTTATTTAGTAAAAGGAGAACC
The DNA here is from genome assembly GCF_003946605.1 of Companilactobacillus baiquanensis. Lineage (GTDB taxonomy): Bacteria > Bacillota > Bacilli > Lactobacillales > Lactobacillaceae > Companilactobacillus > Companilactobacillus baiquanensis. The sequence continues at coordinate 2,286 of NZ_RHOQ01000006.1, forward strand.
AAATGAATTCAGTCGATATTTCACTTTTTAGATCTATTAATAATTTGACAGATATAAAATTTTTTGACCCAATTGGCATTTTTCTTGCTAAATACTCAATCTATGTTTTAGCTGTTTTTCTGATTTTTAAATGGTTTCAAAAACGCGATAATACACAATACCGCATTTATTTAATAATTTCGATTTTAACGGCATTAAGTTCAGAAATGTTTGGGAAACTTTTGGCGGGAAGAATGTATTATCATACACAACCATTTACGGTTTTGAATAATGTTCATCAGCTGATCCCAAAGACAATTGGAAATAGTTATCCGAGTGATCACACAATAATTTTCTTTAGTTTCATGATAATTTTATTTTTCTGTACTAAAACGTGGAGTCGATATAACTATTTGCTAATTGCCATTCTAGTTTCTCTTTCGAGAGTCTTTGTTGGGGTACATTATCCATCTGATATTTTTTTTGGAATGTTGATAGCACTAATAATAGGTAGTATTTGGTATAAATTATTAGCAAAATCCCAGTTCATGTCTAAATTAGTAGATTTTTATGCTCAACTAGAGAAGGAATTCTTTAATAAATTAGGGTTTGAATAGTAATTCTATTTTTTCTTGTGTAAACTTATTAGTGAGAATATAAATAGAGGATCAAACTGATGAATAAAGAAATGTTAAAGGGAACGATCGATTTACTGATTCTGTCAGTTTTGAAAGATAATGACAATTATGGTTATCAAATTTCAAAGGTTATTACTGATAAATCGGGTGAAACTTTTGAGATTCAAGAAGCAACACTGTATTTATCATTAAAGAGACTAGAAAAACAAACTTATATTGAATCATACTGGGGCGAAAAATCTCACGGTGGTAAAAGGAAGTATTATAAGATAACTGAACAAGGTTTGGAACAATTAATGTTATTGAAAAAGGACTTTAATCGTCTGTCCGATATTGTAAAAAGGTTTATATGAGGTGTGATAAAATGGAATATTTTTCATTGAAGCAAATTAGTTTTAAATTAATTTTAATTGTTTCGGCGTTATTGTTCTTTATCTGCTACTACTTAGACAGCGTGATCGATCCATCCAAAACAGAGTTTATATTTGTAGTTGGTTACATGTTTGCAATTATGTTAGCGGCTTTCTGGTCAATTTTGAATTATATTGATCATTTGCGTATAAATCCGCTTTATAAGACCTATCACTCTATAGATGAATTTATTAATGACTTATCAGTTTCCATTGACGAAAAAAATGAGATCGAGACGATGATGATCGATTATGTGTCTGACCAAAAGAAGTTGGGTAAAGATGAGGATCAGGCAATCAAAGAGATTATTCAACAATTTAAGCGTGGTGAACTTACTGAAAAAGATGTTTTCTTTGTTCACGTTCATAAATATTTGTTAGGTTTGGGCATGATTCTTTTGTTAGTAACAGCTGTGATTTATTTATTGGGTGTTTTGAGTCCGATATTTCAAAGTAAATTTTTTATAGTTTTGGAAATAACAACCTTCTGCTTTGCGTTAGGATTTTATTTGTCATTTTTTATGTATAATATTCTGAATAAAATCTTAATTAGAAAATAAGTGTCAATTGTATACTTTGATAATGAAAATGATATAATCTAGTCTAAATAAGGAGGAGTCGAATGCTCACATTAATGGCGACAAATACTGCTAGTAGTGCACCTTTGTTAATAGCAGTTTTAGTAGCAATTTTAGTTATTATTTGGCTACTTATTAAGACTGGAGCGGCGTTATTACGTCATCCGATCATTGGGATCATCTTAATAGTATGTGGATTTTTAGGACTTTGGAATTTCTTTATCGTCGGTATAGGAATCATTGTTGGTGGAATAGTTTTCTTAGTCCTAACCTCATTTTTTAATAATTAGAATAGAAAAATCAGAGCGTGATATAAGCGTCACACTCTAACTAATGAAAATAAGCCCGGTAATCCAATTTTTGGATTACTGGGCTTTTGTATTTTAAGCAGGAAGATTTATTTTGTTGTCGATTTGCCAATCATGAAATCAGCCGACACATGTTACTCTTTTGTTAAAAGAGGGGAAGCCATATGAAAAAAATGAGCGGGGCTCAATTGGCAGGCTGGATAGTCTTTTGGGTAAATTACGCTGTACTTATCGCAATTTGGATCGTTTACACAATTCATCCTAAAAACTTATCTATCATACCAAATGATCTTCTTTCTTCCAATTTTACGTTAGGAATATATTTATTTGTGGTACTTTTTGTTCAAGGAATCGCTGGTATAGCAATAAAAAAACTTCATGAAGAAAATTATTGGTCAATCGTATTATTGATCATTGGTATATTTTTCAACTGGTTTTATATAATTGCGGCCGTTTGGGGAATGGTTTTGAATCAAAAAGTTGAGAATACTAATTCAAGAACTTAGTTACGTGATAAACTGAATTTGAGGTAATTTGATATGAAGAGTAAAGCGCAAGTAAGTGGTTGGATTGTTTTTTGGATAACTAATATTTTGATTTTAGGGCTAATACTAGTTTCGATTATTCATCCAAAATATCGGACTTCAATTCCATATGACTTGTCTTCAACCATTTTGGCTTTGGTTATATTGATATTTATTGTAATTATTCAAATCGTTGTAGGAATGTCGATAAAGAAATTACATCAAAATATATATTGGCCGGTGGTACTTTTAGCGATTGGTGCGATCAGTAACTGGCTATATCTTATACCATCAATTTGGGGAATAATTTTAAATCGGAAAAAGATGACACGCTTCAATAAGTAATAGTTTTAACGCGAAGAGGATGTGACGAAAGTCACATCCTCTTGTATTTTTTATGCTCTGATTTTTGAATGTTTATAAGAATATCCAAAGTAAACGCAAAGTCCGATGGCGAACCAAACGATGAATCTTAGCCATGTCTCCCAGTTCAAGCCAAAAATGAGCATGATACAGAATAAAATCGCAATTATTGGTGTGAATGGAACTCCGGGAGCTTTGAAACCACGATGAATCTCGGGATGTTTACGTCTCATCCAAAGGACACCTGCTGAAACGAGGATAAAGGCTGTTAAAGTTCCTATATTAACAAGCTCTGATAGGATATTTAGATTAACAACTCCTGCTGCCAAAGCAGTAATGATACCGAAGAACCATGTTCCCTTGTAAGGAGTTTGATGTTGCAAACTTACATCACCAAAGAATTTAGGAAATAGACCATCACGCGACATTGAGTAAGTGATTCTTGATTGACCATAAAGTTGAACTAAGATAACGGTTGTCATACCTAGAATGGCGCCAATACTTACAATGATACTTAACCAAGTTTGACCAGTTGCCTTTAAAACAGCTAGGATCGGTGCATCTAGGAATTTAGCAAAAACGGTATATTTAACGACACCAGTCATGACTAAAGTCATAGCAATATAGAGAACTGTTGAAATACCTAGTGAGAAAAGAATGCCTTTTGGCAATGTTTTACTAGGATTGACTGTTTCTTCAGCACTTGAGGAAACGGCATCAAAACCAATAAACGAGAAGAAAACGATTGATGCGGCTGGAATAACCCCAGAAGCAGTACCATTATGGAATGAATAAATTCCATAAGGAGTAAATGGCTTCCAATTTTGAGGTTTTATAAACCAGACAGTACAAACAATAAATAAAAGAATAACGGCTAATTTGATAACAACCATTGTATCGTTAACACGTTTTGTTTGATTGATACCCATGGCAATGATGCAAGTAATTAAGATAACTATTAAAAATGCCGGAAGATTAAAGTAAGTTTTGACACCGGGAGTAGTTCCGGCGGCAGCTGTCAGTATTTTCGGAATATGTATACCAAGATTGTCCATTAAATTGACGAAATATCCTGACCAGCCGGCAGCAACAGTAGCTGCACCTAAAGCATATTCGAGGATTAGATCCCATCCGATAATAAATGCAATTATTTCACCAAAAGAAATATAAGAATACGTATAAGCAGACCCGGCTACTGGTGCCATTGAAGCAAATTCTGCGTAACACAATCCAGCGAAACCGCAACAGATAGCGGCAATTAAAAATGATAAAGCTAATGAGGGACCGGTGGTTAAAGCACCTTTACCAGTCAGTACGAAAATACCAGTTCCGATAATAGCCCCGATCCCCAAAAAAGTTAAATCCCATGTATGGAGAGTTCGCTTCAAAGGAGAGGTTCTATCAAGCAATTCATTAATGTCTTTTTTTACAAATACATTCATGAAACAACACCACCTTTGTTTTATATCGGAAATTCTAAGGCCTGTTTAAATGTTATTCCAGAATAATGTATTTCTATAATTGAAAAGAGTTTTTTTAAAAAATGAATAAATACTTTGTTTACGCCGAGAAAAGATATTTGACAAAATAACCCCTTTAGAATAAAAATGATCATTGTATTCGTTTTCAAATGAGAGAAATCCCATTAATTTCAAAGAAGGAAAGTGGAATTATGACAAAAATGATCGCAGGACAAGCTTTAGTTAAAGTTTTAGAAGAGTGGGGAGTAAAGCAAGTCTATGGTATTCCTGGGGGATCCATAAATCATACAGTTGAGGGGTTATATTTAGAGAAAGATAATATTAAATATATCCAAGTTCGTCATGAAGAAGTTGGTGCAATTGCGGCTTCAGCCGATGCTAAATTTACAGGGAAAATTGGTGTAGCCTTTGGATCAGCTGGTCCTGGTGCAACTCATTTATTCAATGGATTGTACGACGCTAAGATGGATCACGTTCCAGTTTTGGCATTAGTTGGACAAGTTCCACAAACAACGATGAACACTAACTACTTCCAAGAAATGGACGAGACTCCAATGTTTGAGGATGTTTCAGTATATAATCGTACCGTTACAACCGCTGAACAAATTCCATATGTTATTAATCAAGCCATTAGAGAAGCATATCGTCAAAAGGGTGTAGCCGTTGTTACATTACCAGAAGATTTAACTGATAAAGAGATCGATTATGTTTCACCTAAGACACCAAAAATTGTTAAAAATAATTTCTCACAAGTTATTAACGCTGAAGATATTGAAAATACTTTGAAGTTATTGAAGGAAGCAAAACATCCGCTAGTTTATGCTGGACGTGGTCTTTTAGGAGCTAAAGATGTTTTAACTAAGTTTTCAGAACAATTTAACTTGCCAATTATGAATACTGTTCCGGCAACCGGTGTAATCAGTACCGATCATCCTAACTTTATAGGTACATTTGGACGTTTAGGTAGTAAATCAGGTTTTGAAGCATTACAACATGCTGATCTTATTTTATTCCTTGGATCAGAATTTCCATTTGCCGGTTTTTGGCCAAAGAATTTGAAGATTATTGAAGTAAATAATAACCCATACGATATCGGTAAAACTGTCGATGTTGATTATGCAGTTATTGCTGATGCCAAAAGTTACTTGCAAGCTTTGATCGATACAGGCGAAACACTTCCTGCCGGAGATTGGTTAAAAGCTAATCAAGAAAATAAGAAGAACTGGGACAATTGGTTGGATGAACTTGCTAAGGATGATAGTAAAGGTTTGAATCCAGAAACTGTTATGGCAAAAGTTAAGGAATTAGCTGGACCAAACGATACCTTTGGTGTTGATACTGGAAATGTTTCTGAATGGAGTGTTCGTGGTTTACCAATGAACAAGAATCAACGTTTTGCTCTATCGGGATTGTTTGCAACCATGGGCTTTGGATTACCCGCTGGATTATCAGGTGCTTTGAGTGTTCCTGATGCACAGAGCTGGTCATTCTCAGGTGATGGCGGTTTTTCAATGGTAGCTCCAGATCTTATTACTGAAGCTCGTTATAAGTTGCCAGTAATTAATGTTGTATTTTCAAATGAGCGATTAGGATTTATCTACTATGAACAAGTTGCAACTAAGCAACATCTATATGGAGTTGATTTAACAGGTGCTGATTGGGCCAAAGTTGCAGAAGGACTTGGTGGTATCGGCTTTACTGTCACATCAATTAAAGATGTTGATGAAGTATTTGATAAAGTTAAAAAACTACAAGCATCTGGAAATGATAAGCCAATTGTTATCAATGCAGTTATCAAACAAGATGACCCTGTGGCAACAGCATTTATGCCACTAGATGAAAAACTCTATGGTAAAGATGCAGTTGAAGCATATTCCAAACAATATAATATTGATGTCTCAAAACAACCATCATTAGGTGAATTGTTGAGATCTAAAGGTGACAATCAATAATTAAAGAAGTGTACCAAAAAAGGATGCGATGAAAGTCGCATCCTTTTGTTGTATTACGATTATTATTTATTGAAACGCGCAACATAAGGCAGAGACCTCCGCCTTATGTTGCGCTCTTTTTATCCGAAATCTCCGGAAATATAATCTTCGGTAGCTTTTATTTCGGGAGCAGTAAAGATATTTTTAGTTTTATTATATTCAATTACATGTCCCATATGGAAGAAGGCAGTGTAATCACTAATTCTTGAGGCTTGTTGCATATTATGAGTTACGATAATGATCGTATAGTTTTTACTCAAAAGTTTAAGTGTTTCCTCAATCTTTGAAGTAGAAATAGGATCTAAGGCACTGGCAGGTTCGTCCAATAATAAAATATCTGGATGCATAGCAATCGAGCGTGCAATGCAAAGCCTTTGTTGCTGACCACCGGATAAAGCCAAAGCACTTTTGTCGAGATCATCTTTTACTTCGTCCCACAAGGCAGCATCTTTTAAACTAGTTTCCAATCGTTTTTGTAATTCATTTTTATCGTTGATACCATTGTTTTTTAGAGCAAATTGAATATTTTCTTTAATAGATTTAGCAAAGGGGTTGGGGCGTTGGAACACCATACCAATGTGTCGTCTAACTTCATAAACATTGATTTTTTTAGAATTAATGTCAGTATTTCGATAAATAATTTCTCCGTCAACTTGAGCAATTTTATCGTTCATTCTGTTTAAGCATCTAAGATAGGTTGATTTACCTGAACCGGATGCACCAATTAATGAAGTTATTTGAAAGCGTGGGAAACTCAAACTTGCATCAAAAATTGCATGGCTTTTACCATAATGAACTTGAACATTATTAGTTGAAAGGGCTACTTCTTGTTCAATTTTATTAATATATTGCTGGCTGAAATCATAAGTTTTCAAGTAGTTATCCTCACTTTGCAGCAGTCATTTTCTTAAATAATTTATTACCAAGATATCTGGCGCCTAAATTGAAAATCAAAATTACGATGATCAATACGGCAGATGAAGCACTGGAAATAACACTTGCATCGGGTGTAACACTTTCAGTATTAACTTTCCAAATGTGTACTGCTAAAGTTTCAGCAGGTCTCATTGGATTTAAAAAGCTAGTTTCAGTAAAGGGGTTCCAATTAGCATAATCAACACTTGGAGCACTTTGACCAGCTGTATAAATTAAGGCAGCCGCTTCACCAAAAATTCTACCTGAGCAAAGGATCAAACCAGTCAAAATTCCTGGTAGAGCCATTGGTAAAATAATTTTTGTGATAGTTTTCCATCCGGATAAACCTAGAGAAGTTCCAGCTTCTCTTTGAAGGTCAGGAACACTGCTTAATGACTCTTCAATATTTCTCGTTAATAGTGGTAAGTTGAAAAATGTTAAAGCAATAGCACCAGCCATAATTGAGAATCCTAAATTTAATTGGATAACTAATAACAAATATCCAAAAAGTCCAACAACAACTGACGGCAGTGAACTTAATACTTCGATAGATGTACGAATAACATCATTTACCCAATTGTCTTTAGCATATTCTGATAAATAAATACCAGCACCTAAAGCAATCGGTAAGGAAATGATCAACGCAAGCACTAATAAATATAGTGAGTTAAATAGCTGATCGCGAACTCCACCACCAGCACTAAAGGACTGTGCTTCTGAGGTCAAGAAATGCCAATTAACATCAGGTACACCGTTATATAAAATGTAACCTAATAAGGAAATCAAAATGGCAACGACTATACCGACTAATCCATAAATTATTCCAGTTGCTATTTTGTCAGATTTTTTAGCGTTCATTTTTGATATTACCTCGTCTTCCAATGAATCTCACTATTAAGTTAAATAGTAATGACATGAATAATAGAACCAAAGCCAAAGACCAAAGGGCATTGTTTGGTAAAGTTCCCATGACAGTATTTCCAATTTCTGTTGTTAATTTACTAGTTAAAGTTGAAGCAGGGGAAATTAAATTTTTAGGCATTAAGACTGCGTTACCAATAACCATCTGTACGGCAAGAGCTTCACCAAAAGCACGAGCCATACCGAAGATAACTGCTGTCAATAATCCAGGAGCGGCGGCCTTTAAGATAACTTTGTAAATTGTTTGCCAACGCGTTGCACCTAAGGCTAATGATGCTTGACGATAATGCATTGGTACGGATTTTAAACTATCAACTGATAGGGATGTGATAGTTGGCAAAACCATTACGAATAAGACTAGTGTTCCTGAAAGAATACCAAATCCAGTACCGCCGAAAATACCTCTTATAAATGGAACGATTAGGGATAAACCGATAAATCCATATACTACAGAGGGGATACCGACTAGTAATTCAATAACTGGTTGTAGAAATTTAGCTCCTTTTTTATTGGCAATTTCAGTCATAAAAATTGCTGCACCAATAGCAAAAGGAGTTGCCAATAATGCTGCCAGAATAGTAACACTGAATGATGTGACGATCATTGGCAAGGCTCCAACTTGAGGATTACCATACTTGTCTACGTCACCCGGCTTCCAATCTGATTGTGTTAAGAAATTCCAGAACTTTACGCCATTTTGAGTAAAAGTGGCTAGACCTTTAGAAGCAATAAAATAAAGAATACATGCGACTAATAAAATTATTAAGCCAATGCATGAGTAGCAAATGACCTTACCAAAGTAATCTTGGCGTGTCGCTCTGGAGCTTTTTTGTAATCTAGTTTGAATATCGTCCATATGAACCTCCTGAGGACAGAAAAAAAGAACTTCGACTAATTAACAATGGAGTCAAAGCTCTTTTTAAATTAATTATTTGTCTGTAACAGTTCCTTTTGCATCTTTTTGTACTTTCATATCATTTGTACTGATATAACCCATATCTTTGACAAGTTTCTTTTGAACGTCATCAGATTTCATATACTTGATGAACTTCTCTGTGGCATCTTTAGGATTACCTTTTGTATACATATGTTCATATGACCAGATTTTCCACTTGTTGTCAGAAACATTGTCATCAGTTGGTTTAACATCATCGATTGATAATGCTTCAACTTTATCATTAATATATGAGAAGGCTAGGTAACTAATAGCACCTGGAGTAGTTGAAACAATTTTTTGAACAGTACCGTTTGAGTCTTGTTCTTGTGATTTAACAGCTTTTTCACCATTTAATACGGCTGCTTCGAATGTAGCACGAGTACCACTACCTTCAGCACGGTTAACAACAGTGATTTTTTCGTCTTTTCCGCCAAGATCTTTCCAATTAGTGATCTTACCAGTAAAGATTTGTTTTAATTGATCCATTGTAACGTTTTTAACACCTGCATCTTTATTAACGACCGGTGCCATACCAACTACGGCAACTTTGTGATCAACAAGTTTCTTAGCGTCGATACCGTCTTTTTGTTCAGCAAAGATATCAGAGTTACCGATCTTAACTGATCCATCTTGAACTTGGCTAAGACCTGTACCAGAACCGCCACCTTGGACAGTAATATTGATCTTACTGTTATCTTTTTGGAAATCTCCAGCAGCCTTTTCAACTAAAGGTTGAAGAGCAGTTGATCCAACGGCTGTGATCTTGCCTGATATATCAGACGAAGATGATTTAGAAGCAGTTGAGCTGTTACTGCATCCAGTTGCGATCGCCATTAAAGCGCCTAGCGCAAGTAATGATGAAATAATTGTTTTCTTTTTCATAAAGAAACCCCTTAACAAAAAATATATTATTGCTCTGTTATCAAGCTCTTATAAAGTAACCCATAGTTATATTATTTTTGTCTATTTATTGTAAAGAAAAGGTAAATTTTGTATTTATCTTGTTGTATTAGTATATATAAAAATACAATGGATATTTCGTATATAAATAATGACCAATCTAAATCTATGCTGTTATAATCAAACTACTTGGCCGACCATAGCTAATTATGAAACTTGGAAGGAAGTATTGGATGCGACCGTTGATATTATTAAGTAATAGATTGCCTTTATTCTTAGAAATCAATCATCATTGTAATGGTCAAAACTGGTTTGTTCATAACATTATGGATCATGATAAAGTGATAGAAGTAGTTAATGAAAATGACGTTGCTGGTTTGATCATAGATCTGTCTACAATCGATATATCTGCAACAATTGAGACTGTTAAATCTTTACGTAATAAAATAACAGGACCAATTGTTGTTATTGCTAAGGAGCATGATAAAAAAGAAAAAGAGATTCTTTACGATTTAAAAATCGATGCTTATTTCTTAGAAAAATTTGATTATTCAGTTTTTATATCAAAGATTCGTCAATTATTTTGGTTGTATGATAAGTTACGCGCTGACGATTCCAATAAAACTGAAGTAAAAACAGATAAGTTGATAAAATGTGATGATCTATCAGTTGATTTCAAGCATTACCGTGTTATACATGAGGGAAATGATATAGGTTTAACGCCTAAAGAATTTAGTTTATTTTGGTATTTAATGCAGCATCGAGGTCAAGTTCTCAGTCGCGATCAGTTACTTGAAGGCGTTTGGGGTTACGATGCTGCCGGTTCTACACGTACGATCGATATTCATATAAGTCATTTGCGAGATAAATTAGAAGAAAATCCACAATCACCCAATTGGATCAAAACAGTTCGAGGATTTGGATATATTTTAGATAATGATTATCCATTAGTTTCAGAAAATTAAAAAATTGTTCAATTTTTGAGCATAAAAATAGGAGCAGTAATCCCATTGTTTGGATTACTGCTCCTATTTTTTTTACAGTTAGTTCTTTGTGTTTAAGTTTAATCTCATGCGGATCATTTTATCTATTTCAGCAACTATTAGAACAATGAATCCACCGATAATGGCAAATCCCCATTCCTTTAATCCAATGTTACCAGTATAGAAAATACCTTGCATGAATGGAACATAAGTTAAAATCAGTTGCAAGACGATCATCAACCCAATAAATAAGAATGCTTTGGGGTTAGAGAAAAAGTCGCTTGAGAATGCCAATTTTTTAGTTCTGATGTTAAAGAGATAAAAGATTTTACCAATAACTAAAACATTAACCATAGTTGTACTTGAGATGACTTCACCAACACCCTTTGAGTTCAGCCAAGCATCTACAATCAAACTGACCCCGGAAATAAGTATCGCTACATAGGCCATTTGGAAAATGTCGTGTCGATTCATGAATTTGGCACCAGTTTTTCTAGGCGCTCGTTTCATAATACCTTCTTCGGCTGGTTCAAAAATTAACGCAAATTGAATAGTTATCGCGGAAACCATATTGATCCACAGCAATTGTGTAGGATGTAATGGAATCTCACTTTTTGTTAAAACAGCATAGGCAACAATCAATCCTTCAGAGAAGGAAATTGGTAATAAATAAAGGATACTCTTCTTTATATTATCAAAAATTCTTCGTCCTTCTTTGATAGCAGTCGACATAGTTGCAAAGTTATCATCAGTTAAAACCATATCGGCAGAATCTTTTGCTACGTCGGTACCCTTGATACCCATGGCAACACCGATATCAGACTTTTTAAGTGCTGGTGCGTCATTGACACCATCACCAGTCATGGCAGTTACTTTATTATTTTTTTGAAGTGCATCGATTATTTCTAATTTGTTGCTAGGAGTTGTTCTAGCAAAAACTTGATTCTCATCGGCAGCACGTATTTTTTCATCATCGCTTAATTGATCCCAATTAGGACCTGTTATAGCATTTATTTCTTTAGCTAGTCCTAATTGTTCACCAATAGCTTTAGCAGTGATGGCACTATCACCAGTGATCATTTTTACCTGAACTCCAGCATCGTTCATCACTTTTAATGAGTCGATAACTTCCTCACGAGGAGGATCGATAATAGCTGCCAATCCTAAAAAGTTCATTCCATTGGTAATTTGTTCATGAGTTATTTCGTCAATGTCATTAGGTACTTCTTCGTAACTAACGGCAATGACTCGTTTTCCTTGTTCTGAATACTTAGTAACTTTGTCCAACCAATAATCGTAATCGAAGTTAGGGTCATTAGACATATTTAATAATTTGTCAGGTGAACCTTTGGCAAATAATAACCGTTTGCCATTTTTATTTTTAACTAATTTAGCCATATAACGGTAATCTGAATCAAATGGTAGGATGTCTAGTTCTTGATAGTCATCAGTCGTACCAATTGATTTTTGATAAAGAGTTAAGAAAGCACCGTCAGTTGGTTCACCATTGATGATCCATTTTCCATCTTCAAAAAGTAGATCAGTATCGTTGGCCTGAAATCCAGCTTCTAAGAAGAGTTTTAGTTTAGGGTCTATATTAGCTTTTTTTCCATCGAGATTAATTTGACCTGTTGGTTCATATCCAGTTCCGGTCACAGAATAAGTTTTATCATCAATTAAAATATCTGTTACGGTCATTTCATTTTTGGTTAAAGTACCAGTTTTATCGGTAGCAACAACGTCAACTGAACCTAAAGTTTCTACAGCGGGCAAAGTTTTGACGATGGTATTATGATTTTTAGCCATATCACTAACACCTTTGGCCAAAATAACCGAAGTAGTGGCGGGTAATCCTTCAGGGATCGCACCGACCATCATAGAGACAACGGCTAAAGTTAAAACTGATAGGGAATAGGTTTCAAAGAACAGACCTATTAAGAAAATTATGATCGAAGCTACTACTATAAAGTAGGAAACGTTAGTACCTAATCGATCGATAACTTGAATTAGTGGAGTTTTACGTTTTTTAACGGAGCTTACCTCTTGAGAAATTTTACCGATTTCAGTTTTTTCGGCGGTAGCAATAACTAAACCAGAACCACTACCATTTGTTACGGCAGTTGAAGCAAATGCCATATTGGTTTGTTCTGCTAAAGCGACGGTATCTCCATCTAGTGCATCAATCGTTTTTTCAACTGAATTGGCTTCCCCGGTCAGAGCAGATTCTTGGATTCGTAAATTATCAGAATCGATTATTCTAAGATCGGCAGGGACATTATCACCAGCTTCTAAAAAGACAACATCTCCTTCTACTATCTCTTCGGCGGGGATGTCCTTTCTAGCACCGTCACGATAGACGGTGGCATCGGTTGACAACATCTCTTTTATTTTTTCCAAAGCATTTGAAGCATTATTCTCTTGATAGTATCCAATCAAGGCATTAATGATAACTACCATACCGATAATGATCGAATCGGAATAATGTTCCATTAAAAGGGTGATCAAGGTTGCTGCTAGCAAGACATAAATCACCATACTTTTAAATTGACGTAGGAAAATTTTCCATTTAGGTGTTTTTTTGGATTCTAATTTATTAGGTCCAAATTGTTCAAGACGTTTTTTAGCATCATCAGATGTTAATCCATCTTTGAAGTCATTAAGTTTTGTTTGTTTTTGTAACTCTTCCAAAGTTTGTTGATAATATTTTTTGTTCATTTTTATCTCCTGATTTTTTGTATAAAAAAAGACGGCTACTTAAAAAAGCAGTGCGCCGTAAACAAACTGGATTAACTTTTTATAATGATAGTGTCGGGTTTAGCCTTCAGTTTCAATTCACTCCTTAAAATATGGTAATAATAAAGTAACAGGTTTTAACCATTATGTCAATTTTAATAATATTATTAGTTTTAAGTTATAATTAAGCATTAAAATGAAAAGAAAAACTTATAAAAGAATTTGATTTTGGAATATACCAATTATAAAATACGAGTTATCTAACTTAATTATGAAAGTCTATACACCACTTACATTAGGCATTATAAAAAAATCATCCTTGCAATAGCTTATGTAGACCATTATTATTGAGTTCATTGATATAAAATGTTTTTTGTAAGGGGAAAATAAGAAAATGAAAACATATCTTCAAAAAATGGGACGTTCTTTACAACTTCCCGTTGCGGTACTTCCTGCTGCGGCTCTTTTACAAGGTGTTGGACATCTAATGCCACAAAGCTGGGGTATCGCTCAATTTATGCAAGCCGGAGGAGTAGCAATCCTTAATCAAATTGCATTGTTGTTTGCAGTTGGGCTTGCCTTTGGTATGTCTAAAGATAAAGACGGTGCTGCTGCATTGGCTGGTTTAGTGGCATATATTATTCCAGTTGGCATTTTGACTCCAGCAAATGTCTCACTATTAATGGGTATAAGCGTAAAGTCAGTTGATCCTGCTTTTAATTTTGTTTCAGGAAATGTTCTTATCGGTATTATAGCTGGATTGTCAGCTGGGGCCCTTTATAATCGCTTCAAAGATACTAAATTGCCGATGGCTCTATCCTTCTTTAGTGGAAAGAGATTAGTGCCGATCGTAGCTTCATTAGTTATGCTATTAGTTAGTGCGGTTTTATTATTTGCTTGGCCTACTATATATGATGCATTAGTTAACTTTGGTAAGTTCTTTATTAATTTAGGAGCACTTGGAGCTGGGTTATACGGTTTCTTTAATAGATTGCTAATTCCAACTGGATTACATCAAGCACTTAACCAAGTATTTTGGTTTAATGTTGCAGGTATCAATGATATTGGAAACTTTTGGGCAAATAAAGGTGTCAAAGGTGTAACAGGAATTTATCAGGCTGGATTCTTTCCAGTTATGATGTTTGGTTTGCCAGCTGGTGCATATGCAATTTATCGTAATGCACTTCCAGAACGTAAAAAGGAAACTGCTGGTTTAATGATGGCCGGAGCATTCGCTTCATTCTTTACAGGTGTTACAGAACCACTAGAATTCTCATTTATGTTTGTCGCATGGCCTTTATATCTATTGCATGCAGTCTTTGTGGGACTTTCATTAGGCTTTGCCGCATTTATGCACTGGACGGCAGGTTTTACATTTAGTGCCGGTTTGGTGGATTACTTGTTAAGTATTCATATGCCAATTGCTAATATGCCTTTAATGCTAATCGTACAAGGAATATTTATGGCAGTCATATATTATTTTGGATTTGATTTCGCTATTAGAAAATTTAATTTGATGACACCTGGACGCGAACCTTTAGACGTTGATGGTGCCGACGCAGTTGAAGTTTCAGAAGATGATGATAAGTATTCATTAGCCGCTAAAAAAGTATATGCAGGTATTGGCGGATATGAAAATATCAAAGTGATCGATAATTGTACTACACGATTACGTCTACAATTGTTCGATACAGATAAAGCTAATCAAGCACTTATTAAAACATCTGGTGCAGCTGGAGTTAATATTTTAGATAAAAATAATATTCAAATTATTATTGGAACTGAAGTACAGTTTGTGGCAGATGCTTTAAAGAAACTTTATGATGCTAAAACACCTTTAAAAAATGTAGAAGATGTTGAAGAAAAATCTGAACCAGATCCAGCACCAAAAGAAACTATTAATACTAAGTCTGGAACTGAAACATTCTATAGTGTAGCTAATGGAAAATTGGAAGACATCGAACAAGTTCCAGATGATACATTTTCTCAAAAAATGTTAGGGGATGGATATGCGGTTGTACCGATCGATGGCCAAATCGTTTCACCGGTTGATGGTACAATAACAACTATTTTCCCAACCAAACATGCTATGGGAATCAAAACAGATAACGGATTAGAAATACTTTTACATATGGGAATTGATACAGTTCAATTAGATGGAAAACCATTTGATCTTAAAGTAGTTGATGGTCAAGAAGTTAGACATGGCGATCCAATTGCTTTTGTAGATCTTGAAGCGATTAAAGATGCTGGTAAAAAAATAGATATGATGGTAATCATAACTAATATGCCAGCCGTCTCAATGATGAAATTTAAAGATTTAGATAGACAAGTAAATCAAGACGACGATGTTGTTAAAGTAAGTACTAAATAAATGATCCCAGTAATCCAATTTTGGATTGCTGGGATTTTTTGCATTAGTGCGTAAAAGCTGAACATTCTTTGCCGATTTATAAGACAAAAAAAGTGGCAAATCCTTCTGACTAGTTTAGGATAGTATATGTTTCAAGTTAATTTAAAATATGCTATAAAGCCTTGCGTCTAGACTAAAAAAATTGGCTAATAGCAATGTTTCAGCAAGTGGGGGGTGAGATTTAAAAGAACCGTATTTATATAAATGCTGTTAAATAGGCATTTGCTTACTTTTGCAGTTTGAAAATAAAAATTAAATTAGTGATGCTAAATACTAAAACTGAAAAGAACTATAGTTAATAGGAAGTAATTAGTTAAAGTATGAAAAAAACGATAAATGAATCCGCTTTCATGCATTGATTTAAATCAATTGAAATACGTCTAACTCTTGGTAAAACATTGGTATATTCCACTTTTGAGCCGATGCCTGCCTAATTTAGAGCCTTTTCAGATGATAATCATTATCGCTTTATTAAAAAAAGAAAATTTTAAAAAAGTTTAAAGAATAGTTACGATTTATATTTTTTTATATAAAAAGGTGTTTTTTTTCAGAAAAAATGATATTATGAAAGGGTTCACAAGAAGGGTGAGCTCGATTGAAGTGCCTTATTACGAAATTATTCTATTTTAATTTTTATCAAGGGACTATTATTGTTTAGTTTAAGTAAGCGCTTTAATCACTAATTCATAAGGAGGATTAAAGATGGTAGGGATTATCATTGCTAGTCATGGTAAGTTTGCCGATGGTATCTTGCAATCCGGATCAATGATCTTTGGAGAACAAGAAAACGTTAAGGCCGTCACACTCATGCCAAGTCAAGGACCTGACGACTTGAAGGCTAATCTTGAAGCAGCAATTGCTTCATTTGATGACCAAGACCAAGTATTATTCTTAGTTGATCTTTGGGGTGGTACACCTTTCAATCAAGTTAATAACTTGTTTGAAGCACATAAAGATAAGTGGGCCATTGTTGCCGGCTTGAACTTGCCTATGCTAATTGAAGCATACGCATCACGCATGTCTATGGACAGTGCGCACGAAATTGCTGCTCATATTATTGAAACAGCAAAAGAGGGTGTTAAGGTTCGTCCTGAAGCACTCCAACCAAAAGAAGCTGCAAAACCTGCAGCTGCTAAGTCAACAGGTAGTGCTGGTAGACCAGGTTCATTAGAATATGTTCTTGCACGTGTTGACTCACGTTTATTGCATGGTCAAGTTGCAACTGCATGGACAAAGACAACAAACCCAACACGTATTATTGTTGTGTCTGATGCCGTAGCTAAGGATGAACTTCGTACAAAGTTGATTCAACAAGCTGCACCATCTGGTGTTAAAGCTCACGTTGTTCCAATCGAGCAAATGATCAAGATTGCTAAAGATGATAAACATTTTGGTGGTCAACGTGCACTATTGTTATTCGAAGATCCAGAAGATGCATTGCGTGCTGTCGAGGGGGGAGTTCCTTTGAAAGAGATCAATGTTGGTTCAATGGCCCATTCAACTGGTAAAGTTCAACCTAATAAGGTTTTGGCTTTTGATCAAGAAGACATTGATACATTCAAGAAACTTGAAAAAGAAGGAATCGAATTTGATGTTCGTAAAGTTCCTGCTGACTCAAAGGACAACATGGATGCTATCTTAAATAAAGCTCAAGAAGAGCTAAATAAGCAAAAGTAAAATAATTATCAGAGGAAAAATGGAGGATTAATAATCATGGATTTGAATATTTTTCAAGTGATATTAGTCGTTTTAGTATCATTTTTAGCTGGTATGGAAGGTATTTTGGATGAATTCCATTTCCATCAACCAGTTATCGCCTGTACTTTAATCGGATTAGTTACAGGTAACCTAATACCATGTTTGATTTTAGGTGGTTCACTACAAATGATTGCTCTTGGTTGGGCAAACATTGGTGCTGCTGTTGCTCCTGATGCTGCTTTGGCATCTGTTGCTTCCGCAATTATTCTTGTTCTTGGTGGCGAAGGTAGAAAAGGTGTTGCATCTGCTATCGCTATCGCTGTTCCATTGGCTGTTGCCGGTTTGTTACTAACAATTATTGTTCGTACAATTACTACTGGTATTGTTCATATTATGGATAAGGCTGCCGAAGAAGGTAGTTTTAGAAAAATTG
The DNA here is from genome assembly GCF_003946605.1 of Companilactobacillus baiquanensis. Taxonomy (GTDB): domain Bacteria; phylum Bacillota; class Bacilli; order Lactobacillales; family Lactobacillaceae; genus Companilactobacillus; species Companilactobacillus baiquanensis. Next base: position 20,491 of record NZ_RHOQ01000006.1, read on the forward strand.
AATTATGGCAAATTATTGCTATTTGTTTACAAGGTATCCGTATTGCTATCCCTGCAGCAATGATCTTAGCAATCGGTGCTGGTCCTGTTAGAGGTATGTTAAATGCTATGCCTGCATGGTTAACTGACGGTCTTGCCGTTGGTGGTGGTATGGTTGTTGCTGTTGGTTACGCAATGGTTATTAACATGATGGCTTCTAAAGAAGTTTGGCCATTCTTTGCTATTGGTTTCGTTCTAGCAACTGTTACAGATCTTACATTGATCGCACTTGGTACTATTGGTATTTCTATGGCTCTTATTTATCTTAAACTTGAAAAAACAGGTGGCGGATCAAATGATGGCGGTGGATCAAATACCGGTGATCCAGTTGGCGATATAATAGACAATTACTAGGATGGAGGAAGAAAAATTGGCTGAAGAATTAAAGTTATCTAAAAAAGATCGTATAGCCGTTTGGTGGCGTTCAACCTTCATTCAAGGTTCATGGAACTACGAACGTATGCAAAACGGTGGTTGGGCATATTCAATGATCCCAGCACTTAAAAAATTATATAAGACTAAAGAAGACCGTGCCTCAGCTTTGAAGCGTCACTTGGAATTCTTTAATACTCACCCTTACTTAGCTTCACCTATTTTAGGTGTTACTATGGCTCTTGAAGAAGAACGTGCTAACGGTGCTCCCGTTGACGATGTTGCTATTCAAGGTGTTAAAGTTGGTATGATGGGTCCTCTAGCTGGTATTGGTGATCCAGTGTTCTGGTTCACTGTTAAACCTATCGTTGGTGCTCTAGCAGCATCACTTGCTATGACAGGTAATATCTTAGGACCAATCATTTACTTCGTTGTATGGAATGCTATTCGTATGGGATTCATGTGGTATACACAAGAACTTGGTTACAAAGCCGGTTCAAAGATCACAGAAGATATGTCTGGTGGTTTGCTACAAGACATTACTAAAGGTGCTTCAATTCTAGGTATGTTTATCCTAGGTTCCTTGATCAACCGTTGGGTTGTTGTTAAGTTCACACCAACTGTTTCAACAGTTAAACTTGATAAAGGTGCCTTCATCGACTGGGCTCATTTACCAGCAGGTGCACAAGGTGTTAAAGAAGCATTGATTCAACAAAAAGCAGGTCTATCATTGACTGCTCATAAAGTTACAACATTGCAAGATAACTTAGATAGTTTGATCCCCGGCTTAGCCGCTCTACTTCTAACATTGTTCTGCATGTGGTTACTAAAGAAGAAAGTTTCACCAATCGTTATTATTCTTGGTTTGTTCGTTGTTGGTGTTCTCCTACACGTACTCCACGTTATGTAATAATTGGATTTCTAAAATGGATGGGCTCATTTGGGCTCATCTTTTTTTTACCAAAAATTTTAGAGGTGTATAATTACAACTAATTAGTGAAAGAATGGAGTAGATCAAATGGTCCAGTCAATCAATACAAAATCTGATCTCGTTATAAACGGCACTTCTCATGTTGGGATATCCGAGTATGGCAAAATTATGATCGGTGATCGAGGATTTGAATTTTATAGTGATCGTAATACTAAAAACTATATTCAAATTCCTTGGAAAGAAGTTGATAAGGTCGTAGTTTCCGTTGTATTTAAGGGAAAATGGATACCTCGTTATGCCTTAAAGACAAAGAAGAATGGAATGTATGCTTTCTCATCTAAAGATCCTAAAAAGGTTCTAAGAGCAATTAGAGTCTATATCGATCCTAAAGATATCGTACGTTCATTAAGCTTTAACGATGTTGTCAAACGTGGGGTCAAGAATTTATTTACAAGAAAAAATAAGAAGAAAAAAAGTAAGTAATATAACTAAAAAAACCTAGCCCAGTAATCCAATTTTGGATTGCCGGGCTAGGTTTTTTTGAGGTCAAAATTTTGACCATTTGGATTAAGAAGGGTGTAGGCTCAATTGCTTACATTCTTAGATTACTTTATGAAACGCGTTCCATAGCAAGAATTTTTTTTATAAATTAAAATCAAGCAATATTGATTGATTTAAGATGAGATCTTATCTTTACGACTAACTTAGCACGTCATGGATAAATAACTCTTAGAGGACCGTTTTATAACAAATAAAGGGATTAACTAAGTTTGAATGGCTGAGTGGTTTGAATTGGCTCATTGGTTTGAATATTCAAGAATGACATGATCACATCAGAATCGGTGTTATTTACTTTTACTAGGAGTGCTCCATCAAAGCTTTTTCCCGGTTGTACTTGATCTTTATTACTTGAATCAACAATACCTGAATAATCTCCTGTCGCTTGAGTAGCCGCTAATTGTTGGTCATCTTGTTTTAAAATCATATATTTTGACTGAATCTGCGAAGGGTTTTGTGGAGATTGTGTTTTGTTAGTGTAATTGTAATTTATCATTAAGGCCGGATCACCATTTGCATCCTTAACTAATTTAACGTCATTGGAAAGTTTGAAAGTGAACCAGTCGCTGTTATAGACGAGATCGTTGTAGCTGCCAGCATTCTTGATCGATTTATCATCTGATCCGGCATTTGCTTTAGCATCATCTTTTTTTTCATCAGTCTTAGTTTCATCTTTGACCGATTGCGGAGTCTGTTCCTTGGATTTCTTTTCGGTTTTTTTCTTAGGCGTTACTTTTTTTAATTTGATGTCAGTTTTTTTACTGGAAGCTTTATGTTCAACTTTAGGAGCGTCATTAGATTTATTGTTAAAGAAATAAATCCCTCCGCCAATTAAACAAATAACTAGTAAAGAAATTATTGTGATGAAACTTTTCTTCTTGTAGAAAGGTCTCTTACGTTTACGAAATGCACTCCGAGTCATGTTGGAATTGTTTTTTTGGTGACGTCTGTTCATGGTTTAAACCCCCAAAGTATATACTCTTATAGTAACTTAATTGCCGACTAATATCATAGTCATTTTCCCATAATTTTTTAACCAAAAGTAGAAAAATCTTTTTGAGAGAAAAAGAGTAAAAAGTATTGAACACCCTCAAAAAAAATGGTATAAATATCTGGTCGAAACATGTGGGGTTTCTATCAATATAAAAGGGGGTCAACAATGATGTTGTTTTTTGGTAATCATGGCGACTATGAGGTCACTTGCAAGTTTTTAAATAAAGAAGGCCAGCGTATTGCTAAGAAGCGCGTCTGTCACAACGTTTCTAAGAAAGAAGCACGTGACGGTATGAGGGATTATATTACAAATAGATTCTCTGATACTATTGATGTAGCTCAGCCCATTAGAGTTATTGCTAAGCCAGCAGACTCTAAATAATACAGAAAAATAATATATACATAAGTCGCCTAATGGCGACTTTTTTGTTTTCAATAATAAATGAAAATAACGATTGTGATAATATAGAGGAGTATCTTTTGAGAAAGTTGGTAACATCATAAATATGGTTAAATTAATCATGGTAAGGCACGGCGAGAGTATTGCAAACGCTTTGAATCGTTACACGGGATGGAGCGATGTAAACCTTACTAAAATGGGAGAACAACAAGCACACCAAGCCGCTAAACAGTTAAAGGGTATGGAAATAGAACATGTTCATACTTCAGTGTTGAAGAGGGCAATATTGACGGCTTATTTAATTCAAGATGATTTAAATATTAATTATGTGCCGATAACTAAGACTTGGCGTTTGAATGAGAGACATTATGGTGCATTGCGAGGACAAAATAAAGATAAAACTCGAACGGAATATGGAGTTGAACAGGTCAGATTGTGGCGCAGAAGTTATTACACTATGCCGCCTAAGTTATCAAAACCTGATGCAAATGTTGGTCCTTATAAGTATTTAGATCCAAAGGTAATGCCGCTGTCTGAGAGCCTTTTTCAGGCATACAATCGAATCATACCTTATTACATTGATTCAGTTGCTCCGCGCTTATTAGACGGTAAAAATCAATTAATTGTGGCGCACGGAAGTACCATACGTGCACTGATAAAATATTTGGAAAGAATCAGTGACAAAGATATTGATGGTGTTGAAGTTGCTAATGGGAAACCATTAATTTATGAACTAGATGATAAATTAGAAATTATTAAATCAAATCGTAATGAGTAATCTTTTGTATGAATGCATGACAAAACGCCCAGTGATCCATAATCGGATCGCTGGGCGTTTTTATGTACTTTATTCATCATCGTCATCGTCAATAGGTTGGTCAATAGGGATATCTCGTAATGCCGAGCTATCTTTTCTGACTAAACGCAAACGATTCAATGATACTTTACCTAGAACTAATGGAACTCTTTCTTCCAATACGTCACTGTATGATAGTCCAAACCAGTTAGCAGGAGAAATAAATTTTTGTAGTAACAATCTTAATCTAATAATACCTTTTTTAACGTTGCTGATCTTAGTGTCAGGGGAAAGAACTTCTTTGATAAGAACAAATGAGAAATCACCCACTTGACGATCTGGGATAGTTGTATATTTTTGCGGCTGTGTTTTAATTTCACCACTAGCCATCAAATCTTGAACAACTTGCCTTAGATAGACATTAACCTTTTGATCCACTCTAAAACCAAGATATAGTTGAACACTGACCATGTAATCAGTATCAAAAGTTTCAACGCTGTAAGCTGCTGTATACGGTTCATCAGTAACATTTACAGTTACAAACCAGTAGACCTCAGCACGTTTTGGACGTTTATCAAGGATCGAATAAAGAATGTTTTTCTTGATTCGATAACCGTCATGAACTTTTGTTAAATATACTAAATTGGTTGTGTAGAGAGGATAACTTGGATCTTTTCTAAGATCGTTTAATTGATGTTTGAATGCTAATAATGATGCAAAGTGACTTCTAAAGGTATTGTCATCCATTAAACGGTCACCGTATCTCCAAATGAACATAACACTGATCAAAACAGCAGCGATGAACATTGTGATATAAGCTCCGTGTATGAACTTACTACTATTTGTTACAAAGAAGATACTTTCGATAACAAAGAAGAAGCCGATGATCAATGACGTAAACAATCTATTGAATCGTTTCATCAGTAACCATTGATGTAGCAATATCGTGGTCATTAACATTGTTATCGTAATTTCCAAACCATAAGCATTAGACATGTTTTCTGAATTTTGGAAGAAGATAACGATAAATAGACAAACTACCCAAATAATTGAGTTGACAGTTGGAATATAAAGCTGTCCCTTAAAGTTAGTAGGGTAGTATGTTTTTAAACGTGGGAAGATTCTTAACTTAATAGCTTCTGAGACCAAAGTATATGATCCTGAAATCAAAGCTTGTGATGCTATGATAGCAGCCATTGCTGATAAGAATATTCCAAAGACACGTAAGTTTGCTGGCATTGATTGATAGAATGGATTCATTGAGTCCATTGCTTGCATAGCAGCATTATCTTTAACACGTAATAACCAAACCGCTTGTCCTAAATAACTTAATAGAAGACAAATTTTAACAAAAGGCCAACTAGTATAAATATTAGAACGACCCACATGTCCCATGTCTGAATACAGTGCTTCAGCACCAGTTGTAGCTAGGAAAATACTTCCTAATATAAAGACACCACGAATATTGATCGGGCTTCTCAATAGTTCAAAAGCATAATAAGGATTCAAAGCACGAATAATCGTCCAGTCAAATGAGATGTTGTACATCCCCATTAATCCTAAAAAGGCAAACCAAACTAGCATAATTGGTCCAAAAGCTCTACCGATCAACTGTGTTCCGAATCGTTGGATAAAGAATAAAGTTGATAAGATGATCAAAGTTATAATAATAACTTGTGTTTGGTTATGGATCAGTATGTTGTTGTTAAAGGAAATCCCCTTTAAACCTTCGATAGCCGCTGTAACAGTAACAGCTGGTGTCATCATACCGTCGGCCAAGAAAGTTGCACCTCCGACCATAGCTGGAATGATCAGCCATTTGGCACGTTTTCTTACCAATGTATAGAGGGCAAAGATACCACCTTCACCACGGTTATCAGCACGTAAAGCAATCAAAACGTACTTGATCGTGGTAACTAATGTTAGTGTCCAAAAAATTAAGGAAACACTACCTAAAATAAAATTGGTGGACATTTTACTTAATCCACCATTCCCCACCATTAATGAGTGCATAACATATAGAGGCGAGGTTCCGATATCTCCGTATACAATTCCCAAAGCAATCAGAAATCCCGCTAAACTCATTTTTGAATGAGGATTATTTTTCAAAGAATTCAATTCACGTTTTTCCATTATAAATAATCTCCAAATAAACAGTTCAAGCGTGATTATAACATTAGAAAAGAGCACATGAAACCTTTTAATTTTGGTCTAGTTGTTAAGCGCTTTAGTGATGAGGATTACTGAAGTCTGGTATTAATTTAGTTTGTGAAGTGGAATTGATAATTTGGCATTATTTAATTTAAAGCTATATTTCAATGCTTGATTGCCACGAACTGTCATTCCAAAATCAGTTGCATAAATAATCAGTCCTAATTGATGTCCCTCTAATAAATGATAAAAGTTAGGCTGTAATTCAACACTTAAATCAATGAATTTATCAGGTGTTAATTCGTCAGTCTTGTAAGGATTTTGGCGGTTTTGTAGATTTATGTGTCCTTTAGTGATCATTTTAGAGTCGGTGACTTTACCTAATTCAAATTCTCTAAGGTCGTCTTTTCTCCAGTCAAAAGTTTCATCAATACCATTTGGAGTTAAAACAGAAGGCGATACGTTTAATCGTTTTGCTTTACCATAATCAACTAATTGGAAACTCAGCATACCGAGATCCTGATTAGAAGATACAGTTAAATCAAGTTTTGGAATACCGTCTAAAGTCAGGTCGTCTTCTAATTTATCAGTCTTAAATACTAAACGATTATCATTTAGTGGACCATCATCTTTTAGAAGATCAACTTGCCACTGGTCATTGTCTTTTGAGTAATCCCAATATTGATCATCTGGTAAAGAATCCTTAAATGAAACAGTCGTATCAGATGGTTTATCAGTTAATTTATCAGGTGCTAAATTAAAGATCTTTCTTTCATTTTCAGGATCGCTCCAATTATCAAAGGTGTTCCATGTTTCTGGTTTGACGTTATCTTGAATAACGACGTCAGGGATGATTTTTTCGGCTTGATTATCAACATCTAATAATTCATGTGTTAGCCACAAATTGATCATATCGGTGTAGTCAATAGAGCGGAAGTTGTTGATATAAATATGTTGGCCTTGATGAAGTATTGCTTTTTGGACGATATTATTATTTTTAATACCATTCCAAAGTCTTTCCACGTTTCTAGGTTTAACATTCCAGTCATTTAAACCGTGAACCATTAAGACGTCAGCTTTAACATTTTTGAAATTCTTATGATAATTTCTAGCATCCCAGAACTTATTGTAGTCACCAGTATCACGATCTTCATCATGGTTGATTTCCATTAGTTTTTGATCCCAGTCTTCTTTAACACGATAAAAATCACCAGGGTTTAGGCGACGACTAAAAGTTTCTTCGGCTAGAACATCTGCGTCTTCACCAGGGAATCCTCCAGCAGCAATAACTAATCCACCATCACGATAATAGTCATACCAACTTGAGATAGCAGCTTCAGTAACGATGGTCTTTAGTCCATCAACACCAGTAGTTGCAGCAGCAGTAGCTAGAGTTCCTAAGTAAGAGCGGCCAGTCATACCAATTGATTTGTTGGACCACCATGCTTTAATTTCAATATTATCGACCCGGTTTGTGAAGGCAACACGGTTACCAGCTAACCATTCGATAATAGCCGTAGTTGAAGTTGTTTCTTCAGGACCACCAGTTGTTCTCATTCCGTCAGAGTCGCTAGTACCAATTCCGGAAGCATAGACAACAGCAAAACCACGAGCTAAAAAGTAATCGTTTAAGCTGTAACAAAGATCTTTAATAAAGCCTTCTTCGGCTTCTGTTGCGTGACCGTTGATTTGACGTTTTTGAGGTAAATCTTCATCTGGAGTTTGATATTCAATATCTTCATATTTAGTATCGTTAGGTTCTTTATGACGAAGTGGAACATTGACGTTATGAGTCATTTCCAGACCAGTTTCATCGTTTGTACCTTGAAGATAAGGAGTAGCTGTATATAAGACTGGCACTTTGAGTCCGTTTTCAGTTTGAGCGGGGCGAATAATTTCAGCCTTTAGTAGATCAAGCTTACCATCATGATCAGTATCTTGAGAAGACTCGACATAAACAACTTCACGGATCAATTTATGTGGGTCAAAGACGGGTAAGGTTTTACCGTTAAAAAGTAACTGTTTTGTTGTGTCTTTATAAAAAGGTACAAAATAACCTTGAGTTGCTAATCTATCAATGAAAGCTTGACCATTCTTAGTGTGAGTGGCAAGTAGCCAGTACCAAGCTGAAATGATCTCATCGTGATCAAAATAGTCGGATTTATGATCCGCAATTTTTAGCTGGATCTTTTCCATAGCACTCAACGGATCAGCAAAATTGAAATCTACATCAGGGTTGAATTGTAAAAGTTGAAGAGAAATATTATAGAAGGCAAGTACAGATACTTTTTCGTTGTTATCCAAATAGTCGAAAGCATCTGAACTTTCTGTGGCTTGTAATGAATGTAATCTGTGAGCAAAAGCTTGATCTGATTTTATCTCGGGATAGCTAAGTTTAAGAAAGCTTTTTAAAAGTTTACTTGTACTAATTTCATCCTCATTAGTCTTGTTTAAAAACTTGATTTCTTTTAATTCTTTAACTTGAGTTTCAAAATCAGTAGGGCGAATAGCAAATTGATTATTACGCATAACAAAACATCTCCTTAATCTATTTATGACTCATATCCACAGTATAAAATAATTAATTCACAATTACTATTTGATTTAAGAAGTTGTCAAAATATGATTTACGTTTAATCTGATAATTGGGTGATGATCTTTGTTAATCCACTTAGAACGATGGTTTTATTTTCCACACCGATTGCATCAATAATAATTTTTTCTGATTGATCAAAATAATTGTTGATCTGTTCGGAAAGTTTTTTTGCCTTAGGCGTTAATATGACCTTTTTTAATCGAGCATCGTTTCTAACGGAAAGACGGACGATCAGAGATTTTTCCTCCATCAATTTAAGAGCACTAGTAGCAGTAGCTCGTCTAATATTGAATTCTTTTTCAATGTCTTTTTGGAAGATATTCTGATTTTTTTCAAGCCTTGATAGATAATCAATAATACTTATTTGAACACTTGTTAACCCCAGTGTTTGGGCAAATTTGTCAGCATTTCTGTTTACGGAGTTGTTAGCTTGTTTAATTAAAGTACCAAATTTACGATTCATAAAAATCACCTCAATGTTAGAATTCTAACATATTTCTCTAGAAATATTCTAAGCGTTTATGTTATAACAAAACATGTTAGTTCGAATTCTAACAATTGATGAGGAGGAATATTTTTGAATAAAAGTTTAAGTCCTAAATTGATCTTGTCGATCATTGCGACAGGATTATTGTCATTTAGCGGGGTGGTTGTGGAAACAGCAACCAATGTTACATTTCCAACTTTAATGAAGGAATTTAATGTAACGACTTCATCAGTTCAGTGGATGACGACTGGTTATTTATTGGTAGCCGCAATTATGATGCCTTTGTCGGCTTTTTTGAAAAATAGATTTACTTCTAAAATGCTTTTTACCTTTGCGGCTTCACTATTTGCAGTTGGGTTGATTGCGGATGCTTTGGCACCTGTTTTCTTGGTATTAGTTACTGGTCGAATTATTCAAGGTATCGGTGCCGGAATTGCTTTGCCATTGATGTTCAATATTATTTTGGAACAGGCACCTAGAGGTAAGATTGGTTTCTTGATGGGTATCGGAACTTTGATAACCGCTGTGGCACCTGCCATTGGGCCAACATTTGGTGGAATTATTGTGGATGCCTTTGGATGGCGCAGTATTTTTGGATCCTTGATCCCAGTCGTTATTATTGCGCTGTTAATTGGTGCTTATGCCATTCAGCAAAATAAAACACCAGTAAAGATACGTTTAGATTTTTTAAGTGTCTTCTATATAGCGATAACTTTTATAGGTTTAATTGTTGGTTTTAGTAATTTATCTAAAAATATAGGTGTATTTTTAATTGCTTTTATCCTAGGAATAATATTTTTAACTTTGTTTGTTAAACGTTCCAACAAGATCGAACAACCATTGCTAAATTTAAGAGTTTTTAAGAATAAATTATTCAGACAACATCTGGGAGCATTTTTCCTATTCCAAATGGGAGCTTTAGGGATGTCATTTATTTTGCCAAATTACATACAAATGGTAAATCATAAATCTGCTTTGATAGCTGGATTAGTAGTTTTGCCAGGTGCCGCTATTGGGGCAATGTTTGCACCAATAAGTGGAAGTCTATTGGATAATTTTGGAGCCAGAAAGCCCATTATTTTTGGCTCTTGCTTGCAAGTAATAGCAATGATAATTTTTGCGATCACTGGTCAAAAGCTAGTCATCTGGACAATTTTGTGTCTTTACATTTTGTATATGGTCGGAGTAGGAACGAGTTTTGGTAATACAATGACCAATGGGATAAACCAATTACAAAATTCGGAAAGTGCCGACGGTAATGGCTTGTTCAATACAGTACAACAATTTGCTGGAGCGGTGGGTACCTCGATTGTCTCGGCAATTGTGGCTATTTCTCAATCTGCAGTCAATGATCTTAATTATTCTGCTAAAACCGCTGTTGGTTCACAACATGGATTTTTATTCTTGTTAGTTCTGCTTGTATCTGGCGGAGTATTATTAAACAGTGCAACTAAGAAAAAATAAAGTAAGTGTAAAAAAATCCCTAGATATTAAAGATTTTATAGCAAATCTTAATATCTAGGGATTTTATTTTATGCCAAGGCGCCCATTGGATCCCATGGTGCAAGAACTTTAGGATCTTTAGATTCATTTTCAAAGGTTTCTTTTAATGAATCATCTAGGAGGTTCTTATTGATAACTAATTGGTAAACATATTCGTTAAACCATGAGTCGCTCATAACGAAGTAACCCTTAGTACCAACTTTTTCACCCCATGAATTTTCGACTTTCCACTTGAGTGGTTTGCCATTTTCATCGAGATCAACACCAGTAATAACCATTGCATGTGTCATCATACTTTCAATGTAATCAAGACGTTGTGCTTTAGTTAATTCAAGATCTGTATTTAATAGACCTTCTAAATCATAGATGTTTGTGTCCATGATTCCGACTTTGGTATCTGAACTTTGACCGACATCACTACCAAACCAAACTACTTCACCGCTTTGCAATTGTTTAACAGCAAGGTTTTTAAAGTCATTGATTTCTAGATTTAGATGACGTACTTGGCGTCCGCCAACAACATTACCCAACATTTCAACAGTATAAACATGGTTATAAGGTTTGTCGTCAGTTGGTGCATTGATTGTTGAGACGTAGTTGTCTAAGTCCCAGCCAACATATTTTTTAAAGAATTCTTGTGGAGTAATATTTGATTCCTTGTGATACTTTTTATCATCATCACGATAAGCCCAGTCAAAACTTGCTGGTGGTTCACCAACTGAATAAACTAAGATCTTATAGATTTCACTTAGCATTTCATTTTTTTGACGTTCAATATCGTTTTCAGATTCATTGTTGTTAACTAAGTTACGCAAAATAATAGCATCTTTACGAAGTTTAGTATTTAAAACTGTATTGAGTTCGTTTGATTTTGTTCTACTAAATGTATCTGGCATAACACTCTTTGGAACGACACCGTATTTTTGAACAAGTGCCATCACCATATCCCATTGACCACCATCTTGTTGAGGTGTTGTCATTAGAAAGTCAACTTTTCTGTCACCAACAGGTAAATCTGCTGTGTTGATCACGTTTTGGAAGAAGAAGTTTGATTTTTCTAATTTATCCCAAAACAACATGTAGCCTTCAGATAATTCAAACCCTTTAATCTTAAAATCCTTTTGAAGAGGGTGTCTCATAGTATTTAAAGCTGCGAAGACCCAGCAAAGTCCGGATTGCTTTTGATCAGCAACAGATCCTGTATCAATATCAACTGAAAAAACCGGATCCATAGATACCTTAGAAGCAATGGTTTCGCTTGATTTATATAGACCATTGTTAGCGACAGCGTTTTTAATTGCTGAAGAGCCAGGGGTCTTTTCAAAATTTTCTTGAAATTTTACTAATTCTTCTGGTGTTATTGCTTTTGTCATAAATTTTCTCCTTATTAACTTATCTGCATTCAATTACTTTAGGTCCGTCATCATAACCAACAACGATCTTATTTACTAAGTCTAAAAATAATCCATGAGCAACGACTCCTACCTGATGATCTAACCAGTCAGCTAGAATGTGTGGATGTTTAATGGATCCGACCTTTAGATCGATAACGTAATTTTTATTATGTGTTAAAACACGATTTCCATTTTCATCTAAACGAAACTCTGGTTTTAAGTTTTCAGATTTTAGATCGTTAAAAGTTTTTTCATAGCCAAATGGGATGATTTCAATAGGTAATGGGAAGCTACCTAGTTCATCAGCCATTTTTGATTGGTCAACGATCCAGATATTTTGATGTGAGTTTGTAGCTACCATTTTTTCAAGCAGATGAGCAGCACCTCCACCTTTTATACCTTGGAAATTTTTATCAATTTGATCGGCACCATCAATTGTTAGGTCGATGTGTTCAACGTCATTTAAGTCCTTCATAGGGATGCCCAATGATTCAGCTTGTTTTTGTGAACGAGAAGAAGTAGCAACTCCGACAATATTGGTAATATCGCCATTTTGGTATCTTTTTCCTAATTCTTCTATCATATAATAAACTGTTGATCCAGTACCCAATCCGACGACAGAATTACTTTTAATAAAGTCTACTGATTTGATTCCAACGGCCTTTTTTAGTTCATCTTGATTCATTTTTTTCCTCCTAGAAGTTCTTGATAATTCTCAGTTAAGAGATGTTGTATTTTTGGATCGTTTTTAAATTCTGCTTTAGCATATGAACAAACGGGAACAATTTTTAAATTGTTTTGTTCGGCATATTCTAAGGCAGCATTTAATAGCTTTTTTGCTAATCCCTGACCACGATGATCTTCACTGACAAAGGTGTGATCGATAGAGATCGTAGAGTCATTTATTTTAGTGATCCCAACTTCACCAACCAAAGTTTCATTTTCTTCTATATAAAAACGATTGATTTCTGACTTTATTTCCATAAACAACCCCCTTAAAAAACTTTTAATTCAATATTACCGTATTAGTGGACGAAAGTCAGGGTTGAGGATAGTTTTATCTGCATTAGAATGCTATTATTTTAGGTATCTAATAGTTTGGTGAGGTTGGGATTTTGAATAAAAAACGCGGTTTTGAAATTGTTGGAAAATATCAAAAACAGGGAATTAATTTGCCAAAAAGACAGACTAAAAACGCTGCTGGGTATGATATTGAGAGCGCAGCCGATTTTGTAGTTCCTTCGATTTGGAAATTTGGAGTGCTAAATGTTTTAAAATTTTTGTTTAACAAGGGTAAAATAGAAGATCTAGAATTAGACAAAGTTCAAAAATCTATTAAACCAGTTCTAGTGCCTACTGGAGTTAAAGCATATATGCAAGATGATGAGGTGTTATTGATTGCTAGCCGTTCAAGTAATCCGTTAAAACGTGGTCTCTCTATTCCAAACGGAATTGGAGTAGTTGATGCTGATTACTATAATAATGAAGGAAATGAAGGCGAGCTATTTGTTCAACTTATAAACTTCTTCCCTATTGATTATAAAATAAAAAAGGGCGAACGTCTTGCGCAAGGTATTTTCATCAAGTATTTAACAACAGATGATGATGAAGGTGGATTAAAAGAACGCCAAGGTGGATTTGGTTCATCTGGAATTTAGTTAAGGAAGGAATTATTAGTGGCTAAACCAAAAACAAAATATATTTGTCAAAATTGTGGTTACGTTTCTCCAAGATATTTAGGACGTTGCCCTAACTGTGGTGTTTGGAATCAAATGGTTGAAGAAGTTGAACATAAAGAAACGACTCAGGCAACTCCTAGTCGTCGAACAAGCGACTTAGAATCCAAACCAGTTAGTTTAAATAATGTTTCTTTTTCAAAAGAAGAACGTGTCAAAACTAAAATGTCAGAACTTAATCGAGTTTTAGGTGGCGGAATCGTTCCGGGATCTTTAATTTTGATTGGTGGAGATCCGGGTATTGGAAAGTCAACTTTGTTGATGCAAGTTTCTGGTCAACTCCAAGATGCTGGTGGAAAAGTTTTATATGTTTCTGGTGAAGAGAGTGCTTCACAGATTAAAATGAGGGCTGATCGCTTAGGAATTCATGGTGATGATTTGTTTGTCTACCCACAAACAGATATGAGTTATATCAGAGAAACAATTAATGATATTAAACCAGACTATTTAGTGATCGATTCTGTTCAGACAATGGATGAGCCAGAAATTACTTCAGCCGTAGGTAGTGTTTCACAAATTCGAGAAGTTACAGCGGAATTGATGAATATTGCCAAACAACAAAATATTACTGTTTTTGTTGTCGGACATGTTACAAAAGGTGGAGCAATTGCTGGACCCAAAGTTTTGGAGCATATGGTGGATACAGTTTTGTATTTTGAGGGTGACACACATCATAGTTATAGGATTTTACGATCTGTCAAAAATCGTTTTGGATCGACTAATGAAATTGGTATTTTTGAAATGAGGACTCAAGGACTAATTGAAGTTGATAATCCATCTGAAATTTTCTTAGAAGAACGATTGACTGATACTAATGGTTCAGCTGTCGTCGTATCAATGGAAGGAACTCGTCCTATTTTGGTTGAGATCCAGTCATTGATAACACCAACGATCTTTGGAAATGCTAAACGAACTGCTACTGGCTTAGATCATAATCGTGTTTCTGTTATCATGGCAGTTTTAGAGAAACGTGGTAATTTGATGCTACAGAACCAAGATGCTTATTTAAAGTCCACTGGTGGTGTAAAATTAGATGAGCCAGCAATTGATTTAGCGTTGGCGATGGCTGTTGCTTCAAGTTACAAAAACTTGGGTATTTCAGCAACTGATTGTTTTGTCGGTGAGGTCGGACTTACTGGAGAGGTCAGACGAGTAAATCTTATCGATCAAAGAGTTAATGAAGCAGAAAAATTAGGCTTCAAGCGAATTTTTATTCCAAAGAACAATCTTGGCGATTGGTCAAAGGATAATACGATACAAATTATTGGAGTTTCTACTGTAACAGAAGCAATGAATAAAGTTTTTAATTAGGAGGTTTTCTATGCGAAAAATATTAATAAATGCTATTTTCGCATTGCTTGGAATAGCTGTCGGTATTACATTTTTACCAGCTTTATGGGCAGTCATTAGTATGGCTGATATTAGATGGTTGAATAATGGTTATGTTAACGGACTTATTGGTGGGATTATTTTATATTTACTTTCATTTTTATTTATTAAACCAATATCTAATATAAATACTCGAATTGAAGGATACTTTAATACTCGATCACCCGGTTGGATCATTTTCGGAGCGCTCTTTTTAATTGGTGGATTGATCTTAGCAAATATTATTTCGATTCCTTTTTATATGATGCACAATATGTTTGCAAATATCATTCCTCCTATTTTAATGATCATTTTAGGATTTTTAGGATTTAGATTAGGTACAAGTAGAAGAAATGATTGGAAGAGTTTTTCTTTAAGCAAGCGCAAAAATAACGAAAAAAATGAAGGTTTGGATTTTAATGGGGAGATCACACGTCGTGAATCTAAAAAGGATTTTTATCCATACAAGATCCTTGATACATCAGTAGTAATTGATGGAAGAATTCATCAAATCGCCCAAACCGGATTTCTTGAAGGTAAGTTAATGATCCCCGATTTTGTGGTTCATGAATTACAATTGATTTCTGATTCTAGTGATAATCAAAAGCGCGAACGCGGACGCCGTGGACTAGATATTTTAAATGAAATTAAAATGGATCAGACAATAAATTATGAAACAACGACAAGGGACTATGATAATATTCCTGAAGTTGATATGAAATTACTTAAATTAGCTAAAGAAATTGGTGGCGCTGTAATCACAAACGATTATAATTTAAGTAAGGTGAGTGAATTTCAAAATGTTCAGGTCCTTAATATTAATGAACTAGCCAAAGTCTTGAAACCTATGGTTTTGCCAGGAGAGACGATGACTGTTAATGTAATAAAAGAGGGTACTGAACGAGAACAAGGTGTTGCATACCTAGAAGATGGAACGATGGTCGTTGTTGAAGATGGAAAATATTTCATTGATAAAAAAGTCGATGTCGTTGTAACTAGTGCATTGCAAACAGATGCTGGTAAAATGATTTTTGCAAAACCTAAGCATTCAATGAATGGTATCCAAGGAAACACCAAGAATAGTTCTAAGGAAAAGAAAAATCCTAAGAACAATTCTCAAAATAAGAGGGGAGTAAATAGAAATGGCAAAAAAGTCAGATAATAAAGTACGAGTTAGATATGCACCTAGTCCTACTGGACATTTGCATATTGGTAACGCTAGAACTGCAATCTTTAATTATTTGTTTGCAAGAAGACATAAGGGGACTTTTGTAATCCGTATCGAAGATACAGATACAAAGCGTAATGTTGAAGGCGGAGAACAAAGCCAACTGGAAAACCTTAAGTGGTTAGGCGTTGATTGGGATGAAGGTCCTGATATTGGCGGAGATTATGGTCCTTATCGTCAATCTGAAAGAAAAGAAATTTATCAAAAGTATATTCAAGAATTACTAGATAAAGGTCTAGCTTATAAATCATATCTGACTGAAGAAGAACTAACTAAAATGCGTGAGGATCAAGAAGCTCGTGGAGAGATGCCTCACTATGAATATGAATTTGCCGGAATGAGCGAAGAAGAAAAAGCTGAAAAAATCAAAGCAGCTGAAGACGCTGGATTAACACCAGTTGTTAGAATCCATGTTCCAAAGGGTAAAGACTATGAGTGGGATGACATCGTTAAAGGAAAGGTTTCAATCGATTCTGATACTATCGGTGGAGATTGGATCATTCAAAAACGTGACGGTATGCCAACATATAACTTTGCCGTTGTTGTCGATGATCATTTGATGGAAATCAGTCATGTACTTCGTGGTGATGATCACGTTGCTAATACTCCAAAACAATTAATGATTTATGAAGCACTTGGCTGGGAAGCTCCTAAATTTGGTCATATGACACTTATCATTAATACTGAAACTGGTAAAAAATTAAGTAAACGTGATGAATCAATTCTTCAATTTATCGAGCAATATCGTGCATTGGGTTATCTACCAGAAGCCATGTTTAACTTTATTACTCTACTAGGCTGGTCACCAGTTGGTGAAGATGAATTATTCACACGTAAGCAATTTATCAAGATATTTGATGAGAATCGTTTGAGTAAATCACCAGCTAAATTTGACCAAAAGAAGTTGGAATGGGTTAATAATCAATATGTTAAAGGTGCTGATGTCAGTGAGATCACCGACTTGACACTAGAAAACTTAATTGAAGCAAAACGTATTCCTGAAAATCCAGATACTAATACTATTCAATGGGTAAGACATTTAACAGAACTATACATGCCACAAATGAGTTTTACTCAACAAATCGTTGATCTATCAGATGTTTTCTTCAATCAACCAGATGTTTTGACTGAAGACGAACAAAAAGAGCTAGCAGATGACGATGCTCGTCCAGCAATTGAAGATTTACGCACTAAGCTGGAGAAATTAGATCGCTTTACAGCAGCAAGAATTATGGCTGCTATTCAATCAGTTCGTGCAGATACAGGTGTTAAAGGTAGAAAACTTTATATGCCTGCCAGAATTGCTGCCACACGTACAATGCATGGTCCAGCAATCGCTGAAGCTATTGAATTAGTTGGTCGTGATAAAGCATTGGCAAATATTGACAAGACATTATCACAAATGGACTAAATCTGAATAATTAAAAAAGAGGTTGAAAGGCTCAATTTGCCTCAACCTCTTTTTTGGTAGTTGCTTAATATAGAAAGGAGAAATCATGCTAAAAATATTCAACACATTGACACGTCAAAAAGAAGAGTTTAAATCGATCGTTCCAAATGAGGTCCATATGTACGTCTGTGGACCTACTGTTTATAACTACATTCATATCGGTAATGCTCGTTCGATCGTTGCTTTTGACACGGTTCGTCGATACTTAGAATATTTGGGTTACAAAGTAACCTTTGTATCTAACTTTACTGATGTTGACGATAAGATGATCAAAGAAGCTAAACGTGAAAATATTACTGTCCCAGAAGTGGCCGATAAATTTATCAAAGCCTTCTATGAAGATGTGGCTAAATTGAATGTTCAAAAAGCTACAATTAATCCTCGTGCGACTGATAATATTAAAGAAATTATTGATTTTATATCTGATTTAATTGATAAAGGTTACGCCTATGAATCACAAGGTGATGTTTTCTATCGTGCTCGCAAGTTCAAGCATTATGGTGAATTATCAGATCAAAATATTGATCAATTAGTACAAGGTGCCAGTGAACATATTGGCGAGGCTGAATTTGATAAAAAACAAGATCCAGTTGATTTTGCACTTTGGAAAAAGGCTAAACCAGGAGAGATCAAATGGGATTCACCATGGGGAGAAGGACGCCCAGGATGGCATATCGAATGTTCAGTAATGTCTACTAAATATCTAGGTGATACTTTTGATATACATGGTGGTGGTCAAGACTTAGAGTTCCCTCATCATGAGAATGAATTAGCTCAAAGTGAAGCTAAAACCGGTAAAAAGTTTGTCAATTACTGGATGCATAATGGCTTTGTTACAGTTGAAAATAATGAAAAAATGAGTAAATCTCTAGGTAATTTTGTTACAGTACATGATTTAGTAACTAAAGTTGACCCGCAAGTATTACGTTTCTTCTTATCATCAACACATTATCGTAGACCACTTGAATATTCCCAATCTAACCTACAAAAAGCTGCCGATAATTTAGAAAAGATCAAAACAGCTTACAATAATTTACAGTTCAGATTAGATGATGCCAAAGGAGATCCTGACAATATTAAGGATCAAGTAGCAATTATTTCTGATAAGTTCAAAACAGCTATGAATGATGACTTCAACGTTCAGAATGGTTTAACAGAAATTTTTGAATTGGTCAGTCTGGCAAATAACTATAGTTCTGAAAAAGAAATAAACGCCGATAGTGCTAAAGCTATTTTGGACGAATTGGTTCTATTAGGTGGAATTTTAGGAATTAAATTTGATGAGAAACAAGATCTATCTTCTGAAATTCAGGCAATGGTTGATAAGCGTGATCAGGCTCGTGCAGATAAGGACTTTGCGACAAGTGATCAGTTACGTGACAAATTAAAAGAAATGGGTGTTATTTTGGAAGATACGCCTCAAGGAACACGGTGGCACATTAATGGTTAAAATTGAACAACTTAATGGAGTTACTTTAGCTTATTTAGGGGATGCTGCGTATGAAGTTTATATTCGCAGACATCTTTTGGATTTGAATATTACTAAAGTGAATCTTTTACAACAACGGGCTAAACATTATGTTTCAGCAAAAGCTCAAGCAGCACTTATTAATTTGATGCTCGAGGAAAATATTTTATCTGATGATGAAATTAGGATCTACAAGAACGGTCGTAACGCCAAAAAATATACAAAAGCAAAAAATACCAGTGTCTTGACCTATCATATGTCGACTGGATTTGAGGCTTTGATCGGTTACTTGGATATTAAAGGTAACGAAGAGCGTTTAAATGAGTTGATTTCTTGGTGTATAAAAAAAGTCGAAGCGGGGGAAACTGATGCAGAACAATTCGAATAATAACGAAGAAAGTGAATTAGTTTTTGGACATCATTCAGTTGTTGAACTATTAAAGTCACCAACAGCTGGTCAGCGTGTCAACAAAGTGTTAGTTCAAAAAGGTCTTAAGAGTTCACATATTGGTGAAGTTATTGAATTAGGTAAACGTAGTAAGTTGATCGTGCAAGAAGTTCCTAAGGCAAAGCTTGATGAGATCAGTAATGGTGGTAACCACCAAGGGATGGCAGCTTATATTGCACCTTATCAATATGCAGAATTGGACGATATTTTCAAAGCAGCCAAAGCTAAAAATGAAGATCCTTTTATTTTGATATTAGATAGGATCGAAGACCCACATAATTTGGGTTCAATTTTAAGAACAGCTGATGCGGTCGGTGTCCACGGAATTATTGTTCCTAAACACAGATCGACCGGATTAACTTCAGTTGTAGCTAAAACTTCAACTGGTGCTATTGAACATGTGCCAGTCGTGAGAGTTACCAACTTGGTTAATACCATCAAAGATCTTAAAAAAGAAAATATTTGGGTTTTTGGAACGGCTATGGAAGGTGACAATTATCGTAATTGGAATGCCAAAGGTGCAATTGCTTTAGTCATTGGAAATGAAGGTAAAGGTGTATCACCACTCGTTCAAAAGCAAGTTGACCAGACGCTAAGTATTCCAATGGTAGGTCACGTTCAAAGTTTGAATGCCAGTGTTGCAACGGGAGTTTTGTTGTATCAGGCGTTTGCTTCGAGACATTCATAAGGTGAAAATAATTTGTTTTTTAGTGATACAAACGAAGTTTTAATGAACAACAGTTCTCTTAATTTTATGAATTAGACATGATAAATTTAAATAGAAAAATCGTTCATAAAAGAGGGGAACTTTTATGAATAAAACTGAGACCAATCTGATTTTACGTGTTAAGAATGAAAATGATTCAAATTCTCTACAAAAGTTGATTAAACGTTACAGACCTATGATAGAAAATTTATTTCAGCAGTATTATATTCACGGTTATGATAGAAACGATTGGTATCAGGAAGCATTTATTGTTTGTCACAAAACTTGTTTGATTTTTAATGGCAACAACGGATCACAATTTGGAAGTTTCTTTAAAATGAGATTCAAAAATCATATTATTGATATTGTTAGAAGAGAAAATACTTTTAAGAGACAGGCTAATCAAAATGCCAATTCTTTTGAAGTATATTTGGTTGAAAATAATCAATCATTTATCACCAATCAAAATGCCAAAATGGTAGATTTAGTAAATGGTTTGGATGATTATTTTAATGATTTAAGCCATCGAGAAGCACTGGCGTTAAGGTATTTGTTAGGTAAAATCAAATTTAGTGAAGCGTGTGAAAAGGCCAAGTGTACTAAAGAGCAGATGGTTCGAGCAACTAGTCGCTGTAAAACAAAGATCAAAGATCGACTACGTTAAAATTGTTGGACTTTTGATATTTTAAAAGCTACAATAATTAAGATAATAAACTGCATAGATTCTGGAGAATTAAATGGGACTAAGAAAAGTAGCACTTGCTTGTACTGTTTGTGGATCAAGAAATTATTCGATCACTGAAAATCCAAATAGAACAGAACGCCTTGAAGTAAAGAAGTTTTGCAAGCACTGTGGAAAACATACATTACATAAAGAAACACGCTAAACTGGAGGACTAAATGAGATTATTTAAATTTTTCGGTAGTGTCAAAAAAGAAATGAAACTTGTTGTTTGGCCTACATTTAAAGAAAATAAACGTGATACATGGACAGTTATCGTCACATCACTAATATATGCTGCCTTTCTAGCATTGATTGATTGGGGCATGTTATCACTACTACAACATTTCTTGATGGGCAAATAAGATTGTAACTAATTAAAAAATTTGCTACTATTGAACTAAGCGGAAACTTCGAAAATCTTTCGGAGTTTTTTTATTTTGATTTTTTGGAGGAAATTATGGCTGAAGCTGGAGAAAAACAATGGTATGTTCTACATACATACTCAGGTTACGAAAATAAAGTTAAGGAAAACTTGGAATCACGTGCTCAATCAATGGGTATGGAAGATTACATTTTTCGTGCAGTAGTTCCAGAAGAAGAAGAAACAGAAGTAAAAAATGGTAAACAAAAAACAGAAATGAAAAAAACTTTCCCAGGTTATGTTTTAGTTGAAATGGTTATGAGTGATGAATCATGGTTTATCGTTCGTAATACACCTGGTGTTACAGGCTTTGTTGGAAGTCACGGTTCAGGTAGTAAACCAGCACCACTATTACCAGAAGAAATTGATCACATTCTTAATGATCTTGGCATTAGTAAAGATCAAGCAAATGATTTTGAAGTTGGCGAGAATGTTACGATCATTGATGGTGCCTTTGCAAATATGACAGGTAAAGTTACAGAAATCGATGCTGAACATAGCAAATTAAAGGTTGATGTTGACATGTTTGGACGTATGACAAGTGCCGAAGTTGATTTTGATGCTGTTGAAAAATAAAAATCATCATTGATATAGATAATAATTGATGATATTATAATACGGTATGTTTTTACCATACATGTGGGAGAGAAAATATTTATTCTCAATATGACCACATCACGGAACAAGGAGGTATGCACCGTGGCTAAAAAAGTTGCTAACGTAGTTAAATTACAAATCCCTGCTGGTCAGGCTACTCCAGCTCCACCAGTTGGTCCTGCTTTAGGACAAGCTGGTATCAATATCGTTGCATTTACAAAGGACTTTAATGCACGTACACAAGATCAAAAGGGAATGATCATTCCTGTTGTTATCTCTGTATATGAAGATCGTTCATTCGATTTCGTTACAAAGACACCACCTGCAGCTGTTCTATTGAAGAAAGCTGCTGGCGTTGAAAAGGGCTCTGGCGAACCTAACACTAAGAAAGTAGCCAAAGTCTCACAAGACCAAGTTCGCGAAATTGCTGAAACCAAGATGAAAGACCTAAACGCTGCCAGTGTTGAATCTGCAATGCGTATGGTTGCTGGTACTGCAAGAAGTATGGGCTTTGAAGTAGAAGACTAGACATAGCAGTTTACAGGAATACGAAAGTGTTCTTAACAAGTGGGAGGGGAAAATCCCCAATAGACCACAAAGCAAGGAGGAACTTAGCATGGCTAAGCATGGAAAAAAATATATTGAAGCTCTCAAACAAGTAGATAAGACAAAGACTTATACTGCTAAAGAGGCTATTGACTTACTTAAAAAAGTAAATTACGCAAAATTTGACGCAACTGTTGAGGTTGCTGTTAACTTGGATGTTGATCCAAAACAAGCTGACCAACAAATTCGTGGTGCCGTTGTTCTACCTAACGGAACAGGTAAATCACAAAAGGTTATCGTCTTCGCTGAAGGACAACAAGCAAAGGACGCCGAAGCTGCTGGTGCAGATATCGTTGGTTCTGATGACCTTGTTGAAAAGATTCAAGACGGTTGGTTGGACTTTGATGTTGCTGTTGCAACACCACCAATGATGGCTAAAGTTGGTCGTTTAGGTCGTGTACTTGGACCTAAAGGCTTAATGCCAAACCCTAAGACTGGTACTGTAACAATGGATGTTACAAAAGCAGTTAACGATATTAAAGCCGGACAAGTTACTTACCGTGTAGATCCTAATGGTTTGATCCATGCACCTATCGGTAAATTGTCATTTGATACAGACAAACTTACAGAAAACTTTGACTCATTCTATGAAGTTATCGCTAAAGCACGTCCTGCATCATTGAAGGGTAACTATATTGTTAGTGTTAATATGACATCAACATTTGGCCCTGGTCTAAAAATCAACGCTTAATACTGTTGACTAATAACCAAAATAATGATAATGTACAATAGTTGATTTCTACCGAAGACTCAGGTGATGTAAATCTTAATATCCTGCCGAGGCCAGAAGATTGTTAATTAATCTCTGTGTCCTTTGGGCGCAGAGATTTTATTTTAGCCGAAATTTGTAGAATTAACTAAATAAATTGTGGAGGTGAAACGTAATAATGAAGCAAGAAAAACTAGCACAAAAAGAAGCACTCGTTACAGAAGTTGCTAAGAACCTTAAAGGCGCTAAGTCAGTTATCGTTGTTGACTACTTAGGTCTTACTGTTGAACAAGCTACTGAGATGCGTGCTGAATTACGTGAGCAAGGTGCTACTATGCAAGTTATCAAGAATACTGTCTTGAGACGTGCTGCTGAAGAAGCTGGACTAGAAGGTCTTGAAGAATTCTTCGTTGGCCCAACAGCCATCGCTTATTCTGAAGAAGATCCAGTTGGCCCTGCTAAAGTTGCTGCTAAATTTGCTAAAGATGTTGAATCCGTTGAAATCAAGGGTGGAATCATCGAAGGCAAAGCTGCATCACTTGAAGAAATTCAAGCCCTTGCAACACTACCAAACAGAGACGGTTTACTATCTATGTTGGTATCTGTATTACAAGCTCCAGTTCGCGACTTTGCATTGGCTGTTAAGGCTGTTGCTGAAAAGAAAGACGACGAACCAGCTGCTTAATTAAAAAACAAACATAATTCGGAGGACATAAAAATGGCTTTAGATACACAAAAGATTATCGATGATTTAAAAGATGCTTCAATTCTAGAACTTAACGACCTTGTTAAGGCTATTGAAGAAGAATTTGACGTTACAGCTGCTGCTCCTGTTGCTGCAGGTGCTGCTGCTGGTGGCGACGCTGCTGCTGAAAAGGATTCATTTGATGTTGAACTTACAGAAGCAGGTCAAGAAAAGGTTAAGGTTATCAAGGAAGTTCGTGGTATCACAGGACTTGGCTTGAAGGACTCAAAAGACCTAGTTGACGGCGCTCCTAAGGTTATCAAGGAAGGCGTTGCTAAGGCTGACGCTGATGACATGAAGTCAAAACTTGAAGCCGTTGGTGCTACTGTTACATTGAAATAATAATTTCAAAAATAAAAAGTTTGGGTTTAGCCCAGACTTTTTTTGTATCTAAAAATACAGAAAGAGAATAATATGGCTAATCAATACTTTGAAAACTCAACAGATTTAGGACATGAATTAAAGAACTTTAATTTTACTTTACGAGGAAATAATTTAGCATTCACATCTGATAGTGGTGTTTTTTCTAGACAAACAATTGATTTTGGATCAAGAGTTTTGATTGAAGCTATTGATTTTACTGAAATACCTGCAGGTAATATCCTTGATGTTGGCTGTGGATATGGTCCAATTGGATTAGCTTTGGCAAAAGAACAAAGTGATCGTCAAGTTGTGATGGCCGATGTTAATTTAAGAGCACTCGATTTGGCGAAGGATAATGCTAAGGTCAATAAAATTAAAAACGTCGATATACTGGAATCAGATGTATATGAAAAAATAACTGATAAGTATGCTTTAGTTGTCTCCAACCCACCAGTTAGAGCCGGGAAGAAAGTAGTTGTCGATATTTTAAAGAATTCAATTGATCATTTGGTAGAAAACGGTGAACTCTGGATCGTTTTGCAAAAAAAGCAGGGCGCTCCTTCAGCAAAGAAATTGATGAAAGATACTTTTGGCAATGTAGAAGTTGTAACTAGAGATAAGGGATATTACATTTTAAAAAGTTGTTTAAACTAATTTATTTTTTTAATCGATAAGATATGTTATATTCATGCTGGAGGTGTTTACAATGGACAAAAAACAAGTTGCTATTGGTATAATCTTGGCGTTATTAACAGGTGGATTCTTTTTAATTGCTATTTTAATTTGGAAGTCATTTTGCACGGTTAAAATAAAACATGAAAGAGCTCAATTAGAAACCTACGTCAAAGATTATTTTAGAGGTAATGAAAAATTACTTGCCTTTGTAGGCACATTATCAGATGATGAAGTTCATGTATTAATGAATATTATTAGTAAAGTTCGTGAAGAGAACACTGATATAGAATGGAAGACACTTAATTTACCTGAATTTTTTGAGCAAAAGGTTAAAGGTTTAGTTGAATAAAAGTAGATATGAAGCTTTCAGAAGAAGAGATTGATCATTTTATGGATCTTGCTATTGAAGAGGCAAAAGAAGCTGAAACAAGAGCGGAGGTTCCTATTGGTTGTGTTATTGTGGATAACTTGACCAAAGAAGTTGTTAGTGTTGGTTCAAATGAACGTGAAGAGACTCAAAATGCTATTAAGCATGCTGAAATTATTGCTATTGAAGCAGCCTGTGAAAAAATAGGTAGTTGGCGTTTGGAACATATGAGTTTATTTGTGACACTTGAACCGTGCCCAATGTGTGCTGGTGCAATTATAAACAGCCGCATTGAAGAGGTTATTTTTGGTGCTAGCGATCCTAAAGCTGGATCAGTTGGTTCGATCAATAATTTATTGGCAGAAACGAGATATAATCATCAGCCAGAAGTTTTAGCTAATGTTAAATCGGAAGAAACAGGAGACTTATTAAGAAATTTCTTTCGAAAAATCCGTGGTAAAAAGTAGCATAAAAAGTAAATTTATAGTATTATAGTTATTGCCGCAAGGCCTTAGGGCAATGGTGCTCTTGTGAATCGTGTCAGGTTCGGAAGAAAGCAGCACTAAGTGAGTTGTACCATGTGCCTTTTGTTATGTAAATTAGCCTCCTAATCATAATTGGTTAGGAGTTTTTTTGTGGTAAAATTTACTTATTCTATTCACTAAGGAGACAAAATGGCATATCAAGCACTTTATCGAGTTTGGCGACCCCAAACTTTTTCGGATGTAATTGGTCAAGGTGTAATAACGCAGACTTTAAAAAATGCTGTTGCAAGTAACATGACCAGTCATGCTTATTTATTCAGTGGACCTCGTGGTACGGGAAAAACTTCTTGTGCCAAAATATTAGCTAAAGCTGTTAATTGTTTGAATCCACATGATGGTGAACCTTGCAATGAGTGTGAAATTTGCCAAGCCGCAAACGAGAATCGTTTAAATGATGTTATTGAAATTGATGCGGCATCAAATAATGGTGTTGAAGAAATTCGTGATATTCGTGACAAGGTAAAATATGCACCAACTGAAGCTAAATTTAAAGTTTACATTATTGATGAAGTTCATATGTTGTCACAAGGTGCTTTTAACGCACTGTTGAAAACTTTGGAAGAACCACCAGCTAATGTAAT
This sequence comes from Companilactobacillus baiquanensis, assembly GCF_003946605.1. Classification (GTDB taxonomy): domain Bacteria; phylum Bacillota; class Bacilli; order Lactobacillales; family Lactobacillaceae; genus Companilactobacillus; species Companilactobacillus baiquanensis. Next base: position 47,447 of record NZ_RHOQ01000006.1, read on the forward strand.
GTTTATATTAGCGACAACTGAACCACAGAAGATCCCTGCAACTATAATTTCTAGAACTCAGAGTTTTACATTTAGAAGAATTTCTAAACAAGATATTTTAGACAGAATGACATATATCTTGGATGACAAAAATATTAAGTATGATGAAGAAGGATTAAACATTATTGCGGCATCTGCTGAAGGTGGAATGCGTGATGCTTTGAGTATTTTGGATCAAGCTTTGTCATATGGAGATGATCAATTAACCTTAGAAAATGCTCAAGAAGTAACAGGAGCTTTAAGTAATGATCAAATAACCGCATATATGTCGGCGGTTGCTAATAACGAATCCGCCCAGGCTTTAGAAAGTCTCTATAAAATTCTTGAAAGTGGTCGTTCGGCGGTTAGATTTACTGAAATGATCATCAGAGTTTGTCGTAATTTGATACTTTATAATTCTAATTCGGATTTGTCTGAACAGATGGATAATACTATCATGACAAAAGACCTTTTGAATCTAGCTAATAAATTTGATAATCAGCGTCTGTTTTATATCGTTGATCAAGTCAGTTCCGCACAAAAGAATTTAAAGAATTCTAATCAGACTGATGTTTATATGGAAATATTAACTGTTAAAATTAGCGAACCAGCTATAAAGGAAACGGCAGTAGAAGAAAATCCTACTGATAATCAAGAAGTTGAAAAATTAAGTCAACAAGTGGAAAAACTTCAAAGTGAGATTAAAAACCTTTCCACAAGTAATGTTTCAAACCAACCAGAAAGACCTAAAAAAACTACAAGAAAATCAAAGAGTAATCATCTTAATAGAACTGCGATTTATAAAGTTTTAGATAACGCAACTAAAAATGATTTATCTGTCGCTAAAGATATTTGGCCCGATCTAATGAGTAAGCTTTCAGTTACACAACGTGCTAAAATGAGAGTGGCAGATCCTGTTGCAGCAAGTGTCGATGGGATAGTTGTGGCTTTTGATTTTGAACTTTGGTATGAACAAGTTCAAGAAGATAGCGAGTTTTTGAACGAATTAAGCAATAGTGCTAGTACACTATTGAAAAAAGACTGTGAAATAGTATTAGTGCCAAAGGACCAATGGCCAAAAATTAGAAAAGAATATATTTCTAATAATATTGATTTAACAAAGAACGACAAGGTAGAATCTAAAGCAGAGCCTAAAAGTGATCCGGCAGTTGACGAAGCTTTAAATCTTTTTGGTAATGAAATCGTAGATATTAAAAATGACTAGGAGGAACTACTTATGAGTAAAGGAATGCCTAATATGGGTGGAATGGGAAACATGGGAAATCTCATGCGACAAGCCCAAAAGATGCAAAAAGAAATGCAAGGTGCACAAGAAGAACTCAAGAAAACTGAATACATTGGTAAGTCAGTTGATGATCTAGTTACGGTAAAACTAAATGGTGATCATAAAGTTTTAGATATTAAGATTGATGAAAAGGTCATTGATCCAGATGATCCTGATACATTGTCAGATATGATGATCGATGCATTTAATAATGGTGTTGATCAAGTTGCTAAAGACCAGCAGTCTAAGTTAGGAAAATATACGAACGGGTTGATGTAGTATGAAATATCCAGAACCAATCACTAAATTAATTGATAGTTATATGATGTTGCCAGGTATTGGTAGAAAAACTGCAACTAGAATGGCATTCTTTACTTTAAGTATGGATAAAAGCCGTGTTCAAGAATTTGCAGACAATTTGGTTTCCGCTAAAACCGATTTAAGATATTGTAAGATCTGCGGTAATATTACAACTGATGAAATTTGTTCGATCTGTAAAGATGAAGGTCGTGATCAGTCAACTATCCTTGTTGTAGAACAGCCAAAGGATATAATGGCTCTTGACGATATGAACAGCTATAATGGACTTTATCACGTACTAGGTGGTGTGTTATCACCAGTCGATGGTGTTGGACCTGAAGAACTTAATATTAAGTTATTGCTGAACCGTTTAAGAACAAATAAAGCAGTTAAGGAACTTATTATTGCAACTAACGCAACTCCAGAAGGAGAAGCAACCGCTCAGTATCTAGCTAAATTAGTAAAACCAGCAGGAATTAAGGTTACAAGATTAGCTCATGGGCTAGCCGTGGGTTCAGATATCGAATACGCTGATGAAATGACTCTAAAGAGTGCCGTTCAAGGCCGTAGGGAGATCTAATATGTTTGGTAGAAAAAAGTTAAGTATCCAAAAGTCAGAAGATGACCGTTTATTGGGAAAAACTCATGAGATACAAGAAAGAATCAACAATTCTTCAAAGGTGATCAACACATCATTTGATCTACCACAAGATACTCAAAATGAGATAAAACTTGATCGAATAAAATATCAATATCTTTATTTAGAGGCTAGAAGAAGAAAAGCAGCCGCTAAAGAAACTACTAATATTATTTTTGGTGAAGAGGATACATTTTTGAGACAGCCAAGTAGAGCCGAGAAACATTGGTAATGAAATAGAGCGTGCCATAAGGCGGTTAGAGACTGAGCATATTCGTAGATAAGCGGAGGTCTCTGCCTTATGTCACGCGTTTCAATAAATAATAAGTGTAATAAAACAAGGGGATGTGGTGAAGACCACATCCTCTTGTTTTTGAAACTGCAATTATCATTTAAGGCTACCATCTTGGATTTATTCTCTGATTCAAGTAAAATAGTAATAATCACTTAGGAAAGAGAAACTTATATGTCAGGAATTTTTATTTCATTTGAGGGTTCAGATGGCGCTGGAAAAACTACTGCTTTGAACTCGTTATTACCTTTATTAAAACAAAAGACAGATCAGGAAGTAGTCGTCTCAAGAGAGCCTGGTGGCAGCCCAATTTCAGAAAAGATCCGTAAAATCATTTTGAGCGTTCATGATCAAGATATGGATGATAGAACCGAGGCTTTGCTGTACGCTGCAGCTAGAAGGCAGCATTTAATTGACGTTATCTTACCAGCTTTAGACGATGGTAAAGTTATTATTAGTGATCGCTTTGTCGACAGTTCGATTGCTTATCAAGGTGGCGGACGTCAAATCGGTGTCAAAGAAGTTGCCGAGATCAATGATTTTGCAATAAATGGGACTATGCCGGATCTAACAGTTTACTTTGATGTGAGTCCAGAAGTTGGTCTAGCAAGAATACGCAAAGACCATGAAGGTGCAATGGATCGTTTGGAACAAGAAAAAATTGATTTCCATAAGAGGGTTCATGACACTTATCAAGAATTGATCAAAGCAAATTCTGATAGGATCGTTACAGTTAATGCTGAACAAGAGCCAGAAAAAGTTGTTGCTGACGCACTAGCCGTAATAATTAAGAAACTTCCTAAGACATTTAATGGAGGAAAATAATATGAAACTTATTTTAGCTATTGTTCAAGATAAAGATAGTCAACAACTGCAAGCACATTTAGTTAAAGATGGATTTCGTTCTACTAGACTACCTTCAACTGGTGGCTTTTTAAAAGCTGGTAACTCAACTTTTATTCTTGGAGTAGAAGATGAAAAAGTTGATGCAGCTCTTGATGTTATCAAGGAAAACTGTCATACAAGAACACAGTTTGTAACACCTTCATTTATTTTACCTGAAGCTGCCAATATGAGTGATCCAGTGGAAGTTCAAGTTGGAGGAGCAACTTGCTTTATCTTGCCTATAGATAAGCTTGTCAGATTCTAATGAATGAATTATTAGAAACACAATCTAAAACTTTAGATGAGTTTAAAAAGATTATTCAAGCCAATATGTTATCTCATGCTTATTTGATCGATAAAGCATCCTCAAAAGTAAGACACGAGGTTGCTATTTGGCTTGCTCAAAGTCAATTTTGCGATAATTTACATGATGGTATACCTGATCAAACTTGCCAACGCTGTAAAACAGTGGCTTTAGGTGATAATCCAGATGTCTTGGAAGTTAAAACTGATAAACAGAGTATTGGTGTAGATGATATAAAATCCTTCAAAAGAGAAGCCAGTATGGCAGCAACTCAAGGTAAAAGACGTATTTTAATTATAGATGCGGCAGAAAAAATGACTAATGCTGCTAGTAATAATTTATTAAAAACAATCGAAGAGCCAGAAGGAAATTTGATGATAATACTTCTGGCAGATTCAGCTAAACAACTTTTACCAACAATTAGATCACGTGTCCAAACATTTCATTTGTCAGATCAAAGTAATGATGAAGAAATTGATGATCTGGTGGAGTCCGGATATAAAGAATCACAAGCTAAATTAGCTTTAAAAGTTTCTGATATTAAGTTTTTGCAAGGGATGTCAGGTGATAATTATCAACTCTTATTAGTGGCATTGATAAATTGGTTAAAAGAATGTAATCGAAAAAAAATAAGTAGTTTTATTGATATACAGACTGATATTATGCCATTGGTAGAAAATAAAGATCAGCAACATTTAGTATTCGACATGATGAATCAAATTTTTAGTGATATATTATCAATTAGGTATCGTTTTAAACCAGCACTTTTGATTAAAGAGGATATTCTTTCTAATAAGAGTATCCAACAGATTGTTGATCTTTCGGATGAGTTATTTAAAGCAGAAGAAATGTGGAAAAGTAATGTCGCCTTTCAAGCAGTCTTAGAAGATTTATCGTTAAAATTTGTGGATTAGTGGGTGAAACTATGGCAGAAAAGGATTTATACGATGAGTTTGAGACTATCTCTAATCAATTAAATAATTTGAATGATCGTTTGGAATCATTAAAAGAACAGTTATCAAAGAGTTTAGAGGAAAAAGAAGAATTGGAGATGGAAAATCAAAATCTTCGTAAGCATTTAGAAAAACTTGGTTATGAAGATAAAGATTATGGGGCAAATGGGCTGTCCACTTCCAGAATGAATTTGGAAAAATTGTATCGGAAGGGATTTCATGTTTGCCAGCAATTTTATGGATCACATCGAAAAGAAGATGAAGAATGCGTTTTTTGTTACGGTGTGATATATGGAAATCACGAAAAGAAAAATAAAAAAGTAAAGTAAGGGAGCTAATTGAATGAGAGAACAAAAGAGTTTTGTCGACAATTCTAAGGGCTGCCTTTTTTTAGTGCCAACACCAATTGGTAATCTTGATGATATGACTTTTAGAAGTGTTAAAACTTTGCAAGATGTTGACTTAATAGCAGCAGAAGACACTAGAAATACGATGAAGCTGTTGACACATTTCGAAATTGAAACTGAGTTGATCAGTTTCCACGAACACAATACGGCCCAGCGAATTCCAGAACTGATTGAAAAACTGGAACAAGGAACCAATATCGCCCAAGTCAGCGATGCAGGGACACCGTCAATTAGTGATCCCGGTAAAGAATTAGTCAAGGCAGCAATTGAAAATAACATTTCGGTTGTACCGTTACCAGGTGCTACCGCTTCGATCAGTGCCTTAATTGCATCTGGAATTGAACCTCAACCATTTTATTTCTTTGGCTTTTTGCCAAGGAAGGGTAAAGAAAGAAAAGAAGCTCTTGATAATATTTCTAATCGAGTTGAAACTTCAATTATTTATGAATCACCAAAACGAGTTGTAAAGACTTTAAATGATTTGAAAACTTCTTTAGGTGAAGATAGACAAGTAGTTCTGGCACGCGAATTAACTAAGATCCATGAAGCCTTTTTAAGAGGAACAGTCGCACAGACATTAGATTATTATCAAGAACATGATCCTAAGGGTGAATTTGTTATCATTATTTCTGGAAAAACAATTGAAAGTAATGCTGAAATGACAGATTCAGAAATCATTAATGCAATCGATTTAGAGATCCAAGCTGGTAGAAAGCCTAATCAAGCGATAAAAGATATTGCTAATCAAAACTTATTAAAAAAACAAGTGGTCTATAATTTGTATCACGGAATCGGAAAGGAAGAATAAATTGGCAGAAGAACAAATTTTTGAACAAGAAATGGAATTTCCTTTTTATTTTGCGAATTTGACAGGTGATATGCGTCTATCTTCTTTAGTTGATGCAATGTTGTTAACTTCTGAAAAGCAGCTACATCAAAGTGATTCAGATAGTTCTGAGATGGTTAAGCGCGGATTAGGATGGGTCGTTGTTCAATATCATATGGACGTATCATCCATGCCACAGTTGGGTCAAAAATTAAACGTTAGAACTAGAGCAACTAGTTATAATAAATACTTTTTCTATCGTGATTTTTGGATCGATGATCTAGATGGAAATAATATGGTCAAACTGGAAAGTGCGTTTGTCATTATTGATGTTAATGAACGAAAAATGGTAAGTGCATCTGATAAATTGACAGATATGTTTGGTGCTAAAGAAATTACTAAGATCAAACGTTTTCCACGAGTTAAAGTACCTGAAGAATTCGATATTAAACGAGAGCAGCAAATTGGCTACTATAATATTGATGTTAATCGCCATGTCAATAATTCTTACTATTTTGATTGGATGGTTGATTCTTTAGGAATTGATTTTGTAGAGAAACATCGAGTTAAGACTATGGATATCAAATATGAAAAAGAACTGGATATAAACAGTCATCCAGAAGTATTTGCCAAAGTCAGTGATGATGGATTAGAAACTAAGCATTGGATCAAAAATGGTGAAGATTTAAATGTTGTAGCCCAAATGACTTGGGAAAAGAAATAAAATACTTTGTAAAGATAATTAATTGTGCTAGTATGTTTAAGTAATAATTTTGGAGTAGGATTCAAAGCGTGAAGTGCCGACGGAACGGAATGTGAACGTTGGACGAAGAGATTGAGGTTAAACTCGACTCGCGGTTTTGTTTCCGCATTCGCCACTTTATATAGTTAAATAGCCTCTAGTTATATTCGGTGGCAGCTCCTCTGAGGAGATGTCAATATGTTAAGTAAGAGTAGAAGTAGCATTAGCGTTCACGAATTGACGTGGATGGCGATATTAATTGCATTGGAAATGGTTTTGAGCCGTTTTTCAATAGGAAGTAACGCATTACAAGTTGGATTCAGCTTTGTAGCTATGGGTCTGATAGGATATTACTTTGGACCGTATAAAGCAGCCATTGCAATGGCAATTGCGGATATAATGAAGATGGTTATATTGCCGAGTTCTGGAGGATTCTTCTGGGGATTCACCGTATCGGCGATCGTCGGCGGAATTATTTATGGATTTATGCTTTACAATAAAAAAGTAACTATAACTAGAGTTTTGATCACTACGGTTTTAGTTGTAGTAATTGTTAATACCTTAATGAATACATGGTGGATCCACATGATCTCAAATGCACCATATTGGGTATTATTAACACCAAGACTGATAAAAGAGGCAATCAGCTTGGTTTATCAAACTGGAATTTTGTATTTGGTCCTTAAATGGATCAGCAATTCTAAATTTAATAAGATTAATTAATAAAGACCGAGAGGTCTTTTTTTTTGCACAAATAACTTGTGGTAGAATAATGCTATTAAGAATGAGGGGATATTTATGAAAATATTAGCTTTTGACACTTCAAATAAGCCATTAGCTGTGGCAGTTGTTAGTGATGGGAATGTTTTAGCGACTTTGGAGTCAACAGAAAAGAAAACTCATAGTGTTACTTTATTACCTGATATTCAAAAAGTTTTAACTGAATCCAATCTGGTGATCAATGATATTGATCTGATTGCTGTTGCCAAGGGTCCGGGATCATATACTGGTGTTCGGATTGCTGTGACTGTGGCTAAGACTTTAGCTTTCACTTTAAAGAAGAATTTGGTCGGTGTATCTAGTTTGGAAGTTTTGGCCGCTGATGGGGATGAGAGTAAAATTTTAGTGCCCTTGATGGATGCAAGAAATGATAATGCATTCGCCGGTGTTTACCAAATGCATTCTGGTGAATTAGTTAATCTAATAGAGGATCATCATACGTCAATGGCTAAGTTGCTAGATCTGCTCAAGAAATATGATTCAGAGAAACTAGAATTTATTAATGCTACTGATAATTTAACTGACTTAATTAAAAAGGAATATCCTGAAGCCGTAATTTTGAATGCTAAAGATAGTTTGCCAAAAGCTGGAAAATTGGCAAAAATTGCTGAAAGGAAACCTGTCATTTCAGATGTGGACAGTTTTGTGCCAACCTATTTACGTTTAACTCAAGCAGAACATGATTGGTATGAAAAAGGACATAAAAAAGATGGCAATATTTCCTATGTTGAAGAAGTTTAAAGAAACTTTTTGGCCTTCAGGATCATCAGAAAAATATCCATTTGTAAAACAGTCAGTTACTATCAATGGTCAGGAATTAGTTTTGCGAAAAGCAGAATTAAGCGATTCTAATGATTATATGAATATTCAAGAAACCATCTATTCAAAGCCAGCACCATGGCCCCAAGATGTGGTTGATACTGAACTTAGAAATAAAAATGCGCTTTATTTGTCACTGCTCAGAAGAAATCGCTGTGTAGCTTTTATTGGAGTTTCTTTGAGTGATATTAAAGAAGCACATATAACTAATATTGCCGTATTACCTGAATTACAAAAGGATGGTATTGGGCATTTATTTTTGAATCAGGTCTTTGAATATTGCCGCAAACAAAACTTTCAGAAAATGTCTTTGGAAGTTGATATAACTAATGAGTCTGCAATCGAGCTGTATAAGGCTTTTGGTTTTAAAAAGCGTAAAATTCATGAAAAATATTATTTTAGAAACCATCATGATGCATTAGAAATGGTGGTCGATTTATAGGGAGAAAATCTTGAAAAAAGATACATTAATACTATCGTTTGAGAGTAGTTGTGATGAAACTAGTGTTGCAGTTGTTAAAAATGGTAAGGAAATTTTATCGAATATAATTGCTACACAAATAAAGAGTCACCAAAGATTTGGTGGAGTTGTGCCGGAAGTAGCAAGTCGACATCATGTTGAAGAAGTAACTCATTGTATTGAATTAGCTCTAAATGAAGCAAAAGTTACTTATGATGATTTAGATGCAGTTGCTGTAACATATGGTCCAGGCTTAGTCGGTTCTTTATTAATTGGAATAATGGCTGCTAAAACTGTCGCCTTTGCACACAATCTACCATTAATAAAATCAAATCATTTAGCAGGTCATATTTATTCAGCAAACTTAGTTGCCGATCTTGAATATCCCTTTATGGCCTTACTAGTATCCGGTGGTCATACTGAAATTGTTTTAGTTCGTGCTCCGGGTGAGTTTGAAACTTTAGGTGATACTCGTGACGATGCAGTTGGTGAAGCATATGATAAAATTGGCCGAGTTTTGGGAATAAATTATCCAGCCGGAAAGCAAGTTGACGAAATGGCTGCCAAAGGTAATGATGTTTTTGATTTCCCACGTGCCATGGTACAAGAGGATAATTTGGACTTTAGTTTCAGCGGTTTGAAGAGTTCTTTTATAAATCGTGTCCATCACGCCGACCAAGTTCATGAAGAACTTAGTAAAGATGATTTGGCAGCAAGTTTTCAAGGCGCTGTTTTGGATATTTTGAGTAATAAGATTTTTAGAGCTTTGAAACAACATCCCGTTAAACAATTAGTAGTTGCTGGTGGAGTTGCCGCTAATCAAGGACTTCGCCAACGTTTAAAAGAAGATATAAAGAAACGTAATTTGGATATGGAATTGATTTTCCCACCATTAAGATTATGTGGTGATAACGCTGCTATGATTGGTGCAATTGCTCAAATCCAGTATGACAAAAAAGATTTTGCAGATCTTCAAGTTAATGCTGATCCTAGTTTGGATTTCTAGATAGATCGAGGAGACTCGGTCTTTTTTTATTCCCCCACCAACACCCAACCTGTTAAAATTAATTAAAAAAAGAGGACAACAATGCCACAACTACTAACAATAATTGCCCATCCCCAAACTACTAAATTTTCGACAAGTATTGAATTATATAAAAACTTTATTGAATCGTACAAATCAATTAACCCTCAAGATACCATCATCGAACGAAATGTGTCGGACAACTTCAAATTAACTTTTGATGAGGTGGCATTGTCGATATACAACAAGAAACAGACGGGTGCTTCTTTGACTAGACGAGAGCGGACAATAAATGCGACGCGCCAGTCATACATCGATGAATTTGTTCAATCAGATAAATACGTCTTTGTAAATCCCATGTATAATTTCTTCTTGCCTGCTGAAATGAAAAGCTATATTGATCTTATTATGCAAATTCCATCTACGTTTGAATATAATGACCAAAATAAATTACAAGGAAATCTGCATAATAAAAAAGCACTGCATTTACAATCCAGTGGGGATCGTTTTCACAGTGCTAATACTCAAATGGAAAGTTTAGATTTAGGGGATAAATATTTAAAAACGATTTTTGACATTATGGGTGTAAATGATTACCAAAGTGTTTTTGTTGAAGGAATGGATTTTGATACGAAAAACGCACAGAATATTTTAAATTCCGGTTATCGAGCCGTTCAAAAATTAGCGAAAGTATTTTAAAAGCCGACTGAAAAGTCGACTTTTTTACTTATATTTATCTTCTAACTTACTCATCCAAAGTCCTAGGATCGTACCTATGATAAACGTAAGGACACTAATTATAATTGTCATACTAGTGATCCCAGCATATGAAATTGTTTCTTCTGCGTATGGATTTGGAATTAAAATCAAAATGGTACTTGCCACCACGATTCCCAGAATAAAATGATAAACTCTCGAATGATGATGTAAAATCAAAAATTCCATTCCTTTAGAAAACAGTAGCATAGCGATGATCCCACCAACAGCAATTGGTAAGAAGACGCCTATAATATCAAAGTCCTTAAATCCTGTAAGCATTGGTGAATACAAACCTAGGATCAATAATAAATTTGAAGGACTTAATCCGGGAACTAAGACTCCAAGCGCTATCAGCATACCCGTAATAACAAAACCAAAGAAGTTTGCTGGAATAGTACCGAATATTTCACTCATGAAGAATAAAAATAATCCTCCTAGAATCAACATGGCCAAGAACCAGCTAATATCAACGAAATCTCTTTTTGATCTAGATGTTGATTCTTTAATAAGTGAAGGTAGTGTACCAAGAATTGCACCGGCAAATCCCCAAAGGACAATTACTTGATAGTGTTCCAGAAGAAATTCTAATGGTTTAGAAAGCAGACCAATTCCTACTATTCCACCTATACCAACTGGTAAAAAATACATAAAATCCTTTTTGAAGTTTTTTCTGAAATGGGCCATAAAGTGTAGTAATCGTTCATAGATCCCTAAAATTGCTGCTAAGACTCCTCCAGAAACTCCGGGTAGAATAAACCCCAAAGCAATAACGACACCTTTGAAAAAGCGGATAAAAAAATTTTCTTGTCTGTTTTTCATTTGCTCTCCTAAATAGTTTGTTCTTAAAATATTATCAAATTGATATGATAATAACAATTAATCATCTAATTCTTCCAACTCGAGAGATTTTTCAGTCCAGGCATCTTCTAATTCACTTTGTTTTGCTTTATTATCGTCTAATTCTTTTTGGAAATCAGCTAGTTTTGTATATGAAGTCAAGTTTTCTTCTTTAGTCATTTCTAATTGAATAGCTGAATTTTTCTCATCTAAATCAGAAATTTCTTTCTCCAATTGCTCAACTTGACGGCGAATTTTTCGTTCTTGTTTTTGTTGATCCTTAGACTTTTGATATTTAACTTTCTTTTCACTCACGGAATGCCCAGATACTGTCTCTTCTTCTTTAGTATCAGTTGTTTTTTCGAGGTAGTAGTCATAATCACCTAGATAGATCGTACTGCCTTTTTCACCAATATCGACGATCCTGTTAGCAAGTGTATTTAACAAGTAACGGTCATGGGATACAAAGAGGACGGTTCCCTCAAAGTTGCTTAAAGCGTCTTCTAGAACTTCCTTACTATCAATGTCCAAATGATTAGTTGGCTCATCCATTACGAGAAAGTTATCATGTTCCATGGATAATTTTGTTAAAGTTAGGCGGGCTTTTTCACCACCAGATAGTCCAGAAATTGGTTTCAATACGTCATCGCCACTGAATAAAAAAGATCCTAAAATGTTACGAATTACTTGTTCATCGAGTAGAGGATGGAGGTCCCAAATTTCGTGAAGTACATCTTTACGTGGGTCCAAATTTGTCAAGTTCTGGTCATAGTAACCGACTTGAACGTTAGCGCCAAATTGGTAAGTACCTTTGATCAAAGGTATCTGATCTAAAATCGATTTTAGAAGAGTTGATTTACCAATTCCGTTAGGACCGATAATACCAATTCGTTCGCCTTTCTTAACATCCAAATTGATTGGTTCAGACATTATTTGGTTATCATAACCAATGGCGGCATCTTTGATCAATAAGACATCGTTACCACTTTCTTTGTCGATCTGAAATGAGAAGTGGGCTGATGCCTGATCTGATCCAGGACGTTCCATAACATCCATCTTTTCCAGCTTTTTACGGCGGCTTTGAGCCATTTTAGTTGTTGAAGCACGGACAATATTCTTCTGGATATATTCTTCAGTTTTCTTGATCTCCGCTTGTTGTTCTTCATAGTGTTTCCATTCCACTTGTTGATTCTTTTTCTTTTCTTGTAAGTAAAATGTGTAGTTACCAGAATAGTGTTTAGAAGAGTGATGGTTGATCTCAACTATTTCATTAACGACTTTATCCAAAAAGTATTGATCATGGGAGATTATTACTAAGGCACCACGATAATTTTTTAAATATCCTTCTAACCATTCGACAGTATTAATGTCCAAATGGTTTGTCGGTTCGTCAAGTAATAGGATATCGTGATGTTCCAAAAGCATTTTCGCCATTGCCAGTCGAGAACGCTCACCACCTGAGAGAGTAGAGATCTTGTCTTGCCATACATCTTCATCAAAGCCGAATCCCTTTAAAACACTACGAATTTCTGATTGGTAGCCATAACCATTTTCTTGTCGAAAAGTATTTTGTAATTGATCGTATTGTTTTAAAATTTGATCATAGTCTTTAGTAGTATTATCGGCGAGTTTTGCTTCAAGTTCATGCATCTGTTCTTCTTGTTTTTTGAGATAAGTAAATATCTTTTCCATCTCATCAAAAATGATGTTATCTCGGTTGAGACCGGAGTCTTGCGCTAAATAGCCAATATTAGTGTCTTTTTTTAAGGCAATATTACCGGCACTATAACTTTCCTGGTCAGAAATTATTTTTAGTAATGTTGATTTACCAACACCATTTCGTCCAACAAGACCGATTCTACTGGTATCTTGTACTTCAAAATTAACATTTTCGAAGAGCTTTTTTGTTCCAAAATTTTTAGTAATATTTTGTGCTTGTAATAAAATCAAGTTAGTTCCCCCTGTACATATTCACAATTTTTCTATTTTTTAATAAAATTTATCTGTTTATAGGCTTAATCTATTGCGTTTTTGCTTAATATTAATTACTATGAATATTAGTGAAATAACGCACATTGGTGGTAAGATATGACAAAAACAACAGTTCCAAACGCAACTATTAAAAGGTTACCTATTTATTATAGGTATTTCCAGTTTTTAAAGGATGAAGGCACGCAAAAAGTTTCCTCAGGCGAATTATCTGAGGGCGTTAAAATTGACAGTGCTACAATAAGGCGTGACTTTTCTTATCTGGGAGCATTAGGTAAGAGAGGATACGGATATGATGTAGATGAGCTTGTCGCCTTCTTCAAAAAATTACTCAATCAAGACAAACGTACTAATGTTGCCTTAGTCGGTGTCGGTAATTTGGGTAATGCCTTATTAAATTATAACTTTGCTAGAACAAATAATGTAAGAATTGCTGCGGCTTTTGATATCGATCAGTCGATCGTTGGTACAGTTAAAAGCGGAGTGCCTGTTTATGATGTCTCTGAGTTAAAAGAACAATTAGATCTACAACAGATCGATGTATGTATTTTAACAGTTTCATCAAATGCAGCACAAGTGACCGCAAATCTTTTAGCCGATGCTGGAGTGAAGGGGATTTTAAACTTTACACCAGTAATTATTAATGTACCAAATAATATTCGTGTACACTATGTTGATTTGGCAAATGAATTACAGACTTTGATCTTCTTCTTGGATCGTGATAAGTCTCTAAATGAAGACGAAGAATAAAATTGGGGGATTCAAACGTGGAACCATTATTTTTAAAACCTGTCTTTCATGAAAAAATGTGGGGAGGTCGTAAGTTAGAAAGATTCAATTACGATTTACCTGCAGGTGATATTGGAGAGTGCTGGGCAATTTCTGGCCATCCCCATGGTCGTTCAGAAGTTGAAAATGGAGAATTTGCAGGACAGTATATTGATGATCTATGGAAAAATCATAGTGAGTTATTCGGTCATCCAGAAGGAAAAGTATTTCCACTGCTGACTAAAATATTGGACGCAGAAGCAAGCCTTTCAGTTCAAGTCCATCCTGACAATGAATATGCTTGGAAGCATGAACATGAACTAGGTAAAACTGAATGCTGGTATATTATCGACGCTGAACCAGGTTCATACTTGATTTATGGTCATAATGCTAAAAATAAGCAAGAATTAGATCAAATGATCGAATCTGGAGACTGGGATGATCTATTAAGAAAAGTCCCTGTTAAGACTGGTGATTTCTTCTATGTCCCAAGTGGGACCGTTCATGCTCTGAATAAGGGTATCATGGCATTAGAAACACAACAAAGCAGTGATACGACATATCGTCTTTATGATTATGATCGTGTTGAAAAGAGCACTGGTAAAAAGCGTGAATTGCATATTCAACAATCAGAAGATACGATCACCGTCCCACACAAAGATCCTAAGCTGGATATTCAAACACAAATAGATGGTAAAAATAAGTTTACAACCTTTGTTCAACCACCTATTTCACCATATTTCTCTGTTTATCGTTGGGAAATTAAAGAACCAGCAACCTTAAAACATAATATTGGTAAATACACTTTGATTTCAGTTATTGATGGAAGTGGTAAAATTTCTGTTGATGGTAAAGATTATGACTTGAAAAAGGGTGTTCATTTGATTGTTCCTGCAACAATTAAGGAATGGACAGTCGATGGAAGTCTTGATATAATTGCCTCTGAATCTGGTGAAAAATAAATCGTTATGAGATTGGGATAATAATTCCAACCTCATTTTTTTGTTAGGAAGCAAAAATATGAAAATTGCAATAAATAATACTGAACTAAGTTATGAAATCGTTGGAACTGGTTTTCCAGTATACTTTTTTCATGGTATGAGTCAGGATTCAACCGGAATGATCGAAAATTATGAACCAGTTATGTCTATGGGAATCAAAAGGATTTACTTAGATTTACCCGGTATGGGTAATTCACAAGATATTTCTTCGGTACATAATTCCGATGATGTTTTAAATTTGGTAATTGAATTCATCGAACAAATTACTGGTGATCAAAAAATTGCCATTTGTGGTCATTCATATGGTGGTTATATTTGTTTAGGTTTGTTAAAGGAACTTGGATCTAAGATCAAGGCTGCTTTTATAACCTGTCCAGTTATTCATGCGA
Organism: Companilactobacillus baiquanensis; assembly: GCF_003946605.1. Lineage (GTDB taxonomy): Bacteria > Bacillota > Bacilli > Lactobacillales > Lactobacillaceae > Companilactobacillus > Companilactobacillus baiquanensis. The sequence continues at coordinate 62,922 of NZ_RHOQ01000006.1, forward strand.
ACAAAGAAAACCGTGATATAAGCAAACATAAAAATATTATTCAAGAAGAATTGAATACTGATGATCCAAACTATCAGAAATTTTTAAAGATGGATGTTTTGATCAATCAAAAATCGTGGCAGAATTACCAAAGAGCAATTTTACCTGGATTGAAGAAATATAATATTGAATTTTGGAATCAGATCAAAGCTAGTCATAATTACAGTTTCTCGTTTGAAAAGGAGTTAGTAGCGGATTTAGCCCATAATAAGACTGACGTCATGATTTTGCTAGGCAAAAATGATCAAATAGTTGGTTACAGGGATCAATTGACCTTACTTGACCCAGATAATGAAATTCAAATTTCTGTATTGAATGATTCTGGTCATAATTTATTTACTGATAAAAATCAGTATTTTGAGGAATCCTTTAAAAAATTCTCAAAATCTATTAAAAAAATTTAATTTGATTAGAAATAATCTGCTATAATATAACTCGACGCTTTAAGGGGGCTTCTAAATTGCAAAAGCAAAAGTTTTTTCGGCTTAGTTTAGGCTGGCAAATTATTATTGGTCTGGTTCTAGGTATAGTTTTAGGACAGATTTTTTATCACAATAAGGCAGCCATACAAATAATGCAAAATATTGGTACAATGTTTATTTCATTGATCCAAATGATTGTTTTGCCGATCGTTATTTCGTGTTTGACAGTTGGTATTGCCAACATGGGTGATATTAGGAAACTGGGGCGTATTGGATTAAAAACTTTGATTTATTTTGAAGTTATGACGACTCTAGCTATTATTATTGGTATCTTGGTTGCTAATATCACGCATCCTGGTACATATATCAATATCAATGATCTAAAAGGTTCAAGTATTTCACAATACACAGCCTCCGCTTCAAGTGCTAAACATTCAGGTATTTGGTCAGTATTGATGGGGATCATTCCTACTAATATCTTTGCTGCAATGGGTAAAGGTGACATGCTACCAGTTATTTTCTTCTCAGTTCTCTTTGGACTTGGTACAGCTTCATTAGGTAAACAAGGTAAAATTATTACTGATCTACTAAATGCTGTTGCTAACGTAATGTTTAAAGTAACTAACTGGGTCATGCGTACAGCTCCAATTGGTGTCTGTGCCTTGATCGGTGTAACTGTTGGAGAGATGGGCTTTGAATCATTAAAGCCTTTGGCACTATTTATCTTGATCGCATACGCAACGATGGCTTTCTTTGTTTTCGTTGTTATGTATTTTGTAGGTAGAATTTTTCATGTAAACTTCTTTGAATTATTTAGAATTATTGAAAATGAATTTGTTCTTGCTTTCACGACCGCTAGTTCAGAAGCAGCTTTGCCTAAAATGATGGAAAAGATGCAAGATTATGGGGCAACTAAAGGAATCGTCTCGTTTGTTATCCCAACTGGATATACATTTAACCTCGATGGTTCTGCCATTTATCAATCATTAGCTGCCTTATTCTTGGCTCAGGCATATCACATTAACTTGTCAATTGGTCAACAGATCACTTTAGTGGTTGTCTTGATGCTGACATCTAAGGGTATGGCCGGTGTACCAGGAGCTTCATTCGTTGTTTTACTAGCAACGGTTTCAACGATCGGTGTACCAATGCAAGGATTGACATTTATCGCCGGTATCGACCGTTTGGTTGATATGGGACGTACTGCCGTTAACGTTGTTGGTAATTCACTTGCAACAATTATCATTGCTAAGAGTGAAAATGAGTTCGACGATGAAAAACGGAAAAATTATGTTGCTAATTATAAACGTGGAGATTAGAGAGTGGGACAAAACATGTTCAACTTTCGAGTATTAAAATAAAAGAGCCTATTGATCCAGATTTTGGATCAGTAGGCTCTTTTATTTTAAACGGAAAAAGCTATGTTTTGTCCCACGTTTATGCTGCATATTTTGAAATATCTAACTAAAAAAACTGGCAATAACAACGATAGTATTCATAATTAAATGACTAGCAGCACTGACATAGATGTTTTTTGATTTGTAATAGATAAAGGCAAACCATAATCCCATACCGACGTAAATAATAAAGCGAGTATCTTGGTGCATAAAAGCAAAGAATGCAGCCGAGATGATTGCTGCCCCATAGACATTAGTTAGACTGATCAAATTTGAAAAGAATAGTCTTCTAAAAACTATTTCTTCCATGATAGGTGCGCAGATCAGTACGTAAATAAAATAATATGGATAAGCACTTACTAAAGTTAATAGTTGGGTGGTATTTGCCGATGAGACATTTTTATTTAGAGCCATTTCAAGCAGACTGATAACTATTTGAATAGCCAAAGCGCCAAGTGTTCCAATTATGATCCATTTGAGTTTATCTGAAGTTTCAGTTTTTTTCTCGATAATATTTGGTGAACTTTTTTGTGTTAAGTAAACCATTAAAATTGTTGCCACGATCGCCGCAATCGTGAGGATGATGAAATAGCTGGAACCGGTTACTTTAAGCAGTGTTAGGACCGATCCTGTAAAAAGTAACAGTATATAAATCAAGAGTGTTGAAAATTGATTTTTGAAATAAGTCATATGTTCTCCTTAATTTTTTTGAATGTAAATACTTGCATGTTTACAAGAAAATGTTAATATTAAACATGTGATTAGCACAAGAAGAGATCGAGTGCTAAAGTTAAAAATTTTAATCATCGGAGGGATTCAAATTGTTAAAACCACTTGGAGACAGAGTTATTGTAACAGTCGATAAAGAAGAAGAGAAGACAGTTGGCGGCATTGTTTTAGCTAACAACGCTAAGGAAAAGCCACAAACAGCAGAAGTAGTTGCCGTAGGTGCAGGAGCCGTAACAGAAGATGGAAAGAAGTTACCAATGAGTATTAAAGTTGGCGACAAGATTCTCTTTGATAAGTATGCTGGTTCAAACGTTAAATATGATGACAATGAATATTTAATCCTTCATGAAAAAGATGTCATGGCAATCGTTGAATAAATAAATATTATAAAGAATTTTAAATGATAATTGGAGTGTGAATAATGGCTAAAGAAATTAAATTTTCAGAAGATGCACGTTCAAAGATGTTGGACGGTGTTAACAAGCTTGCTGACACAGTTAAAACAACTATCGGACCTAAGGGTAGAAATGTTGTTCTAGAAAAGAGTTACGGTTCACCAGAGATCACAAATGATGGTGTTACTATTGCTAAGAGTATTGAATTAGAAGATCACTTTGAAAACATGGGTGCTAAACTTGTTTCTGAAGTTGCTTCAAAGACAAATGATATTGCCGGTGATGGTACTACTACAGCTACTGTATTAGCCCAAGCAATCATCAAAGAAGGTATGAAGAACGTTACTGCTGGTGCCAACCCTGTCGGAATTAGAACAGGTATTGAGAAGGCTACTAAAGCAGCTGTGGATGAATTACACAAGGTATCACATAAAGTTTCTGGTAAATCAGATATTGCCCAAGTAGCATCAGTTTCTTCAGCTAGTGAAGAAACAGGTAAGTTGATTGCCGACGCTATGGAAAAAGTTGGTAACGATGGTGTTATCACGATCGAAGAATCAAAGGGTATTGATACAACACTTGATGTTGTTGAAGGTATGCAATTCGATCGTGGATATATTTCACAATACATGGTTACTGATAACGATAAGATGGAAGCTGATCTTGATAACCCATACATCTTAGTAACTGATAAGAAGATCTCAAATATCCAAGACATTTTGCCATTACTACAACAAATTGTTCAACAAGGTAAAGCATTGTTGATCATTGCTGACGATATTGATGGTGAAGCTCTACCAACACTTGTTTTGAACAAGATCCGTGGAACATTCAATGTTGTTGCTGTTAAGGCTCCTGGTTTTGGTGATCGTCGTAAGGAACAATTACAAGATATCGCTACATTAACAGGTGCTAAAGTTATTACTTCTGATCTTGGACTTGAACTAAAAGACACAACAATGGATCAATTAGGTCAAGCTGGTAAGGTTACAGTTACAAAGGATAACACAACAATCGTCGAAGGTTCTGGCGATAAGGATGCCATCAGCGAACGTGTTGATACGATCAAGAAACAAATTGCTGAATCAACATCTGATTTTGACCGTGAGAAGTTGCAAGAACGTCTTGCTAAACTTGCTGGTGGTGTTGCCGTTGTTAAAGTCGGTGCCGCTACTGAAACAGAATTAAAAGAACGTAAATATAGAATTGAAGATGCTCTAAATGCCACACGTGCTGCCGTTGAAGAAGGCTATGTTGCTGGTGGTGGTACAGCATTCCTAGATATCATCGATTCAGTTAAGGCTGTTAAGGGTGAAGGCGATGTTCAAACAGGTATCAACATCGTTGTTAGAGCTCTTGAAGAACCAGTTCGTCAAATCGCTGAAAATGCTGGTCTTGAAGGTTCAGTTATTGTTGAACATATGAAGGGTGAAAAGCCTGAAGTAGGTTACAATGCTGCAACTGACAAGTGGGAAAACATGGTTGAAGCCGGAATCATCGACCCAACTAAGGTTTCACGTTCTGCATTGCAAAATGCTGCCAGTGTTGCTGCTCTATTGTTGACAACAGAAGCCGTCGTTGCTGACAAACCTGATAAGAATGCACCTGCTGCACCAGCAGCTGGTGCCGGTGCTGGCGCACCTGGTATGGGCGGTATGATGTAAAATCATTTCGCTTCAATGAAATAAAACTAAGTTTCAAAAATAAACCATTAATTAGACAATTAATAACCATCCCTATACCAACTAGGGATGGTTATTTTTTATGTTAAGATGAAATAAAATGCTTGAGGTTATATTTATGGATCAATTATTTACTATCGGACAATTATCTAAATTATATGATATTAAAATACCAACACTACGCTATTACGATGATGTTGGTATTTTGAAACCAGCTAAAGTTGATCCGGAATCTCATTATAGATACTACTCTACTGAAGAATTTGAACGATTAAACGTCATTAAATACTTACGTGCACTTGATATTCCAATTAATGATATTAAGAACTTTTTTGATGCACGTGATATTTCAACTTTAGAGAACTTGTTAGAAAAACAAAAATCTCAAGTAGAACAACAGATGAAAACTTTGCAGGCTGTGAATGGTCGGATAACATCCAGACTAAAACAAGTTAGAGATGCCAAAAATTCTGTTTTAGGTAAAATAGAATACTTAAATTTACCAGAAACTCCCATTGTCTATCTAAGAAGTGACTATCAATTAGGTGAAGATATTGAGGTTCCTTTGACAGCACTGCGGAGAAAATACGGATTGGATCAAGCTATTTTTTTGGGAAAAATTGCCTTATCAATAAGTAAACAAAATATTTTGAATAATAAATTTGATCAATATAGTGGCATTCTAATGATTTTAGAATCTGGTGATGAGAGAGAAGCTACTTCATTTTTGCCCCAAGGCTCATATTTAAGAATTAGATTTCATGGTACACATGAAGATTCAGCAGAATCTTATCGTCAGCTTATAGCTTATTGTCAGGAACATCTGCTGACGATTATTGATGATGCAATTGAGATTACTTTGATCGATTACGGTATTACGAATGATTTTGATAAATATGTTACTGAAATAAGACTTCCGGTAAGATAGTTACCAAACATTATTGACCCTCTAGTTACTAGATAGTTTATATTTACATTGTAATCGCTTACATATAAGGAGAGAAATAATGATCGGGACATTATTTAATGTGGTAATGATTATTGGGGGCAGTATTTTAGGTAAATTATTCCATAATGGAATCAAGCTAGAATATCAGCGAATACTTACACATGGTTTGGGGTTATCAGCATTAGCAGTCGGGATCAATGCAATCGTTGAGTATATGCCCAAAAGTCATTACCCAGTTTTATTTATCGTCAGTTTGTCAGTTGGTGGAGTGATTGGAGAGTGGATCAATTTACAAAAACGGTTTGATGATTTTGTGGGGAAATTTTCAAAAGGCAACTTGGCTGAAGGGTTAGCGACAGCTATTTTACTTTATTGTATTGGTTCATTATCGATACTCGGTCCAATTCAAGAGGCACTTGAACATGATATGACATTTTTATTAACTAATGGCATTTTAGATGGAATCACTTCCGTTGTCTTGGCATCGACTTTTGGGATCGGAATCGCTTTTTCTGCCATAGCCGTATTTGTTTGGCAAGGGAGTATTTACGGGATCGCTTTATTATTACAAAATTCAATCAACAACGATATGATCACAGAATTAACAATTGTTGGGGGAATTTTAATTATTGCTTCAGGACTTGGTTTATTGGAAATTAAGAAAATCAATGTTGTCAATTTATTACCGTCATTGATTATTCCAATTTTAGTAGTATTAGTAATGCAGTTTTTTTAAATTTTTATTGACCCTCTAGTAACATGAGAGTTTATATTAGTCATATTTACATAGGGGGCATAAATATGATTGGAACGATTTTTAACGTATCAATGATTTTAATAGGAAGTATTATTGGCAGGTTTTTGCATAAAGGAATGAAGCCTGAGTTTCAGAATATCTTAACGCAAGGACTTGGCTTAGCGGCGATGGTGATCGGAATCAATGCAGTAGTTCAGCATATGTCAAAGAGTCATTATCCAGTATTATTTATCGTCAGTTTAGCGATTGGCGGTTTATTTGGACAGTGGATCGATCTGCAATCTCGTTTTGACAAATTAGTTGGAAAATTTTCAGGAGGTAACTTAGCTGAAGGTTTAGCAACAGCTATTTTATTATATTGTATTGGTTCGCTGTCAATTTTAGGACCGATCGAAGCTGCCTTAAAACATGACTATACGTTTTTGTTTACTAATGGGATGCTGGACGGTATAACCTCGATCGTTTTGGCATCAACTTTTGGTTTAGGGATCGCCTTTGCTGCAGTTGCAGTTTTATTGTGGCAGGGAAGTATTTATATGATCGCTTTATTTTTTCAAAGCGCATTAAATAATAATATGATCAATGAATTAACTATCGTTGGGGGAATTTTGATTTTAGCATCGGGATTAGGATTATTAGAGATCAAAAAAATTAGTGTCTTAAATTTATTGCCTTCACTATTTGTTCCCGTTATTGCAATTTTTTTACTAAACTTATTTTAATTTTAGGAAGTTGTCATTATAGATTATATTTGCTAAATATTAACAACTATTGACATTAATTAGAAAGTATCTAATAATACTGTAAACACGTCAATGGAGGTAATTATTTATGAAATATACAGTATTAGGTGCAGGTGCAATGGGATTAAGATACGGAATTCTATTACAAGAAGCCGGTTTTGAGGTTGATTTTGTTGATATTTGGGACAAGCAGATTGCAGCTGTCAAACAACAAAATGGGGTCTTTGTATCAAGAGACGGTGCCAATAAACATCTAGTGCCAATTAATATTTCGTCTCCAGAAGATTATCAAGGAGATCCAGATGTTTGGATCGTATTTACTAAGCAGATGCAGTTGGCAGATGCCTTAAAACGTAGTCAGCATTTATTTAATGACAAACAATATGTCGTTACTGCTATGAATGGTATGGGTCATATTGAAAAATTAAACCAATATTTTGATTCTAATAAAGTTATCAGCGGAACTGCCATGATAGCGACTGTTTTAAATGGACCTGGAGATGTTGATTTTATGGGTGCATCTGGAGCTGGTAGTATGAATGTTGTTAATCAGAATGAAAAACCAGATGAAATGACTAAAAAGATCGTCGAAGAATTTTCTAAAGCAAATTTGAATCCTAAATTGACAACTAATTTTCAAGGTACTTTAATGGCAAAAGTTATCTTAAATTCAGTCTGCAATACACTCTGTACAATGTTTGGTATCAAGATGGGTGAATTCATTCAGGCGCCAACCGCTGAAAAATTAAGCAAACAGTTAATTGATGAAGCTTTTGATGTTTGTGAGCGAGCTGGAATTACTCTTTTGAATACTAGAGAACAAGAATGGCAGGCAATAAAATATGCTAGTACTACAGCAATGCCGCTGCATTTTCCATCAATGTATCAAGATATGGATAAGAATCGTCCAACAGAAGTTGACTATATCAATGGCTATATCTATGATCTTGGTTTGAAATATCACTATGAAGCTTCAACACATGATTTCTTGCGTAATTTGGTTCATCTGGCAGAATTTTCAAAGGATTTTGATCCAAAAAGTTTATTGTAATTTTTATGTAAACATATTGTAAACAAGTGTTTAAATTTGGGGGTACGTGTTAGGATGGAGTTATATTAGGAGGGAATCATTATGAAAAAAAGTCTATTATGCGGTATTGCAATTGTATCTGCCTTAGCTATGGGGACAACGGCGGTTCAAGCTTCTGATACAACAGATAATGGTGATTATGCAATAACAGATGAGAATGGTAACAGTATTACCAATACCCTAGATCTTGATAACTTCGGAGTAACTGTAACTTCTAATTCAGCACAGTTATATGATATTAATGGTAATGAAATCTCTGCAAGTTTAAACGAAGGCACATCTTGGCAAACGGATAATGAGCGTTATATTGACGGTACAGTTTATTATCGTGTATCAACTGATGGATATGTAAATAGCAGTGACGTGTATCTATACAAACCTATCAATGAAGTAATTCAAGCAGTGGGCGATAAACCGGTTGTTCTTTACAACAATCAAGGTCAATTGATAAAAAATTCTAATCGTGCTTTAGCACCGGGTTCAACATGGAGGACTGATCGAATCATTACAGTTGATCACATAAGTTATTATCGTGTTTCAACTAATGAATTTGCGGTCCTATCTGATATTTCACTCGTAAACTAATTAAAAGTCTTGGGGATAAGAATCCTCAAGGCTTTTTAAATTTTAGCAATATTGATACAATATCATAGGTAAAGATGGGGGAATTTTATATAATGAAAATACTTTTCGTTGGGGATGTCGTTGGCAAGATCGGTCTCAAATCTGTGGAAACTTATTTGCCAGAAATCAAGCAGAAGGTTAAACCACAATTAACGATCGTTAATGGTGAAAATGCTAATGGTGGTAAAGGAATCAAAGTTGAGGACTACCAAAGGATCCAAGTGGCCGGTGCCGACGTCGTATCTGGTGGTAATCATATTTGGGATAAACGTGAAGTGCTAGATTTCATTGATGATCCTAAGAAGAGTATTCTACGTCCATACAATTTTTCTGGTAATGATGTTCCTGGACGTGGTGTAATTGAGAAAAAAGTCAATCAGAAAAAAGTTTATATCATTAACATGCAAGGAACAGCTTTGATGCAGCCTTTGGATAATCCATTTCTTGCTTTTGACAAATTACTGCCTACTTTAGATAAAGATGCAGTTAAGTTCGTTGATTTCCATGCCGAGACAACTAGTGAAAAGATCGCGACAGCTAAATATTTAACGGGTCGTGTTGCAGCCGTTGTGGGTACGCATACTCATGTTCAAACCAATGATGCTCGGGTATTTGACAAGAAAACAGCATATTTAACTGATGTTGGTATGACTGGTTCATATGATGGAATCCTTGGGGTTAAAGATGAACCGATCATCACACGTTTCTTAACACAACGTCCAACTAAGTTTGATGTTGATGAAGATGGTCGTATGCAAATTGGCTTTTGTGTGATCGATATTAATGATCAAACTAACTATGCGCGTAGTATTAAAAATTATGTAATTAATCCTGACAATCAAAAATTTTTAAATTAGTGGAGGAAATAGATGCCACAAAAAACTAAAGAGACTCCTATGATGCAACAGTATCTTGATATGAAAGATGAATATCCGGATGCTTTTTTGTTTTATCGTGTGGGAGATTTCTATGAAATGTTTTATGATGACGCTGTAAAAGGTTCGCAGATATTGGAACTGACTTTAACGTCACGTAATAAAAAAGCCGATGACAGTATTCCAATGTGTGGAGTACCTCATAAGGCTGTACAAAGTTATATCGATATTTTAGTTGATAAAGGTTATAAAGTAGCCATTTGTGATCAACTAGAGAATCCGCAAGATGCTGATGGAATGGTCAAACGAGGGATAACTCGTGTGGTTACTCCAGGAACGGTCATGGATGAATCAGCCAATCAAGCAACTGAAAACAACTATATTACAGCTATTGGTCATGTTAAAGATCAGTTTGGTTTGGCATATGCAGACTTATCAACAGGTGAAGTCAAAGTAACTGTGGTTAACAATTCAATTGATCTGATCAACGAGTTACAAAACCTTAATACTAAAGAATGTGTCGTCTTCAATGATTTATCTAAGAAATACCTTGAACCGATCCAAAAAATTGGCATACTAATTTCAACGATTGAAGAAATTGATAATAATTTTGATTATGATTTCAGTAATATTTCTGATGACTTAGAAGTTAGTACCGTAAAAATTCTTATATCATATTTAATTGAGACACAGATGAGATCTCTTGATCATTTAAAGCCGGCAGAAACTTATGAAACAACCGCTTATTTGTCCATGGATCACACAGCTCAAAGCAATTTGGAATTATTCAAGAATTTACGAACTAATAAAAAATCTGGAACATTATTATGGCTTTTAGATGAAACTAAAACCGCCATGGGTGGTCGCCTTTTGAAACAATGGTTATCACGTCCTTTGATCAGTCAAAACACACTAGAACACAGACAACATATAGTGGATGTCTTTTTACAAAATTACTTCCAGCGTTCATCATTTCAAGATTATTTAACTAAAGTATATGACTTGGAACGTTTGGCAGGACGAATTGCCTATGGAACAGTTAATGGACGTGATCTAGTTCAACTAAAGACTTCATTAGAACAAGTGCCAATGATCAAACAGATTTTGTTGGATATTGGTGATTATGATCTGGATTCATATGTAGAAAAAATCGACGACGTTAATGATGTCTATTCATTGATCGACAAAGCTATTAGTGATGAACCACCGATTTCAGTGACTGGTGGCGGATTGATCAAGCAAGGCTACAATGAACAACTAGATAAATATATTGATGCTTCTAAAAATGGTAAGCAGTGGATGGCAAGTCTGCGGGCCAAAGAACAAGAAGTAACCGGGATCAGTAATTTAAAGATTGGCTACAATAAGGTTTTTGGTTACTATATTGAAGTCACAAAATCCAATGTCGATAAAGTCCCCGAAGGTCGTTATCAAAGAAAGCAGACCTTAACTAATGCCGAAAGATATATCACACCCGAGTTAAAAGAAAAAGAGAGCTTGATTCTTGAGGCCGAAGAAAAATCTCAAGCACTGGAATATCATTTGTTTGATGAAATTAGAACTAAGATCAAACAACAGATTAGAAGAATCCAAAATTTAGCGAATATTTTGTCACAACTCGATGTTTTACAAAGTTTTGCAGTAGTCAGTGAAACTTATCATTATGTAAAACCAACCTTTACGAAAGGTCATGAACTGAAAATTGTAAATGGTCGCCATCCAGTTGTGGAAAAAGTTTTAAGTAACAACAGTTATATTCCCAATGACGTTACTTTTGATAGTAATACAGATATTTTGTTAATAACTGGGCCCAATATGTCTGGTAAGAGTACCTACATGAGACAGATGGCACTAACCGTTATTATGGGTCAAGTGGGATGTTTTGTTCCAGCTGAAAAAGCAGAGTTGCCGATCTTTGATCATATCTTTACAAGAATTGGTGCCGCCGATGATCTTATTTCTGGTGATAGTACCTTCATGGTTGAGATGCGTGAAGCTAATGACGCGTTGAAAAATGCAACTGAAAATAGTTTGATAATCTTTGATGAAATAGGTCGTGGAACGGCAACTTATGACGGAATGGCGCTCGCTCAAGCAATTATTGAATATATTGATAAAAATGTTAAAGCCATGACGATGTTTTCAACTCACTATCATGAATTGACAGAGTTAGAATCACAGTTGCCAGGAGTTAAAAACGTTCACGTGGATGCCTCTGAAGAAAATGGCACTTTGGTTTTCTTGCATAAAGTTTTACCAGGTCCAGCAGATAAGTCATATGGTATCCATGTCGCTAAATTGGCCGGTTTACCAAATGAGGTCCTCACACGTGCCGATACAATTTTAAGTAGTCTAGAAGATACCGCTCCTAAAGAAATCAAGGTTGAACCAACGAACAGTGTAGAACAAGAAACAAAATCAATTAAAATCAGTGAACCAGAACCTGAATCACAGTTATCACTGTTCCCAGAATTAGAACAAAAGCCTAAAGCAAAACTTAATAAGGGTGAACAAAAAGTTGTTAATGAATTGCAAAAACAAGATTTAATGAGTGTCACGCCAATTGATGCTATTAACTTATTATATAAATGGCAAAAAGAACTTAAATAAAGAAGGTGGAATATTTGGGGTTGATTCATGAATTGCCAGTGGAATTGAGTAATCAAATCGCGGCAGGTGAAGTAATTGAACGTCCAGCATCTGTTGTGAAAGAATTAGTGGAAAATGCTATTGATGCCAAAGCTACACAAGTTTTGATCACAGTTCATCAATCTGGTTTACGCTCAATTGAAATTAATGATAATGGTGTAGGCATTGCCGCTGATGATGTGGAAATCGCTTTTCAACCTCATACCACTAGTAAAATATCCACGGATCATGATCTATTCAATGTTAAAACTTTAGGATTTCGTGGTGAGGCTTTAGCAAGTATTGCTTCAGTTTCAAAGCTAACTGTAGTTACAAGCGTTGACGGAAAATCAGCTGTAAAAGCGGAATTTTCAGGAAATAGTTTATTAAAAAAAGAGACTCATGCACGTTCAAAAGGGACTACGATCACAGTTGAAGATTTATTTTTCAATACTCCAGCAAGGTTGAAATACGTTAAATCTCTTCATACCGAGCTGAATAAAATCGTTGATATTGTAGACCGTTTAGCTATGGGACATCCAGAAATTTCATTTAGACTGATTCACGAAGGTAAGGACTTAGTATGGACTTCTGGTAATGATAATTTACAACAGACAATAGCGGGGATTTATGGACGAACGATCGCTAGTCATATGTACGCTTTTGAAAATAGTGATGCTGATTATCAAATTAAAGGTTTCTTTTCAAAACCTGACACTACTCGATCCAATCGATCGTATATTTCTTTGATTTTAAATGGTCGCTATATTAGAAATTATCAGTTAGCCAATGCAGTTATCAGAGGATATGGTTCAAAACTTATGATCGGTCGTTTTCCAATTGCTGTGATCGATATTACGCTAGACCCAAGTTTAGTCGATATTAATGTTCATCCTACTAAACAAGAAGTTAGATTAACTAATGAAGGTCACATTGGCGATCTTATAAGTGAAGGTATCAGACAAAAGCTTTCAACTAAGAATTTAATTCCCGATGCTGTGAAGAATTTAGAGCGGAAAACAACCGTTGATCAAGTTGAAAAGCCAGAACAAATAAGTTTTGACGACTTATCAATGGTTGATCATATTAGTGAACCTGATCCCAAACCAATTGTTAACGATGAGACTTCAATTGACGAATTAAGAGCACATCCAATTTTTGATGATCCAAAACATTTAAGTGCTTGGGATAAACGATTAAAGGAAGAGACAAAGCCAACTGATTCAGATTCTTCTTTTCCAGAATTACATTATATTGGACAAATTCATGGAACTTATCTGGTGGCTGAAAGTCCCGAAGGATTTTATTTAGTTGATCAGCATGCGGCACAAGAGCGAGTCAATTATGAATATTATCGTCAAAAAATTGGTGAAGTGGCGGCTGATCAGCAACGATTGTTAGTGCCGATCGTCTTGGACTATCCAAACTCTGAAAGTATTTTGATCCGTGAAAAAAAGCCTGTTTTGGAAAGTATTGGTCTGTATTTAGATGACTTTGGTCAAAATAGTTTTGTCGTTAATACCCATCCGACTTGGTTTGTCGCCGGTCAAGAGGAGTCAACGATTCGAGAAATGATCGATTATGTGTTAAATGATTCCAAGATTTCTGTGGCTGCTTTTAGAGAGAAAAATGCCATCATGATGAGTTGTAAACGTGCGATAAAAGCTAATCAACATTTGGATGATAAACAAGCAGCTTTCTTGTTGCAAAATTTATCTAAGGCAGAAAATCCATATAATTGTCCACATGGAAGACCAGTATTGATAGAATTTAGTAATAGAGATTTAGAAAAAATGTTTAAGCGAATTCAAGACTCGCATGACACAAGAGAAAGTGAATAATAATGTTTGAATACTTAAATGGAATAATTACCGAAGTCGATCCGGCCTATGTAGTGGTTGATGTTAGTGGAGTTGGATATAAGGTTCAAGTTGCTAATCCGTATCGCTATCAACAAGATGAAGAAACTAAGATCTATGTTGAACAAATTGTCCGTGATAATGAGCAGTCATTATATGGATTTTATGATTTAAATGAAAAACGGATCTTTCTTAATTTGATCAGTGTTTCTGGAATTGGACCTAAGAGTGCCTTAGCAATTTTAGCAGGGCAAGATTTGAAGGGACTTATTTCGGCAATTGAAAATAATGACGTGAAATTTTTGACAAGATTTCCTAAAATAGGTAAGAAAACTGCTCAACAAATTGTTTTAGATCTAAGTGGCAAGTTTACTACTCAAGGTCAAATGACCTTAGGCGAAGAACCGGTAGCATTTAGTTCTGGCAATAAGGAACTAGAAGATGGGATGTTAGCTTTAGAGTCATTGGGTTATACTGCTCGTGATATAAGTAAAATAAAACCTAAGCTACAAAAAGAAACACTTGATTCAGCGGATGCTTATTTGAGAGCTGGATTAAAATTATTAACAAAATAGAAGGGAGGATAATTAATGGATAATAATGATAACGAAAATGATCGTTTAACCGATGCTGATTCATTAGATGACATTGAAGATATTGTTGAACAAACATTACGTCCAACCACTTTTGACCAATACTTAGGTCAAGAAAAAGCCAAAAAAGAATTAGATGTTTACATTAAGGCAGCTAAACAAAGACAACAAACACTTGATCACGTTTTACTTTACGGACCTCCAGGGTTAGGTAAAACAACGTTAGCGATGATCATTGCTAATGAGATGGGTGTAAATATTCATACTACAACTGGTCCGTCGATTGAAAAATCAGGAGATCTCGTTGCAGTTTTAGATGAACTTTCACCAGGGGATGTGCTTTTTATTGATGAAATTCATCGTATGCCACGTTCAGTAGAAGAAGTTCTCTATTCAGCTATGGAAGATTTTTATATTGATATTATTGTTGGACAAGGAACAGAAGCACGTTCACTTCACCATGAGTTAGTTCCTTATACTTTGATAGGAGCAACTACTACGGCTGGTAAGTTATCAGCACCATTGCGAGATAGATTTGGAATTGTCGAGCATATGGAGTATTATTCAGAAGCTGAGTTATCAAAGA
Source organism: Companilactobacillus baiquanensis (assembly GCF_003946605.1). Taxonomy (GTDB): domain Bacteria; phylum Bacillota; class Bacilli; order Lactobacillales; family Lactobacillaceae; genus Companilactobacillus; species Companilactobacillus baiquanensis. The sequence goes on from NZ_RHOQ01000006.1 coordinate 78,290, forward strand.
TTGTTTTTAGATCAGCAAATGTTTTGAATATCAATGTTGATGAGGAAGGTGCTCATGAAATCGCTAGAAGATCTCGTGGAACGCCTAGAATTGCCAACCGTTTACTAAAACGTGTCCGTGACTTTGCACAAGTTGCAGGCAAAGATATGATAGATTATGATATCGCTGAATCAGCTTTAAACCAGTTACAAGTCGATGATGCTGGACTTGATCGATTAGATAGAAAAATTTTATCTATGATGATCGAATTATATAACGGCGGACCACTTGGAATTAAAGTTATAGCTGCTAATATTGGTGAGGATCAAGAAACAATTGAATCGGTATATGAACCATATTTAATGCAAAAGGGATTTTTGAAACGGACTGCTAGAGGACGAATCGTAACTCGTAAAGGCTACGAACATCTTGGCTATACGTATCCTGATAAGAAGAACGATTAAGGAGAATTAAGAATGACACTAACAACTGAGGATTTTGACTACAATTTGCCAGAAGAACTAATTGCACAAACACCAATTAAGGATCGTGACCACTCACGTTTATTAGTTTTGGATCATGAAACAGGCAAGTATGAAGATAAGCATTTTTATGACATTTTAGACTATCTAAATCCAGGGGATGCTCTGGTTATGAATAATTCTCGTGTCTTACCCGCTAGATTATACGGAACAAAAGAAGACACTGATGGTCATGAAGAAGTATTGCTTTTGAACAATATTGAGGGCGACAAGTGGGAAGTTTTGATGAAACCAGCCCGTCGTGCCAAAGTCGGTACTAAAGTTCAATTTGGTGACGGTCAACTAGAAGCTACTGTCTTAGAGGAATTAGAACATGGTGGCAAAATTATTGAATTTAATTATGAAGGAATTTTTCTAGAAATTTTGGAGAAATTAGGAGAAATGCCTTTACCTCCATATATTAAAGAAAAGCTAGACGATCCTGATCGTTATCAGACCGTTTATGCTAAAGAAAATGGTTCAGCAGCAGCACCAACAGCTGGCTTGCATTGGACAAAAGATCTGCTAGAAAAAGTTCAAGAAAAAGGTATTAAGTTAGTATATTTAACCTTACACGTTGGTTTGGGAACTTTTAGACCAGTCACAGAATCAGACATCAGTAAGCACGTAATGCATTCAGAATTTTATCGTTTAGACGAAGAATCAGCCAAAACATTGAATGAAGTTCGTAAAAATGGTGGAAAGATAGTAGCAACAGGAACAACCTCGATCCGTACATTGGAGACGATCGGAACTAAGTTTGATGGTGAAATCAAACCAGATAGCGGTTGGACAGATATCTTTATCAAACCAGGTTATGAATGGAAAGTAGTCGATGAATTTATCACAAACTTCCATTTACCAAAGTCAACCTTAGTAATGTTAGTAGCAGCCTTTACCGGTCGTGAAAATATTTTAAATGCATATGAACATGCTATTGAAGAGAAGTATCGTTTCTTTAGTTTTGGAGATGCAATGTTTATTAAGTAGAGAGCAAATCAAGCCGGTTATCTCCCGAGCATTACCTAGAATACGTCATGGGTCGCAAAGCGACACAGGACGTATTCGTAGTAAGCACAGGGAGATGGCTTGATTTGCTCGTTTCAAAATACGAGCAGAGAAAA
>NZ_RHOQ01000007.1 GCF_003946605.1 Companilactobacillus baiquanensis
GTAGTAAGCACAGGGAGATGGCTTGATTTGCTCGTTTCAAAATACGAGCAGAGAAAAACATAAAAGAGAAATAAATAGACTTGTAAAGAGCAAAGCGACACAGGACGTATTCGTAGTAAGCACAGGGAGATGGCTTGATTTGCTCGTTTCAAAATACGAGCAGAGAAAACATAAAAGAGAAATAAATAAACTTGTAAAGAGCAAAGCGACACAGGACGTATTGGTAGTAAGCACAGGGAGATGGCTTGATTTGCTCGTTTCAAAATACGAGCAGAGAAAAACATAAAAGAGAAATAAATAGACTTGTAAAGAGCAAAGCGACACAGGACGTATTCGTAGTAAGCACAGGGAGATGGCTTGATTTGCTCGTTTCAAAATACGAGCAGAGAAAAACATAAAAGAGAAATAAATAAACTTGTAAAGAGCAAAGCGACACAGGACGTATTGGTAGTAAGCGCAGGGAGATGGCTTGATTTGCTCGTTTCAAAGTATGAAACAAAACACAAAAGGAGAATCTATGGAACCGGCTGTTAAATACACATTATTAAAAAAGGAAAAACATACGGGTGCACGTTTAGGATTACTAGAAACACCTCATGGAACATTTGAAACACCAATGTTTATGCCTGTTGGAACCGAAGCATCAGTTAAAAATATGGCTCCAGAAGATTTGGATAAAATCGGAGCTTCAATTATTTTGGCAAATACGTATCATTTATGGTTAAGACCAGGTGAGGATATTGTTAAAGAAGCTGGCGGATTACATAAATTTATGAATTGGGATAAAGGTATTTTAACTGATTCAGGTGGATTTCAAGTATTTTCACTGGCTAATACACGAGATATTACAGAAGCTGGGGTTCATTTCAGAAACCATTTAAATGGCCGACGTGAATTTTTATCGCCTGAAAAAGCTATTAAAATAGAGAATTATCTAGGCCCAGACATCATGATGAGTTTAGATGAATGTCCTCCATTCTTTGAAAGTTATGACTACATCAAAAAGTCAGTTGCAAGAACTAGTCGCTGGGCAGAACGTGGTTTAAAAGCTCATCGAAATCCTGATTGGCAAGCTTTATTTGGGATCGTTCAAGGTGCTGGTTTTGAAGATCTTAGAAAACAAAGTGCACGTGATGTAGTTAGTATGGACTTTCCTGGTTATTCAATTGGTGGTTTGTCTGTTGGTGAATCCAAAGAAGAAATGAATAATGTACTAGATTTCACAACTCCTTTGTTACCAGAGAATAAACCACGTTATTTGATGGGTGTTGGATCAACTGATGCCTTGGTAGACGGTGTTATTCGTGGAATTGACATGTTTGACTGTGTCTTGCCAACAAGAATTGCTAGAAATGGTACATGTATGACCACAAAGGGACGTCTAGTAGTTAAAAATGCCAAATATGCTCGTGATTTTAGACCGTTAGATGAGGACTGCGATTGTTATGTTTGTCGTAATTACAGTCGTGCTTATATTCGTCATTTGATCAATGCCAATGAATTATTTGGAACACATTTGACTAGTTATCATAATCTTTATTACTTACTCAACTTGATGAAAGGTGTCCGTCAAGCAATAAAAGATGACAACTTGATCGAATTTCGTGAACATGTTTTTGAAGAATATGGTTTAAACAAGGAAAATGCACGTAATTTCTAATTTTTTTTTAATAAAAAAAGCCACGGAGTGGCTAGGTATGTCAATCTTTGTTATTCTATAATAAGGATAGTAATTATTAAGAGGTGGAAAATTTGAATATTTTAACATTGGGCGCTGCAGCTGGTGGATTATCATCATATAGTTTCTTTATCATTATCATTCTTATGGTCGTGGTAATGTACTTTATGTCAGTTCGTCCTCAAAAGAAGCAACAACAAAAACGTCAAGAGATGCTAAAGGCTATGAGTACAGGTGATAGCGTCGTTACACTTGGTGGTATTAAAGGAAAGATCCATTCAATCGATCATGAATCTGAAGAAGTCGTTGTTGACTGTGATGGTATCTATCTAACATTTGATTTGAAGTTTATTCGTTCAACAACTCCTGCTGCCAAAGCAGCACAAAAGGCTGAAGTACAAAAGCCAGCAGAAGACAAAAAAGAAGTTGAAACAAAGGCAGACGACACATCAGAAAAAGAAGCTCCTAAAGAAAATGATGATGCTAAAACTGATGAAACAACTGACGAAACAAAAGAAGATAAATAATTTTTTAAGAAAGACGGTAATTCTATTTTTGAATTACTGTCTTTTTTTAGGGAAAAACTATTTTCGCTTTTTACTTGCCTTATAGTTGGGTCCAAGGTTTAAAATGATATTTGTATCAGAGAGTCAATAATAAAGATGTTTTTAAAATGATAGTGTAAAATAGAAATATACGTTTTATTAATGAAATCAGACGATTCATCAAAGGGAGTTTAGAGAATGGCTACAGAAAAATCAGCAGTTTTTATAATTTTTGGTGGTTCCGGTGATCTAGCTCATCGTAAATTATACCCAGCTTTATACCGCTTGTTTAAAGCAGGAATGTTAAAAGATCACTTTGCAGTAATTGGAACGGCAAGACGCCCATGGAGCAATGAATATTTTCGTCAAACAGTTGTAACGTCACTAGAGGATTTTGATGATGATAAAAGAATGATGGAGAACTTTGCTATGCATTTCTTCTATCAATCACATGATGTTAATGATTCAGATCATTATATTGCCTTGAAACAATTGGCAAGTAAACTTGATGATCGTTTTGAAACGGGTCGCAATCGTGTTTATTATATGGCCATCGCTCCTAGATTTTTTGGAACTGTTGCAGCTCACATTAAGTCAGAAGGTTTGAAGACTGACGGATATAATCGTTTAGTTATTGAAAAACCCTTTGGACGAGACTTTAAGAGTGCCTGTGATTTAAATGACGCTTTATCTAAGGCATTTACCGAAAAGGAAATTTATCGAATTGATCATTATTTAGGTAAGAAGATGGTTCAAGAAATTCCTAATCTGCGTCGTAAGAATCCTACATTTGATAAAATTCTAAATAATGAATATGTGTCAAATGTTCAAGTTACTTTAGGCGAGTCATTGGGCGTTGAGGATCGTGGCGGATATTATGAAACTGCAGGTGCTCTACGTGATATGGTTCAAAACCACATTATGCAAATTATCGGTGTGGTGGCTATGGATGAACCTGAAGTCATGGAGGCAGATGCAATTCATGAGATTAAAGATGAGTTGTTTGCTAGTTTAAAGGATCTTACACCTGAAGAAGTTTCTAAAGACTTTGTTCGAGGTCAATATGATACTGACAATATGGGAAAACTAAATCCTTATCGCAAAGAAGATAAAGTTGAAGAGGACTCTAATGTAGAAACATTTGTTGCCGGTAAAATTGAATTTAAGAATGATCGTTGGGAAAATGTTCCTTTCTATGTTCGTTCAGGTAAGAGAATGCCTAAGAAGTCTTCCAGAATCGACATCGTATTTAATGAAAAAGTTGCTGATCTTGGTATCAGACCTAATACAATTGTGACATTTTTCATTGAACCTGAAGAAGGCAGCAGTATTTTGATCAATGGGATCGATTATCAATCTGTAAAACAAGATTTGATCAAATATCCAGAAGATCCTGAGATCTTTAATGATGCACGTGAAGCGTATGAAAGTTTGATAATTGATATTCTTGCAGGTGATAAAGCCAACTTTACATTGTGGGAAGAATTGAAGAGTACGTGGAAATATATTGATGTAATTAGAGAACAATGGGATAAAGAATCACCTAAATTTCCTAATTATTTGAGTAATACAATGGGTCCAGATACTGCCGACACACTTTTAGAGAAAGATGGTAATTCTTGGATCTGGAATTAAGGCGGTGTTTTCAATCGGATTTTTAAGAATACCTATTAGAATTGAAGAAAACAGAAAAATCATCCATGTCGATATGGATGCTTTTTTTGCGTCTGTTGAAGAACGAGAACATCCTTATTATAAAAAGAAATGTCTGATCGTTGCTCCTGATCCACGTAAAAATCACCATCACGGGGTGGTTACAACTGCAAATTATAATGCCAGAAAATATGGTGTTCATTCAGCAATGCCGGCGCAACAAGCCATCGAACTTATTCCACGTGATAAACTAGTGATCGCACCACCAAACTTTGAATTATATAAGAAAACTTCTAAATATATTCATGGTATCTTTGCCGACGTAACTGATGTGTTTCAGTCGGTAGCCTTAGATGAAGCCTATCTGGATGTTACTAAGAATAAATTAAATGAACAAAACACTGTTAAGGTAGCTAATTATATTCAACAGCGAATTATTAAAGAAACCAGACTAACTTGTTCAGTTGGTATTTCGTATAATAAATTTCTGGCAAAGATGGCTTCTGATTATCGTAAGCCATTTGGCAGGACGATCATTTTAGGTGAATATGCTGAAGACTTTTTAAAACCGATCCCGATTGAAAAATTTAACGGAATTGGTAAAGCTATGCAAAAGAAACTACATGATATGGATATTTATACTGGTGAAGATTTACAAAAATTAGATCAAGATGTTTTTTTGCAAACATTTGGTAAACTAGGTTATGTGATGTTTAGACGAGTTCATGGAATTGATGATTCACAAGTTAATAATCATCGCTTGCGAAAATCTATTGGTCGAGAACGAACCTACAACATGAATTTAGTTTTAGATAACCAGGTTGAACAAGAATTACATTTTTTAGCAAATTTAGTTAGTGAAGATTTAAAGAAACAGCGGCAACACGGGAAAACGGTTGTTTTGAAATTACGTAATTCTGAATTTGAAACTATTACGAAACGAATGAGTTTTCAAGATTATGTTCAAAATTCAGATGAAATTTATCGAGTATCTAAGGGAATCTATGATAAATTGAAGGTAAGTGATCAAAAAATCCGATTATTGGGAATAACCGTGACGAATCTTGATCCATTGTCATATCAAGAAGTTTCATTAAAGCTATTTAAAGACGGAGGCACTAATGAATAAGTTTACAGATATAATTGAAACAATTAAAAAGTATGATAGAATTATCATTCTACGTCATCAAAATCCAGATCCAGATGCTTTAGGATCTCAAAAAGGATTAGCAGTAACTTTACAAAAGGCTTTTCCACAAAAGACTATTTTGATTGGTGGACAAAATTCTGAGGGATTAAAGTGGTTATCCACAATGGACCATATTAAAAATGATGATTTTAATGGTGCATTAGTAATAACAACTGATACAGCCAATACGCCAAGAGTTGATGATGACCGCTATGATCAAGGAGACTTTTTGATCAAGATCGACCATCATCCAAACGACGAAGCATATGGGGATCAGTTGTATGTAAATACTGAAGCTAGTTCTAGTTCTGAAATTATTGCTGATTTTATTGAAGCTTGTGCAGATTTGACTTTAACTAAGGAAGCCGCCTACTATTTATATGCAGGAATCGTTGGGGATACCGGTCGTTTTATGTATCCTGCTACAACCGAACATACGATGTGTGTTGCTGGTAGATTTTTAGCGCTAGGGATCGACGCACCAGGTATAAACCAAAAAATGAATGAAATTACTTTGCAACAAGCTAAACTGCAAGGTGAGTTATTCGACCGTCTAAAAGTCGATCCATCAGGTGCTGCAATGGCCGTAATTGATGATGATCTGATGAATAAGTTAGATATCAATCAAGAGCAGGCTAATTCAGTTGTTTCTACACCAGGTCGTTTAGGAGAAGTATTTGCATGGCTAGAAGCAGTTCAAAAACATGATGATACTTATAGGATCCATCTACGTTCAAAAGGACCAGTCATTAATGAACTTGCCAAGGAACATGACGGTGGTGGTCATCCATTAGCCAGTGGTGCAAATGCCAAGGATTTACAAGAAGTAGACCAGATGTATAAAAAATTAATTAAAATCGTAACTGATTTTAAAAAGGGTGAATAAATGACAAAATTTTCACAGTACAATTTCAATGATGCTATTAATAAATCATTGAAAGAAATTCATTTCGATGAGCCAACGCCAGTTCAAGAGGCAGTTATCTCACTTGTGAATAAGAAAAAAGATATTATTGTGCAATCGGAAACAGGCTCTGGTAAGACACATGCTTTCTTATTGCCAATTTTGAATGCAATAACAAAAAATCAAAATGTTCAGGCTTTGATCGCAACACCTAGTCGTGAATTGGCTTATCAAATATATGAAGATACACAAGATATTTTGAAGAACTATCCTGAAGAATATAATGCCTTTATCTTTGTTGGTGGAGCTGATCGTGAACGTCAAAAAAGAAAACTCAATGCCCATCAGCCACAAATAGCCATTGGTACACCAGGTAGATTATGGGACTTGATTCGAGAAAATGATCTACATGTTGAAAATGTTGAACGCTTTGTTGTTGATGAAGCCGATATGACTTTAGACATGGGATTTTTGAACGATATTGACCATATTGCTGCTAAAATGCCTGAAAATCATGAAATGTTAGTCTTTTCAGCAACTATTCCACAAAAATTAGAGCCTTTTTTGAAGAAATATATGAAAGGTCCTAAGCGAATTGAATTAAAAAATTCATCAGTTATTGCTAAAAATGTTGATAATTGGTTAATGTTTACGCATGGTCGTGATAAAAAAGAACTGATTTATCAATTGATGACTTTAGGATCACCATATATGGCTTTGATCTTTGCTAATACGAAGAAAACTGTTGATGAGATATATGAATATCTTAAAAATAAAGGTTTGAAAGTTGCTAGGATTCATGGTGGATTAACTCCTCGTGAAAGAAAACGAGTTATGAAGCAAGTTGAAAATATGGAATATCAATTCGTAGTTGCAACTGATTTAGCAGCTCGAGGTATTGATATCAATGGAGTTTCTCACGTTATCAATGCTGAGATCCCAGATGACTTGGAATTCTTTATTCATCGTGTTGGTAGAACAGGTCGTAACAAGATGTCAGGTATCGCTATTACACTTTATGCTCCAGGTGAAGAACATAAAGTTGCAGATATCGAACATTTAGGAATCAAGTTTAAACCAAAAGAATTAAAGAATAATGAAATCGTTGATGGCTATGATCGTGATCGTCGTGAAGATCGTCATGCTAGTCAAGACAAACTGGATACTAAGTTAGTTGGTTTTGTTAAAAAACAAAAAGTTAAGAAGAAGCCTGGCTACAAGAAAAAGATTCGCCAAGCAATTTCAACTGAAAAACGTCAACAAAGAAAGATCAAGAATCGTCAAGAAATGCGTAAACAACGTGATGCAAGACGTAAAAATAACAAATAGTTTGAGATTTTCTTTGTTAGTTTTCGAGAAGGATTTAAATATTGACTTTTTTTAGTCTTGTCGTTAGTATTTTCATTGGATATATCAAATAATAAATGTCAAAAGAGAAGGCTAGTCGCTGTAAACGCCAAGACAACTAATTATTTAGATGCTACCAAAATTTTAATTAAATATATGACTTTTTTTGAGAGGCTAACGAAAAATCGTTGCAAACAAGGTGGTACCGCGCAGTGGCGTCCTTGAAATTGCAACGGTTTTTATTTTTTTAAAATAAATAAATTATCTACTTAGGGGAGATAAAATGAAAAATTTATCTAGTGCAGAAATAAGAAAAATGTTTTTGGATTTTTTCCAATCTAAAGGGCATACTATTGAGCCAAGTGCATCTTTAGTTCCAGTTAATGATCCTACTTTATTATGGGTCAATTCTGGAGTTGCAACATTAAAGAAATATTTTGATGGAACAGTAATTCCTAAGAATCCTAGAATTACTAATGCTCAAAAATGTATCAGAACTAACGATATTGAAAATGTTGGTAAAACTGCTCGTCATCAAACATTCTTTGAAATGCTGGGTAACTTTTCTGTTGGTGATTATTTTAAAAAGCAGGCCATTCCTTGGGCATTTGAATTTTTAACAAGTCCTGATTGGATCGACATGGATGTTGATAAACTATATGTAACAACTTATCCAAAGGATACCGAGACACAAAAGATCTGGGCTGAAGTCGGTATTTTACCTGATCATATCATTAAAGAAGAAGATAACTTTTGGGATATTGGCGAAGGTCCTTGTGGTCCTGATTCAGAAGTTTTCTATGATCGTGGTCAAAGCTTCAACAATTTGTCAGAAGATGATCCTGAAAATTATCCTGGTGGAGAAAATGAAAGATATTTGGAAGTTTGGAATATTGTTTTCTCAGAATTAAATCACTTACCAAATGGCAAGTATGTTGAACAACCACATAAGAACATTGATACGGGTATGGGATTAGAACGTTTAGTTTCGATCGTTCAAGGTACTAAGACTAATTTTGAGACCGATCTTTTCAAACCTATCATCGAACAAGCTGAAGAATTAAGCGACAATCGTAAGTATGGCATTAATGATGAAGATGATGTATCATTTAAAATCATCGCTGATCATGCTAGAACAGTTTCATTTGCGGTTGGTGACGGAGCTTTACCTTCTAATGAAGGACGAGGTTATGTTATTAGACGTTTGATCAGACGAGCTGTTTTAAATGGTAAGAAGATTGGTATAGATGGACCATTTCTTTATAAATTAGTACCAACTGTTGGTAAAATTATGGAAAGTTACTATCCAGAAGTAAGCCAACAACAAGATTTCATTGCAAAAACTATTCAACAAGAAGAAAAACGCTTTTCAGATACATTAAATGATGGTTTAGCATTACTAAATGGTGTTATTGCCGACCTTCATAAAAATAATGAAAAAATGATCGATGGTGCTTCTGCTTTCAAACTTTATGATACATATGGTTTTCCATTGGAAATGACTCGTGAGTATGCTCATGATGAAAACTTGGAAATCGATGAAGATGGCTTCAAAGAAAATATGGAAGCACAAAAACAACGTGCTCGTGCCGCCCGTGGTAACTTACAATCTATGGGTATGCAAGATGAAACCTTGATGGAAATAAAAACTAAGAGTGAGTTCGTTGGTTATGATCATGATGAAATCAAAGCTACTTTGAAAAACATTGTAGTTGAAGATGAAGAAATGCAGACTGTATCAGAAGGCGAAGCCCAACTTGTCTTTGATAAAACTCCTTTCTATGCTGAAATGGGTGGACAAGTAGCTGATATTGGTGGCATTTATGATGACAATGATAATCAAGTTGCTGAAGTTGTTGATGTTCAACATGCACCAAATGGACAAAATATTCATTTAGTTAATGTTTTCAATGAGTTAAAGGCTGGCGATAAATACGAATTGAAGATCGATACTGATTTTCGTGAAAAAGTTCGTCATAATCACACTGCTACTCACTTGTTGGATCAAGCATTACGTGACGTTGTTGGTTCAAGAACTCATCAAGCTGGATCATTAGTTGAACCTGATTATTTGAGATTTGATTTTAACAGCAACTCTGCACTGACAGAAGATCAGATCAGTCAATTGGAAACAATCGTTAACAAGAAGATCTGGCAATCGATCCCAGTTCAAACTGAAGTTCTTCCTATTGAAGAAGCTAAGAAAAAGAAGGGTGCAATTGCACTGTTTAGTGAGAAATATGGTGATTTAGTACGTGTCGTTGAAATAGATGACTATTCGGTTGAATTTTGTGGTGGAACGCATGCTAGAAATACTTCCGAACTAGGACTATTTAAAATCACATCTGAATCAGCAATTGGATCAGGTATCAGAAGAGTTGAAGCTGTTACAGGTGAAGAAGCATTTGAGTATCTAAATACACAATTACACTTATTACAAGAAACAGCTGATACAATGAAAGTTAATCAATTGAAAGATGTTCCACAACGTGCTAGTCAATTGATCGATGATAATAAAGCACTAAAACGTGATAACCAAAATCTTAAGACTCAACTAACAAGTCAAAAATCAAATGAGATCTTTGATCATGTAGAAGAAATTAATGGATTTAAGGTTATTGCAGAAATAATTCCAGCAGATATGGCTGCCCTAAGACAACTTGCCGATAAATGGAAGAACGATAATAGTTCCGATATTTTAGTATTAGGAGCAAGTGCAGATAAGAAAGCCAGCTTAGTCGTTGCCGTAAATAAAGATTCACAAGCAAAAGGTGTCAAAGCCGGCGATGTGATCAAGAAGATCGCTAAAGAGATCCAAGGTGGCGGCGGTGGTCGTCCAGACATGGCACAAGCTGGTGGTAAAAACCCTGCTGGTTTAACAAATGCGTTACAAATGGCTAAAGATGTTATTAAATCTTATTAAAGTGGGCTATAATTGAAGTAAGATTTTTTCAACCATTTAAATAATGTTATATGGAGGTTTGCCATGAGTTCACTTGATAAAACAATGAGTTTTGACTTTAATGAGAATAAAGGCAAAGATGTAAAAGATACACTTCAAAGTGTCTACCAATCTTTAGAAGAAAAGGGATATAATCCTATTAATCAAATAGTCGGATACTTGTTATCAGGGGATCCAGCCTATATTCCAAGACACAATGATGCTAGAAATCTAATTTTGAAGCATGAAAGGGACGAGATAATTGAAGAATTAGTTAAAAGTTATCTCGGTCAAAACAAGTAATGCGGTTATTAGGATTAGACGTCGGCTCAAGAACTGTTGGAGTAGCCGCTAGCGATTTGTTAGGTTGGACAGCTCAAGGAGTTGAAATTATTCGTATTAATGAGGATGATGGGGATTTTGGTTTAGATAGATTGGCCGAAATTATTAAAGATAAACAAGCAACTGGTGTTGTCATTGGTTTACCTAAGAATATGAATAATACTGAGGGACCTAGGGTTGAAAAGTCTCGTGAGTACGGTAACATGGTGGAAGAAAAATTTAATTTGCCAGTCGACTATATCGATGAAAGATTGACTACTGTTCAAGCTGAACGCATGTTGGTTGATGAAGCAAATGTCTCACGCAAAAAGCGTAAAAAAGTTATTGATAAAATAGCAGCCGAAATGATTTTACAAAATTATTTAGATGCGAAAGGTAAATTAACACGAAAATAGGTGAAAATATGAATGAAAATCCACAATCACCAAAAGATTTGGACGAAGTAATTTTAAGTGATGATCAAGGTAATGAGGATGTTTACAAGATCCTCTTTACTTTTGATTCAGAAGATTACGGCAAATCTTATGTCTTCTTGTATCCTAAAAATGCAGAAGATTCAGATGAAATTGAAGTACAAGCTTTCTCATTTACACCCGATGAAAATGGGGATGTTGATGCTGGAGAATTAAATCCCATTGAAGATGAAGAAGAATGGGATATGGTTCAAGAAGTGCTTAATACTTTCACTGAAGACGATGAACAAGGTGAATAACTGACAAAGGCGGGACAAGAGTGAGTTTTCTCTCTTGTCCCGCGTTTATGCAAAACTTGAGTGATACGGAATCAAAGGGGATATAATGCTAAGTCTTTTAATTGTTTTATGTTTAGTCTATGGCTTTTACGTCGGTTCAAGGCGTGGCCTTATGATGCAAGCTTTTTATACAGTTGGGTACACAATATTCTTTGGAATAGCCTGGGTATCTGCTAGAGCTTTGGGACCAAAATTTGAAATGTTAATACCATATCCTTCCGCTAATTTAGGAAGTGAGTTTGCTTTCTTTTCTACAAAAGTTGGAATGGAATTAGACGACGCATTTTATCGTGCATTTGCCTTTATTTTTGTCTGCTTTGTGGGTTGGATCATCATGAGATTTATTGGATTGTATTTCAAACGATTGACTTATTTTCCAATGTATAATGATGTGAATCTTTTAAGTGGTGGAATATTGGGGTTAATAGTCAACTATGTAATGTTATTTTTAGTTCTTTTGACTATGGCTATGATTCCGGTCAGTGGCATTCAAGATGCATTACAACATTCATTTATTGCATCAGCAATGATTAGAAGCACTCCAATATTGACTCATGCGTTAACAACGCTTTTGATAAGTGGCATATAGAAAAAGTAAGGCTGGGGAGGGTGTGACTTATGTCACGCTCTCTTTTACATTTGAGAATGTTGATTGAGAAAACGCGCTTTGCAAGGCAGAGACCTCCGTTTAGCTACGAATAACGAATAATTGAAATACCCAATTATTCGTTATCCTAGGCTATACTCGGTCTCTAAGCGCCTTGCAAAGCGCTCTCTTCAGTCTTCTTTGTTAAGAGGAGATTAAATGAATAATAAAGCATTAAATGTTTTAGAGTTTGATAAAATTAAAGCCGAAATAGGGAAATTTCTGATTACTTCTAGAGGGCATGCATTATTAAAAAAATTGATGCCGATGTCGGTTGAATCAATTGTTCAAAGATTGATCGATCAGACAAAAGATGGAATGGATATCGTTCGTCTAAAGGGTGAAATACCAGTTAGAAAATTGGCAGATTTAAACGACCAGGCAAATCGTCTTAAAAAAGACGGTAATTTGAACGGAACAGAATTGGCAGCGATTGGTCAAGTTCTAAAAAATACGAGTGAATTAAAGGAATTTTTTGAAGGTCTTCATGACGATGCAGTTGACCTTAGACAGTTATATGATTTAAACGATGATCTGATCGACAATCCTAGTTTGACGACTAGAATAAATAAATCAGTAGATGAAAGTGGCCGCGTGTTAGATGCCGCTTCACCAGATTTGAAATATATTAGAGAGCATATTGAACGATTAAACGGTCAAATCAGACATGCGATGGAACAATTTACGCGTGGTAAAAACACAAAATATTTGACGGAATCAATTGTTACATTACGTGATGATCGATTTGTCGTTCCAGTTAAAACTGAATATAGAGCCAAGTTTGGCGGGGTCGTCCATGATCAAAGTGCCAGTGGTCAGACGCTTTACATCGAACCACAAGCTGTTGTAGGACTTAATAATCAATTACATGATGATCAAACTTCAGAAAAACTTGAAGAAATTAAAATTTTAAATGAATTATCAGATTTAGTTCGTCCAGAGATCGACGATATTGTTAAAAATAATGACGTTCTGGCTCAATTTGATTTGATAAATGCCAAATCTAAATATGCAAGAGAAATTAAAGGTACAGAACCACTAGTCTCAAGGGATCGGATAGTAGATCTTAAAGAGGCCAAACATCCCTTGATCGACCCTGATCGAGTTGTGGCTAATGATATTAAAATCGGTGATGACTATCAAACAATGTTAATAACTGGTCCTAATACTGGTGGTAAGACAATCACTATGAAAACATTAGGATTGATCCAAGCAATGGCGCAGGCGGGGTTATTTATTCCAGCTCATGAAGAAAGTCAAATTGCTGTCTTTGATGAAATATTTGTTGATATAGGTGATGAACAATCAATTGAACAAAATTTGAGTACGTTCTCATCTCATATAGATAATATTATTAATATCATTCATAAAGTATCGCAAAACAGCTTAGTTTTGATCGATGAATTAGGGGCTGGTACGGATCCACAAGAAGGTGCTTCAATTGCCATCGCCATTTTGGAAAAACTCGCTAAATCTAATTGCATGATCATGGCAACAACTCACTATCCTGAATTAAAGATTTTTGCATATAACACTGAGAATACAATTAATGCCAGTATGGAATTTGATGACGAATCACTAAAACCAACTTATCGACTTTTGATTGGTATCCCTGGTGCAAGTAATGCTTTCAACATTGCTGGAAGGCTGGGAATGGATCGTGATGTTGTTGAACGTGGTGAATCATTAATGAGTGGTGAAAGCCAAGATTTAAACAATATGATCACCGATCTTGAGAATCGTCGTAAGGAATTTGAACAAAAAAATCAAGAATTAACAGAACAATTGGCAAAAAATAAAGCAATTGAAGATGATTATGAAAAGAAGCAAGTTGCATTAGCTAATTCTAAAGATAGTGAAATTCAAGCTGCTAAAGTACGTGCTAATCAAATTGTTGCAAAGGCCAAAGGCAAGTCGGATAAAATTATCGATCATTTACGTGAATTAGAGCGTAAAGGTGTTGCCGTTAAAGAAGACCAATTGATCAGTGCTAAAACTGAATTGAAGAATCTTCATCAAGATGAAACTGTTAAAAAGAATCGAGTATTGCGTCGTAATAAACGTAAACAAGCTCTTAAAGTCGGAGATGAAGTAAAGGCGATCCCTTACGGTCAAATTGGTACTATAGTTAGAAAAAATCGTAATGATGAGTTTGAAGTACAATTAGGTATCCTGAAAATGAAGTTTAAGAGTGATGATCTTGAAAAAGTTCAATCATCTAAAAATGACGAAGAACAAAAACCAACTATGGTCAGAAGAACTAAGAGTACCGGACTTTCCAGCAAGTTAGATCTTCGTGGCAAACGTTATGAAGAAGCAATGACAGAATTGGATAGTTATATTGATGAGGCTCTATTGGCAGGTTATAATCAAGTTACTATCGTGCATGGATTTGGTACGGGAGTAATTAGAAAAGGTGTTACTAAATACTTGCAAAGTAATCCAAGAGTTAAATCATTTGGATATGCTCCAGCAAGTTCAGGTGGTTCGGGAGCTACGATCGTTGATTTATAAAACTCGAAACAAAATATTTCCAAGAATTACCTGAAAGTGATATTTTAAATAGAGTGATTTAAAAAGGAGTGATTTCATGGTTGATGAAGTAACAGATGCAAACTACCAAGATGAAACCAAAGACGGAGTTGTATTAACAGATTTTTGGGCAACATGGTGTGGTCCATGTCGTATGCAATCACCTGTAATTGAGGATTTATCAGAGGAAAACGATGCGGTTAAGTTTACAAAGATGGATGTAGACGCTAATCCTAAAACACCAGAATCATATGGTATTATGGCTATTCCAACACTTATTATCCAAAAAGATGGTAAGGTTGTTGAAAAGTTGACAGGATTCCATAGTAAAGCTCAATTAGCTAAGATTTTGGATGGTTATACAGATTAGTTCTTAAAGTACAAATATGGTCAGTGATCCGATTTTGGATTGCTGACCATATTTTTTTATATACTTTTTGAATAATAAAAAATCTGCATAAATATATAATGTAAGCGATATAATTATTCTCTTAAAATACGTTGACTTTTCAGTTAAACGTATTAAATAATGAGTTTGTAAGTAGCTAAAATTAAGGAGTGTGTACAAATGGACAAGATTGATGAAAACTTCTATTTGAATGTTGATGATGAAGCTTTGAAACAAAAAGTTATAAGTGACTTATTTGAATGGCAAGCTAATATTCCCGCACAACTAGAGCGTACTTTAAAAAAACGTCATATTGAGGATAAGATCGTTTGGAAAGGTGCTATCATTGGCCATACTAAAGATGAGAAATACTATGGCAAACGTAGTGTCTTAATGTTTTATTTCAATAATTATTATGTGATGAATGTTTGGGCAGATGTTAGTGATCCAATCAAATTCTATATGGATGAATTCAAAGTTAAACCAAATATCGCTATTTTTGGATATGGTTTCTTGGAAGACAGAAATGTAACCTTTACAGAAGATAATCCAGTTGAAATTGCCTACAGTATTGATAAGTTTTGTGTTGGTGATGGAATTGGCGATCCTGCAGAAATTTACGATGTAATTTCAGATCTTATTAACAAACGTAAAGATGAAGTTAATAAGGAAGTCGAAAAGGCGATCAATAAACGTGACGAGGATTATGGGGCCTCAAAGATCGACAGTCGTTTCCGCAATGTTAAAGATATTGTCAGCCAAGGTCCGATCCCTAAGGGCTTCAAATATCAAGCACCTAAAATCTATATTACTAGTGAAGGTATTGATGACTGTAAGAAGGCTTATAAAGACTGCTTAGCACAAGCATATGCTGATATGAATAGTGGTAAATACGATGCTTTGTTTAATGTTAAAGTAATCAGCCAACCGGTTGCTGAAAATGGAATTTGCAGTATGTATCTAACTGGGGATGCAGTTAACATTTGTAATTAAATGAAATTAAAAAAAGACGATCAAGCATTTTTGCTTCATCGTCTTTTTTGATGTAAACTTTAGTTTCGATCGATTTTAATTGTAATCGAAACACTTTGAGCTTTACTGTTAGTTGTATAAGTTCCCAAACAATAAGCATCTATCGTTCTTTCTACTGTCTCAGTAATTACCCCTGTTTCCAATGAAAATTCAGGATCGTCATTGTTCAAGTTGAAACGCTGTTCAACTTCAGGTCCATTTAAAGTGTATCGATAACTGGTTTTGGTTTGGTTGGATACTTCAAGGTTACCAAATCCAGCTTTAGTGAATAAATCAGGAAGGCTTTGCATATCTAGAACTAGATTTCTACTGAGATTTTTACCAGCCCAATAGAGCATCTCGATAGAATCTTTTTTTAATAAGTCAGATAAAACAAAGTCACGTAATACTGAGACTGCAAAATAATCTTCAGTTAACCGTGTATCTTTACCGTTTGCATCTTCCTTGAGAACATCAGGTATGTCATGTTCAGTTAACTTTTTATCTAATTCTTTTGATTTTGCGGCCATGATTTTAGCTCCTTTTTTATGACAATTTATTATATCATTAGGATAGTTGCTTTTTAAGTGATTGTAACAGATAGAGCAAAGAAATTGGTTAAATATACAATTAAATTACTAAAGTGAAAATAAATTATAGAGGTGTATTATGAGCGACAACAGACCAATAGGATTATTAGATTCAGGTTTAGGTGGCTTAACTGTAACTAAAGAAGTTATTCGTCAATTACCAAATGAGGACATTATTTTTATCGGGGATGAGGCTAGAATGCCTTATGGAGTTAAAACTAAAGATGAAATTATTAATTGTACTAGACAATTAGTTCAGTATTTGGTTGATCAAAATGTTAAAGTCATTATCTATGCTTGCAATACAGCTACTGCCAATGCTCTACCAGCTTTAAGAAAAGAATTTTCGATCCCAATGATCGGGGTTATTGAACCGGGTGCAATTTCCGCTACTCAAGTTACTAAAACTAAACACATTGGCGTTATTGGAACTGAAGCTACTATTAAAGCTAAGAGTTACAGTACGGCTATTAATGGTTTGGATAGTGATATTGATGTTTTAGGTATTGCTGCTCAAGATTTTGTTACATTCGTAGAAAAAGACGCCATTGATTCCAAGGACGCAAAAGAAAGTATTGCTAGAACTCTAAAGCCTTATAAGGATAGTGACTATGATACTTTAGTGCTAGGTTGTACTCATTTTCCAATGTTACGTGATCAAATTCAAAATTACCTACCTGATGTTAAATTAGTTGATTCAGGTGTTGCAACAGTTACCTTAACAAAGAAGTTCTTAGATGATAATGATATGCTGACTGATACTAAAGATTCTAAGATCAAATTGCATGCAACGGGCAATATTAATGAATTTAAACGACTTGCAAGTCGTTGGTTAGCAACAGATATTGATGAAATAAGTTTAGTAAACGTGGAGAATTAATAATGAAAGAAATTATTATTGCTACAAGTAATCCTAATAAAGCTAAAGAATTTCGTAGGATCTTTGATGAATCAGAATTTGAATTAAAGACACTTCTGGATTTATCGGATGTACCAGAAATAAGAGAAACCGGGAGTAGTTTTGAAGAGAATGCCAAAATAAAAGCTCATACGGTAATGAAAAAGTTTAACTTACCAACAATTGCCGATGATTCCGGACTTGAAGTAGACGCTTTATTTGGCCAGCCAGGTATTTATTCTGCTAGATATGCAGGTGATCATAATGATGCCGCCAATAATGCTAAACTTTTAGCAGAACTTGGTGGAGTACCAGCTGAAAAAAGAAATGCCCGTTTTGTTACAACGTTAGTTTTTTCCAATCCTAAAAACGAAAAGGATTTAGTTGTTGAAGGTGAGGTCAAAGGCCAAATCGCCACTTTTCCTCAAGGAGACAATGGGTTTGGATATGATCCATTATTCTATCTTCCAGAATTAGGAAAGACGATGGCTGAATTAACATTGGATCAAAAAAATGAAATTAGTCATCGTGGTCGGGCCATTAGAAAACTGGAAAAAGAATGGCTAGATTGGATTAATTGGTAATTGATTGCTGTAATACCGCGATAATGCTAATATTAGATTGCTATTAAAATTTAGGAGGAATTTGATATGACAGGTGGACAAATTGCAGGATTAATCGCAGCAGTTGCTTTTGTTGCATTGGTTGTTTACTTGGCTATGACTTTGATTCAAACAGCTAAGCTACTTAAAGAATTACAATCAACAATGCAAGAAACGACTAAGATGGTGGAAGTTCTTTCAAAAAATACTGATGAATTGATGCAACAAAGTAGTCAGTTAGTCGATAAGACAAATACTTTGATGGATGATGTAAATGGAAAAGCTGAAAAGTTAAATCCACTTTTTGATACAGTTGAGAATTTGGGTCAAAAAGCCGCTAACGCCACAGCTGAAAAGCCAAATTCTGGATTTGGAATTCATAGTTTAATGAATCTCGCCAGTGTAGCCTCAATGGTTAAGTCAGCCGCTAAGTTCGTTCCCAGAAAGAAGAAAAATTAATTATGAAAAATAAATTTGCTTTGGGATTGGCTTTAGGTGGTGTCGTAGGTTACGCTGCTTCAAAATATTTGGCTAGTGAGTCAGGACAAAAACTATTGGAAAACGTTCAAACAATTCGTGGCGATTTCAATAATGGTGGTGTTGGTCTTGCTGATGCTAAACTAATGGATTCATTTAATGAAAAAACAGATGAATTGAAAAATGAAATGTTAAATACAGCTGATAAAATTGATAATCAAGAATCAAATATCGTTTTTGATGAAGAAGATATAAAAAAATAAAGGAGATGTGACGAAAGTCACACCTCCTTTTTGGATTATTTATTGAAACGCGTGACAGAAGGCAGAGGCCTCCGCTTATCTACGAATATTGAACAATTGAAAGTACACAATTATTCGATATTCTAGGATATGCTCGGTCTCTAACCGCCTTCCGTCACGCTCTGTTATTCTTCAATGTAAGTTAATTCTTTACTTGTATGTGTAAATGGTTTGCAGCCATCTTCTGTGATATATACACAATCCTCAATTCTAACTCCTGC
Source organism: Companilactobacillus baiquanensis (assembly GCF_003946605.1). GTDB lineage: Bacteria > Bacillota > Bacilli > Lactobacillales > Lactobacillaceae > Companilactobacillus > Companilactobacillus baiquanensis. Next base: position 19,018 of record NZ_RHOQ01000007.1, read on the forward strand.
AACATTAGGAATATAGATCCCTGGTTCAATCGAGAAGCACATGCCAGGTTTTAGAACCATGTCGTTACCTTCCATTATTGAAGGGAATTCATGTTCAGATTGACCCATACCATGTCCTAATCTATGAATGAAGTATTCACCATAGCCAGCCTTTGTAATCACGTCACGTGCGACTTTATCAAGTTCTGCAGCCGTTATTCCAGGTTTAGCAGCATCCATAGCGGCATATTGAGCCTCTAAGTCAACTTTATAGATATCAAGTGACTTCTCATCAGGTTTTCCAAAAGCAACCGTTCTGGAGGCGTCACTGATGTATCCATTATGAACAGTACCAAGATCAAATAAGATCAATTCATTCTTCTTAAGTAGATTTTTTTCGGCTGCTCCATGTGGATTAGCGGCATTGGCACCAGCTTGCACGATCGTGTCGAAACTCATGTGCATAACACCTTTTTTCATCATGGCATATTCAATTTCTGCCACAACATCTTGTTCTGTACGTCCTTCTTTTATTGCGTTGAAGGCAACTGAAAAGGCGTAGTCAGCTTCTTCACCAGCGGCGATCAATTCTTTGATCTCAGCATCAGTTTTAATTAATTTGGCATTTTCCATATAACGAGATAAGTTTTCAGGGAAGTCAGCATTTGGAAATTGTTCTCTGATAGCTTCAAATTTATCAACTGAAAGGTCATCTTTTTCAATACCCCAGTGTAATGGGTTGGCAGTCACATCTTTAATATGACCAGCAATCAAATCAAAAGGTTTTTCGTGATCCAAGTATCCGAAAACATCTTGATCCCAACCTGCTTTTTTAGCAGATTCCACTTCTAGTTGAGGTGCAAACAAGAATGGGTCTTTGTCAGGGAAAACTAGTAGTGCAAGGATTCTTTCAACTGGTTCACTATAAAATCCAGTGAAATATTGAATATCCGTAGGATTAGATATATAAGCAATATCCAAGTCCTTTTGAGCTAAATATTTTTGTAAATCTAGTAGTTGTTTCTTCATTTCCAACACTCCCTTTTTAAATCAAAATTCAATTAAGAGTATAACACTGAAAACACTATTTTCTGATTGAAAAATTATGAAAACTTGTCATATTAATGTGGAAAACGCTTGCAACATGGCTTATTTTCTGATAAATTAAACTTATCTAAATGAAAATTTGAGAGAGTGAATATAAAAATGGAAAAAAAAGTAGTAACTATCTACGATGTCGCCGAGGCAGCTAACGTATCTATGGCAACTATTTCTCGGGTCGTTAATGGGAATGCTAATGTCAAAGAAGAGACTAGAAAAAGGGTATTGGAAGTTATTGATCGCCTTAACTACCGCCCTAATGCTGTTGCAAGGGGATTAGCAAGTAAGAAGAGTACCACGATCGGTGTTATTTTACCTGATATAACTGATCTTTATTATGCCTCCCTAGCAAAGGGAATCGATGATGTTGCTTCAATGTACAAATATAATATCATACTGACAAGTATTCAAGAATCAGTGGGCGATGAGGAACAAATCTTGAATAACTTACTTTCAAAGCAAGTTGATGGTTTGATTTACATGGGCAAACAACTATCTAAAAAATTGAAGCGTACATTGGCGAACTCAAAGACACCAATCGTTTTGGCAGGTTCTGTCGATAAGAACAACGAAGCAGCTAGTGTAAATATCGACTTTACAGATGCTGTATGCAGTGTAGTTAATCAATTAGTCCAAAACGGACATAAGAAAATTGCTTTTGTTGGTGGAAGTCTTGAAAACCCAATTGATGGTAAATTCAGACTTGATGGATATAAAAAAGCATTAAAGAAAGCTCATATTAACTTTTCATCTAATTTAGTTTTTGAAGCAGAATATTCAGTTCGTGCTGGAGAAGCCATGTGGGATGCTGTTAAGAATAGTGGAGCCACTGCTGCCTATGTTACAGAAGATCTACTAGCTTCAGGTTTATTGAATTCAGCCGTAAAATCTGGCATTAAGATCCCAGATGATTTTGAGATCATTACAAGTAATGACACCATTCTTTGTGAAGTAACTCGTCCAAAGATGAGTTCAATCGAGGAACCACTTTATGATATTGGTGCTGTTGCCATGCGTTTGTTAACTAAGATGATGAACCAAGAACAAATCGATGAAAATACAATTAAATTACCATATAGCATCGTAAAACGTGAATCAACTAAGTAAAAAAAATAGACCATTAAGGTCTATTTTTTTTCGCTAATACGTTCTTTATGAAAATCCCAAATAATAACGATAATATATCCAAAGGTAATCAGTGTTAAACCACCAGTAACGACCGCATTCAATTCATAGGGAAGATTTACAAATCCCGTTAGAAGAGAATAGAGGGTATTTAGTAAGACGATTAGAGCAAGGATAAATGGTTTATCGATAATTTTTAAATTATTTTTAGATTTATAAATTGTGAAGCCAACCATAAAGGCAATTAATAAAATGGCTACGACATAAAGAGTGTTCTGTAAGAATATCGGGCTAAAATACATATATATGCTCCTTTGTTTTTAACCGTCTCATTTTATCATTAATTTAGCTTTAGATAAAATAAATTTCTTCGTTCAAAATAATAAGCCCAGCAATCTAAATTCGGATTGTTGGGCTTATCTTTTATATGTACAAAAGCTATTCAGTTGTAGGATCGATTATACCGGCCTCACCAGAACCACCAGTCGAGCCAGCACTGCTTGATTCATCTGTAACTGCGGTAGTTCCACCGCTTGATCCAGAACTACCAGTACCAGTTTCAGAAGTACCGTTACTTGTAGTTGTGTTCGTAGTTCTAGAGGTGCTTGTAGAAGTAGAACTGTTTGTTGTGACATCTGAAGAATCATTATTATTGGTGCTATTACTAAATCCTGAAGTCCGTCCGCTACCATTTTCTGAAGCAAGTTCATCAGAAGATTTAGAATCATCTCCAAGTTGTTTAACGACACCATATCCATTGCTCTTACCAAAGTAATTATCCCAGAAGAGTTTATAATTCTTACTCTTACCACCAATGGCAAAGTCTGAATAGGACATGTCTTTAGGTTTTCCTTTGTAATAGAGCGAAGTAGTTGTGTGTTGGTTAACTTTAGAAGTAATACCGTTGTATTCGATCGTACCGGTTGATGTACCAGTTTCTTTATCAACTTTATAAGAATCAACGCCCGCAGGTTTAGTAAATTTCTTATGTACGTTCATGACACCGGGATCTTCTTTATAAACCGCATTGGCCATATTAGCCCAAATTTCTTGGTTAAGATCGGTTGAATTACTTGCCAAGTTGTAATTATTACCATAGAAATTATCATAACCGATCCAAGAAGCCATAGTGACTCCATCGGTACTTCCGATAAACCAATTATCACGATAGTTATTAGAGGTACCAGTCTTACCAAAGAGATTCTTGGTACTAAAGTTTGCCTCATATGAAAGGGCAGAAGCAGTACCTTTTGTGACAACGCCGTGTAGCATGTTCTTAATAATGTATGAAGTCTGTTTGGTAAAGACACGAGTTTTAGAACTTTTGTGTTTGTAGATTTGTTTTCCAGATGGTTCGGTTACGTCTTTAACGACATATGGATCGACATGGACACCCTTATTAGCAAAAGTTGAAAAGGCACTAGCTTGTTTTAGAACTGATACACCTTTATCCATACCACCAAGGGTAATACCAAGTTGTGCGTATTCTTTATTACTTATATCGATACCCATTTTTGTCATATATGATTTTGAACTGACATTTTTTGAACGAATGTAATTATACAAGTTAACAGCAGGTATATTATATGACTCTTCCAAAGCTTCACGAGCTGAAAGGAATTTATTTTGAATAGTTTCACCGTAATCAGTTGGTGCGTATCCTTTATATTTAGTCTTAAAGTCAGCTAGCATTGTTTGCGAACCGATTAAACCATTTTCAATTGCCGGTGCATAAGTAATTAATGGCTTGATCGATGATCCAGGTGATCTTTGAGTATCAAAGGCATGATTAATTTGTGATTTCTTAAAATTAACACCACCAACAAAAGCTAGGACCTGACCAGTTTTATTGTCTAATAGGACAGAACCATTTTGCACTGGTTCTGATACTTTAATAGATTTACCAGTATTAGGGTCTTTTGCATTATCGGTATGGACCGTACCAAGATTTCCTTTATACAATTGAGCTTGTTTATTCATAGCAACATATAGATCTTTGTTTATAGTGCTGTGAATTTTATAATTTTTACTGTGTAGTTCAGTATCAGCTTGAGTATAGTATTTGTCATACAATGCTTTGTCTTTTTTCAAGGTACTGTATTCTAGGCCATCATTTTTAGCTAAACGTTTAATAAGGATCGTTCGAGCTTGTTCAGTTAAAGTGTTGTAAAGATAGCCATATTTAATACTCTTTGAATCAGCTTTAGCAGGTTTTTGGAAATCGCTCTTGAGGTCAAACTTACGAGCTTGATCATATTGTGTCTTTGTAATTTTATTATCACGATACATTCTAAATAGAACAATATTCTTACGTTTCAAACCTAAGCTATAATCATCTTTTAATTTACCCTTCATGTCGTATGGAGTGTAAATGGAAGGGCTCTGTGGTAATCCGGCAATGAAAGCAGATTCGGCTATGTTTAGTTCTTTGGCACTTTTACCAAAAAGACCTTGTGCTGCCGCACTGACACCTTGAATATTTTGCCCTTTATTATTACGACCAAAAGTGGCAGCGTTCAAATAATCTTCAAGGATCTCTTTTTTAGTAAAGTATTTATCAACACGCATGGCCAAGAATATTTCAACAGCTTTACGTTTCCAAGTAGTTTCTGAAGACAATAACTGCATTTTAACTGTTTGTTGAGTCAAAGTGGATCCACCTGTTTGAGCACCAATACCCGTAATATCAGAAATGATTGCACGAACAATTGATTTAGGGACAACGCCGTTGTGGCGATAAAAATCACTATCTTCAGTCGAAACGATAGCTTTTTTTAGGTAAGGTGACATTTCAGATAAGGAAATACTTTTTCCAGTAAGATCTCTTTGAAGGTTTTCAATTTTCTCACCATTAGAAAAATAAAGAGTTGCTGAATTATTAACATCTTGTAGTTGTGATCTCATCTCATGCTTAGTCGGAACTTGAACCTGACTAGTCAATGATGAAACATATCCTACACCAAGACCAAATGCCAATCCCATGAGAATTAAAATGCCAGCCAAAGAATAGAGGATGATCCTACGAATGATCTCTACTGTTAAGTTGGCTCTTGTAGCAAAGTCAGACCAGCTTTTGATACTTTTAAAGCTTTCGACGATGCTATTCCATAAATTTTTCACTTTTAAATAAACCCCTTTAAAAAGTTACATATGGTTAATTATATAATAAAAATCTTTCATAAGTACAAAAACAAAAAAAGTTCTATGGGAAAAGGCTCTCCACAGAACTTTTTATGGATAAAAAATTATTTAATTAAACGATAAATTGCATCGGCATATATTGCGGTAGCTTTTTGTAACTTAGCTAAATCAATGTATTCATTTGGTTGATGCATAACGTTTTCATCGTTAGGGAACATAGCTCCAAAGGCGATACCTTTTTTAAGGATACGACCATATGTACCACCACCGACTGTATATGCAGGACTGTCGTCACCAGTATGATCTTTATATGCAGTTAATAATGCTTGAACTAGTGGGTCATCAGCTGGTACGAAATGTGGTAATTGATTGTGGCCCTTAATAGTAGCAGTAACTTTTTTAGGTAAATGCTGGTTAATTTTATCAGTTAAACTTTGTCCATCGTCACCTTTAGGATAACGAATATTTAATAGAATTGAAGCGTTATTTTCATCGAATTTGAAAATATTAGGTGAAACGGTAAGATCACCCATAACTTCATGTGTATTGGCAATTCCTAGAGTTTTACCGGCAAAATCTAAGTGTAATGATTCAACGATAAATTGGAAATATTGTCTTTGACGATCATTAAGATTTAATTTTGTCAGGAATAAAGCTAGATAAGTTGCTGCATTTATACCAACTGCTGGCTGCATAGCATGGGCACCCTTACCAATGACATGGATAGTTGCTTCGTCATCATTTAAATCGATCGAACCTTTGATTTCGGGATGACCAGTTAGAAATTGATTAAATAAATCTTGAAGTTCTTCAACTTTAAGGTCAGTTAAATCAATTACTGCGTCAGCATTTTGTGGAACCATATTTGCTACAATTCCACTTTCAAAACTTTTTACTAGGCCATCTGATGGGTTAGGGAATTGCACGTCGAATGAAACAATTCCTTTTTCACCATTGATAGCAGGAAATTGCGCGTCAGGTGAAAAACCAACTTCAGGCATTGTCTCTGTCTTCATGTAGTGGTTAATACCGACCCAATCGTTTTCCTCATCAGTACCTAAGATAAGTTGCACTTTTTTGCTAACAGGCAAATTTAGTTCTTTTATGATTTTTAAAGCATAGTAAGCACCCAATCCAGGTCCTTTATCATCACTAGAACCACGTGCATATAATTTGCCATCTTTAATAACTGGTTTAAATGGATCTGTATTCCAACCTGGACCTTCAGGAACAACATCAACGTGTGCAAGGATACCGATAGGTTCACCGTCACCATATTCAATGCGTCCAGCTAAATTATCAACATTTTTTGTTTCAAAACCATCTCTTTTACCGAAGTTCAAAAATGTCTTAAGTGCCTTTGCAGGTCCTGGACCTAATGGATATTCCTCAGTTTTATGTTCAACATCACGTTGGCTGTTGATACTTAATAATTCTGATAGATCATTAAGCATTTCATCTGAGCGATGTGAAACTTCTTTTTCCCAATCTATAGCCATGTTTTTAAAAAGCCTCCCTATGGAAATATTCTTTTAATTCTACCAAATGATTAACTTTATGGCGAATTTATTAAATTTGATTGATCGAATTATTGTTGTTTTTTATTGGAAAAATCAAATTCAAACTATTGAAATCACGTATTAATTTAGCACGTTTTAAGTGTTGATCGGTGCTGGGTCTAAGATATAAATTGTTTTCCAATAAGTCAAGGTTCTTAAATCTTTGACCGACTGGTAAATCGTAATAACTTTCTTTACTGTCATTCCCAAGATAATTATCAGGATTAAGCTGGATCAAAACATCTTTGGCATTTATCCAACCGTTATTTAATTTTAACCAGACTTGAGTACCGAGCTTTTGAACGGTTAGGATTCGCTTGGCTTTATTGTATTCTAAGCGATCGGTAATACTATTTTTTTTGCGTGGATCACTGTATAAGTAGTTATTTTGTTCTTGACCTCTAAAAATTGCTTTTGCACCAAAATAAGGACGTAACTCATTTAGAGCAGAATCAGAATTAAATCCTTCCGCATTGGCAAAAGAATTTTCACCTAGTTGAACATATTCTTCACCTTGGAATTTGATAACATTAGTAATGTGAAAGCCATCTAGTGGACGTACTTCACGCTTAGTTTTTACTAGACGGTATGGATTCTCGTAAATTGGTTCGTCCTTAGTTCCTAAATAGTAAACATTTTGATTAAGGACTTCACTTTTTGATTGATTTTTAAGTTCGCGGTATTCGTTACCAGTAGCCGGATAATTTGTAACAACACCATCGATCGGCATGTTTACTAGAGAATTCCATTTGCTGGGACTCTCATTCATTTCATCCCAGACGTAAACGGACTTGTTCATTGCATGTAAAGCGTTGATAATATCAGGAGTAACGATGTTTGATGATAAGTTAACCCCGGTTACGTATTGTAAGACATCAAAATTTACTCTTTTAGTGGTACCGGCAATAAAAATACGAGGGATACTTGGCATTAATTCAGCTTCGTTTTGAAGACTCTTAGTTGAGAACGAATGGAACATAACTCGATTTTGCATGCCGTATTTATCAATAGCTTCTTTTAAAAGTTCCTCCATATTTTGAGGATTACCTTTTTTAGTCTTTTTAGTTTCAATTAAAAATTTGGCTTTAGGATTGTTTTTATAATGTGCAAAAACTTGATCCAGACTGTGGATCGGTTCACCATTTTCTTGATGTAACTGACTTAGAGTGGAAAAGTTGTTTTGAGATACGATCATCGAAGATCCGGTAATTCTTTCGAGATTTTTATCGTGGGAAACGACCAAGACATTATCCTTAGAAACATGCAGATCTAGTTCGGCGTAATCTGCACCTTCGGAAAAGGCGGTGTCGAAACTTTCAAAGGTTTCCTCAGGAGCCTTGATTGGATCACCTCTGTGACCTATGACTTCAAAGCCGCTCATGAAAAGAAAAATGGAAAGTGACAACAAGAGGATTGTTTTTTTTGAGACCATAATTAACTCCCTAACTTTTTAGATATTATATACTAAATACGTAGTAATAATTTGTGAGGTATTGAAGATAAATGAATAATGAGAGACAGACACTTGATATAATTGAACAGATAACTCGAAATGATGGTACAAAATATTACGAGCTAGCTAATGTTTTAATGAATGGTAGAGCTGAAAAAGCAGCTGAATTGGGAATGATCAAAGAAGTTAGAATACTAAAATTAAATATTCCTCATTCATCAGCTGTGGCGGTCTATGAAGATTACGTTAATGAAAATTATACCGTGCCTCCGATGAACCTTAAAGAATGGGTCGAATACGACAAACCAAAAGGTAAAGTGCTAGATGCATTTAATGAAATATTAAAAGCAAACAAAATAATTTCAAAGGAAGACTGAGTATAACAATGAATTATTTTATATCAGATACTCATTTTTATCATTATCAATTATTAGAACCTAATGACTTTGCTCCTAGACATTTTGACAATGTAGAAATGATGAATCAAGCGATGATCGACGCTTGGAATAAGCGTGTAGATGAAGATGATACGGTTTATCACTTAGGTGATATTTCAATGAGACCACAAGATTATCCAACAAATGAAGAAACATATGATATTTTAAAACAGTTAAAGGGTCATATGGTTTTGATCAAGGGGAATCATGATTACCGGTCATTATTTAAATTCTTAGATAAACATAATCAGATAATGAGTGATGGCAAACCAAAGTTTAAATTTGAAGATGTTGGCGCATTATTAAAGTTTGATCATAACCAGTTTTATTGTACGCATTATCCAATGTTTTTAGGTAAAGTAGAGCAGATCATAAATCTTCATGGTCATATTCATCATTATAGTATGCCTACGGCTGAAAATATAAATGTTGGAGTTGACGCTCCTGAACGTGGCTATTTATCAGAGAATCTGCCATGGGGATCTCCATTACGTGGTGAAGAAATAATTGAAATGTATGAAAAAAAGAAGCAGGATTTAGCAAATATGCAAAGAAAGTAGGAACATTATGGAGACAATTAAGATTATCCATACTAATGATCTACATTCTCATTTTGAAAATTTTCCTAGGATCAAACGTTTTATAGAAGATAAACGAGAAAATCATTCAGAAGATGAATTTTATCTGTTTGATATTGGGGATGCCATGGATCGAGCACATCCTTTAACCGATGCGACTAATGGTAAAGCTAATATTGAATGGCTTAATTCTTTGAATTACGATGCTGCAACGATTGGAAATAATGAGGGTTTGGGTAATAGTCATTCAGAATTAGATCATTTATATGATGAGGCAAACTTTCCGGTTATTTTAGGTAATCTTTTCGATAAAAATACTGGTGAATTAGCTAATTTTGCTAAACCTTACAAGATAATAGAAACTAAAGAACATACAAAAATAGGTGTGATCGGCTTAACTGCTCCATATATTCTGACTTATCCGTTACTAGATTGGGACATTCATCTGATTCAAGAGACCTTGCCAAATTTGGTTAGTGAATTAAAGAAAAAGAGTGATGTCATAATTTTACTGTCACATTTAGGTGTTTCGATGGATCGAAGAATAGCTAATAAATATCCTCAAATAGATATTATTATTGGCTCACATACCCATCATCTATTTGAAAAGGGTGAGATGGATAACGGTGTATTGTTAGCTGCAGCTGGTAAATACGGTCAAAATATTGGCGAGATCAATTTAACATTGTCTGATAATAAAATAACTAAAAAAAGTGCTGTAACAACCAAAACTAGTACATTACCAGAACTTCCAGAAGATAAAGAGTGGATCACCAATAAGCTTAAACTTGGTGAAAAACTATTGGATGAAGTTAAAGTTGCTAATATTCCCCAAACATTGAGTCGAGATATTACTAAGGCTAATCCTGTAATTGAAGAAGGACTTACAGCCATCAAAGAATTTGCTGATACAGATGTTGCTATTCTTAGTTCAGGCTTGTTTTTGCAAAGCTTACACAAGGGGTTGGTGACTAAAAATGATCTGCATAAGATGTTGCCGCACGCAATTCATGTCATGAGGACCAAAATGACTGGCGATAATGTCTGGCGCCTAATTATGGAGATGGAAAAAAATCGTGCATTTTTAAGAAATCATCCACAAAAAGGTATGGGCTTTCGTGGGAAAACTTTTGGCGAATTAGTTTATCGTGGGATAAGTATCGATGATAAAAAGAATGTCTACATTAATGGAGAAGCATTACATAAGAAGAAAGAGTATACTTTAGCGTTATTGGATCATTATTTATTTGTACCGTATTTTCCATCTATAGAAATAGCTGGGAATAATGAGATCCTTTATCCTAAATTTTTAAGAAGTGTCTTTGGCGACTACTTAAATAAAAAATATCCGATTTGAGAGGTGATTCTTTGCAAGAAATAGATGATAATTCTGCATCCAAGCAGGCAAAAGTTACAGTATTAACAGATGATATTATTACCATCAATGGGAAAAAGTATCATCTAGTTGAAAATCATGAAAATGGTTTTGATGAAGAGAAAATTGAAGAACGTTTCAATACAGTATTGGAAAAATATGATTATATCGTCGGTGACTGGGGATATGATCAATTGAGATTCAAGGGATTTTATGAGGATGACCGCCCTGAAAGTGGTATGGATAATAAGATCTCTCATCTTGAAGATTATTTAATTGAATACTGTAATTTTGGTTGCGCTTATTTTGTCTTGGAAAAGGAAAATAAATCTTCTATTAAGAAACATCATAAGAGAAATACTAGAAGACCTAGAAAGAAACGTCCTAATAGTTCAGCTGTACATAACAAACATAATAATAAAAAGCCCCATTCCAATACCAACAATCGGCGTAGGGCTTCTACAAGTAAATTTAAAATCAGAAAAATAGGTGAGAAGAGTAAATGATGAATTACCAAACGTATTTGATCGATTTAGACGGTACTATGTATCGTGGTAAGGACAAGATCCCTGAAGCTAAAATATTTATTGACCGTTTAAATGAAAAACATTTAGACTATTATTTTTTAACGAATAATACGACAAAAACGCCACAACAAGTTGCTGACAACTTAATGAATAATCACCAAATAGTTGCCGATGCAGAGCACATTGTTACACCATCTTTAGCAACTGCTGATTATGTTAAAAATATGTTCGACGACGATGTATCTAATCACTCCGCCTATGTCATTGGTGAGTACGGCCTAAAGAGTGCTATTTTTGGAACTGGTATCAAGTTGAATGAAGTCGATCCAGACGTAGTTATTGTAGGATTGGATTATGATGTCACTTATCATAAATTTGAATTGGCAACCTTGGCAATCAAACGAGGGGCATTCTTTATTGGAACCAACGCAGATACTAATTTGCCTAATGAACGTGGATTAGTCCCTGGCGCAGGTTCAGTAATATCACTTGTGGAAACTTCAACACAACAAAAGGCCAAGTATATTGGAAAGCCAGAACGAGACATTGTCGATTACGCAGTTGCAGAAAAGGGCTTTGATCCTAAAACTGCCGTAATGGTTGGCGATAACTATAATACTGACATCAAGTGTGGATTAAACGCCGGTATTGAGACTCTCTTAGTCTATACAGGAGTCAGCACACATGAAGATATAGCTAAAAAAGATAAGAAGCCGACTCATGAAGTAGAAAGTTTGGATCAGTGGGATGTCGAATAGTCAAAAAGACGTAATTTACACAACTGTATTAGCTTTTTTCATCTTTACTTTTGCAGTAACCGTGACGATTTTTGCCAGCTATCCGTTATTTATGTTTGCGATAAAACATTATTATTTGGAACAAGCTGTTAATTTAAGCTTTGGTAAAATACTGCATAATTATAATCAGATGATGAATTATTTGATAAATCCCTTTAGTGGGCAATTCCATTTAAGTGACTTTTCGTCTTCAGTAGCTGGTAGAACTCACTTTTCTGATGTAAAAAAACTATTCATGCTTAATTTTGGTGTCTTGATCTTATCTAGTATTTATTTATGGATTAGACGTAAAACGAGATCACACTACAATCAAGTTTTTAAGTATATAGCTATTATTGGAGTAATTTTGGCAATATTAATGGCAATAAATTTCGATGGATTTTTTGTGATCTTTCATGAAGTCTTATTTAGGAATAGCGATTGGCTATTTGATCCAGAGAAAGATCCAATTATTAATGTTTTGCCTGAAGAATTCTTTACCCAATGCTTTATTCTATTTTTTGTTTTGTTTGAAGGTTTGAATTTTTGGAAATATAAATCAAAGAAGTAAAAAAGGTTTGTAGTTTACATTATGTAAACCACAAACCTTTTTGCTATTCTTCAGAAGCAGATTTTTTCTTGCGTCCTTTAAGTGCAGTGATTAAAACCGGAATTAATGAAACAAGCACAATTCCCAAAATAATCATTGAAAAATGCTCTTGAACAACTGGAATATTACCAAATAGGTAACCTGCTAACGAGCAAACCAAGACCCACAAGAAAGCTCCCAATACATTAAACTTAAGGAATTTAGTGTATTTCATTGTTCCACTTCCAGCAACGAAAGGAACGAAAGTTCTGATCAATGGAATAAAACGCCCAATTGCAATCGTCTTACCACCATGTTTTTCAAAGAAAGCATGTGCTTCATCAAGGTGCTCTTTATTTATTAGTTTACTTAAATACTTATTCTCAGTTGCAAATTGTCCAAAATGTTCACCAATTTCATAGTTCATTGAATCCCCAAGTGTCGCTGCAGCAAAGAAAATTACGAACAACGCCAGTGGGATCAGTCCATAGTCAGGATTAGCAGCCAATGCCATAGCAGCAAAGATCAGCGAATCACCTGGAAGAAAGGGGAGGATTACGACCCCAGTTTCAATGAAAATGATTAAAAACAATATTAAGTACGTCCACAATCCAAAATTGTTAACGATATTAACCATGTGGTGATCAATATGAAGAATAAAGTCAACTAGACTCATTACATAACTCAATCAATCAACTCCAAATTTTTCAAATTAAACTACATTATACTATCTTAGCTTAAATTAAGTTTAAAAAATTTAAAACTTTTAAACTTATTGTTCAAATAAAGATGTACTGTGGGCAAAATAATCACGTTCGGGATATAAGTTACGAAGAGCTCTAGTAACTGCAATGGGACCTTCAGCAAAAGCAGTGGCAATTAGTTGAAGCTTGCCAGGGTAGGTAATAATATCTCCGATGGCAAATACATTCGGTAAATTAGTTTCCATTTCTTGATCGACTTTTATGAAAGGACCCTCAAGATCCAAATTCCAATCGTGCAAGATCTTTGAGTCAGAGATAAAACCATAATTTATTAAAAGCTTATCAACTGTAATGGTTTTAAGTTCATCTGAACGGATCATTTTCAAAACGACGTCGACTTTTGAGTTGTCATCTTGATTGAAGTGAACATCTTTAATGATGTAAGGATTGAGCTGAGTTACATTGGAATCATTTAAGTCAGTTACACTAGATTCCATTGCCCGATACTTGTTTCTTCTGTGTATTAGGGATGTCGAGTTAGCTATCTTATCAAGATGTATTGCCCAGTCAACCGCAGAATCACCACCACCGGCAATCGCGATGTCCTTATCCAAGAAGTCATTAACGTCATTTACAAAGTAACTTAAATTGTTTTCTTCTAATAAAGGGTCATAATCAAAAGTAAGTTTTCGAGGTTTGAAAGCTCCATTACCGATAGCGATGATAATACTTTTAGTGTCAATTGATTTTCCATCAGTAGTAATATACCAAATATCATTATCATGTTCTAAGTTGGTAACTGATGTGCTGAGGTATTTGTCACAACCTAAAAGATCTAGCTGCTGAACTAGAGACTCTGTTAAGTCAGTACCAGATACTTTAGGCAGAGCAGCCACATCAAAAATTTCTTTTTGCGCGTATAGTGTCTCAGGCTGTCCACCTAGTTTTGGCAAACTTTCTATTAAAGCAACGTCAAGTTTGCGCATGCGTGCATAGTATGCAGCAAAGATACCAGCAGGTCCCCCTCCGATAATAGCAATGTCGTAGATTTTCTTATTCATAATTATGCCACCATTCTTTTTTCAATCTGTTAGAATATATTGTTGCATAGAAGTTAACTAAAAATAAAGGAGGTAAACCAATGAAAATTGGAGATAAAATGTCAGGACAAATATCAGGCGTGCAAAAGTATGGCATTTTTGTAAAACTTGAAAATGGCAAACAAGGCTTGATACATATTTCAGAATTGAGGCATGGCTATGTTCCCAATGTTGAAAACATGTATCGTATTGGAGACAAGGTAGAAGTAATTGTCATGGACATTGATGAGTTTGATCAGAAGATAAGCCTATCGATACGAGCTTTACATAAGCAAAAGATTGGAAGACCTATTTTACATAAACACTTCTGGACCAATTACAAAGACAAGATAGGTTTTCAAACAATTCAAGATCAAAGAAAACGATGGATAGATGAAGGAATCAGTGAAATTATGGAGAAAAAATAAAAAAATCACACTTTTTTTCAAAAAGGGGTTGCAAGACGCAATTCTAATTGGTAATATATTACCTGTTGTTGCGACAGAGCAACGGCGACAACGTGTTGATGAGTTTTCCTCATTCTTCACTGAAAAA
>NZ_RHOQ01000008.1 GCF_003946605.1 Companilactobacillus baiquanensis
AATTGAGTAAGACCATGTCACAGCTTCCATATCATTACGGTGTAAAACTTAGAATTTTTCCATCCAATGCTCAAAAAAATTTGATCAAGCGTAACAGCGATGCTAGTCGTTTTATTTATAATGAAATGAATGGTATGAATACTGAATTATTTAAGCTTCGTCAGGTAAAAATACCAATAGCACTTGTACAAGAACGAATCAAAACACTCAAACAAAGATTAAAAAACCCTTCTCGAGGTATATCAAATACACTAATCGCAAAAAAATAAGCAGACCCAGAAATCTAATTTTGGATTTCTGGGTCTGCTTACCTTAATATTCGAAAGCTGAACATGTTTTATTCCACTCTCTTATTTCTTTGAATTTTAGAATTATTCTGAATCTGGTAAATCGTCATCCTCATTAACTTGCCAGTTTGATCTTATAAAATTAAATCCAGCAAGCACCGCTATCGCCAATGAAAGTATTAAGAAAATTCTCCCTACATAAAACATCGGATTAACAGTCATTTCAGTAATTGTTAATAACATTGATACTAATGTTAAAAGTGCTATACGCATTCTCATCATAAGCGGTTACCCCCATACTTTAAAAGTAAGGAAATTATATCAAGATACCGCCTAAAACGCACTACTTTTTTTACTTGGGAACTGCCATATAAATGCCTAGGAAAAACATCATCGTTCCTGTTGATAGCAGCAGGTAATATAATGATTCTTTCTTAGCTTTGAAAGATACTGTGGCAATGGCAATTCCAACAATAAACGTTAAGAATATTAATAATAAATACATTTTACCTACCTCCTTGTTATTGCTATCTAGTATAACTAAGTTACAATGAATAAGGTTTTTAATGGGAAAGATTTTCTTAAAATTTAAGATTTGAGAGCTAAATTAATAAAAATTTACATATTTGTCTTTTTCATTGAACAAATAATCTTTATACTAGTTAGAGGCACTTCTTTTATTAGGGGAAACGTAAATGGTAGTTTTAAAACGAGTATTTTCAGATAAGGTGCTGTGGATCGCTGGTATTGCAGCGATCCTCACCTCAATTTTCATCAGTCCACCGCGACTTATGGATATAAATTGGAAGACGATCGCATCTTTGCTTTCAATGATGATAATCATTCAAATATACGATTATCTAGACTTTTTAAAATATTATGCAGCTTACTTAACACATAAAGCTAAAACTACGCAGCAACTGATGTTCACTTTGGCATCACTGGCATTCTTCGGAGCTATGTTTTTAACAAATGATGTTACTATCTTAACTTTAGTACCATTGTTTTATGAGTTATCTAAACACATAAAAGTAAATCCGATCTATCCAGTCATAATCATAGCTATGGCGGCTAATCTGGGAAGTATCTTTACTCCTTTCGGTAATACGCATAACTTATTCCTATTGACTCACTACAATCTTGGAATCATGCAATTTTTCGTTATGTCGGCTCCGATAACTATCGTCAACTTTCTAGCAATTTTTGCTATAACTCGATTTTTTCCAAAAAATAAAGTTGAGTTAACGAAATTAACGGCGGTACAACTAAATATTCCTAGTTTGGCTTTGGCAGCCTTTGTTACAGTTATTATATTTTTAGGAATTTTTTCTGTTATTCCTATGTGGGGATCATTGGTCGCAGCTTTACTTCTAGTTATTTTTATAAATCCGAATATTTTAAAATCGGTTGATTATTCTATCGTCTTGATTTTTATGTGTTTCTTCATAGCCGTTGGAAATATCAACCGTGATCCGCAAATAGTTAGTCACTTGTCAGGTTTTATCCAAACAAGGACCAGTGCCTACCTAACTTCGATCGTTACTAGTCAGTTTATTAGTAACGTACCAACTACTATTTTAGTTTCTAAGTTTTCGACTTATGTTCATGCTATCTTCTTAGGTACTAATATTGGTGGTTTGGGAACTGTTGTTGCTTCATTAGCAAACTTACTAGCATTCAAACAATATAAATTCTTCTTTAAAAAGAATCCCGGCAAATATTTAATTGCTTTTTCAATTATTAACTTTACAATGTTAATAATCATCGGAACTATCGGTTATTTCATGATCGATTTATTTCAATAGACAAATCCGCATTGGATCATTCAATGCGGATTTTTTAATGCTATATTTTAATCAGAGGTGATGATATGAACTTACAAGAAATATCTGATAAGCTTGAAATTCAAGAATTAATTGATAATTTGTCGATCAGTTCAGACGAGTTAAATCCAGAAAAACAAGTAGCAGATTTTACCGATGATGCTACCTTTAGAGTTATCAATGAAGGTCAAAAAGTTGCTGAGATCACTGGTAAGGATGCTATATATAAGGCATTTTCTGATACCGGTATAACTTTTAAAAGCGTTTATCATCTAAATGGACAAAGTGTGATCAAATTAAGTGGCAACAGTGCTTCTAGTATTACTTACAATCAAGTTACATGGACAGGCATTCAAGATGACAAAGAAACGGGTATGATTCAAAATGCCAAGTATCTTTGTAAATTCAAAAAAATAAATGGTCTTTGGAAGATTCAAGAATTAGAAAATAATTTTATTTTGAATTTACCATTGAATAAATAGAACACGACAAAACAGGAGAGTGGGACAAAACATGTTCAGCTTTCGAGCATTAAGGCGAAAGGGTCCAGTAATCTGATTTTAGATTACTGGACCCTTTCGTTTTAAGCGGAAAAAGCTATGCTTTGTTCCACGTTTATGCTGCATATTTCGAGACAAAACTGTTTTGTCCCAGACTCCTGTTTCAATTCACTTTTATGCTCTTTGTCTTAAATTATAATTCTTCCATTTTCTAACTTGACGACTGTAATTAGTAAATGGTGAGATCGTATTGATCCTGATCCATTTTGCTACTGGCCACATTGCCTTAGTAGTGGCCCATTTTCTTTCGCCTGGTTTGAATAATTCATCTGAGGACATATGATCTACCCAACTGATCAACTCTTTAACGACTTTTTTAAGTTCTTCTTCCTCATTTTCCAAACCATCAGAACCATATTTAACGTTAAAGTCGTGGTATAACTCACGCATTTGATCCCACTTATATCCAGGTGTTGGAGTAGTAATTTCTCCGCCACCTTCTTCCATTTTTTCCCAAGAAAGAATCATATTAATCCACCCGACTTGATAAGAGAGCATTTCTCGTGGTGTCTTCTCAACTTGGTCGATTCTTTCATCGGCCACACCATCAGTAATACCCTGATATTCATCAATGAATTTATGATAACTCTCTTTTATTTGGTCAATTAATTCTGCTGAATTCTTATATCCCCGCATACCGTCGCTACCTTTCATTGATTTTGAGTCCTACTCGGGACTTCTCCAATATTTATTATAGACTTCAAAATGTCACAATTGTTATAAAAGAACTTATGAAAAATTTCACGATAGCATTTTGTAAACTATTTTTCTTCCTATATATGCTGCTGCAATGGGCCATAGCGACAAATAATCAATCAAAAAAAGGAATATACCAATTTTATTATTTTTGGTATATTCCTTTATTATAATTAATCGCCAAAGATTTCTTTTTTGAGTTTTAATGCTGTTGGAGTCGTTGCTAATCCACCTTCTGCTGTTTCTTTGAAGATACCTGGCATTTGTTGTCCAACCTTATGCATAGCCTCAACAACTTCATCAACTGGAATAACATTTTTAATTCCAGCTAATGCCATGTCAGCCGAGATCATGGCTTGAGATGATCCTAAAGCATTTCTTTTTACACAAGGAACCTCAACAAGTCCAGCAACTGGATCACAGATCAATCCCATCATATTTTGCAAAGTAATTGCTACAGCATAACCAGACTGTTCAGCAGTGCCTCCTTTAGCGTAAACTAAGGCCGCTGCAGCCATTGCGCTTGCCGACCCTACTTCTGCTTGGCATCCGCCTTCTGCGCCGGCAATAGACGAATTATTGGCAATTGCTAAACCAAAAGCTCCAGCTACAAATAAGAAATCAACTTGTTCTGCTCGAGTCATTTTAAGACGATCACGCATTGCCATCAAGACACCAGCTAAAACACCAGCACTACCAGCCGTCGGTGTTGCACAGATAAGTCCCATTTTGGCATTTACTTCATTAACGGCAATTGCATTTCTGACCGCTTCCAGAATCGGTTTACCACTTAAAAAATCGTCATCAGCTATATACTGATCGAGTCTCTTAGCATCCCCACCAGTTAGTCCAGTAACTGACTTAACACCGGCAATTCCTTGTTTAACTGATTTTTCCATGGCTTCAAAGTTGCATTCCATTAATGAACGAATTTTTTCTTTACTACGTCCAGTATTTTCCATCTCCACAGAAATCATTAAATCAGCTATTGAAGGATACTCATGACTTTGTTCAATTAAATCCTTAACTGTATAAAACATAATATATCCTCCTATTCAAAGAACGTAACGTTATCCATATTTTTTAGTGATTGCAATTCTTTTAATATCTCTTCATGATCTTTTCTATCATCAACTTCAATGATCATAATCGCTTTTTCACCTTTTGATTCACGTGTAACGGTCATAGTACCAATATTTATATCTCGATCTGAGAATACGTCCGTTACCTTGGCAATCATACCGGCAACATCTTGATGAATCGTTATATAAGTTGGTGTCCCCATACTCAATGAGATCTTAAATCCATTGATCTCAGAAATTTGAATATTTCCACCACCTATTGAAACCCCTGTAACAGTCAGTTTACGATCACCTTTAAACATTGTGATCTTAGTCGTATTTGGATGATCAACTTTGTCACTTTTAGGAACAAATGCTACTTTTATTCCTTTGTCATAAGCAATTTTTAAAGACTCAGACAGCCTTTCATCATCTGGAGCCATGCCTAATAAACCTCCGACAATAGCGACATCAGTCCCGTGGCCACGATAAGTTTTGGCGAATGATTCATACAGATCAATCGTTATTTTATCTGGTTCTTCACCAAAAATGCTGCGTACAACTTTGCCAATTCTGGCAGCCCCAGCTGTATGCGAACTACTAGGTCCAACCATGACCGGACCTATTATGTCAAAAACACTATTAAAACGTAAACTTTTCATAATTTACTCCCTTATTTCTGGCAAAATATTTTCCCCATATATATTTTTTGGCAAAAATAAAAGGGGCATATCCATCTACGGATATGGTTCCCCTCTATTTATAACGCTTATTTTAGTACAAATACACAGCTAAGTTAACAAAAACGCTCTGTTTTAATGCCATTGTCCACTAACAAATTGTAACTTGGATAATTCTGTTCCTTTTGTTACTAAACTTGCCATTAATTCTTTAGTTTTATCGTTATAATGCTTTACGATCTCTGCGTTTTGTTTTGTTAGATAATCTGTTAGCTCATCACCTGACATTGTGACAGCTTTCTTATCAACTTCATCGATCTTTCTATGTGCCCATTCTGACAATTCTTTTCTATAATCAATATCATCTTGAATGAATTCTTTATAATGTGATTCTACTAGCATTGCTAGTGATTCATACATCCAAAAGGCACTCTTCAAATCTAATTTCTCTGGAACATCTGTGTATGATGAATCCATATCATTAACATTTGCAAAGAATGGAACATATGGACAAAATGATGGAACACCTAGTGAAACCCACTCGATAGCTGCGGCACCATTTTTATCTGAATCACGTAATTGCAATACGTGTGATTGTGCTGTACGAGCTAGGGAAATTGAACGATAGATATGTTTATCTTTCTCACAGCCTGTACCTAGTGGGTCATATTTTGTTTCATTGTAATGTGATCCTAAAACAAATTGAATGTCTTCTGGTGTGATCTTGAATTCTGGTTTACGAATAAATTGCATATCTGATGATTCAGGATCTTGTTCAAGTGATGGATTAAAGTATTTTTGAGCATACCAAACTCTTGGTGTATTGTAATGACGATCAAATTCGGTATCAGTACCAAAAATACGACGGAAATTAAATCCTTCAAAATCTGGATTTAGATTATTGTCGTTAACAAAGTCTTGAATACCGTCAGCCCACATATAATTATCAGGATCATTGAAATCAATATTTTGAATTGAAGTTTGATTACCTGTAACAGCGTAACAGTCATCAGGAATACGAACCGCTACCCATTGATGTCCAGTAACAATTTCCATATACCAAACTTCATCTTTATCGTTGAATTGAACACCGTTACCTTCGGCAGATCCATATTTCTTAACTAGTTCACCTAAATAACGTACTCCATCTCGAGCTGAATCAATATATGGCAATACAAGTGTTGTCATTGAGTCTTCAGCTAAACCGTTTTTAATAAATGGATCTAGTGCTAAAACATGTTCATTCGCAAAAATACTTTCTGTGGCACTCTCACCAACATTTTTCTCGTTAAATCCGTTTTCCTCATTAGGACCAGCAGTTTGATCTGAGTTAGGCATAGAAATATATTTGTAACCGCTTTCTGGTAATGGAACGGTTAACTTATTATAAGGTGAAACATATGTCTCCTGACGACCCGAAACAGCAGGTTGAACAATCAGTCTTTTTCCTTCAATAGCAGCATGTCTATCTTCATTTCTGGAAATCAAAGTAGATCCATCCATGCTGGCCTTTTTGCCAACCAAAATCGACGTGCATGCAGATGCTTTCAAACGATCAATCATATCTTCTCTCCTCCAATTCAGTTTTCAAGTTAAGAGTAACAGAATATATGCAAAAATAAAATACGTTTTCTTTTAATATGTTAAGGCTTACAATTAATATGTGTCATAATTTTTTGAGGGAGTGTGATTAGATGTTCTTCATAGATACATCAAAGAATAAGAAGCCTGTTTACAATGCAATTGTTAATCAATCATTAGATAACTATTTGGTAAATGATCTTAAATTAAAAGGTCACGGTTTAATTATGTATATCAATAATCCTTCAGTTATTGTTGGTGTTAACCAAAACGCTTACGCTGAAGTAAATTTCCCATATCTAAAAGAGAAAAATATTCAACTTGTAAGACGTACTTCTGGTGGTGGCGCAGTCTATCACGATTATGGAAATATGATCTTTGAAAATATTATTATAGGTAATGATGATCATTTCGGTGATTATAATTACTTCGCCCAACCTATCATTGACGCTTTGCATGAAATGGGTGCAACTGGTGCTGAAATGCGTGGTAGAAATGATATCGTTATTGACGGTAAAAAGTTCTCAGGAATGACAATGTTTAAAGTCGGCGACTCATATGCTGCCGGTGGTACATTGATGTTTGATCTTGATATGGATACTGCCACAAAAGTTCTAACTCCAGAACAAGATAAACTTGAATCAAAAGGTGTTAAGTCAGTTAACAGCCGTATTACAAACATCAAACAATACTTAGATGAACCATTCAAGAGTATGGATGCCGATCACTTCAAGCTTGAATTATTAAAGCGCATTTTCAAAGTTGATGCAGTAGATGATATTGAAACTTACACTTTGACAGATCATGACTGGGAGATCATCGACTCACGTCTAGCTGACAAATATGATACTGACGAATGGAACTACGGTAAGAACCCTGGATTTACTAATTACGTATCAAAACACTTTGACATTGGTACAGTAGCCTTTAACTTCTCATTAAATGATAACAATGAAATTTCTGCTATTAAGATCTATGGTGACTTTATTACTGGTGGTAAACCTTCTGTACTTGAAGATGCTCTATTGAATACTAAGTTCGATAAAGAAAGTCTAATTGCAAGCCTTAATAAAGTAGATATTGCCGGTAATTTAGGTAAAATTGATGCCGAACCTTTAGTAGATTTATTGCTTTCTAAGTAAATATTTATGTTAGCAAATACATTCCCACTATTTTGATCTCCTATGCTAAAATACTTTCACAATAGTATCAATAAAGGAGATCATAATTTGAAAAAAATTGCAGTTTATTGCGGAGCAGCTAGTGGAAATGACAAAATTTACCAAAAGTCGGCTTTACAATTAGCCGATTGGTTAGTTGCTAACGATCTAGAGCTAGTTTACGGTGGCGGTAAAGTTGGACTAATGGGAATACTGGCAAGTGAAGTCAGACTACAAGGCGGCATTGTCCATGGAGTCATAACTCAAGAATTATACGACCGCAAAACTGCTTTTAAAGATTGTGATTTACAAATAGTTTCTGACATGTCCGTACGTAAGAAAACTATGCTGGATCTTTCCGATGGCTGTATCGCTTTGCCCGGTGGTCCTGGAACTTTAGAAGAAATAATAGAAGCCTTCTCCTGGGCACGTTTAGGTGATAACAGTAATCCTAGTGCGTTCTTCAATGTTGCTGGATACTATGATCCACTAAAAACTATGTTCGATCAAATGACTAATAAAGAATTTCTAAGCGTCGAAGATCGAGAAAAACTGCTCTTTTCCGACTCATTAGATAATATTTATCACTTCATGGAAAATTACATACCACCCAAGATAAGAACTTACGCTAAGTAAAAAAAACACCGATAATCTGATTTTTAGATTACCGGTGTTTTTTTCTATATACGATTATGGCACATTGAAACGCGTAGCATAAGGCAGAGACCTCCGCCTATCTACGAACATCGAACAATTGAAAGTACACAATTATTCGATGTTCTAGGATATGCTCAGTCTCTAACCGCCTTATGTTACGCTCTGAATAACTAATTGTTTCGATCATATGCCCAAACGGTCAATGGAGCAAAAACCACAACGATTCCAATTCCAAACACAAGCACCAACAAAGCCTCATGAGTCAGACTGCCAGTCGCCAGAATTTGTCTAATGGCTGTAATAACATAGGTTATCGGATTCATATATGCAATTACTTGCATCGTTTTTGAAAGAGTTTTTATTGGTATAAAAGCATTCGATAAGAATGATAATACTAACATTGTTACTAACGATAGACTTTCAACCGTAGTTGCATTTTTAGCTAATAATCCTACTAGAGCAAAGACCCAAGATAATGCCCAGCCAGAAAAAATAGCCAGTAATCCACTAACGACTACCCAACCAAATCCGGCAATTGGGCGCCATCCCATTAAATATCCAGTTGTTAAAGAAGTTATAGCGGCAATTACTAAGCGTAAAATATCAGCAAAAAGCTGTCCCGCTAAAGGTGCAATATGTGCCATTGGCAACGATTTAAATCTATCAAATACTCCAGAATCTAGGTCTTCTCTTATTTGAGATCCCGATCCAGAAGCTGCCGATAACATTGTTTGGATCAAGATTCCGGGAACGATCGTAGGTAAATAGTTCTTAACATTACCAGCAACTGCACCTCCAAATAAATATCCAAACATCAGCATAAACATAACTGGTTGAATGATAACGTCCATAAATCTATCAGGATTGTGGATCGTTTTTAGTAAATTTCGATAAGCCATTGTTGCTGTATTCATTATTAAATTGCCACGATGTGTTTGTACGTCCATAATTATTCCTCCAATTTAATTCTTGCCTACTGTTAATTTCATGAAGACATCATCTAAAGAAGGCTCTTGAACTGTTAGATTACTTATAGAAATTTTAGATTTTTTTAAATCCACTAATAACGGCGTTAATTGATCAATTTTGGCCAATTTGACGTTTATTTGCTGATTAGTTAAGTTAACCAATGTTCCAGTCTGTTCTTTTGCTAATTTAACCGCGGTATTTACTTGATCTAATTTATTTACGGTAAAGTTCAAATTAGTACCGCCAACTTGTTCTTTTAGTTCTGAAGGTGTCCCAATTTTGACTAGCTTTCCGTGATCGATAACTGCCACTCTATCTGCTAATTGATCTGCTTCATCAAGATATTGTGTCGTTAATACGACCGTTGATCCATTTGCTACCAAATTTCTGACCGTCTCCCACATCTGTGATCTAGTACGAGGATCCAATCCTGTAGTTGGTTCATCTAAAAAAATCAACTTTGGACGAGTGATTAAACTAACCGCTAAATCCAATCTGCGCCGCATTCCACCAGAAAAGTTTTTCAATGCCTTATCAGCCGAATCAACTAATGAAAATTCTTCTAACAATTCAACAGTTCGTTTCTTAGAATCTGTCCTTGATAATCCATTTAACCGTGAAAAAATCATCAAATTTTCTCGAGAAGAAATATCTTCATCAACTGAAGCATATTGTCCCGTCAAGCCAAACATTGATCGTGACAATCGCCCTTCTTTTCTAGTATCGTGACCGAAGATCTTAACACTGCCGCTATCTGCCTTAAGTAAAGTGGTCATCATTCGTAAAGTCGTTGTTTTGCCAGCACCATTAGGTCCTAGTAATCCAAAGACTTCACCTTTTTTGACATCAAATGAAACATTATTTACGACGATATTATTATTAAATGTTTTTGTTAAATTTCTAACTTCAACTGCATTACTTGTTTTCATTTTCTTACCTCGTTGCTTTAAAAATATTAATCAGGTTACCTGAACAAATACATTGTAAGGGTACCTGATTAACATTGCAAGAGTTTTATTCAGGATACCTGACTATCTTTTTTCAAATCAACCATTATAATGAATCTAGGAGGATACTCAAATGTCCAATTTACTTAAACAAAAAGCCGCTGCAGGTAAACTAATCGAATTTGGTATGGTTCGTCACACTGCGGACAATATAGCACAAAGAAATAATGATAAGAATGAACATCAATCTTTCTTTCAAGGGCAAGGTAAAATACTATTGGCCTTGTCACAAAATGATGGACTTTCACAAAAAGAATTAGCTACTAATCTTGATTTAACTGCACAATCAACTGCCGAATTTGTAAATAAACTAGTTAAGAAAAATCTTGTAACCAAAGAAAAATCCGACAAAGATCGTCGTATGACAGTCATTCATTTAACCGATTTAGGAAGGCAAAAAATCGACACTGAATCGTCAAAAATCCCTGATTTTTTGGAAGTGTTATCAGATGAAGAACTTGATCAACTTACTAATATACTGACTAAAATAAACAACAGCCTTTATGACGAAATAAATAATTCCGAACAGCCAACGTTATTTAAGAAGTCTCAACAAATTATTAAAGACCACTTCAGAGATTGGTTTTTGTAAAATTGCAAAAAAAAGAGGGCTGTGACGAAAGTCACACCCTCTTGCTGTATCACGATTTTTATTTATTGAAACGCGTACCATAAGGCAGAGACCTCCGCTTATCTACTAATATGCTCAGTCTCTAAACGCCTTATGTCACGCTCTATTCTTCTTATTCTAAAAGCTGAAACTGTCCTTTTAATTTCAAATTACGAATATACTTATCAAACTCAGCGATTATCAAGACGATAAACCCACCTACTATTGCTAATCCCCACTCCATCATGCCTAGAGAACCTGTGTAGAAAATTCCCTGCATAAATGGTACGTAAGTAAGGATAACTTGCAGTAATAGCATTAAGCCCACAAAATAAAAGGCTTTAGGATTGGAAAGGAAATTCTTTGAAAAAGCTGATTTTTGCGAACGAATGTTAAATAGGTAAAAGATCTTACCCATGATCAATACATTAATCATCGTTGTACTTGAAATCACGGCGCTCACACCATTTCCACGTAAGAAAGCGTCGATCACTAAACTGACGACTGCCATCAAAATGGAAACGTAAGTAACTTGGAATAAGTCATGTCGACTCATTAATTTAGCACCTGTTTTTCTAGGCGGGCGCTTCATTATTCCCGCTTCAGCAGGTTCAAAGGTTAAAGCAAATTGGATCGTTATTGCTGAAACCATATTGATCCATAACAATTGTGTCGGGTGAAGTGGAATCTCACTTTTAGTCAGAATGGCATATGCTATGATCAACCCTTCTGAAAAAGAGATTGGTAGAAGATACAGAATACTCTTCTTGATATTATCAAAGATACGTCTACCTTCTCTAATAGCTTTGGAAATTGTCGCGAAGTTGTCATCTGTCAAAATCATATCGGCAGAATCTTTGGCAACATCAGTTCCTTTGATTCCCATTGATACTCCGATATCAGCTTGTTTCAAGGCAGGAGCATCATTCACGCCGTCACCGGTCATTGCGGTAACTTTATTATTTTTTTGTAAAGCTTCAATTATTTCAATCTTATTTCCCGGAGTTGTTCTAGCGAAAACTTGATTCTCATCGGCTGCTTTAATACGTTCCTCATCCGACAATTTGTCCCATTCAGGACCCGTTATAGCGTTGATTTTATCAGCTAAGCCTAACTTTTCACCAATAGCTGATGCAGTAATCGGACTATCACCAGTAATCATTTTAACTTCAACACCAGCGGAGCGAATTTCTTTAAGCGCATCAATTACTTCTTCTCTTGGTGGATCTATGATGGCAGCAAGTCCTAAGAAGTTCAGTCCGTTATTTATGAGGTCATGCGTAATTGAAGTGGTCTCGTCCGAAACTTTCTTATAACCCACGGCAATTACTCGTTTTCCATCTTTAGAAAATTCTTTAACTCGATTTGACCAAGTATCTTGAGCAAAATTATCATCATTATTCTTGGCCATTTGAAATAGTTTATCAGGAGAACCTTTTACAAATAGATAATTTTGATCATCTTTTCTAACTAATCTAGCAATATATCTGAAATCAGAATCAAATGGTAAGATATCTATTTTCTGATAATTAGAATCCTCACCGTGTGGAAATACCTTATGATAAAGCGATAAAAAAGCTCCATCCGTTGGTTCTCCGGCAATATTCCATTTACCATTATCATTGTTTAAATGCGTATCATTAGCTTGATAACCTGACTCTAAAAATAGTTGCATCTTTTCATCTATTTCAACTGGTTGTTCATTTTTAACAATATCTCCAACTGGCTCATAACCTATACCAGTTACTTGAAAATTCTCATCCCCAATAACAATATCTGTTACTGTCATCTCATTTTTGGTTAAAGTACCTGTTTTATCAGTCGCTATAACGTCGACTGAACCTAAAGTTTCTACAGCTGGTAGTGTCTTAATGATAGTATTTTGGTTCTTAGCCATATCATTTACACCCTTAGCCAAAATTACTGAAGTAGTCGCTGGTAATCCTTCTGGGATCGTACCAACCACCATTGAAACTATTGCCATTGATAGAACTGAAATAGAATAAACATTGAATAACAATCCAATAAAGAATGTCACGATCGCTGCAGCAACGATAAAGTACGATACACTACTACCTAATTTATCGATCACTTGCATCAATGGTGTTTTACGCTTCTTAACCGAACTTACTTCGGCAGATATTTTACCGATCTCAGTCTTCTCTGCTGTTGCCACAACTGATCCTAAACCACTACCTTTAGTAACCGCCGTTGAAGCAAATGCCATATTGACTTGATCAGCAAGTGCTACTTCTTTTGAGATAACATCAGAAATTTTTTCTACCGAATTAGTTTCGCCAGTTAATGAAGATTCCTGAATCCTCAAATTATCTGAATTGATTATTCTAAGATCCGCTGGTACGTTATCTCCAGCTTCTAAAAAGACTGTATCCCCTGGAACTAATTCTTCAGCCGAAATTTCTTTTCTCTGGCCGTCTCGATATACCGTGGCATTGATCGAAAGCATCTCTTTGATACGTTCTAAGGCATTAGAAGCACTGGCTTCTTGAAAATATCCAATTAGAGAATTAATAATTACAACCAGACCAATTATGATTGAATCTGAATAATGCCCTAACACTAAAGTAATTATTGCGGCAATTATCAAAACATAAATTACCATATTGTTAAATTGTCTAAGGAACATTTTCCATTTGGGAGTTTTTTCCGACTCAAGTTTGTTGGGTCCAAATTCTTCTAAACGCTTGTTAGCCTCTTTAGTTGAAAGACCTTGCTCAAAATCTTGAATATTATTTTGTTTTGTTAATTCTTGTAAATCTATTTGATAGTTTTTTCTGTCCATCTAAGACCTCGCTTTCATATAAAGTGGGATCATAAAGCTATCCGTGTATATAAACGATAACAAATATTTTTATTCAAGTAAAGTCATATGATTATAATCACTAAAAACTAATATATAAAAATGCATGAAATAAGGCAGAGACCTAAGCTTGGCCTCTGCCTTATTTCACGCTCTAAAGATGTTTCAACAATTCATAAGAAATTTTAATCCCGTCATAAAAAGCTTTTTCAGTAATATTTTCGTTTGGTGCATGATTACGCTGATCAAAGTTAGCATAAGGAATTGTAAATACCGGTACTTTTAAAATATCCGACCAGACATAGTTAGGAACGGTCCCGGGCATTGTCGGTTCGATAAGACCTGATCCAGTCGCGGCTTTAATTGATTCAACGAGTGATTCAATATGTGTATCACTAGAGATCGTCTTACATGGTGGAACTTGAACTAGATATTTAACCTTTATATCACCATTATCAATCTCGTTTTGCAGCAAATTATTGATTCCAATTTGAATCTCCTGAATATTTTGTTTGCCGACTAATCTTGTTTCTACTTTCATAATTGCTTCATGAGGAATGATCGACTTCATCCCCTTAGCAGTATATCCAGCATTGATCCCGGAAATATTAAAAGTAGGTCGGAACATTAATTTTTGATAATATTCCAATCCAGTATCTGGCAACCCTTTAACACCAGTTTGTTCAGAAATTGATTTTTTATCATAAGGCAATTGTTTCATCCAGTTGATTTCAGTTTTACTTGGATCTTCCACTCCATCGTAAAAGCCTGGGATCAAAACTTTATCGCTTTCAAAGTCATATATTTTTTGTAATAATTCCATCAAAATTACGACTGGATTTTTCATAATATTGCCTAAATTGCCAGAATGATTATATTGTGTACCTGTTTTAGCAGTAATTTGAAATCCTAGAGCACCGCGGTTACCAAGTCTTAAGACGTGTTGTCCTGATTGATTAAAAGATCCATCGACGACAATTGCTAAATCAACATCTTTTAATTTATTATCAGCTAATTTCTTAACCGTAAATGGCAAATTTTTACTACCTTGTTCTTCTTCACCCTCAATTAAAAACTTAATATTAAATGGAAAGCCGCCATTCAATTGTTTATAGACATATAGTCCTAATATTTGAGCCAGTAACTGACCCTTATTATCACCTGCTCCACGTCCATAAAAACGATGGTTCTTTTTTGTCAATGTAAACGGATCTGTATCCCAGTCAGCTTCAATTCCTGGCGTCATAACGTCGTAATGGCCATAAAACAAAACTGTACGATCACTTTGACCTTCGATCTCGGCCAAAATGGTAGGTGATCCTGCAGTTTGAATTACTTCTACATGAGCTCCCAAATCCTTTAATTTTTCTTGTAATAATACAATCGTTTCGTTGATACCTTCGCCTGTGGCACTGACACCTTTAAGTCCAATCAATTTTTTAAATAAATTTTCAAACTCAGGCTTATTGTCTTTAATGAAACTATCTCTTGAAACCAAATGATCTCCTCCTTCTCAACCTAATATTAGTATCATTGTAGACCTTTTTAATAACAGTGAACTAGTCAAAAAAGTATCAAGCTTTCTATTTGTATTTAACTAATAAAGATGAAATAGTATAGGAAATCGTATAGATTCAACTACCTTGTATTATTTAGTAATTATATTATAATAAACTATTAAGCTTAAACTTCGAGGTATTTTATGAAAATTTTTAAACGTTTTATGATTGTTATAGGCATAGTAATAGTCATCTTAGCAATCGTCTTTGGGATTTATATTTATCAAAATAAGGAAGCCTTAAAATCTGTCGATACTAATAAAAATAGTGTTTCTAAAAAGGTTGATCAGGGAAAACCAATTTCTGTTTTACTTTTAGGTGCCGATACTGGGGCAGATGGTCGAATCGATCGTGGTAATTCAGATACTATGATGCTGCTTTCTTTAAACCCTAAAACACACAAAACTATCATTTACTCCATTCCTAGAGACGCCTTGGCAGTAATGGTAGGAGATAAAACAAAAAATATGCAGAAAATAAACGCCGCCTACAATATTGGCAAGTCAAATATGGCAAAAAATACCGTCAGCGATTTATTAAATGTTCCTGTTGATTACAGTGTTGCGATCAATATGGGGGCTCTTAAAAAAACTGTGAACTTTGTCGGAGGTGTCACTGTTAAATCAGATTTAGCAGTCAGTTACGATGGCATTACCGTTCCTAAAGGTACTCACCATATCAATGGTAAAGAAGCTTTGACATATGTCAGAATGCGTTATGAAGATCCACTTGGCGACTACGGAAGACAAATCAGACAGCAACAAGTTTTAAAAGCTGTTGCAAAAAAAATAGCTCAACCAAAATATTTGGTTAAACTACCTAAATTAATTAAAGAATTGGGTCCAGATATAAGTACCGATTTTACTGATAAACAATTAGAAGAATTGCCCATGAAATACAATAGCAGTGGTAAAAAGATCAAATCGTATCAATTACAAGGCCAGTCAGCTTGGATAAATGGTAGTTCTTATCAAATTTTACCGACAAAAGTATTACAAGATGGATCAGACAAATTACGGAAAAACCTTGGGTTGGATACTGAAACTATTTCAAATACTGAAACAAAATTGAATAAATTGAATGCTGATTTCTTCAATGATCCAGATAATACTGATTACAATACTAACGGATTAGATAAGACTTATTATACTAATTCTACTTACTAAAATATGCAGCTTAAACGTGCAGTTAAACATAGCTTTTTCCGCTTAAAACAAATAAGGAGATGTGACTTTCGTCACATCTCCTTATTTGCCTTAATGCTCGAAAGCTGAACATGTTTAACTGCACTCTCTCACAAATTACATATACTGTTCCAAAGCTTTACGGAACTTAGGTTCTGGTTGATAACCAACCATTCTGCCAACTACTTCACCGTCTTTTTTAACGATAAATGTAGGAATACCTTGAATGCCAAAGTTATTAGGTGTCTTAGGATTCTTATCAACGTTCATTGATGTGAATTTGATCTTATCACCTAATTGATCATTTGCAGATAACTTTTCCAAAATTGGATTCATCATCTTACATGGAGGACACCAGTCAGCGTTGAAATCGGTAATTACTAAACCAGTGCTTGTCTCATCATTAAAAGTCTTGTCAGAAATTTCTTTAATATTACTCATTTGCAAGTCTCCCCTTTTTACCATCTTACTTATATAAGTAATATACCCCCTAGGGTAATTTTTAGCAATTATTTTGATTCTCCTTTAAAAAGGACCTATCAGCATATAATTTGATGTACGATACCCGTCTGGGTATAATATCTATGTTATTAATTTTAAAAGGAGGCCGATATGTCTCAACCAACTGAAGAACTAGCCAGTAAAAAAATAACTAGTCAGATCAAACGCTCCCGCGGACAATTAGATGGTATTTTAAGAATGATGGACGATGGGCGACCTTGTGATGAAGTTTTAGTTCAATTATCGGCTGTAAAATCCGGAGTTGATAAAGCTATGAAACAAGTTATAGCTCAAAATATTCGTAAAAACGTTAACTGCGTTAATGAACAACAGCTGACCGATCTACAAACATCACTAGAACTATTGCTCAAAACTAAATAAAATAATTTAAAATCGAGTATCCGCAAAAACTTTTGAAATAAGTTTTTAGCAGATATTCGATTTTTTAGTTAAATATTTTTACCGATCAATATCTTAGAATCAACGGTAATTTTCGTCACAGTGGACCAGTCTACTTTAGATTTATCTACATTGAAAAGTAATGGAGTCATATTGATAAAGGCCGTCCTCTCGTCTTCAGAAACTGAATATGTCTTTGTGGCATTGATCTCATCGACAACTTGAAAATGTTCTTCAAAATAACTTAATACCTTCTGATTAGAGTAACTTTCACTTCTAAGATACTCGCTTGCTTGTTGTCTCAATTCAGTTAAATGTTTTTCTCCAGGAATAACTTTTATTAAATAGCCATTATTCTTTAAAATACGGTGAAATTCATGATAATTAGCTGGAGAGAAAATATCTAAAATACTATCAACACTATTATCTTTTATCGGCAAGTTTGCTAAATCCCCGACAAACCATTTAACAGAATTATTCGCATCATTTCTAGCTGCCTGTTGGACAGAATCTTTAGAGATATCAAACGCCAATACAGTCTTATCCAGTTGAGTTTGAATTTCACGAGAATAATAACCTTCACCACAACCAGCATCCAGTATAGTTTCAATTGATAAATTTTTAATGATCTCGATTATTTTATTTAAAATATGATCATATAAACCATCTTTTAAAATCAAGCCACGATTCTCAAAGTTAGCTTTATCGTAATTTTTTTGCTGCTTCATATTCAAAAGAAAGTTGACGTAACCTTGTTTAGCAATATCAAAATTATGTCCATTAGAACAAACCAAACTCGTATTTTCTAAACTTAATTTTTCATTACAAATTGGGCAAACAAAAAAATCATTACTATCCTTAAATCTAATTAATTTTTCTTTATTCATTGAGTTACCTGAATTCTTATATAGTAACTTAATTTTATCATAGCTAAACTTTTAAATTACAACATCAATCCAACTGAATAGTGAATGATCATAGTAATAATACCAACAATAACATTTCTGATAATAGCAGTTTTAACTAATCCATCACCTAATTTAGCACTTAAAAATCCTGTCAAAGCAACTGATAACGTAACCGCTAAAATAGTTCCTGGCCACTGCATTGATACTGGCAAGAAAGTCATCGCAACTAGTGGGAAAATACCACCTGAAGATGCTGCAACTAGTGAAGAAAAGGCTGCATCCCACGGATTCATATAATGACCTAGATCCAAATCATATTTAACTTTAACAACTGTTCCTAGAGCATCTTTTTTCATCAATTCTTTGGCAATATCTAATGAAGTTTCCTTAGAAACCCCTCTATCAACATAATAATTTGCCACAACGTTTAGTTCAGATTGAAAATCTGATTTGATCAATTCACGTTCTTTTTCAATAGCTGCTTTTTCTGTATCCTTTTGGGAGCTAACTGATGCGTATTCGCCAGAAGCCATTGAAAAAGCACATGCAATAAGATCAGATAGGCCAGCGATAAAGATCGTAAAATGGTTTGTTGTTGCAACGGCAACTGAAAATAGTACCCCAACAACAGTAAGGATACCGTCATTTGATCCTAAAACTCCAGCACGTAATGTATTGGAGCGCTCTGCCATTGTTTTCTTACTCTTTTTTTGCTTAGGAAAGTTTACTGCCTTCATCATTCTTGTCACTCCTTTAATGTGCGAACAATGTACCTATCAAATAGGTTACAAACATCGTTAATAATCCTGAAACCACGTTTCTAAAGACTGCCTTTAACTTATTAGCATTGCCCAGATATGCGGCTGTGTATCCAGTAATGACCAATGCGATAACAACAGCAATGACTGTCGCAAACACACGTATATTAGCAGGAAATAACGTAATCGAAACTAACGGTAAAATCGATCCGGTCGGAAATGAAATCATCGAAGCAATAGCGGCAGCGATCGCACTTGTTTCTTCCTTAGGATTGAATCCAAAACGTTCACGTACAGCAACATCTAACGGATCGTCACCCATCATTTCTTTGGTAGCTTTTAGAGCAAGCGCTTCTGAAATTCCTGTTTTTTGATATTTATTTTTGATGAATTCAAATTCTCCATCATAATTACCATCTAAGGCAGCGGATTCTTTTTCGATAGCACGCTTCTCACTATCACGTTGAGTACTAACTGAAACCCATTCCCCCATCGCCATAGAGATAGTACCAGCTAGCATCCCTGCAATACCGGCTAGAAAAATTGCATAGTTGTTACTACCAGCACCAGCAACACCAATAACAATACCAGCAACTGAAATGATGCCGTCATTTGCCCCCATAACACTGGCACGCATGACATTTATTTTTTCAGCTAAACTTCTCGTCTTTTTAGCTTTTTGCATTTTTGCTCACTCCTTGTTTGAAATCATTTCTAAGTTGGAATGATTCTCATCTAGTAACGAGTACATGATAAATCAATTTTAGTTGAAAGTAAACATTTATGAATATATTCCTAAATTTATTCCAATAAGAATCAATAATTGATATTTTTATTAGATAGGTATTATAATTAACTTGTAATGATTCCAAACTAGAAAGGAAGATTGCTTATGACTAATAGCTCTGTCATGGAGGATACTTTAAAAGTTCTAAAGGATCACAAACTTCGTGTCACTCCACAGCGTCACATCATTTTGGCTTATCTTGCCAGCCATCATAACCATCCAACAGTTGAAACCATTCGTGATGCTCTAAGCAAAGAACTTCCGAATATGGGTTCCTCAACGATATATAACACTTTGAATACTTTCGTCGATCACCGTTTAGTAGTTGAATTGCAAAACGGCGATGGTAGTACTCACTATGATTACTTTGGCACACCGCACTATCATGCCATTTGTACTAACTGTGGTAAAATCGTCGATGTCACTTACCCTGGTTTTGATAAAGACGAAAAAGCCCTCGAAGAAAAAACAGCTGATATTTCAGGATATATGATTTCTGGAAACCACATGGAAGTTTATGGATTATGTCCTGAATGCCAAGTAAAACTTGGTATAAAGCAAAAAAAATAAAGCCGAGGGAAATTATCCCTCAGCTTTATTTTTTTAGATACATTGATTAAACTCCCAATAGTTTAATGGCCTTATTGTTACACCTGATTAATTTTTTATCAAAAGATAACCATCAAAATTACAATTTAAATATATCGAGTTGTCTTTTTATTATCATGAATTACAATTTAAATAATAAACAAATTAATTAAATAGAGGGATCATTATGTCAAAGTGGCACATTTTAAGTTTAGTCTGGATCGTGATATTTGCCATCGGAACAGTTGTTATTTTTATTAACGCAATTCCCAAATCAAACGATCAAGCAACATTGAAATTAGGTAGTTTAGTAGTTTGGATTGGAATATTCATTCTAATCGCTATTGTTCAAACCGTAGCTTACACTGTTTACAACCTATTGTTGAATAATAAGACACCGCACTAGTGAGCATTCCAACCTGCTACAAAACCACCAATAAAATCATAAAACGAAGGCCATAACAACAATGTTAACCAGATTATTCCAAACAACATTGTCCATTTGTTAATGGCCTTTTCTAATGCTCTCCAATCGATACTAAACATTAAACAAATAAAACTAGCCATTAAAGGAAGAAATAAAACATTCTCCAAAGTTGATTGAGAAATTGAATAAACATTATTGGAAAATACAAACGCAACGATTGCTAAAACGATACTTGTAATGGTAATTATGTATGCCTTATTGATTTTTGTACTGTGTTCAAATTGATCCATAAGTTCCACATCTCCTTTGATTAATTCATCCAGAGAGATTTCAAATAGTTCACTGATCGCAACGACGTTAGCAAAACTAGGTAGAGAAGTTCCATTTTCCCATTTTGAAATTGATTGTCTTGAAATATGAAGTTTCTTTGCCAAAGTTTCCTGTGACATTCCATGTTCTTTACGCTGTCTTTGTAACTGTTCACCTATTTGCATAATTCTCTCCTTTTAATAATTAAAGTTTACGTGAAATCGCCTTAAAAAGGATAGCACCTTGTGGTTGCATTGGGCAATGTAACGTAATAATTGCTAAAAAAGTTTATGATTGAGAAATTTTTCACGAAAACTAAACCGTTTTTGATGAAAACGTTTACAACTGTATTTTCTTGGTATAAAGTTAGTCTATTAACTTTTTATCAAGCAATTTGGAGGGAATTACAATGACAAAGATTTTGGTTAATACAGCTGTATTTGAAAAAGATGTAAAGAACGGATCATCACAATTAGATATGATCAAAAAAATCACTGACCTAGGTATTGATGGTGTGGAAGTTCGTGGCGAATTCTTTGGTGAGGATCGTGACCAAGAATTGACTGCCTTAAAAGATTTAGCTCAATCAAAGAACTGGCTCTTATACTTTTCAATCCCCGAACAACTCTTTGTAGAAAACAAGATCAATGAAAACTTAACTTCTTACCTTGACCTTGCCAAAAAATATTCAATTGGATCATTAAAAATCAGTCTAGGCGAAATAGATACTCTAAACGATGAATTAGTAGCTGAATTGAAAAATACTTTAGCACCCTACGACGTTCAACTAACTATTGAAAACGAACAAAATGAACATGGCCATATGGATCATGTCTTAGAGATCAACAAAGAAATCAAACAAGCTGGATTACCAATCGGATACACATTTGATGCCGGTAACTGGTACTGGATCAATGAAGATCCTGAAAAAGCTATGGATAAATTAAGCAGTTATGTGACGATCCTTCATCTAAAGAATATTCAAAATAAAGGTACTGTTCTTTTAGATAAAGGTGCTACAAACTGGAAGAATTTGATCAACGCCGTTACACCAGATATTCCTGTTGCAATCGAATATCCAATGACACTAGAAGAATTAAAGAGTGAATTCAAACTTGTTCAAGACGCAATCGAACAAAGCGTATAAGAAAATCGGGTATCAGTAGAAAACTTTTATAATTTTCTGCTAGTACCCGATTTTTCTTTAAAATTCATTCGTTATAACGGTCTTAATTCTTCGACCAATTCATGAACATTTCAGCTGTTTCTGGAGATTCATGGTTCATGAACAATGATTTCTTTGTATCTAGTGCCAAAATATTCTTCATATCTTCGTCGCTTAACTCAAAATCATACAAATCTAAGTTCTGTTGCATACGTTCTTTATGAACAGATTTTGGAATAATAACAACATTGCGCTGTGTTAAATATTTCAAAGCTACTTGCGCAGCAGATTTATTATATTTTTTACCAATTTCTGTCAAAACTGAATTGGTGAACAAATCATTTCTACCTTCAGCAAATGGGCCCCAAGACTCAATTTGAACATTATATTTTTCCATGTATTTTTGAGCTTCAACTTGTTGATTGAATACATGCGTTTCCACTTGATCAATAGCTGGAACTACATCTGTATTAGAAACAAGGTCGATCAGTCGATCAGGATAAAAGTTTGATACACCGATGGCACGAATTTTACCCTCTTTGTATAGATCCTCTAAATCGCGATAAGCTGAATAGTAATCAGCAAATGGTTGATGCAACAATACTAAATCTAAATAATCCACACCTAATTTTTTCATTGATTCTTCAACTGATGCTTTAGCATTACTATAATTTGAAATCCATACTTTTGTTGTTAAGAAAATGTCCTTACGGGCTATGTTACTTTCTTTAAGAGCAGCACCAACTGCTTCTTCATTATCGTAGGCTTGTGCTGTATCAATTGCTCGATAGCCAGAATCAAGAGCATCTAATACGGCTTGTTTACATTCATTAAAATCAGAAACTTGATATACACCAAATCCTTCAATTGGCATTTCCACGCCATTATTTAATTTAACTGTTGGAATATTCATTAAACATCCTCCTATATTATCTTTCAATTAGATAAGGCTTAAGTAATTGTGGCAATTGAATATCACAGAAACGACCAGTCCACTCACTTGGTACAAATTCAGAATCAGTCATACACCAAACAGAAACCATTCCATATAATTCAGTTCCTAAAATATTGGCAATTACGTCTACCGGTGTATTTTTAGCCAATTCATGCTGATCTATTCCGTCTCTTAAGATTTTTTCAATTGCAGCAATGTCAGTGTCCCATTTATAGAACTTACTTTCCGATAATTTAGGAACGACAACGTAACTCAACCATTGGCGAGCTAATTCAATTCCTTGATCTTCAATTATTTTCATAAAATTAATGAAATAATATCGTAAACGTTCGTTGATGTTGCCTTCTTCATACCGCAAAGTAGAATCTTCTAATTGAACGAAAGATTGTAATCCTAAAAGTAAGATAATATCTTCTTTCTTTTTGAAATAATGATAAAAAGTTCCTTTAGCGACTCCGCTGGCTTTAGTAATGTCTTCAACAGAAAGGTCAGAAAAATTTTTAGTTTTTATTAATCTCAATGTTGTTTGTTTTATTTTTTCCTTTGTTGCCTCAGCCTGTTCTTGTCGTTTATTCATAGGATCATTCCTTTCAAAAAATATAATAATATCTTATTGACTTAAAGTCAATGACTACTGGTCAACTAAATGAATAAAAAACAGACATAGCAATCAAGGATTACTGTGTCTGTTTTAAACACTTTTTTATAAGAATGCTGTCATAACGCTACCTACAACAATTAATACTAATCCTGATAGCGTAAATTTAAGCTCTCTAGATGTTTTCGACTCATGTAAAATCAATAGGCCACCTAGTGTAGCAACAACAACGTTTAATTGTGTAATAACAAAGGCTGAAGCAACACCTGCAGCTTGGGCCGCAAAGATATATGCTAATGAAGAAATACCAAAATCAAGTCCAATTAGGCCGTTGAGCCAGCTTTCTTTTTGTACAAAGCTCTTACCTTTTGTCATAACTAAGTTATAAATAACTGCACCAACAAAAATTCCTAACATTTCAGGGAAGAATAAATGCAGACCTGATGCTGATACGGCCTTTGGTAAAGCACTATATGCCCAATAACCAACAGTTGTTGGAACTAAAACGGCTAGCCCTTTTGTTAGTGATCCCTTTGCGGAATTACCAGCTTTCTTATCTGTTATAGCCGTAAATGTAACACCAAGAACAACTAAAATAATTGCTAATAAACCAACTAACTTAGAAACCGTTCCACTCCATTCGCCAAAGATTATAACTCCGATCAATGAAGTTCCGACAACTTGTAAACCAGTTGTTATCGGCATTGTTCTTGTAACGCCGATTTGGGTAAAGGAAATATATTGTCCAACTTGACCTAATGACCAAAGGAATCCGGCCCCAAAACTGATCCAAAAATTAATTCCTGTGACACTTCCATACATTAAATAAATAAATAAACCTATAATTACAGAACCAAATCCTGTACCAAAAATTTGGTTTGATGGGCTTCCTCCAACTTTACTGGCAATAAGAGGTTGAATACCCCATCCAATAGCTGGAATAAGCGCTAACAAGACACCCAAAAAATCACTCTTTTCTTCAAAAATTTCAAATTACGTAACTAATCTATTACGGTTTCTAGTTGTCTAGACCAAAGAATTATATACTTTGTTTTGAATAACTACAACCATGAATACATGATATACATCATAACACTGAAATTTTTGGAAGTGGTTTAACATGTCTTATAGATTATCTCTTCATAGCCGAGGCGCTATCCTTTTTCATAACGTCACGAATTTCTTGTTCGCTAACGAGATTTAAATCTCCACCAATAGTTAATTTCAAAACACTGGCAGCTATCGCATAGTTAACTTGTTCTTGCCCTTTATAATCATTCAAAAATCCATGCATCAATCCGGCACCAAAAGCATCCCCGCCAGCAACTCCTTCATATACATGAACCTTATAAACAGGACTTTCAAAGAATTTTCCATCTCTAAGCAACAAAGCTGACCATTGGCTATCTTCAACTGAATAAATATTTCTTAAAACACTAGCCACTGTATGACAATTAGGATAACGATTATAGACTTGTCTCATAGCATTTTTAAAGCTATCTTTTTGTTCAATACCACGACTCATATCGCCATCGAAACTTTTAATACCTAAACTAGCTTCAAAGTCTTCATCATGTACTAAACAAATATTTACAAATGGCATAACTTTTTTGCTAAATTCTTGAGCTTCTTGTGGCGTCCACATCTTGCCACGATAGTTCATATCACAAGCAATTTGAATATTATGATCTTTACAATATTGACAAGCACTCAAAACAGCATTTTGGAGTTCTTCAGAAATTGCCGGAGTAATACCTGAAAAATAGAAATAATCTATGCCCTCAAAAATTTTCTCCCAATCATATTCGTTTGCTTTAGAAACCGCTAAAGAACTACCAGCACGATCATAGACAACTGATGTTCCACGTACACTAGCACCTTTTTCAAAGAAATAAATACCTAATCTAGGTCCGCCACGTAAAATATGACTAGTATTGACCCCATATTTTCTCAATGTTCCTAGTGCCGTGTCGCCTAATGAATTTTCTGGAAACTTAGTTAGATAAGATGCAGAGTCTCCTTGAAGTGCTAAAGATACAGCAACATTAGCTTCTGCACCTCCATAAGATGCCTCAAACGCATTAGATTGAACGATTCTATTATTGGCTGATGGTTTTAAGCGCAACATCATCTCACCAAATGTAAGTACATTTTTCATTTTTATATCCTTTCTTATACATAAACTAAAAGTATCATTTGGTAATATTATAAAACCTATTTACCAATCAATGGAAGCCTTTTCTTTACTAATAAGCTTTTTTACTTTGTAAACCGTAAGTATTACAGTTTACAAATTTTAACTAATCATTTAATGTAGATAGTATTATTTAATAAGGAAAAATCATGAAAAAATCAAAGAAAATCATTCTGACTTTAGGACTTATATTATTAAGTATCTTGTTGTCCAGTTGCTCTTCTAAGCCAACGTCTCAGCACAGTAACAAAATAAATATCGTGACGACAACTGACTTTTACGGAGAAGTTGCCAAAGCTGTTGTTGGTGATAAGGGAAATGTTACTTCTATAATCAATAATCCCGCCATTGATCCGCACGACTATGAGCCAACTACCGAAATAGCTAAAGAAGTCAGTCGCGCTGATATCACAGTAGCCAACGGTATTGGTTACGACTCTTGGATGAATAAATTATCTAGTGACTCAAGTAATGCTGTCTTTATTAAAGTTGGTGAAGACATTATGGATAAAAAAAG
The DNA here is from genome assembly GCF_003946605.1 of Companilactobacillus baiquanensis. Classification (GTDB taxonomy): domain Bacteria; phylum Bacillota; class Bacilli; order Lactobacillales; family Lactobacillaceae; genus Companilactobacillus; species Companilactobacillus baiquanensis. The sequence goes on from NZ_RHOQ01000008.1 coordinate 26,762, forward strand.
TGGCGACAATCCTCACCTCTGGTACAATCCTAAAACCATGCCCAAATACGCCAATTATTTAGCTAAGGAACTTGGTAAAAAACAGCCTAAAAACAAAAAATACTTCAAGGTAAACGCCCAAAAGTATATAGATTCTTTAAAACCTGTTAATAACGAATTAAGCAAGTTGAGAACAACTGCTAAAAATACTAAAAACAAAGATGTTTATGTAAGTGAACCAGTTTTTGACTACTCAATAAAAGCAATGGGCTTCACGATCGGTGATAAAAGCTTTGAAAAAGCCATAGAAAATGGTACCGATCCATCACCAAAAGTAGTTAAAGATATGCGTGATGGTTTAAAGAACAAACGAATCTCATTTTTGGTCTATAACGAACAAGCTCAAAGTAAAACCGTCGATAACTTAGTTCAAATAGCTCATAAAAACAATATTCCAGTTTTAAAAGTCACTGAAACATTGCCATCTGGAAAAACATATAAAGAATGGATGCTGTCTCAATACAAACAATTGAACAAAATTCTAAAAGAAAAGAGAGTTGGAAAATAATTCCACTCTCTTTTTTCGTAATTTAAATAAACACCATCTGGGTAGGTGAATCTATTTATTACTTTTTCTTCGTTCGCGAATATTACTAATATTCCCTAAAACCACTTCTTTAAATTCATTTAAGTCAAAATCATAAATATCTGATAGAACAAATAATAGTTCACCATCAATTATCTTATTCTTGTCAGTTTCGATGGCGCTTAGAACTGACGTTGAAGTAGAGTAACCATATTTATCTTTAGCAATATGAGTTACTTGCAATAATGTAAGTTCTGAAAAGAATCTTTTAGTTTTTAAATATCTTCCGATTGTTATCATCTGTCAAATATAACCTCTACCTTTCATATATGATATTTTAGCGTAAATTATGACACTTTGCGAAAAAAATATGTTGAAAAGTTCTACTAAGTAACTTAATATGTAATTGTAATCCTTATTGAAGGAAAATATATTCCACAAAGGAAAGATTGCAATGTATGATAATCAGTGTTTTAAAACTTTCTGTATTATGAATCACATCAAACAAAGTGACATTGCAGACTTGCTAGAGAAATCTAAATCTACTGTTCACCGTAAGAATAAGGATCTAGGCTTCACTCAAAAGGAAATTATTATACTTCACGATGCCTATCAAATTCCCTTTGAAGTCTTCTTTCACAAAGATGAGTCCAACGAAGGATCAATCTAACACACCTTTGCAGGTAGTTACTTTGCATAAATTATTTGGGGGGATTTTTAGAATGGAGAATTTCGATTAATAAACTTTTTAATGTTTAACAAAGAAATAAAAACCAAACTTCTATTAAAGAGGTTTGGTTTTTTTACTTTGTGCATTTACACAGTCAGGACACAGGCCATAAATTTCAATAGCGTGTGTATCAACTTGACAGCCAGGTAATTGTTTAGTGAAAAATTCCATAGGACACTCTTTTAATTCAATTACCTTGCCGCAGTTAGAACAAATAAAATGGTGATGATGCGGCTGGTCAAAGTCACATTGAAACTTTATCATCGTTTTATTTTTCTCCTGATATTCAACCAAACCAATATCTGAAAATTCTTTAATATTTCGGTAAACAGTATTGTGACTTATACCCGGATATAACGATCGCATATAAGCATCTACAACACTGATCTGAACATAACTATCAACATATTTACTCAAGTAGTCGATCAAATCAATTCGTTGTTTAGTCACCTTATAATTATTATCTTTTAATATTTGAAGTGCTTCTTTCAACATAGTTCACCTATCTAAATTATTTTTTTAAGTTTAACACATAATGGATTCTGATTTACGTACCTGTACGGTATACAAATTTGATAATAATTATAATCATTGAATTAATAACTATCTCAAATCTATTGTAGAGCCTTATAAAAATATTTACATCAAAGAAGCTCATAAGGTTAATCCACCAATTTCAAGACGAATTATAGCAAATAAATATAACGTGATATTGATAGTAAATATAATTATATATATAATGAATGTAACTTTGAACAACCAAAAATATCTTTGGAGAAATATTATGTATCTAACAAAAAGACAAAAACAGATTATAGAACTGACTAAAGAAAAAAGTCCTATGACTAGTGAGCAAATCGCTGAAAAGTTAGATCTTCGTGTACCTACAATTCGCGGGGATCTACGTTTGCTGACTGCTACTGAAATTTTAAAATCACGGCCAAAAGTTGGTTATGAATTTTCAGAAATGCCCAAATCAGGGATAAACTTTGATGAACTCTACAATAGTGATATCTCAAATGTAATAAAAAAGCCAATTTTTGTTCAAGCAAATACCACCCTGCAAGAATGTGTTAATATCCTTTTTCTAAAAGATTCCGGATCACTCTACGTTATTGATGATAAACAAAACTTACTAGGCTTAATATCTCGTAAAGATTTACTATCAGTAACGGTCAATAATACCGATACTGAATCAATGGTAGCTAGCATGGTGATGACAAGAATGCCTAACCTAGTAACCGTCACTTCCGATATGTCGATTATCGAAGTTGGAAAACTGCTCTTTAAGCATGAAGTTGACTCTCTTCCCGTTACAAAAAAAGGTCATCCCAGACAAGTTGTCGGAAAAATAACTAAGAATCGCCTTTTTGAATACTTCATCGAATTAGGAATTAAATATACAGAATAATAACGAAAACATGTTCAGGCCAATAGCTCCAGTAATCTGATTTTAGATTACTGGAGCTATTCGTTTTACACGGAAAAGGTTATGTTTTATTCCAGATTATTTTTTAAATTTCGTAAATGATAATAATTACTATTTACATTCACAATAAATTCATATATTCTTTAATAGTAATAATTACTATTTAGAGGAGAACTTTACATGTTTCAGAAAGCTTTAAAACTTATCATCACTATCACGGGAGTGACTCTCCTAGGAATAACCTTTACAGCCTGTACTAAACAAGCTGATAATGAAAAAATCAAAATCGTTACAACCACTGATTTTTACGGAGAAGTAGCTAAAAAAGTTGTTGGAAATAAAGGCAGCATTCAGTCGATCATTAATAAACCCGGCATTGATCCTCACGACTACGAACCAACGACCGGTATAGCTAAAGACGTTTCTACGGCTGATATAACTATCGCTAATGGTCTAGGATATGATCCTTGGATGAATAAACTAACTAAGAATGATTCATCGTCGAAAATTTTGGTTGGTGAAAATGTCATGAGTAAAAAAATGGGTGCCAATCCCCATATTTGGTATGATCCACAGACAATGCCAAAGTTGGCAAAGTATTTAGCTAAGGAACTTGGTAAACAGCAACCTAAAAATAAATCCTATTTTGAAAAGAATGCTCGTGAATACATTGACTCACTAAAGCCAGTTCAATCAGAATTAGAAAAGCTAAAACAAATAGCAGCAAACACTAACAATAAAGAAGTCTATGTCAGTGAACCTGTTTTTGATTATTCTATTGACTCTATGGGCTTTAAAGTCGGAAATAGTAGTTTTGAAGAATCGATTGAAAAAGGCACCGATCCAGCTCCAAAAATAGTTAAGAATATGCGTCAAGGCATTATCGAACATAAAATCTCTTTTTTAGTGTATAATTCACAATCCGACAGCAAAATTGTTGATAACATAGTAAAACTCGCCAATAAAAATAACATTCCTGTTTTAAAAGTAACTGAAACTTTACCAGCCGATAAAACTTACAAAGAATGGATGCTGTCGCAATATAAACAACTTAATAAAATATTAGTAGAGGTAGAATAATGGCAGAAAAAATCGATCGTGCTAGTTCATTACGTCGCTTAAAATCAAAGAATATCAAAACTAGAAGACGTGCAAAAAAAGTTTTAAATAGTAATAAGAAGAAAAAATAGTAAAAGAGTTCAATAATCCAAAGTTGGATCATTGAGCTCTTTTATTATTTTGAGCAGTATCAGATATTTACTACTTAATAATCTTAGAAACAATTCCCTTATATGCTCCTGGCAATGTTCTGGCGAAAGCAACAACCGCATGATCAGTAATGGAATTGAAATAACGACGTTTAGGTTTAACATCTGTTGCCGCTTTATAGAATACTTTGGCAAGATCCTCCGAAGTCGTATTACCAGACATTTTGGAAACTAGATTTTCTACTTTATCAAATAGTGGTTCATAAGGTGAATTTTCAGTTAAATTCTTTTTGGCATTATCAAAAGCAACTTTGCTCCACTCGGATTTTGTCGCACCAGGCTGTACGATAACAGAGCGGATACCGAATTTTTTTACTTCAAGATCCAAAGAATCACTCCACATATTAAGACCAGCTTTTGTTGCATAATACCAACCACCCAAAGGTGAGTATACGTCTCCACCAATTGAAGAAATATTAACGATCCGGCCATATCCTTGACGACGCATGACTGGAAGAACTAATTTAGTGATCCTATCTACTCCAAATAAATTAACATCAAATTGTTTTTGAGCATTCTCGATTGGAATTTCCTCCAAAGGTCCAAATTCACCATATCCAGCATTATTGATCAAAACATCGATCCTACCTTGTTCAGCAACTGCTGTATCAACCAGATCTCTTAAGGAAATTTTATCCGTCACGTCTAATTTCTGAGTATGTATTCCGGCTTCTTTAAGATTTTGCAATCTTTCTACTCTTCTAGCTCCGCCGTAAACCTCAAAACCATTTTCATGAAAATAGAGAGCTGCTGCATGTCCCATTCCTGATGAAATTCCGGTAATAATCGCTACTTTTGTCATGATTTTTCTCCTTTTTAGTGAACAATCGTTTAGTTAAATTCTAAACCTTTTAGTCTATAATTGATGTAATGATTTAGGAGGTTTAAAAAATATGAAATACGGTCTATTACTAGTAAATTTAGGATCCCCTGCATCACCAGAAACAAATGATGTAAAAACTTATCTCAAAGAATTTTTAAGTGATCAAAATGTTATCGAAATGCCTAAGGCAGTCTGGCAGCCAATCTTACAAGGAATGATTTTGCCAACTAGATCTTGGCGCTCAGCTACTTTTTATAAACATATTTGGACAAAAGGCGGTTCACCATTAATTGCCTATACAAAAATCATTCGTAACCAGGTCCAAAAACTCCTTCCAAAGTGGGATGTTGAAATGGCAATGACTTATGGTAATCCTAAAATTGTCGATACTTTACAAGAGATGTCCCACAAATGTGATGAAATAGCAGTTCTGCCCCTGTTCCCTCAATACACACAGAGCACTCATAAAACAATCATCGATAAGGCAAAATCTGCCAATGTACCTATTAAGATCATCGAACATTTTTATGAAAAACCAGCTTATCAAAAAATCCTGGCCGAACATATCCAAAAATCAATTGATGAATCTGATTATGATCAATTGCTTTTTAGTTATCACGGAATCCCTTCTGCCATGGTCAAACACGGTGATCCGTATCAAAAGCAATGTATTGAAACTACCGCAGCTGTTTCTAAACTTATAACTTTTCCTGATGAAAAAATTAAAACCGTCTACCAATCTAAATTTGGTCCTATGCCTTGGTTAAAACCATACTTAAAAAATGAATTATCACAATTAGTTGCCATGGGAAAAAGAAATGTTTTAATCGTAACTCCATCTTTTGTCGTTGACTGTTTAGAAACTCTTGAAGAGGACAATGTTCAAAATTATCAAAGTTTTAAAGCAAGTGGCGGAGATCGGTTTAAATTAGTTGAACCAATGAATGATGATCCAAAATTTAGTAAATTTATTGCTGAATTGGTATCTGGGGAAAAAATTAATGAGTAAAAAAAGTTTAGAAGAAATAAACGAAAGCGTAAATGTTCCCAGCGTTTATGAAGCCTCATTTTTCCAAAAGTTTTTAGCTTATAGTGGCCCTGGTGCTTTAGTAGCGGTTGGATATATGGATCCAGGAAACTGGTTAACATCTTTATCGGGTGGTTCTGAATATCGTTATCAGCTATTATCAGTCTTACTAATGTCAATTATCGTTGCGATGTTCATGCAAACTCTTTCGATAAAATTAGGTGTCGTTGCTAGGCAAGATCTAGCCCAAGCTATTTCTATGAAGATACCTAAATCAGGTCGATATACTCTTTGGATAATCAATGAATTGGCCATGATTGCTACTGATATGACCGGGGTGATCGGAACTGCAGTGGCTTTAAAATTATTATTTGATCTACCACTAATTTATGGAATATTATTAACTATTTTAGATGTTTTAATTGTTTTACTATTTTTACGATTTGGTATTAGAAGAATTGAGTTTATCGTTTTAATAGCAATTTTAACTGTTGGTATTATTTTTGGAGTAGAAGTATTTAGAGCCAGTCCTAATACAGTTTCAATTATGAAGGGGTTATTACCGACCAATTCTCTTTGGCAAGATCACAAAAAATTAGTGATAAGCCTCGGTATAATGGGAGCGACTATCATGCCGCATAATATCTATCTGCATTCATCTTTAGCCCAAAGCAGACGTTATGATCACAATGATCCAAAACAAGTTGACGAAGCACTGCGTTTTGCCAAATGGGATTCAAATGTCCATTTAGTTGCAGCATTTTTTATTAATGCCTTATTACTAGTATTAGGCGGGACTTTATTTTTTCATACCACTAGTAATTTAGCTAACTTTGAAGATGTATTTAACGGTTTAAATAATTCTCATATTGTTGGCAGTCTTGCTAGCCCTGTTATGAGTGGATTATTTGCCTTTGCACTATTAATTACCGGCTTAATTTCATCAATAACTAGCACTTTATCAGGTCAAATCGTAATGGAAGGTTATTTAAACATCCGTTTACCATTATGGCAAAGAAGATTACTAACCCGTTTTGTTACGTTGATTCCTATCCTATTCATCGGATTCGCCGTCGGGTTCAAAGAGCAAGATTTTGAAAATTTAATTGTCTACGCTCAAATTGCTCTAAGTATCGCCCTGCCGTTCACGTTATTTCCGATGATTTTCCTGACTAGTAATAAAAAGTTAATGGGTAAACATGTTAATAGTAAATTGACCTTGATTATCGGCATAATTTTAACAACTATTATTACCTTTCTTAATCTCAGATTGATAGTTTCAATTTTATAACAAAAAGAGCGTGACATAAGGCGATTAGAGACTGAGCATATCCTAGAATATCTAATAATTGTGTACTTTCAATTATTAGATATTCGTAGATAAGCGGAGGTCTCTGCCTTATGGCACGCGTTTCAATAAATAATAATCGTAATACGAAAAGAGGATGTGGCTTCCACATCCTCTTTAATTTGATCGAAAAAATCATTTTTAATTTAACGATACATCTCTATCCCTTGTTTCAACCGCTTCAAACCATCTTTAACTGTTTCAATCGGACAAGCAATGTTCATACGCAAAAAGTCATATCCATCGCCACCATAAACATCGCCAGAGGATAAGTACAATCCAGTTTTAGCTCTGATAAAACTTGCTAATTTCTTTGAGTCATCAGAAATTTTGCTAGTATCCAGCCATAATAAATACGTTGCATCTGAAGAGATCAATTTAACATCTGGTAGTTCACTTTCCAAAAAGTCCTGAACTAATTGTTTATTATCCAAAATTTGTTGCTTTAATTCTGCTAACCATGCATGTCCTTTTTCATATGCAGCAATGGACACAGGCATCGCAAATGAATTTGGTTCGGCCAATTCTTCACTATTTATTCCACGATCAACTATATTACGTAAATTTTCATTGGGAATAATAATTGTTGCAGCATGAATCGCCGCTACATTGAAAGTTTTACTTGGTGATACACAAACCATCAAATTTTGGATCAATTCCTTATCTAAAGAAAATGCTGGCGTATACGGATCAAACGTAATATCACCATGAATTTCATCACTCAACAATTTAACATGATACTTTTTACACAATCTTGCTATCTTAGTTAATTCTTCGCGACTCCATACTTTACCTATTGGATTATGAGGATTGCATAGGATCATTAAAGTAGTCAAAGGATCTGACAATTTTTCTTCCAAATCATTAAAATCGATTTGATATTTGACGCCATCAAATGCTAGATCATTTGAAATGACGTGTCGTCCATTATTTAAAATTGAATTATAGAAAATATTGTAAACAGGTGCTTGGACTAAAACATTGTCACCAACGGATGTTACTCGTCTAACGATAGACGAAATGGCTGGAACAACGCCGGTAACAAACAACATCCAATCGGTATCAGGGCGTGAATCGTGCTCTTTTTCGTACCAATTCGCTACGGCATTGAAATAATCTTCACTTGGTTCTTCGTATCCAAAAATAGACTGATCAGCCTTTTTATGAATTGCTTCAACAATTTCTGGGGCTGTTTTGAAATCCATATCAGCCACCCACATTGGCAACTCATTATCACCAACATCCCATTTTAATGAATTTGTTTTTCGACGATCAATACTGTTCTTAAAATCGTACATGAAATCGACCTCCATTTTTATCTCTATCATCATTAAACACCCTAAAGTCGACTCCAAGGCAATAATTATTTCTAAAATCTTAGTGAATTCCCTATTTTTGTGAAAAAACACACATTCTCCTTATAATCTATTCTTATAAGGTTATAATAATAATTGTATGTAAAGGCATACATTCATAAAAATTCTTTGAGGGAAGAAGGAAAGAAGCATGGATACACAGATTTCACGTAACAAAAATAAGCAGCAAATAGTTTTCGCTATTTTATTTTTCGTTATCTTAGTTGCTGGGATCTCCTATGTTAAGTGGTGGCCATACTATCAAAAAGCTATTGCCGCTGCTTCAACACATTCAGTAGGTGATTCTATCATCGCAGGAGTTGGTACTGCCACTGGGGGCGTATCACTTCAAACTGGATTTTCATTCACGATAGCCTATTTCCTATCTGTTTGGAAAGCTTTAGTAGTTGCACTAATTGTCGGTTCTTTAGTTCAAGTATTACTACCTGTACGTTGGATCCGTCGTTATCTAGGTGGTACAAAACTTAGAAATACACTTATTGGAACATTGATGGGTGTTCCAACTATGATGTGTACTTGTTGTTCTGCACCTGTTACTGTTGGTTTGGCTAAATCAAAAGCCTCAGTAAATAGTATTATGGCATTTTTCTTAGCTAACCCTATCTTAAATCCAGCCACATTAATCTTTATGGGTCTGGTATTAGGATGGAAATTCACATTCTTTAGAATCGTCTTTGGTATCTTAATGGTAGTCTGCATTGCTACTTTAGTAGGACGCTTGAGTACTAAAAAAGAAGTTGAAGTTGACGAAGGTTCAGAGTTTGATCCTGTTCAGGAAAACACTGAAGGTTTACTAAAACGCTGGTGGAAAGCATTTTATACACTAGTAATTGACAGTATTCCTGCCTACGTCGTTATCGTCTTTATCTTAGGTACTTTTGAAGGCGTATTATTCCCAGCAATCCAAGGTGGACTTAGTGGCGGTGTTGGTGCCGTTATCTTATTCGCACTTGTTGGAACGATCTTTGTTATTCCAACTGCTGGTGAAATTCCAATTATCCAAGCTCTAATGGCATTAGGTCTAACTGCAGGTCCAACTGCAGCACTTCTAATGACTTTACCAGCCGTAAGTATCGTTTCATTGGCACTACTAAAACCTGTCCTTAGTTGGAAGAGTTTAGGTATTACCGCAGCCAGTGTCTTTGCTTTCGGTTTAGTAGCCGGATTAGTTGGCGTATTTATTTTATAGAAATTATACAAAAATAGGAGTGTGACGACAGTCACACCCCTATTTTTTCTTCAATACAACGACTTAACCTTGAGTAGAATTATGAAACGCACTTGGAGCAGTATCTGGCATTTCGTTTAGTGTCTTCATATCAGCAGCACTTATTTCAAAATCAAGTTTTGCATTATCTTGAATATGTGGTAATTGGGTTGCCTTTGGCAATGGTAGTACGCCATTTTGAACAACAAATTGAATTGCTAATTGTGGCACACTAACGTCATACTTTTCAGCAATTTTTTTAACTTGTTGATTATTTACTAAGCCACCAGTTGCTAATGGTGAGTAGGCTTCCACTAAAATACCGTTGTCTTGAGCAAATTTAGTAATTTTAGGTTCTGTATAACCAATATAATATTGAATTTGATCGACCATTGGTTTTACTTTAGCTGTCTCTAAAACATTTTGTAAATCATGAACGTTGAAGTTAGAAACACCGATTGCCTTTACACGTCCAGTAGCGTAAATATCTTCCATTGCGCGCCAAACTTCTTGATTTTCTTTGTCGTAACTAGAACCGATCTGACCCCATGGCCATGGAGCATGGATCAAGTAAAGATCCAAGTAATCAATATCAAGATTACTCATAGTTTCCTCAAAATCCTTCATTGCACCATCATAGCTTTTAGTTTCAGCAGGAAGTTTTGAAGTAACAAAAATCTCATTACGTTCAACTCCAGAATCACGGATCCCTTGACCAACTTCTTTTTCATTCTCATAAACTAGAGCTGTGTCAATGTGTCGATAACCGACTGTTAAAGCATCAAGGACTGCCTTTCGTGCTTTATTAGCGGGAATTTGCCAAGTTCCAAAAGCTACTTTAGGAATATTTACTTTATTTGATAATTGATATGTTTCAGTTAATTTTGTCATTTAATTTACCCTCTTCATTAGGTTTGATTGAGGTTATCCAATCAATAGTCGTTATCTTATACCTTGGAGTTAGCTTTAAGGCAAGTATTTTATATTATTAATACCCACTAACTTAAAAACCGTCGAAAATAATTCATAAAATAAAATAGTTTTGATTTGCAGTTTGATAATTATTACAATAGTTATATACTTACATGATATTAATTACTAATCGTAAACGACAAAATCCAACACTAGAATGCAAAGTTATTAGTGCTGGATTTTTATTATTGGGGGAAATTTTCTTAAATATGAGTTTTTTGAAGCAAAAGAACAGTTTAAGCTGGTCAAAAGTTTTTTCAGTATTAAGCATTGCCATACTTAGTGGCATATTTATGACCGCACTACATTTATTAAGTAATCAAAGTTATATGCAACCAGGATTTTGGGGCGTCTGGCTGTTCAAAACCATTACTGTTATTGCCAGTCTTTTCGTTCCTATCCTAATTGGAATGGATTATAAAAAAGATTCGAAAGTTCCTAATCGCAGTATTCTCTTCTTATTGATATTAGATCTTTTGATTCAATTGATCACGCCGATCTTTAGTAATCAGATTATTTCACGACCTGAATTATATCTGCTTAGAAGTAGTACCGGAATTTTTCTATCGTATATTGGTATCCTGTTAATCGGTCCATTCATAATTGGAATAATTAAACAGCATTCCTTGGAAAAAATAAGGCGAATTTTAATAATAATTTTCATTATTTTTGTAGCTGCTAATATGATCCTAGGTCAGGACATTATGGGATTTAGCCACGGTCAAAATCTTATTTGGTACTTATATTTATTTGTAATTGGCTATTGGATAAAAAATGAGAATTGGTCGAAAGTTTCAAAATTAAATTTATCACTATTATTAATTCTTTCTTTAATCGGATCTTTTATTTCATCTTGGTTAACGACCAACAAAGTTAATTACGATCCTCATCATGGTATGACTCTAACATCCCATTACCTAGGAAGTATTATTAGTAGTCAGCCATTATTTCTAATTACAGCAATTTTAAGTTTGATCCTACTTAATAAGATCCTAAAACAATCTGTCTACTTGAAAGTTTCTAATATATTTACTTTTGGATTAGTTTTGATCCTAGCCAACAATCCCAAATTAATTATCTTTAGTTTCTCATGGTTGCAAGGATTTGTTGATCATACTTCAACAATCATTAACGTTATTGTTATTATTTTGATTACATCGATAATCGTTCTACTAGTCCAATTCGTTTATTCAAAATTGATCATTTTTAATAATAATTTTAAACCACTCAAGAATTTCAGTTTTGATTTAAGCCACGCCAACAAGTATCTCAAACGTATCGCAACCGCTTGGCATTTTTGGTTACTATTAGGATTATCATGGGTTATCACGGTTCTATCAATGAGCAAATTATGGAACTGGGATATTAATATGACTCAATGGATAATTATTCATCGTGAACCTATTATTTTTATCAATATAATTATCTTATTAGCAATTTTTGGTATCATCTGGTCCATTTTAAACCGTTACTGGTATTCACTCATCATAACTATGACAGCTTATATCATCTGGCTTATCGCTACTTTCATCAAAATTGATTTTCGATCTGAACCAATTTTGCCATCAGATATGTCAATGGTGACATCGATGTCTGAACTATTAAATATGGTCTCTTCTAAATTGATCATCGGTGCTCTAGTGGCAATCGTTATCTTAGCAATACTAGCAATCTGGATTCAAAGAAAAGATCAGCATAAAATCCACCTTACCTTTAAAATGCGCGGTTTTATTCTACTAGCTGCGGTTCTTTCTTTAGGAAGCTTTTTTACGGCCAATCATCCCAAAACACCGATTGCTTTATTACTAGAAGATATTGAAGATAAACCTTATTTTTATGCCCAATTAAGAGGCGCCAAATTGAACGGTACGCTACTTCAATTTGCTAATAATTTAGACGTAACGATTATGCAAAAGCCTGATGGATATTCAAAAGCAAAAATGGCTCAACTATCCAAAAAATATCAAAATATTGCCGCAGAAATAAATAAAACTCGTACCAATAATGATATGAGTAAACAAACTGTTATCTTTAATCTAAGTGAAAGTTTTTCTGATCCTGCTAAAGTCCCTAATCTAACTGTCCATGGCAATCCCATTCCGTTTATTAGACAAATGAAACAGAGCACCCCTGCTGGTGAAATGCTAACAAGTGGATACGGTGGCGGTACTGCTAATATTGAATATCAAACGTTGACCGGTATGGCTATTAACAACTTTTCACCTACCTTACCAACGCCATATTCTCAACTAGTTCCATATCAAAAAACAGCGCCGGCTTTCACTGATTTATTTGACTACAAAACTGGGATCCATCCTTTTTCCGCCAATTTATATAGTCGAAAACAAGTTTATAAGAAATTTGGATTCGATAAGTTTTATCATTTAGTGGACGGAAATAAATTAAGCTATACAGAGAAAATCGAAAATAGTCCTTATATTTCTGACGAATCTGCTTACAAGCAAACGTTAAAAGTCATGAATGATCATCAAGGCGGTCAATTTATTAATTTAGTAACTATGCAAAATCACATGCCTTTTGATGACTACTATAAAAATAATGACTACTCTGTGAGTGGTACAGCTTACACAAATAATAGTCATAAACAACAAATTGAAAATTATACTCAAGGTATTCACTATACCGATGTAGCCTTAAAACAATTTATTGAAAAAATCGATAGTATGGATCGTCCTATTACATTTATATGGTATGGCGATCACTTGCCTGGTTTATACAATGGCGATTCTATGCAAAAATATGGCCTGCAACTGCATGAAACTGACTATTTCGTATACAGCAACAAATATAGTCGCCAACAAAATTCTAGTTTACCTAAAACAAAAATCGTCAGTCCTAATAACTTTGCTGCAATGGCTCTATACAAAATGAATATGAAAGTTTCACCATACTACGCTCTACAAACTAAGGTCTATACTGACCTACCCGCAATGACTTTAGATTCTTTCAATTCTGCTAAAAATAATAGTGTTAACTCCAGTTCAGAATATGTGGATGAAAATGGTAAATTGGTTAATGACTTAAACAAGAACCAAAAAGAGATCATGCACGACTATGAATTACTACAATATGACATCACAGCCGGTAAACAGTATTCCTTGAAAAATGGCTTTATGAAGATGCCTAAGTAATTATTCAAAATCTAATTGTTTGTCTTAAAAAAACTACAATGATATATTTTAATTGTTGGTATTGGTAAATTATTCTGTCCTATGATAAGATTCACTCCTATTTTGGTCAAATACTTGTCCAGCCATGCCAATAACGAATAGATTAAAATCCATTTCCCGATGAATCTTTAATCTCTAAAAGACGCCACATTGTTGGCGTCTTTTTCGTTATAATGAAGTAAACGGGAGAAAATTATGGCAAAAGAAAAACGTTTCATCGTCGAAACACCTAAAACCAAAGGTGGGATGGTCCAAATTATTACTGACACAGAGACAGGCGTTCAATACTTACTAGGCCTTAATCCAGGACTAGGATCTGGAATGACTGTTTTAGTTGATAAAGATGGCAAACCATTATTAAATAATACAGCCAAAATTTAATCCAGATACCTTTTCTTGGGGGGCAATAATGAAAATCTGGCATAAAATATTCTTTATTACGTTAGGAATCCTAATACTGATTGGATTATGTTTTGCAATTTGGAATAACTATCGTGAAGTTATTGAAAACTTCTTTCATTATGCTTTAAATCGACAATCTTTAATGCATTTGTTACGAAGCCAAGGTAAACACAATATCATTCTATTTATAGCTGTACTTGCTATTGGATCAGCTATTCCAGGAATGCCTATCTCTGCGGTAGCAATACTAACTGGGGTCTGTTTTGGTAATTGGATCGGATTTGGTATTAATATAGCTGGTATTTTCTTAGGCAATTTATTGGCTGTCTATATTTTGGACAAATTTCCCCACAAAGTGAAACCAAGTCGTTTTAGACCATTAGCAGATCATCTTAAAAATATGAACCATCCTAGGTTAGGTCTAAGTATTGGATATGCCATACCAATGTTACCCACATTATTAGTTAATTATGCCTCGATCGAAATGCGCATGTCATTAAAGAACCGGGCTCTTTGTATTATTATCGGATCCTTACCTGTTTCATTCCTATATGCTTTTGGTGGCAACGCCTTAATTTTAGGAAATATAAAAACAGTTATTATTATCGTAATTCTAATTCTGCTATTGATCAGTCTTTACGAAATAGTTCGTCGGGACCAAAGAATTATTCATACTGCTAGTTATTCGAAAATAAAAAAAGCCATATCACGATAATATTACGTGATATGGCTTTTTATCTTACCTAGTCAAATCAAATCTTTTACCTAATGCATAAATAATCAGGCCACCAATTGCCATAGATAACAATTCTCCAATACCTATCGTAAACCAACTGATCCAAAATGGAGTTTTAAAGACAAAGTATAATTGTCCGGCAACTGTAAACATAGAGAATGCAAAAATTATCCCAGTAATTATAAATTTTAAACGCATATCTTTAGTCATCTTAGTTAACCATGATACAAATAATAAAACTAACAAGGTTGCAATAGTACCTACTGGTACGTCCAAAGTCCATGTTGGTGACATAAAATTAGATAAAAAGACACCAAGAGTAACTCCCCAAATATATCGTTTGTTGTAGAGTACTAAGTAGTTGAACATTTCTGAAAAGCGGATTTGTACCACACCAAAACTCAATGGTGTAAATACTACCGTCATTGCCACATATAAAGCGGCCACTACTGCTGTACTAACAATATCTTGGATCGAAATTCCTGATGTCTTAGAAAAGTTTTTCATTATTATTCCCCTTTGTAACCATATTAGGTTAGTAATAACTACGACCAAAGGTAGATTAAGTGTCGTAGTGAATGTGGATTACCACATTTCATTTAATTTTTATTTTGCAGTCCAACCACCATCGATCGGTACCACTGTTCCGTGAATATAATCTGATCTGTCACTAGCCAAAAAAAGAGTCAATTCAGCAACTTCAGCTGGTTTAGCCCAACGTTTAGCTGGTGTTTGATCAGCGACCCACTTTGCCATTTTACCATCACCGGCAAAATCAGCTTGGTTCATAGGTGTATCAATTGCCCCTGGAGCAATACAATTGGCCCTAATACCACGACCAGCATAGTCAATATCTAATTGCTTAGTCATCCCGATCACAGCATGTTTAGAAGCTGTATAAGCAACTCCGCCACCATCGGCAACTAGACCTGCAATTGATGCCATATTGACAAAAGCACCCTTGCCTTGCTCAAGCATCATCGGTAAGGCTTTTTTTATGACCATAAATTGACTAGTCAAATTAGTATTCAAAATATTTTGCCACTGTTCTAAACTCGTTTCCATAACCGGGCTATATCCATCTAAAATCCCGGCAGTATTGCAAACAATATCAATTCTTTTAAATTCAGTTTTGATAGATTTGAATACACGATCAATAAAATTCTTTTGGCTAACGTCGCCTTTAAAGGATTTAACATCTAAAGTAACTTTCTTTTTATCAACTGCAATTACTTTTGCGCCGTTTTCATAAAATAGTTTAGCCTGCTCGTAACCAATACCTGAAGCAGCACCAGTTACTAAAACAACTTTATCGGTAAAATCTTCTGCCATTATTTAACTAATTCCCAATCATCAGCCAAAATGTCACAGTCTGTTGGCGACCACATGCTATATGCTTCGTCTTCAGTTTTGATCAAAAAATATGGATTTAAAATATCTCCATCAAATTTACTCTCTTGTTGCAAGACAATAAATAATTCAGTACCTTCCCAACCTGTACGAACGGCTTTTTCACCATTCTTAATGTTAGGTAAAATCTTTTCAAATGTCATTTGATTCCCTCCTTTTGTGCTATTGGTATTTTATCACAATCAAAATATCTTTAAAAAAATGTTTGACAGTAGGTCAAATGATGATATACTAATTTTTGAAAGGTGAGTAACTACTCACTTACTAAAGGAGGAATTTTTATGGCTGATCTAACAATCTCCCTAAAACATTTAGTAAAAAAATTTGGTAATCAAACTGTTTTAAAAGATATAAATTTGGATGTTCATACACATGAAATCGTTGGCTTGATTGGACCATCAGGTGCTGGTAAGTCGACCGTTATCAAAACTGCTTTAGGAATGGAAGTAGCTGATGGCGGTTCAGCAAAAGTTTTTGGTACGACAATGCCAAATCGTGAACTTCTAGCAAATATCGGTTATATGGCACAGACCGATGCCTTATATTATGATCTATCAGGAAAAGAGAATTTGAAGTTTTTTGCGGTTATGAAGGGACTAACCAAAGATGAGACTTCTAAAGAAATAGATCACGTTGCTAAGGTCGTTGATTTAACACAAGACTTAAATAAAAGAGTTAGTGGGTATTCTGGTGGGATGATGCGCCGTTTGTCTCTCGCAATTGCTCTTTTGGGTAAACCAAAATTATTGATTTTAGATGAACCAACAGTCGGTATCGATCCAGCTTTACGTAGACAAATTTGGAAGGAACTTCAAAATATTCGTGATGAAGGTAGAAGTATTCTAATTACTACCCATGTTATGGATGAAGCTGAATTGACTGATAAAGTTGCATTATTACTTGATGGAAAAGTAATGGCTTTTGATAAACCAGATGTTCTAAAGATGCAATATGAAGTAGATTCTATCGAAGACGTATTCTTAAAAGCGGAAGGTGATTTATAATGCGGACAATATCAATTATGAATAGAGTTCTAAAAGAACTCTTCAGAGATAAGAGAACTTTAGCACTAATGTTTTTAGCTCCGATTTTAATATTATTACTAATGAGTTTCATTTTTAATTCAAATTCGACAACTAATGTTGATATAGCCACAGTTTCCATGCCATCAAATATTAATTCAAATCTTGATAACACAAAACATGTCAATGTAACTAAATATAGCAGCAAAAAAGCTGCCAACAAAGCTTTGAAAGATGACAAGGTTGATGCCATAATTCAAAAGAAAAGTGACAATTATGATTTAACATATTCTAATACTGATTCAACTAAAACAGCTGCTGTTAAAATGGCTTTCAAAAATGCTATGACTAACACAACTATCTCAACTTTAAAATCTAAATTAACTTTAGCTTCAACTGCTTTAGCAAAAGTACAAAGTCAAATTCCTAATGCAGCTGGTACAACTACACAACAAAAGCAAACTAGTTCTACACCTAAGATCACTAATCATTATGTCTACGGAAATTCCGACACTGGCTTCTTCGATAAAATTTTACCTATTCTTATGGGATTCTTCGTCTTCTTCTTCGTCTTTTTGATCTCTGGTATGGCTCTGTTAAAAGAACGTACAAGTGGAACCCTAGATCGTTTACTAGCTACACCGGTTAAAAGATACGAAATCGTCTTCGGGTACATGGCAAGTTATGGTATCCTAGCTGTTATTCAAACTATTATTATCGTTATAGTAACGGTCTGGTTGATAGGGATCCAAGTAGTTGGAAATATTTTCTATGTAATATTGATCAACTTAATATTAGCTTTAGTTGCTTTAGCATTTGGTATTCTAGTTTCAACTTTTGCCAATTCAGAATTCCAAATGATGCAATTCATCCCGATTCTAGTCATCCCTCAAGTATTCTTCTCAGGAATTATCCCACTAGATTCTATGGCTGGCTGGGTAAAAGATATTTCATATATCATCCCGATTAAATATTCCGGTGATGCGGCATCAAGAGTTATTATGCAAGGTCAAGGATTAGGTTCATTAGGACTAGACTTTGGTGTCTTGTTCATCTTCTTAATTGTTTTAACAATTCTTAATGTAGTAGGATTAAAACGTTATCGTAAAGTATAAAGGAGTCAATTATGGAAAATAATATGTTCAATAATTATCGTGAGTGGTTAAATGAGCAAAAAATGCCAAAAGGCAAACGATCAGCTCTTTTAGCCGGCCTGGAACTATTCGCAAAAAATGGATATGATGGAACTTCAACAGCACAAATTGCAGAAACCGCTGGAATTAGTCAAGCAACCATTTTTAAATACTTCAAAACTAAACAAGATTTATTGATGAATATATTAACTCCAATAATTGAAAATTTTATACCAGTTTATAGAGATGATTTTTTCAGCAATTTTGAAAAATATAACAACGACCTTCCTGGTTTAATACATTTTGCACTATATGATCGTTATAAATTTTTAAAGGAAAATAGTGATTCTATCTTGATCTTACTTTCAGAATTATTGATAAATCAAGATGTCAGAGATCTATTTGCCAAATTAGTTTTAGATTCCCGTCCAATTTTTACACAGACCGTACTAAAATCACTCAAAGATACTGGTCAATTAAGCGAAAACTTCTCCCCTGCAGAAGCAATTAGAACAATCGTTGGGCAGTTACTCCCATTCTTTCTTCAAATGCATTTCCTCCCCGAAACTATTAAAAATGAAGAAGAAACTCTAAAATCAATTGAAAAAATCATTATAACTACTCTAGGAAAATAATAATTTTACTGCTAAAAAATAGACATAGTAATCCGATTTGGGATTACTATGTCTATTTTGCTCTATACTAATTTTCCACTGTCCATAAAACCTTTAACATCCGGTTGGACGTGTTCATATTTCTTACGTGCTTTTTCAAAATCAACAAAGTATAACTTATACCAAGTTAAGAATGTAAAAATCGTCCAGACTTGACGACGGCCATCGATCTTACCATTAAAATTATCATTTAGTAATTTCAAAATCTTATCCTGATCAAACAATTCTTTAACCCAGTCTTCACTGAATAAAGCGCGAACTTTATTACAATATTTTTCCTCACGCAACCATGATTTAACAGGAACAGGGAAACCTAATTTAGGACGATTAGCCCAATCTTCAGGCAGATGTCTTAAGGCAGCTTGACGTAAAGCCCATTTAGTTCCTTTACTATTAAATAACATTTCTGTCGGAATGGTATTAGCAAGTTCGGCAACCTTTTTATCTAGGAAAGGTACACGCAATTCCAAAGAATGTGCCATCGAAATTTTATCGGCTTTTTGCAAAATATCATTTAACATAAAGTGATGTAAATCGATATACTGCATCTGTTTAACACCATCTGCATCCTTTACTCGTTGGAAATCTTCATAATAAGAATCTTTAACGGTTCTGTCATTATGATATTCGGGTTTCAAAATATTATTAGCTTGTCGTGAAGTAAAGATAACTGGCTGATCAAGATCATATACAACTGATTCACCAGTATAGTAGTTAGCTGGATCAGCTAACCAAGTATACATATGAACTTTACCTGGGAAAGCAGGCATCTTATTGATTCCCTTAGCCAAAGTATAACGCGCACCCTTAGGAAGCTTCTTCAAAGCACTTGAAATATGCTTAACGATTTTACTTTCAGTGTGCATACCATAATTTAAGTATCCGGCAAATAACTCATCGGCTCCTTCACCAGATAAAACAACAGTAACTTTTTTACGTGCTAATCGACATAGGTACCATAAAGGAATAACTGAAGGATTACCATCAGGTTCATCCATGTGATATTGAATTTCAGCGAAATCTTCAAAGGCCTCATCACCTGTAACCGTTGTTTTATTAAAGTTTAGACCTTCACGATCAGCCAATTCTTCAGCTGCAGTCGCTTCATTATAAGGACCATTATCAAAGTTAACACTGAAAACTTCATGAGGTTTTAAAACAGAAGTTACATAACTTGAGTCAACACCTTCAGACAAAAAGCTTCCGACTGGAACATCAGCAACGTTATGCATCTTGATTGATTCTTGAACCGTTTTATCAATCTCATCGATCGTTTCTTCTTCAGTTCTAGTTTTATTGATATCGTATTTAGCATCCCAATATTTATGAGTGGTAAATTTATTATCTTTCAATTCAAACCAATGACCAGCAGGAAATCTGTAAACTCCCTTAAAGAAAGTCTCATTCAAATCATTATACTGATTCATTAAATATGATTTTAGAGCTCGTTTATTAAATTCTTTTTTGAAATGAGGATGTTCTAAGAATGATTTTATTTCTGAACCAACAATAAATGTATCGCCACGTTTGTAATAATACAGTGGTTTGATACCGAAAAAGTCTCTAGCACCGTAAAGTGCCTTTTTATTGTCATCCCAAATTAGGTAGGCAAACATACCACGAACTTTGTTCAAAGTACCTTCCATACCCCATTCTTCATATCCATGCAATAATACTTCTGTATCAGCTTTAGTTTTAAATGTGTGACCTTTCTCTAACAGCTCTTCACGAAGTTCTTTAAAGTTATAAATTTCACCATTAAAAGTTATAACTATCGAACCATCTTCATTTGATAAAGGCTGTGCCCCACCGTTTAAATCAATAATACTCAATCGGCAAAATCCCATAGCAATTTGATCTTTAATATAGTGACCACCACCATCGACATTAGGTCCACGATGACGAATCATTTCCATCATTGATTCAATCGTTGTTTCCTTTTGCATAGTTGCTATATCGCTAAAGGCAATAATTCCACACATTGATTGTTTCCTCCATCTTTTAAAAACATACATCTCTGAAAATTTATTACTACATATTAATTCATGAAATTTCATTATATCATCATAAAATAATTCCTTGTGAAAATTCCTTAATTAATGATAGACGATTCGTCATACTTATCCAAGTGACTTTTTAGTCTGAAAACCTTTTAATTTTAAAAAAATTATGATAGAAGTTCTAGGATCATTATATGAAAGTTATTAGTTTGCTTTTTGATTATAAAAAGACACATTCAAGAGATGTTTATACATATTTTCACACGTAATTATCCTTTTTGTCCAGTTTATTGAATTAATTTTATTGTTTTTCTTTAACGATTTAAGTATAAGTAATCAGAAAAAATAATCTACTTACAAAAAATGAGTGATTTCTGAAAAAAATTCATAAAATACATCTGAAGATTACTAATCCAACGAAAATAGCTCAAATCAGTTATACTCTACTTAACTAATTAAAGGGGTGTGCATTATGGCAAACGATCGCATTTTAAAAATGACCTTCAGTAGTATTTACCCGATGTATGTTCAAAAAGTCGAACGAAAAGGCAAAGATCTTAATGATTTGAATAAAGTTATTTTTTGGCTAACTGGTTATGATCAAACTTCTATGCAAAATCAAATTGATCAAAATAAAACTCTTAAAGAATTTTTCGACCAAGCTCCTCAGTTCAATCAAAACGCTGATTTGATCAAGGGTGTGATCTGTGGAATTAGAGTTGAGGAGATCACAGACCCATTGATGCAAAAAATACGCTATCTAGATAAACTTGTTGATGAAGTTGCTAAGGGAAAGAAAATGGAAAATATTCTTAGGCATTAATTTTCCCAACAAAATAGACTCAGGAATCCAATCGGATCACTGAGTCTATTTTTGTATTATCAAAACTATTCTGTTACTTCTACTGATTCCATAACAATATCTTCTTGTGGTTTATCATTTTGATCTCTTTTGGCACGAGCAATTTCTCTTACAACATCCATACCATCGATCACTTGTCCAAAAACAGTATGTCTTTGGTCTAACCAAGGAGTACCACCGTTCTTATATGCGGCAATGATTTCTTCTGGATAACCTGCAGGAGCCATTTGTTTGATCATACGCTTTGGCAAGTTTTGATTTGAAACAATAAAGAATTGGCTGCCGTTAGTATTTGGACCTGAGTTGGCCATTGATAATGCTCCATCTAAATTGTAGAGCTGATTTGAAAATTCATCTTCAAAGGATTGACCATAGATACTTTCGCCACCCATACCAGTTCCAGTTGGATCGCCACCTTGAATCATAAAGTCAGGGATTACTCGATGAAAAATAATTCCGTTGTAATAATCTTTTTTTGCTAGTTCAACGAAGTTTTTCACTGTTTTAGGAACAAGCTCATCAAACAGTTGAATCTTAATGTCGCCATGATTTGTCTTAATAGTCACCTTTGTTCCAGTTGCGTTGTCTAAATCTAATTGTGGATACATACTTTTCCTCTTTTCGTTATGTTTGCGAAAATAATTATAAATTAATTATACAACTTTACATTCACTATTAATCTAAAACCAAATCGGCAACATGAAACTAGCTACCGCCTCTGCATCATACTTAACAGCCCTAGGTTTTAATTGACCATATAGTTCAACTAAAGCTTTGGGAAAATTTTCTTTATTTTTAAAATAATAAAGCGATATTTCTTTACATAATTTAGTTGCTACCAAGTCACAATAATTATCTTTTTCTAATTGAGTCGCATACTTTAATAACATTTTCTTTGCAGCAGGTAGTTTTTTAATTTCTTCATCTGAATAAGCTTTACTAATTTGATCTAACATCAATTCAACGTCTTTATCTTTACTCAAAGTAATTCATTCCTCTCTGAACACTTTTACAAATTTAGCACTTATTAAATTAATTGAACACCAGTAACTTTACATGAACCATCTTGATAGATAAATACTGCTCCATATAAATTTTCATTAAGTTTTACTTCTGTGTTCCCAGAAAAGAATAATCTCTTAGCTTCGATTTCACCAATAATTGAATCCTTAGTAAAAACTGTCACACTGGCAAGATTTGTTTTCAATGGATATCCGGTCCTAGAATCGATCACATGGTGATATTTTTTCCCATTTATTTCTAAAAATCTCTCATATATACCTGTGGTGACAGCAGAACAGGCTGGTAATCTAACATTTCCTAAAGAAATTCCTCTGTCATTTAGAGGACTTTGAATACCGATGATCCATTTTTTATCAGCATGCAAACTGTCTCCAACAAATAATAAATTGCCACCTAGATCTATAATTCCAGAATTTATGCCTAATGATCTCCATAAATCTCTAATACGATCAGCAATATAGCCTTTAGCAATACCCCCAAGGTCCAGCTCCATCCCAGAATATTTCAAAAATACAGCTAGATTATTATCATCTAGTTGTATTTGAAATGGGTCAATTAACTTCATCTTCGCCTGAATATCTTTATCATTCGGCTTGTTAGCACCTGCAAAACCGATTTTCCATAATTTAACTAATGGCCCTATGGCTGCGTTAAAGCCAAAATTATCGCGGCTATATTGCACGGCTTTTTTTATCAAATAATACGTAGCCGAGCTGACTTGAACTGGCATTTCCCCAGCAAAATGATTAACTTTCATAACTTCTGAATTAGTCCGATTTACTGTAAATAGATCTTCAAAATACTTTATCAAGTCAACTGACTTTTCAAGTGCCAGATCATTATTAGTTCCAATAACAGTCAAATTTATTTGTGTCCCTAGTGCATAGATACTCTTTTGAATTTTTTTCTGCGATAGATTATTTATCATCGTGTTTTGAAGCACCTGTCATTGCATCGGGGATCGGTTTTTTAACCCCATCATGCTTTGATGCGCCAGTTGTAGCATCTGGTTTATCTGAAACTAATTCTTTGATGTGACTAATATCGCCTGTAAATTCCATCGTTCCTAAATAATTCTTGTCTTCATCGCGAATCGCAAAATATTGAATATAAACTAATTTACCATCCAAAGGCATACACATTTCGTATTGATCTTCTTGGCCGTTCTTAAATGAATCAATCACTTTTTTTACAAATGGCAAAACTTTAGCTGGATGGCATTCCTCAACTGTTTCTCCCAAAATATCTACTGAACGTTTGTGTACACGATCCTTTTTGTCTGAGAAATAACGAAAATGATCAGTTTGATCGATAAAATCAACTTCAAAAGGTAATGTATTAAAAATTTGCTGAATTTCTTTTAATGACAATCTTCCAGTCTTAAAATTTACATATCCATCTTTAAATTCTGGTTCTGACATAATATCCACTCCCTAATTAGTAATATCATTCACAATCTCATTCTATTATAATAAGTTCTGACTTACCAGAAAGGACGCAAATAACTTGAATTCATTTAATACCTTTTTTAAAAATATCTTCTTTAAAGTAAATTGGGAAAATTTAGTACAGCACATCTTATCCGTTATAACGCAGTTAGTTCTTCTAACTATCGTTTTACTTTTAATAAATTGGATCGGTAAAAAAATTATTCGACGTATCTTCAAAAATAATTTAAAACTAAGTAAAAACCCGATTCCTCAAAACAAACTGGACACGATTTATACGATCGTCTTAAACATTTTTCGTTACGTTTTACTATTCTTTTGGATCTACGCCATTCTCTCAGCCATCGGTATTCCTGTCGGTACTTTGATAGCTGGTGCTGGGATATTTAGTTTAGCAATTGGACTTGGTGCCCAGGGATTCGTCTCTGATATGGTCAACGGTTTTTTTATTTTGCTTGAGCAACAAATAAGTGTTGGCGATACGATTCAGGTCAACAATATCGAAGGTATCGTAACTTACGTTGGGATCAGAACCACCCAAATTAAAAGCACTGATGGCACACTTAACTTTATTCCTAACCGAAATATAACTGTCGTCAGCAATAAATCACGTAACGACATGCAAGCTTTGATAGAAATACCCGTTTACACCAATTCACCATTTGAGGAAATAAAAAAAGTTATCCGAGAAGTTAATGCAACATTAAGCATTAAAAGTCTTCAGATAACTAAAGCACCTACTGTATTAGGATTTTCAACTTTAAATGATGGGACGCTTGTTTTACAAGTCCAAGCTTTTACTAAACATGGTTCTCAATATGCCGTTAAAAATTTACTACTAAGAAAATACTTGGTAGCTCTAAATGAAGCTGGGATAAAATTACCTAAATAAGAACTAAAACAAATCCAATTAAATTACCCAAACTATGAACGACAATTGGATAAATCAAGTTATCATCAGTAATTTCGTAAATAATTGCAAATAACACTAAATCACTGTAAGTGAAAATCGCCAAAGTTGTAAAATCAGAGATACTTGTGACGTGATACAGCATGAATAGAATCGTTGCTAGAAGAATTGATAAAATACTAATTACTAATTTATTAAATTTAAGTCTCTCTAACAGGCCTTTAAAGATGACTTTCTGAAACAAATACTGAAAAATGATTTCTTCCATTATCGGACCAACGATCACAACCATAATAAACATGAAAATAAGTCCTAAAAGATTACTATTTCCATGTAAAACATTTTCAACATGTCCTTGGTTTGCAGATTGTACTGTAAAAATATTTTGTAGAATAATTTGCAGCCCAAAATCTAAGATCACAAATAATGGTATTAGCCAGAGTTTTCTCCTATTTTTACTAATATCATCTAGATTTAAGATCATTGCATCGGTCAATGAAAACAGCGCCATTGCGCAGGCAAGATATTCCAGTAAAACGACAATATCACTAGATGTATTTTGTGAAGTTATTGGCCGTAACCATGAATACAGAAATTCTGCTGAAACTAAATAAACCACTATTGAAATTATTAATTGTCGCACCCGAATACGTTGCATAAATTTATATCCTCATCCATCATTTTCATAAAATTCTTTATTATAGACATTTTTCTATTTTGATTGTAAACTAAATTAACTCTAACTAGGAAAGAAATGTTATATGAACAAAAGTATCCTTTTACTTGGATTAGTTGTCGTTGGTGGAATTGCCATCAACGAATCGAACTCCAATACTGCTAACAACATCAAAGAAGAGGTCTCAAGTAAAGCGCATAACGCTGCTTCTTATGCACAATCTAAAATGAATGATTTCATTCAAAATGAACAAACAAACCAAACTAGTTCAACTAACGATCCCGTAAATCAAAAAACTAAAACAGCCTCAGAAAGTCAAACTACATCAGCTGATCAAACTCCAATTTTATCAATCATGGATGGATTTTCAGTCGATAACACATACTATTATCATTTCACCAAAGAAACTCCGGCAGCTGTTAGACAAATCTTTAAAAATGCTGTCAGTGCTTATAATGATACTGGCTTAGTTAACTTAGTCGCTGGTAAAGGTACTTCTAAACAAAATCGAATCACCTTTTCAATTTACTATAAAGACGAAGGCGCAACCACTTCTACTGTGGAACTAGGTACTGGTGGACCTAAATTAATTTACAACACTGCCGACGTTAATAAACACGCCATCAATCATGCAACGGCTTCAATCAATTTAAACTATTCTGAATCCGTTACAACATCCGTAGCGATGCACGAAGTTGGTCACGCCTTAGGTTTGGATCACAGCGATGACATGAATTCCGTCATGTATCCAACTAATAAAAATGTCACTCAATTATCCCAAGGTGATATAGATGGCTTGAAGAATATTTATTAAAACGAGGTGTGTGACAAAACTATTTTATTCCGAAATATGCAGCATAAACGTGGAATAAAACATAGCTTTTTCCGCTTAAAACGAAAAGATCCAGTAATCTAAAATCAGATTACTGGATCTTTTCGCCTTAATGCTCGAAAGCTGAACACGTTTTATCCCACTCTCGATTTTGTTATTATAGATAATTTCTCCATTGCTCTTGCAAATTCTTCACTATCAACATATGCAAATGACAATCTTAAAGAATGATTTTCTTTGAAATCATATATATCACCAGGATTCAGTAAGATATTTTCTTTAATGGCTTCTTCAAAAAGTCGTTCAATTTTAATATCCTTCTTAAAAGTTAACCAAATGTAAAATCCACCAGATGGTTTATTCCAGCTGGCCAAATTAGAAAAATATTTTTTTAAACTTTGAAGTGCCTGATCACGGTGCTTTTTTAATTCTATTTTTAATTCCTCTAAATATTGATCATATAAACCACTATTCAAGAATTCTACCAACGCCCACTGCGATAAGGAACTTGCACCATAGTCCATCTGCATTTTTACATCGCCCAATCTTTGAACAATTGGTTCTGAAGCGACTACCCAACCAATTCTTAAACCTGGTGCCAAAGTCTTAGAAGATGTTCCTAGATAAATTACAGTTCCGTTGCTATCCATAGATTTTAGCGGTGGTATTGATCCATTATAATTGAGTTCTTGATACGCTCCATCTTCAATAATTGGGAGCCTATTTTCTAAACAAAAATTCATCAGTTCCTGTCTTCTTGCTTTAGTCATAGTTATACCTGTGGGGTTTTGATTGGTCGGAATCGTATATAAAATACTATTTTGTTTTCCACTTGTGGATAATTTCCAATACTCTAAGCCTTTTTCGTCCATAGGTATACCTTTTAAATTCATCCCCGCAGATTGAAACATTTGTAAAGATTTTAAATAACTAGGTGCTTCGGTATAAACATCGCTATTTTTCTGTAATAAAGACACTGCTATCAATTGCAGTGCTTGAAGTGAACCAGACGTTATCAAAATATTTTCTGGTTTAGCAATTATGCCTGATTTGGCAATATGTTTAGCAATTGCCTGTCTCAATTCCAATAATCCTAAATTCTCTAAATATCCTAAAGAACTGATCTTTGAACCTATTTTATTCAAAACATCATTCCACATACTTTTTGAAAATAGTCTGGGATCAATTTCACCGGTACCAATTCTAATAACATCAGGTTCAAATTCCAGCTTATTAATAGCTTGGACAATCATATTGTTTTCTTGAAAATAACCTGATGATAGATATTCATTCCATTCTGCTGTATTCGGTAAAAGTAACGACCAAGTGTTGCTTATAATCCTTGTTCCAGCGCCAAACCGTCCTGAAATGATCCCATAGGAAGTTAATTCTTCAATTGCCGTTATAACGGTACTTCGATTAACTTTGAATAACTCAGCTAATGCTCTTTGGGAAGGCAGAATAGTCCCCACTTTCCATTCTCCATTCGATACTTTATTACAAACAAATTGAACGATTTGCTTATAGATTGGAATATTACTAGTCTTATTCGGTTGCCAATGAATTTGAATAGGTGAAATTTTTTTCATAATAATTTTTCCTTTTGGTTGGGTACAAATTGGTATTTTGGTTGGTTACTTATCACTAAGTTCACCTTATAATCGTAAAAGTGATAATAAATCATTTTTAATTATACGTAATTTGGCTGGTAAGGAGTAAGATAAAATGCATTTTTTCTTTCAAGGATTAACTATGGGATTAGCTTATGTCGCACCTATCGGCATGCAAAATTTATTTGTAATCAATTCAGCTTTAACACACACTAGGCGTCGAGCACTATTAACCACTTTCATCGTAATATTCTTTGATATAGCTTTGTCCATTAGCTGTTTCTTTGGCATTGGTTTAGTTATGAAAAACTACAAATGGCTGCAATTGGTGATCCTGTTACTCGGGAGTTTAATTGTGATATATATTGGAATTGGACTATTGAGACCTAATAAATCAGAAATTCATAATACAAGATCCCCTTCTTCAATTAAAAAAACCACTACCAAGGCATTCATAGTAACTTGGGCCAACCCGCAGGCAATTATCGACGGTACTATGATGCTGGGAGCCTTTAATGCAACACTTCCAGTATCGAGCTCTACTCCGTTTATTACTGGTGTGGCATCGGCTTCTTTAATCTGGTTTACCAGTTTGACCTTGATAATATCTATGTTCAGTAATTGGTTTAATCCGAAAGTATTAAGATACATAAATATTATTTGTGGCTCCATCATCATAATTTATGGATTAAAATTACTATATAGTTTTCTAACAATAATTTAATTTTCTGAACTTTATTTTAAAATAACTGTTTACATTTCAAAAAATAATGCTAGTATAAATGTCACAAGATAAAGACGACAAGAAAGAAGAGTAAGTTTAATTAACCTGACAGTGAATTGGGAATGGTGAGAACCCAAGCAGCGTTGGTTATTCCGAATAACCCTTTCTTATGTTTCTAACTGAAATGGTATTACCAAAGTAGGTTTAGACGTAACCGATACGTTACCATCGGCAGAGTATAGATGTTTTGTACTCTTATTGAGCTGGCTTATTTTTGATAAGCAACTTGGGTGGTACCGCGAAAGTCTTTCGTCCCTTTTATTAGGGATGAAAGACTTTTTTTATTGCCTGTCTTTTATCGACTAAATTAAAAAATGAAGGAGACCTACCTATGCATTTAACAATTCCTGAATCATATGATCCAAAACTATCAATCATCGATACACAAAAAGCGATCCGTTATATTCGTGAAACTTTCCAAGACGAATTTGGTAAGGAGCTCAATCTATCACGTTTATCAGCTCCTATGTTCGTTGAAAAATCTACTGGTTTAAACGATAACTTGAATGGTGTTGAAACTCCTGTTTCATTTACTATGCAAGATATCCCTGACCAAACAATTGAAATCGTTCACTCACTAGCTAAGTGGAAACGTGTTGCTTTAAAACGTTATGGTTTCGGCATGCACACAGGTCTCTATACAAATATGAATGCTATCAGAAAAGACGAAGATCTTGATAACATCCACTCTATCTACGTTGATCAATGGGATTGGGAAAAAGTAATCGCCAAAGATGAAAGAAATACTCAAACTCTAAAAGATACTGTTAAAACTATTTTCAAAGTAATCAAACATATGGAACATGAAGTTTGGTATAAATTCCCCGAAGCAGTTTATCATTTACCTGACGAAATTCACTTCGTTACAACTCAAGAACTTGAAGACAGATTCCCAGATATGACTCCAAAGGAGCGTGAAAATGCTATTACTAAGGAACTTGGCTGTGTCTTCCTAATGCAAATCGGTGGCAAAATGAAATCTGGCAAGCGTCATGACGGCCGTGCTCCTGACTATGACGATTGGAAATTAAATGGTGATATTTTATTCTGGTATGAACCTTTACAAATGGCCTTAGAAATCTCAAGTATGGGTATTCGTGTTAGTGAAGAATCAATGAAAGAACAATTAAAGGAAGCTGGCGCTGAAGATCGTCTGAAACTTCCATATCACCAAATGCTAGAAAATGGCGAACTACCATACACAATTGGTGGTGGTATCGGACAATCACGTCTATGTATGTTACTACTTGGCAAAGCTCACGTTGGTGAAGTTCAAGCTAGTGTCTGGCCACAAGATATGATCGATAAATGTTATGAACACAAGATTCAAATTTTGTAATCCAAAATAAAAAAACGGATATCCGCTGGAAACTTTTTATAGTTTCTAACAGTTATCCGTTTTTTATTATTTAGCTCCAGCAAAGATACCATCTAAAGCGTTATTGAACAGTGAACGATCAGTTTGCTCGTCACTACTGATTTGTAGTCCTGGTCTAAATGATGCTAATAAGAATTCCCAGAATGTTCCTGAAAGTCCTAATTCATCATGATCTGACAATGACAATGTATAGCGAATAGCATTCTCATCACCAGACTCAACTTTTTGAACCCACTTAGGTTCACGAAGACTTTCACGACCAATTGCGGCAAATTCAATACCGTTGTCCATAACCTTTTGTGCGTCGGCTGGTGATTGAATATCTCCAACCCCGATCAATGGAATATCTTTTCCTAAATGTTCTTTGATCGATAAGTTCAATGGCTTATCAACAGATGGATCATTGAGTGACTTGCGCCATACATCCCCCATTGAAACATGCAAATAATCAATTGGTTTGTTCTTGATCTCATCAACAAATGCCAAAGTATCTTCTATTGTAATACCTGGTTTTTCAACTTCTTCAGGAGATAGACGATAACCTAAAATAAATGGTTTCTTAGCATATTTATCAATAGCCTTTTGTGCCTCATCGATCACAGCAAATGGAAATGCCATTCTCTTTTCAAGACTTCCACCCCACTTGTCATCACGACGATTACTATGTGGTGAGAAAAATTGTTGAATCAAATATGTATTAGCACCATGAATCTCAACACCATCAAATCCTGCTAAAATAGCACGTTTAGTAGCTTGACCAAAGTCCTTAATTGTTTGTTCAACTTCTTCTGCTGTTAAAGCTCTAGGTTCCTCAGAATTATTTCTCAAAGCTGTCACAGCACTGGCACTAACCGGTTTCTTACCACGAAGTACCGATGTAAATGTCATACGTCCAGCACTAAATATTTGTAAAATAGCTTTAGTTCCATCCTTATGAATAGCATCAGCCAAACTAGTTAAACTAGGAATAAATTTATCATCGGCAGCACTTAGTTCACCCTCAAAGCCCTTGCCTTCATCATTAACATTAGCAACGGCAGTAATAAACATTCCTGCACCACCAGTGTGAATACGATAATATCTAAGCTCATCTCTTGTTACCTCACCATTTGAAAAGCTCATCATTTCTGTCATTGGTGGTATTACGATTCTATTTTTAACTGTAATACCCTTTTTTTCAAAAGTGTACGGTTCTAAAAATTTATATTTTGTCATTCATAACCCCTCCAATTATCTTAATATGATTATAATAACCTAAAATAGATGTATTGTGAAACATTTAATTTGTTTATGGTAAGCGTTCACATGTCTGCGGAATAGACTTACAATATAAGTAAATTTAATTGAGGGGTGAAATAAATGTTTAAAAATAGATATACCGGTTGGGATGCAACTTATGATGTAGCTGTTTTAGGCTTTGGCGGTGCTGGTGCAACTGCTGCACGTTTTGCGGCAGATAACGGAGCTAAAGTTTTATTAGTTGATTCCGCTCCTGAAGGTCATGAGGGTGGAAATACCCGTTATGCCGGGCAAGTTATTGCTTCTGGTGATGATTTAGATGATTTAAAAAACTATTATAAAGAACTAGCTTATCCACTTTCATATGATAAAGAATTGATGAATAAATACGTTGAGGGGTTATACAAAATACCTGAATATCTAGAAAAGTATTTGAATGTTAAACCTTTTGTAATGGGAAAACATCCAGATTCTCCTGTTTCAAAAGCACTTTATTTTATGGCTCATGAATATCCTGAACTAAATGGTGAATCTACTCACGAGCTTGTAGCTGTCCACGAAGGTGTCGCTGATTCAGCATTATGGAAAAATTTAAGAAAACAAGTACTAGATAGATCCGATAAAATCGACGTTTTCTATGAAACCCCCGCTAAACACCTGATCCAAGATTACGAAAGTAAAGCTATTATTGGTGTTCAAATTGAACAAAATAACCAACTGCTTGATATTAAAGTTAATAACGGTGTTGTTTTAACTACCGGTGGATTTGAAAATAATCCAGAAATGGTTGAAAACTATCTTGGTGAAACTAGTCTTAAACCAATTGGATCACTTTATAATCAAGGTGCTGGGGTAAATATGGCACAAGACGTCGGTGCTAAATTATTCAACATGGCTAACTATGAATCTTACGGTATTTTCCATGGTCTCACTCCTAAACCAAAAGATGGCCAAAGAGCACAATTTCTACCTTTTGATTGGCCAGAACTACATAGCGGTAGTGTTTTTGTAGTTGGAGATGATGGTACCCGCTACTTTGACGAAAATGAAATTCATAGACATGGTCATATTAAAGATCACGGTCAGTGGAGAATTCCTAATGCGCAACTACATCCTCACGTTATTTTTGACAATAAAAAATTCAATGAATTAAATAGTGATCAAAACGCACCATATCCTGAATTTTTAGAAGCAGTAATAAAAGCCGATACACTAGAACAACTAGCTCAAAAAATTGAAGTTGACCCTAATGAATTAAAGAAAACAGTCGCCGACTTTGATAAATTTGCTCAGGAAAACCGAGATTACGCTTTTAATAGAGATCCAAAAACTCTAGAAAGTTTTGATGATGGTCCATTTTACGCATTGTCATTTGTTCAAGGACTCTTAAATACTGTTGGTGGTCCTGTTCATAATAAAAACGCTGAAGTGCTTGATACTAATAATAAAGTTATTCCAAACTTATATGCTGCCGGTGAATTAGGCAGTTTGATGGGAAGAAAATACAATGGCGGTAGTAATCTTGCTGAAGACTTGATCATTGGTCAAATTGCTGGTGAAAATGCGGCAAAAGAAAAAGATATTGAAGCTGACGCCACAACTTCTGCCAGTAAACATCTCTTAAAAAATAACGAGGGAGATGTCTTTGAAACTGGACCCAATCAATATATCGGGAAATCAAATTCCGGTATGGGCAACGAAATAGTCGTCCGTGTCACAATGGATGGTTCAGATATTAAAGATGTCGAAATTTTAAAACAAAGTGAATCAGAAGACTACGGTGCCAAAGCCGTTAAAATGTTGCCAAAAGAAATCGTTGCCGCTAATTCAACTAATGTCGATGCAATTTCTGGTGCCTCTGTTTCAAGTGGTGCCATCAAAGAAGCTGTTCAAGACGCCTTAAGAAAAATTAATTAATTATTAAATCGAATAAGGAGGTGTGACGAAAGTCACTCCTCTTTTTTGCATTTATCAACCAAAGACGATTAAATTCAACAGTCAAAATGCGCTACAATAATATAACCAGGAGGAACCAATTATGAAACTTCTACACACTGCCGATTGGCATATTGGACGTACGCTCAACGGCTATTCACTATTAGACGAGCAAAAATATGCTTTCAAACAAATTTTAAAAATTGCTAAAGCTGAAAATGTTGATGGTATCGTCGTTGCGGGAGATCTCTATGATCGTGCCATTCCTAGCACTGATGCAATTACTGCTTTAAATGAAATGTTTAAAGAAATCAATATTGATAATAAACTACCTATCTATGCTATCTCTGGTAATCATGACGGTGCCAAGAGATTGAACTACGGTCGTGATTGGATGGAATTTAATAATTTTTATATCAATACGCTATTAGATGAAGCTGTCACACCTGTTGAAACTAAAGATTCTCAATTATTTTTATTGCCATTTTTTGATCCAATGGATGCCCGTGTCTACTATCAAAAACAAGGGATGGCTGAAGATAAGGTCAAAAACATTAAAACAATCGGTGATGCAATGTCGTTAGTTTTAGATGACATCTATCAAAATTTTGATCCTAACAAAAAACATCTATTAATTACTCACTTTGCAATCTCGCCAAGTGCAAAGGATATTGATCTAACCAGTGAAACAACCTCTAAAGTTGGTGGACTAGAAACCTTAAATGCCGCTCTTTTTGATAAATTCGACTACGTCATGCTCGGACACATTCACACGCATCTTGCTTCACCAAGTAAAACAATGAAATACAGCGGCAGTCCGGTTAAATTTAATGTCAAAGAAGCCAAAGGTGAAAATGACAAGGGTATTTATATTGTTGATACCGAAAATTTGGAAGAAGATAATTTCAAAGAAATCGTTCCTCATACTGATTTGATCGTCTTAAATGAAACTTGGGAAACCTTACTAGATCCCGATTTTTATAAAAAACAACCCGTCAACCAAGACTGGTTTGCCATTAAAATTAAACAATTTGATCGAACTAAACATGTTTCAACTAACGTCCGTGCTCAACTGCAAGATATTTATGGAACCGTTGTCGAATTAGACTATGACAATATCGAAAAAAATACTGATACTACTAGTTCGGAAAATATAGATACGATCAGCAATGAAGAAGTTGTCGATCGATTTTTTACATCAATTACTGGCAATCAGTTATCAAAAGAACAAGAATCAATTGTTGATGATATTTTTACAGAACTGAGAGGGGAATAACTTTGAAACCAGTCTACTTAGAAATGAATTATTTCGGTCCACATGAACATTCCATTATCGATTTTAGACGTTTAGAAGAAGCACCCATTTTTTTAATCGGTGGTGATACAGGTGCTGGTAAATCAACTATTTTCGATGCCATGACCTTTGCCTTGTTTGGCAGTACGACAAGTGATCGTGACGCCAAAGAAATGCGTAGTCAATTTGCCCCTGATAACCAAAAAACTAGTGTTACTTTTTATTTTGAACAAGGAAACAATCTTTATAAAATAGAACGTACTCCTGAACAAATGCTTGAAAAAAAGACCAAAAATAAGGGGCTTACTAAGAGAAAAACTACTGCTACTTTAGGAATAGTTGAAGAAGTCGGCGGTAACGAAATTCAAAGTATCGCCAATAAACCTCAAGACGTTGGAATTGAAATAACTGATATTTTGAAATTATCAGCTGAACAATTCAAAAAAATTATTCTTCTACCACAAAATGATTTTTCAGAATTTTTAAAAGCTAAAACTAGTGATAAAGAATCCATCTTAAAAAAGATCTTTGGTACGCAAATTTTTACTGAATTTACCGGCAAACTTAAGGAAAAATACGATACTGCCAAGCAACAAAGTGCTGACTTTGAAACAGAATTGAAAACCCAAATAAATTCCTTAAATTTAACTGACGAGGAATTAGAAAATTTAAATCATGAAGCACCTGACCAAAAAATTAAAATCATCAAAGATTTTGTAGATACAAAAAAAGCTCAAGCAACAAGTGCTCAAGTTGAAGCTGATACTACAAATAAAAATCTCAATGATGCCGATAAAAAATTACAAGATGCTAAAGCTCTGCAAAATAAATTCGATCACCTAAATGATCTAAAGAAAAAATATCAAATAAATATCCTTGATAAATCAGCCGATATAACGACTAAATCAAAGCATATCGCAGAACTTGATTGGGCTGAACAATTCAAAGATACGATCCGTGATTTGAAAAAAACTCAGCAAGAAAACAAACAAAATTTAATCAATAAAAAAAGTATTGACGAAAAATTAAGCTCAACCAAAAAACAATACGATCTTGCCACTGAAAAATTAAATGATTTAACCAAACAAAAATCAGAAATTGAGCTCAAAAATAAACGGATCGAAATCCTCTCTAATTTAATACCTTCAGTTCGCCAATCTGAAAAAATCAACCAGAATTTATCAGATCTCAAACCACAAATTGAATCTATTAATACTGATTTAAAAAAGCAAACTGAAATAGCGACTGATTTAACAAAAAAGATTGAAACTAAGCAAAATAATTTGGTTGATAATAGCTTGTTACAAGACCAAAAAGATACATTATTGACTGAAAAAGAGTCATTCGTAGATACCCTATCCCCGCTTGATAACGATAAGAAAAACTTAATATCAGATTTAGCCAATTCTAAAAAAAAGCATGTAAAATTAAATGCCGACTTAGAAACTAAACAGACCAATTTAGAAAATGCCAAAAAAGTTTATCAAGAAAAAATCGGTACAAGACAATCTTTGATGATTGCCCAACTACAACAAGAACTAGTAGACGGAAAACCTTGTGTCGTCTGCGGTTCCACTGAACATCCCAATGTAGTTCATACCGTGGCAGCCAACGAAAAGGATCTAAAACAGTCTATTGAAGATGTAGACACTTCACAAAAAAACTACGCTGCAGCCGAACAAGCTCTAAAATCTGCACAAACTAGTCTTGATAATAATGAAAACGATACTTCTAAAATCAGAGTAGAACTAGAATCAACCACCGCTACTTTAAAAGCAAAATACGAAGAACTAGTATCTAAAGTTTCCACAAAAAATCTTCCTTCTGAATACGACCTGCAAAACATAAAAGAATGTTTTGATGAACAAATCCAGGTAATAAATCAAAAAATAGCAGCTTCAGATAAATTAAACAATGAGATAACCGATTTAAAAGACTCATTAAGTAAAAAAGAAAAATCACTTTCTGAAATAAAGCTCAAATTAACCGACGCTAAATCAAAACAAGTAACTTTTGAAAATGATCTGGTTGAACTTGATGAACAAATTGGTAAAAATATTAAAGACAGTTCCGAACTAGTTACAGAACAAACAACATTGAAAAAAGAAGTATTATCTTATAATGAACAATTAGAAACTGCTAAAAATATCTCCCACACAAATGAACTCACTTTATCTTCCATTAAAACTCAATTAATAGATATCGATAAACAAATCAAAAAACAAACTGAAAATATCAAAAATCTTCAGAAAATTGTTGATAATGCCTTATCAAATAACGGTAAAACCAATGATTTAGATCAATTGACAGCTTGGATCAACGAAATAAACGATGGCTTAAACTCTCAATTAAAGGATTTAATTTCTTCATATAATAAAGAAAAAGAATTACTAAATCAGGATATAACAAAAACAGAGACGGAAATAAGCGGTCTAAAGGTACCGGATATAAAAGATTTAACGGAAAAACTCAATTCCCAAAAAGAACTCAATCAACTAGCCGTCACTAAAGCCGCTCAATTAAAGATGACTTATGATAACACCCATGCTACATTTTTAAGTATCAAGAAAACCACTGACAATCAAAGTAATTTTGGCAAAAAATTAGCCGATATTACAAGTCTATACAACGTTATAACGGGTAAAGATGGCAATGATGATAAGTTAAAATTAGAAACCTATGTCGTCCAAAACTATTTAAGAAAAGTTCTCGATTTCGCCAATCAAACTTACATCAATGTCCTTTCAAACAATCGGTATAGTTTTGAAATTGCTGAACAAGGATCCGATAAAAGAACGGACCACGGTTTGGATATTAACGTTTACGATAATGAGACCGGAGCCACTCGATCGTCTGATACTTTATCAGGTGGGGAAACGTTCATTGCTGCTTTATCGATTGCCCTCTCATTAAGTGAAGTGGTCCAATCTTCAGCAAATGGGGTTAAAATAGATGCTTTATTTGTTGATGAGGGATTCGGTTCTTTAGATGATGAGACACTAGGCAAAGCTATGTCCGCTCTTGAAACAATCGGTGAAAATCGTATGGTTGGGGTAATCAGCCATATTGAAACCATGAAGGCTGCCATCGTGCAACAAATATTGATCAAAAAAGTCGGCGACGGCCGCAGTACAGTTAAAATAGTTAATAAATAACTTGGGGGTATTTTATGAGTCAAGAAGTTTGGGTCCCAATCCCGACTATTCTCTATTGGGCTTGGATAGTAC
Source organism: Companilactobacillus baiquanensis (assembly GCF_003946605.1). Classification (GTDB taxonomy): domain Bacteria; phylum Bacillota; class Bacilli; order Lactobacillales; family Lactobacillaceae; genus Companilactobacillus; species Companilactobacillus baiquanensis. The sequence continues at coordinate 65,293 of NZ_RHOQ01000008.1, forward strand.
CAATATTTTTTGGAATTTGTTTTACAATTGCTTACCGAAGAGAAAAAAGACGGTTAAGTAACGGTATCTGGTTTTCACTATTTCTCTATACATTCTTACCAGTTTTAGCTATGACGATCTTGGGATTAAATAATCATCCCTTAATAATTATAAGTGTAGGGATTTTTGTTATCTTTTTAATAATAATAATGTTTTTATTTACCTTACAGGCATTATTACTACTCTGGAACGCTCTTATAGTTTGGAAAAGAGAAAGTCATTCACTCGCTAATATGCTGACGCTTTTATTGGGCATTATTATTTTAGTATTACCCTTCTTCACTAATGCTATAAATAATAAATTACCCAGTCCTTGGTCAGCTTTAATCATAATAATCTCCAATTCAATTTTGTTCTATGTATTATTCTGGTTCTACAATTATCTAACTATGCTAGTCTTGTACCAATTCAATCGTCCAAAATTGAATCAAGATTACATCATTGTTTTAGGGGCGGGTTTATTGAATGGTGACACGGTCTCACCACTTTTAGCTAAAAGAATTGATCTAGGCTTAAAATTTTACTATAAACAATTACGTAAGACTGGCAAGGCTGCTAAAATGATTTTCTCAGGTGGTCAAGGTGGGGATGAACTGGTTCCTGAAGGCCAGGCAATGTTAGATTACGCCTTAAAACAAGGATTAGATGAAAAAAACGGTATCGCCGAAACTGAATCTAAAAATACTTACCAAAATATGCTTTATTCTAAAAAAATTATTGATGAACAAACAAATAACGCCAAAACTATCTTCGTTACTAATGGTTATCATACTTTCCGTGCTGGAATGGTCGCCAAACAAGCGGGATTAAAAGCTGATGGAATCGGTGCTCATACAGCTAGATTCTTTTTACCAAATGCAATTATTCGTGAATATATTGCTATCTTTATGCGTAATAAATATTGGCATGCGGCGGCTATTGGTTTAATAACTATTGGTAGTTGTCTGATGGTTTGGATTGAACATCGTTATGGAATTAGGTAAAAAAAGCCTCTTAGTCTGGATTCAATTCCAAACTAAGAGGCTCTTTTTTTAATCCTTAAATACGGCGTCAACGCCATTTTCCGTCTTCTTATTCTCGCCTTCAAAACCAAGATCTAATCCTAAAATTCCAAGAAATTCCATCAAAGCAGGATTCAATCCTAGTTCATCAAGTTCTGTACGGTTAACACTGTATCTAATAGTATCTTCTAAGCCATTTTCAACTTTTTCGATCCAACGTGGTTCACGTAAATACTCACGTCCTAAAGCAGCAAACTCGATGCCGTTATCCATAATTTTTTCAGCATCGGCTGGTGTTTCTATTGAACCAACTGAAATAAGTGGCAATCTTCCATTCACTTGATCTTTAATCCGTAAAATCGTTGGTCTATCTTCAGTCTTATCATTTAGTGACTTACGCCATGCATTTCCCATTGAAACATGTAAGTAATCCAATGGCTGATCTGCCAATTTGTCAATAAATTGAAGTGTATCTTCCATACGAATACCTGGTTCTTCGATTTCCTCAGGTGAGATACGATATCCTAAAATAAATGGTTTCTTAGCATATTCATCAATTGTCTTCTTAACAACATTGATAATTTCCAGACCAAATCTCATTCTCTTTTCAACTGAACCGCCCCACTTATCAGTACGACGATTTGAATTTGGTGAGAAGAATTGTTGGATCAAATAAGTATTGGCACCGTGAATTTCAACACCATCAAATCCAGCTAAAATTGCACGTCTTGTGGCATCACCAAAAGCCTTAATGATTTCTTCGATCTCATCATTTGTTAACTCTCTTGGTGTCTCCATACCATCACGTGGAGCAGCAATTGCACTAGCACTTTCAGTTTGAGTACCACGAAGAATAGCACTATTTGACATTCTTCCTGCATGGAAAATTTGCAAAATGGCTTTAGTTCCATTGCCCTTCATTGCACTAGCCATCTTAGCCAAACTAGGAATAAACTTGTCATCACTAGCTGATAATTGACCCTCAAAACCTTTACCATTTTTAATTACATAGGCAACAGGACTAATAAACATCCCTACTCCACCAGATCTCAAGCTTGCATAATAAGTCTCATCTCGTGAAACTGTACCATCCTCAAGACTAGATTGCTCTGTCATTGGAGGAATAACTATTCTGTTTTTTACAGTTACACCGTTCTTAAAAGTATATGGTTCTAAAAATTTATATTTTCCCATTTCATAAATCTCCTTATACCTTATATTGTGAATTTGTTTACAAGTACAGTATAATTTGGGAGTAAGAAATTTGTAAGTACGCACTTACAAGTTAGGTAGTAACCACGTGGTAAGAATTGTGAGGGAGCAAGCTATATGAAAAATATTATTTACAATTTAGGTATTGATTTAACGCTAGATATTATTGAAGGAAAATGGAAAACTTCACTTATTTGCTGGATTGGTCTAAAAGATCGCCGCAATGGTGAACTATTAAATCTCATGCCGGGAATCTCCCAAAAAGTTTTAACTCAACAATTACGCGAACTAGAAAATGATAGAATCATTCAAAGAACTAGTTATGGAACAGTTCCACCTAAAGTTGTTTATTCTCTAACTGAAGATGGCATGGAATTACGCCAAATACTAGTTGACTTATCCATTTGGGGCGAAAAAAAGGCCGAGCACTTAAATGAAGATGGTAACCATATTCATATTACCCATGACAGTTCGGAAATTATTCCTGAAGAAAATCCTACTTTAAAGCTACTAGAACAATAATCTAATCATCCATGTTCTCTATCAAGTTCAAAAATGCTAATTATGCTATCATTATATTAAGAAATTGTTATAATGATTTACACAAGAGGGAGGACATTAAATGCAATCAATAGATAAAGCAAAATCCGCTGGTTTAGCACGATTCACTTCACTAGTATATTTATATACTGGATTGGGTGTCGCTTTTTGGACAATCGCCGCTAATGCCATCGCTAGAAACACTTCACTTTCATATTCAATTATGAACATCATGGGATCACATAGTTTGATCTTCTCATTAGTAGTAATTGCGGTAGCCTTTGGATTCATCAGTATGGCAAATCGCTTTGCGACAACTTCGTATTTAATGACGTTTGTCAGTTACGTAGCATTCTTATTAGCACTATCAGTTTTCGGTGTACCAGTTTTCTACTTATATTCAGCTCAAAGTATTATTCAATCGTTAGCAGTTACTTCAGTAATCTTCATCGTATCTGCTGGATTTGGATTCTTTACTAAAAAAGATCTAACAACTTGGAGTAGAACTTTATTGATCGGTTTGATTTCAATCATTATCGTTTCAGTTCTAAACATTGCAATTTTCCATAGTTCCATTGCCGCTTTGTTAGTTAACATTGCTGTTATCGTAGTTTTCTTATTCTACATCGCTTTTGATTCACAAAATATCAAGAGAATTTATAACAGTGCTCAAAACTCAGAAACATTAGGTGCCATTGCCCTAGTAGCTTCAATCAGTTTGGTACTTGATTTCATTAATATTTTCTTGAGTATTCTTTCTATCTTTGGTGATAGTAACTAAAACAAAATAAAAACGAGTATCAGTGAGAAGGTTTTACAACCTCCTGCTGGCACTCGTTTTTTTAGTTAATTTGACTAATCGACAAGACCTGAAACGGCCTCATTAACAGCATCTTTTTCAGCTTCGATCAATTTTACTCGAGTTTCTACGATCTTAATATCCATACTGATTTCACGTGTCATTCCCGGTGTATTCAACTTAGGTTCAAAGAATTCTTTGAATTCAGCCAAACGTTTTGGTGTATGGAAAATCATTGAGGTAACAGTAATGTAGGTAGTGAATTCCATATCACCACCAACCGTATCATCAAGCCATTGCCAGTCATTTCTGATCCAATCCCAAGCTGTTTGTTGACCAGCATCATTAGCCAACAATCCACGATACCAAGCACGAAGATCTTGAGGCTTGATCGTATCTGCATCTTCAAAGAAACCGACTAACTTCTTAATTAATTTAATATCAGGTGTAGCAGTTAAAGCGGCACAAATATCTTCTTTGTAACTAGCATCTGATGATTTACGATACTCATCTAATAAATTATCAAAGACTTCTTCTGTTCCGTAATTTTTAATTTCATTACGCAGAACAAATAATCTAATATCAGCTGAAATGGCTGAAAGATCTTGTTGTTCATTGTCTTCATAGATTGCATGAGCTGACTCAATCGAAATTGGGTTCTTAGCATACAATGAAGCATTTAAAACATAAGGACGTGTCAATTGATCGTCATTTGATTCATTGGATTTTGGTTGCCAACCTAATCTCTTAACTTGATCAGCACTTAATTTATCAAATAATTTTTCCAAAGATTTAGCTTCAGAAGAATTTGGAGTTACAAATTTCTTCAAATCATTAGCAACTCGGTACAAGGTTGCAGTAACAACGTTTGAATGACTATTTGCAAATTTTGGCAATAGTGGAACTATTTCAGCGTATGAAATTTGGTTTCCTTCAGCCAACAAACGTAAGTCTTGTAAAATTTGTAATTGAGAAATTGCATCTAATGAATCGGAATCATCCAAAATATCTTTCAATAATTCATCATCATATTTAACGATAAAATGTGAATTATTACCTACATTAAGACGGAATGGCTCATTATTTTCTTTGCGCAATTTGTCATATGTACCTAAAACAATCGTCTTATCGGCCATGATCTTAGGAGCGGCATCATAATTACTATTTAGAGGAATTTGCCATTGACGTTCTTTATCAATTCCATCACCAATAAAGAATTGTTCTTGTGATAATGTCAATTCTCCATCAATGACAGATGCCTTTACAACTGGATATCCTGGTTGTTCCAACCAAGTATTCATAACTTTGGCAACATCCATTCCGGCAGCATCACCAATGGCATTCCAAAGGTCATCACCCTTGGCATTATTGTATTTATGAGCGGCAAAATAGTTCTTTAATCCCTTACGTAGAGCGTCATCCCCTACCAAAGCACGCATCATAACAAGCATTCTGGCACCTTTAGCATATACAATCGCACTATCAAACAAAGCATCGATCTCTGCTGGATCTTCAACATCAACGTGAACAGATTGAACACCGTCTGTTGCATCACGTTGCAAAGCGGCTGGAACATCTGAAGTTTGGAACATTTCCCAAATATGCCAATCAGGTTCGATCGCATCAACAGAAACATATTCCATCATGTTGGCAAAACTTTCGTTTAACCATAGATCATCCCACCACTTCATAGTTACTAGGTCACCGAACCATTGGTGGGCGAGTTCATGAGTAATTACAGTGGCAACCAATTGTTTAGTATCAAGTGAAGTATTGTCTGGATCAAGTGTTAGATAAGCTTCACGATAAGTTACCAGACCCCAGTTCTCCATCGCACCGGCTGAAAAATCAGGTAATGCTAACTGCCATGAATGTGGTAGCGGATAAGGTGTTTGATAAAAGTCTTCATAAAATTCAATTGCTCGTTTAGCAATATCTAAAGCAAAGTCTAATTCGTTAGCTTTATGTGCCTTAGTAGCGAAAACGCCAACTTTTACTCCACTCTTTGTTGTAGTGGTTTTACTTTGAAGATCACCGAAAGCAAAGGCAATAAGATATGTTGACATTTTAACGGTAGTGTCAAAATAATGAACACCATTCTCATTCTTAACTTCTGGCATATTGGCTAAAATAGTCTCACCAGGTTTTTCATCAAATTTGATGGCAAGATCAAATTTAGCCTTAGCTTCTGGTTCATCAACACTTGGAAAAGCCTGACGAGCAAAAGTAGTCTCAAATTGTGTTCCAATAATTTCTTTTTTAACACCATCAACTTCATAATATGAAGGATAAATTCCCATCATAGAATCCGTTAATGGAGCCTCATATTCAACTGCTAAAGTAGTTTCACCAGTTTTTGGCAAAGTAATATTGATGGCTTCTTTTTTGTTATCAACTTCAAATGGAACATCTTTTCCGTCTGCTTGGACGGTTTTGATCTTCATGTTCTTTTGTTGAATAAAAATATCTTTTTGTTTGGCATCACCATCGATAACGGATTTACCAGAAATTTGTTTAGTCCCACGATCAATGTCGATAAAGACATCATAATGTGTAGGTTGAAATGTATCATAAGAATGCGTAATTTCAGTCATATGTTCCTCCCTAAATCATCTATAATACTTCCATTATACGACTTTCGTTATTAATTCACTTGTAATATAGCATCAGTAAATATTAAAAAAACTGCATTTAAAATGCAGTTCTGGTAAACGCGTAACATAAGGCAGAGGCCTCCGCTTATGTCATGTTCTGTCTAGTATCTCTATTTAATTAACTTACCAACAACTGGTAATTTTGGTAAAACTGATTTCTTATGTGGTGCATGCGGGATTACTTCAGACAAATCATTTCCAGCTGTATTACCATGATGCTTACCGCCAGCCCAAGGTTTAACATCCGTCATATCGTAAACAACACCATCAATTGCAACATAGGCTTTATTGCCATTTTGTCCATCATATTGTTTCAATTCATCTAATGTAAATTCTCTATCCGCCATAATATTTCCCTCCATATCAATCATTGTAAGTTAATTATGACATGCTTAGTCAACCACTTCTGACTAAAGTCAGAAGCTTGTGAGAATTGCACTTAATAGTGTAACGACCACAATTTGCTTAGATACAGCGATTGCC
>NZ_RHOQ01000009.1 GCF_003946605.1 Companilactobacillus baiquanensis
GGCAATCGCTGTATCTAAGCAAATTGTGGTCGTTACACTATTAAGTGCAATTCTCACAAGCTTCTGACTTTAGTCAGGAGCGGTTGACATTTGACAATACAACAATTACAAGTTAAATTGTATCTATACGAACGAATTAAAAAATAAATATAATTATTGTTCGTCATTATGGAGTGATTAAGCAAATGCAAGTATTTGATTATGAGGATATTCAATTAGTTCCGAATAAATGTATTATTGATAGTAGATCTGAATGCGACACAAGTATTAAATTTGGACCAAAGACATTTAAAATTCCAGTCGTTCCAGCTAATATGCAGACTGTAATTGATGAAAATCTTGCAGAAATGTTTGCAAGCAATGATTATTTTTACGTAATGCATCGTTTTGAACCCGAAAAACGTATTGATTTTATGAAAGATATGGAAGAAAAAAATCTTTATACTTCTATTAGTGTTGGAATCAAACAAGAGGAATTTGATTTTATAGATTCATTAGTAGAACAAAAAATGATTCCTGATTATATTACGATCGATATTGCCCACGGTCATAGTGATCGTGTTATCAATATGATCAAATACATCAAAGAAAAGTTACCAGAATCATTTTTAATTGCCGGAAACGTCGGTACACCTGAAGCTGTTAGAGAACTTGAACATGCCGGTGCAGATGCTACTAAAGTTGGGATCGGTCCTGGAAAAGCTTGTATTACTAAGTTAAAAACAGGATTTGGTACTGGCGGTTGGCAATTAGCTGCCATTAGACTTTGTGCAAAAGCTGCAACTAAGCCGATCATCGCTGATGGTGGTATTAGAACCGATGGAGATATTACCAAATCGATCCGTTTTGGTGCTGATATGGTTATGATCGGTTCTATGCTTGCCGGTCATCAAGAATCCCCTGGTTCAGTTTATGTTGAAAACGGTAAAACATATAAAGAATATTTTGGTTCAGCCTCAGAATATCAAAAAGGCGAATATCGAAATGTTGAAGGAAAAAGAATGTTGCTTCCTGAAAAAGGACCAATTATGGATACTCTAAAAGAAATGCAGCAAGATCTTCAATCATCTATTTCCTATGCCGGTGGCAAAGATCTAATGTCCCTACGTAAAGTAGACTACGTTATTGTTAAGAATTCTATCTACAATGGCGACTTACATTAAAATTACGTATAGCACAGTTGATTATAAATTTTGAATCTACTTTAAAAATCTGAAACGTTTTAAAAAGAATAAAAAACTAGTCGGAGAAGCTGAAAAAGAATTATTGGCAGTGAAAGTGGCGTTAGCGATTTATCGCTTACACCACCAGGCGTGTTTGAAGACTTGCTGAACTTGCAAGGCTTCAAACCGAGGCTAGAGACTGCTTCTCAGGCTCTGGCCGGTCTGCACCGCCAATGATTCTTTTTTCGGCTTCGGAGACGGCATATTAACTAGGTATTTAAATATAAAAAAGAAGCTGACGACTGGGTGTTCGTCAGCTTCTTTAAATGAATGGGATAGTTCATATTCAATTTGACAAAAGTTGCTACTCCTATCAAATTTAACATTACTGTAACATATTGACCTAACTTTAAAAAGTATCTTAACCTCACTTTTTAAAATTTTACTAAGTTAATTTGGAGAACCGGTTTTCACCTCCTTTTCTTATTCTTCGGACCAATATCACTCGGTAGCATCAACAGTCCTAAAGATATGAATAACGCCGAAACCATTAACAAGATTTTAAGCATCTCTATTCCTTATTTCACTAATTTTGAGATCTGGCATGCAAATGGTGGATGCCTTTATTGCGTTCTTGAAATCCTTTAGTCTCACTAACAATAAATCTGGGACGATTGTTCACTTGATCTAAAACCCGACCTAAATAACTTCCTAAAATTCCGATCGACAATAACAATAAACCAAGTGTAAATAATAAGATCGTCACACCAACCGAGGCCAAACTATAACTGCCGCTAGCGAGTAAATATCCTAAACTAAATATTCCACTGACAATCGGTACGATCGAGAAAATATTTGCTAATTGCAATGGTTTCATCGAAAACGATGTTATTCCGTCAATTGCCAAACTGATCATCTTTGTTAAAGGATATTTCGTTTCACCGGCAATTCTTTCTTGACGATGATACATAACACTTGTTTGCTTAAATCCGATCCACGTCACTTGTCCTCTAACAAAAGGATCTTGTTCATGTAATTTTCTTAATTGATCAACCGCTCTTCGATTCATTAATCTGAAATCACCAGTATCTAGCGGCATATCGATCGTGGAAATTTTCTTAAAAATTCGATAAAAAGCTGATGCTGTAAACTTTTTAAAGACAGTTTCACCATCTCTTTTTATTCTTTTGCCATATACTATATCGTAGCCTTCGTGCCATTTTTGAATCATTTCTGGAATGACTTCAGGTGGATCTTGCAAATCTGCATCCATAACTACCACAGCATCCCCAGTGGCATACTGTAAACCAGCCGTTATTGCCAATTGATGTCCAAAATTTCTTGAAAATCTAACTAATTTAATATTCTCATTTAACTGCATAGATTTTTCAATAATTTTAGCAGAATTGTCTTTAGAACCATCATCAACAAAAATTAATTCATAACGTTCTTTTTGTTGTTCGACGTAATTTAATAAGGTATCAATCGTGGATTGAATTCCTGCCTCTTCATTGAATACAGGCAGAATAATAGAAATTAATTGATCCATGATCACCATTCCTTTCTAATCATAAATGCTCGATAGATCATATAAAGTACCCGATTGTCCGGGTCCGCCACCTTCTGACATTCCGCCAGGTGCATTTGTACCTGATGGTTTCTTAGAAGGTTTTTTCATTTTCTTAGATCCACTAGGTTTTTTCATGCCTTCTGGAGCATTGCCGCCAGATGGAGGAGTTCCTTGTTGTCCAGGATTTGCTCCACTTGGTGCGCTCGGTGGATTTGATGAGCTCTTAGTTTTGGTACTTGTTGTTATAGAAGATACTGCTGAGGTTTCACTATTTTTTAAGGTAACTTTCTTAGCATTTTTCTTGATCCAGTTAACAATTTCAGAGTTACTGCTGCCGGTCTTTCCAGCGGCGTAGTAATACTTGATTTTTCCTTCTTTAACTAACTTTTTAAATTGTTTCAAAGTTATAGCCTTATCGGTACCATTAAAGCCACCCATAGCCATAACTGCTTTTCCAGTTTTTATAATGTATGGGGCTGCTGTACTTGAATCATCGGTAGCAAATAAATATTCAGCACTACCTTGATGTTTTTCAAGATAACTCAATAAGGTATTATCGACTGAACCACTGCCGACACCACCGCTACCCATGCCACCAGAACTTAACAGCGATGGTCCAGCACTTGGGATTCCATCACTAGAACCTGCGATCGTTGGTGTTAATGACCACCAAGTTGGAGCAAGCATTACTAAGATCACACTGGCAGTCGTTAAAGGCTTTCCAATCTTTAATTTGCTTGAGATCCACGGAAGGATAAATAGTGGAATCGAGATTATAATTCCTAATGCCAATAAAACCCAAGCTAAAACTTTGTAATCATCATAGATATACCAAGACTGCAATGCAGTTGTAGCAAGTATCGAAATTGGTAAAAGCATTGATAATCCAGTCTTGTCTTTCCACTGTTTGATCATGGTAAAAATACCGATACCAGCTAAAACTGAAATTGCTGGAGCTAACATGATCGTGTAATAAGGGTGGAAGAAACTAGCAACCGAGAAAAATCCAAATACTGGAACTAGCCAGCCCGTCCACAGCCAAAGTTCTTTTCTTTGTGGAGTCAATGAATACCAACGTTTCATTTTTGAACCACGATAATAGAAGTAACTGGAAATCAATCCTAATAATGAAATGATCAATAACCAACTAATTTGAGGTCCCAATTCTTTTTGGAATAAACGCAATGGACCAGCAGTACCAATATTAAAGGCACCACCACCAGCTCCGCCAGTTCCTGGATTTCCTTTTTTAGAATTTCCGCCCGGTACAGCAGGTGCACCGGTTTTTTTACTTCCAGAAGGTGGTGTCGGAGCATTTTCTGAAGACTTAGCTTTTGTGCCACCAGGTGGTGTATTTGACTTACTACTCTTTTTAGATGAATTTCCCATTCCGGGAAAGGCGCCTCCGGTACCTGTTGTTTGTCCTAATAATCTTTGTGTCCCGTTATAGCCAAAGGCCAATTCCAATGCGGAATTAGTTTCAGAACCACCTTCATAAGGACGATTAGCCGAATTAGTCATATCAACTGATAATGGCCAAATCAAAGTAAAAATTGCTAAAAATACTGTGGCAATTGATAAATGTATTAATTTCTTTTTCCAGTTAATATTTGTAGCGATCCAGTAATACAAATATAGTGCTGGAAGGATCATAAATGCCTGCAACATTTTGACGTTAAATGAAACACCCATCAAAGCAAAACCAATCCACAAATATCTTTGCTGCCCCTTTAAAACAGCCTTTTGAACAAAGTAAACTGATAACAATAAGAAGAATACTAAAGTAGCATCCATATTATTAGTTCGAGAATCAGCGACCACGATCGGCGTTAAAGTCATAAATAATGCGGCTAGTCTTGCTGGAATTTTACCAAATCTTTTATGAACTAGGTTATAGATCAAATATACCGATCCAATACCGAACAAAATTGAAGGTAAAACAACACTCCAACCATGAACACCAAATATTTTGGCACTAATGGTCATAAACCATAACGCTACTGGAGGTTTATCGACAGTTATAAATCCAGCCGGATCAAAACTGGCATACCAAAAATTTTTAAAACTCTTGGTCATACTTACAATGGCAGCAGTATAAAAGTTATTAGCTTCCCCTGCTTCCCAAATGTTCCATGCATATAAAAACGCGGCCAAAATCAAAATAGCAATCAACCAATAATCATATTTAATTCCTTTAAATCTGGTTAAAAAATCTGCTCTTTTGTTCCTAGTTGAACGCGTAGAATCTTTTTGTTCCATAATTTATCAATCTCCAATTCTTAAAAAGTAATATTAATTAAGAAACAAATGATTGAATAAATAAGGAGTGAGACTAGTATTGCTCTTGATTTCATCAACTTATTTTTCATTTGTTTAACATCCTTTCTTCATGACGAAATCTAGATTATCCAAACTAACTTAAATTAAGCTTAAATTGAAATTATTGCTTTATAATGGAACCATCGATTAAAGGAGTTAAGTATGCAAAATAATATAAAAATTCTTGTCGTTGAGGATGACGAGAATTTAGCCAAGAATGTTGCCTCATTTCTTTCTGATTTTGCTCAAGTGGATATCGAAAATGATGGTCTTAGTGGAAAGTTTGCGGCAATAGAAGATGTACATGATTTAATAATTCTTGATTTAATGTTGCCAGGAATGAATGGTTACGACATTTTAAAAAACATTCGTGAAGAAAAGATCAATACACCGGTTTTAATTTTAACTGCCAAGACTGAACTGGATGATAAAGTCCACGGCTTTAACTTAGGTGCTGATGATTATTTAACAAAGCCATTTCATCGAGAGGAATTACAAGCTCGTGTTAAAGCACTTCTTAAACGAAGTGGTATCGCAGCTGATGAATCAGTTTTAAAGCTGAATAACATTGCAATTAATTTAAATAATCATGAAGTGACAATTAATAGTGAAACTGTTGCCCTAAATGGAAAAGAATATGATTTATTAGTCTACCTTTTACAAAATAAAAATATTATTCTAACTAAAGATCAAATATTTGAACGTATCTGGGGCTTTGATTCTGACACTTCCATCACCGTGGTTGAGGTTTATATGAGTAATTTGCGGAAAAAATTACGACCATCAAAAAATGATTATTTGATCAAAACTATCAGAAATGTTGGGTATATTTGCCAAGATGAAAACTAAAACTAAGCAAAAAAAAATAACCCGTCGACAACAATCGAGGTTATTCATTTCAATCATGGCAACCTTTGCCATTTTATTTTTAACTTTAGGAATAATTATTTTCAATCGTTTTCAAAATTCAACCTATCGAAGTATCGACCAGGATATTAAAAGTCAGGTCAATACCATTCAAAAACAACCTGATATGAAGCCAGATCAAGGGGATCCACACGGACCTGATGATAATAAAAAACAACCTGAACCACGCGCTCCCTTTCAGACTTCTATTTTAGTATTTGACTCTAAAGGAAATCTTTTAAACAAAACTAGTTTAGGTAATCGTTATTCTGTACTCAAAAAAATCAAATTAAACAAGAAAAATCTTAATACTAAGCAGACTTTAACTGTTAAAAAAATGAATTTTAGGACTCTTTTAATCAAAGTCTCCAAGAAAAATAATAATCCCATGTATGCAGGAAATTATGTTTTGGTCATGCAAAATATTGATACTCAAATGCAATCAATGGAAAACTTTGAAAAGATCTTGATTGCGACCTTCTTCATTTTCTGGGTCATTGCCTTGGTATTATCTTATGTTCTAACTAGAATAACTATGTTTCCGATCATTAAATCATGGAAACAGCAAAGTGAATTTGTTAACGACGCAGCCCACGAGTTGAGAACTCCTTTAACTATCATTCAAGGAAAATTAGAATATATGCTGACTCGGCCTAAAAATACCATTATGGATGAAGCTGAATCGATTTCTGTTTCGCTTGATGAAGTTAACCGTTTAAATTCTCTAACTAATAATCTATTAACTTTAGCTCGAGCTGATCAGGCAACGACCAAATTCGACTTTAAATTAACTAAACCAGATTACTTTATCAAAGATCCAATTATGCCCTTCAAAGAAATAATCAATTCTCAATCAAAAGTATTTCAAGAAAATATTCGACATACTGTAACCTTGAATGTTGATCGAGATAAGATCAAACAGGTTTTGATTATTCTTTTGGACAACGCTACTAAATATACTCCAGAAAACGGAACCATTAGAATTTATGACAATGTTGAAGGTTCTAAATATCAAATTATTATTTCAGATACTGGTATTGGTGTTAAAGATATTGATAAGAAAAAAATCTTTGGACGCTTTTATCGTGTTGATAAATCAAGAAATCGCAACAGCGGTGGTCATGGATTGGGATTAGCCATCGCCCAGCAAATTATGAATGAACACCACGGGAAAATTTTTGTTCGTGATAATTTACCACAAGGTAGTGAGTTTGTGATCGAATTTAGAATTTAGATTGTAGTGGTGTGCCGCCTCTGGACGCAGGAAAACTAGTCCGCTGTGGGGAACGGGCTCGAGCCAGGAACGTCTCGAACCTCGATTTTGAACTTCGAGAAGTACACTCGAATTTCAAAATTCGTCCCGCGGAGTAAGTGCTAAAGCACTAACTCCGCCTTCACTACGGACTGGTTTTCCTGCATCCAGAGGCTAAATTGTGGTTTGTTTTCTTATAAGTTTAACCTTTAGATATTTATTGAAACGCTCTTCTTTTTACATATTCAATTCATATGCAAGACGACGATCGTCTTCTTTTGGTCCTACATAAATAATTCCTCGATATTTGAAACCGGCTTTTATGGAGATGTGCTGCATCCCCTTATTCATGGCATGCGTATCGATTCTAAAATTTCTAAACCCTAATTCATAACCAATGGTAAATAAATTTGATATCATAAAATCACTTAAATGTTTGCCACGGTACCCATCTGCAATTGATACACGATGTAAGGTTGCATATTTATCAGTCGTATTATTCCAAGCACCATCTTGAATAATTTCGTAATGTGGATCACTGGTCTGCATCAAAGCGGTATATCCCACGACTATTTCATTAACTACTAATACGTATCCGCGACCGACTTTTAAATCTTCTTCTAAAACGGATCTACTAGGTTGGCCGTCTTGCCATTGCGGACTGCCTGTTCCCTTAATTAATTTTTTGGCATCATTTATAACTTCGATAATTTTAGGTAAATCATCAGCTAAAGCTTTTCTAACAAATACATTAAACAAAGTGACCACTCCTCTTATTCTAGAAAAAATATTATTTATAATGATAGCCCTACTATCCCTTATGTCAAACCAGTAAAGCGTGCATTAAGACACCTTCCACAAAATAAAAAAAATTCATTTTTTAATATTTTACCTCTCAAAATTGATAAGCTCGTCTTATAAAAAACGAATACATTTCATAAGTTTTTCGTGATAATATAATAAAATGTCAATCAGAGAGGAAATGTTTTTAGATGAGAAAACGCACCTTAAGCTTATTCCTAGCAATAATTGTAGGGATATTTTTTTTGTTCTTTAACACATATGTGGGAAACGCTGAAACTGAAGAAATCGTCAACGATAATTCAAATGAAGCAACTTCATCACTACTTACAGAATCAAGTGATTCCAATATTTTAGAAGCTGATCCTAATACATCAGAAGATCAAGATTCTGAAAATAATTCAAACAACCAAGAAAATACTGACATTAACGAAAATCAAATCAATGATACTGATATTCAAGAAAATCAAGATGACGATACTGATCAGCCTGACACAGATGAAATAACTTGGACTAGAAGTGACAGTTTGAGAATAAGCCGTGGTCCGATCCTTCGTCATGCTGATGGTACGTCTGCTGTTCCATATATTTATTTTGGTGACTACACTTATGCATCTGCCAATATTAAAGTCAAAGCTGCATTCGCAAAGGATATCCATGATAGCTACGCTCACGGACGAGTTGATAGTCTAACCGCTCCCAATTCATTAGTAATAACTGTTCCTAGAGGTGGCAGTATTGAAAATGGTCCTAACAGTGGTGGCAATCACATCTATGGAAATGCCTATGGTGATGCCCATTCACAGGACGGTTCACTAGGTTCAAAGGGGGATTTCATTACAACTGATATTTATAATTTAGAAGTTCCATCTGACAAATTATCTAAACCATCCGTTGCAGGTCCAGGTATTTTAGATAAAAAATATAGTATGTCTGAATCACCAATATTTTCATATCGAGTTGATCCAGAAACTGGATTTGAACAACAACGAATGATTTTTTATCAGCAAGTAAAACGTAATAAAGATTTATATGAGGTTGAAGTAAAGATCGTTCAAAAATTTGAAAAAAATGGTCGTGTTGTGACTGAAATCACCTACACCAATGTGGGCGATAAACCGATCCAAAGATTCATGGGATTTGCTTTTAAAGATTTTTCCCTAACAAAAGATTTTAAAGAAATTAGAGACAACAAAGGTAAAAAAGTTGGTGATTTTATTCCGATCAGGGCCCTTGGTAATGGTCGTGGTATTTACCTGCAATCTGGGATTATCGAATCCAGATACAACCTATTCACCAATCTTCCTAATGGCCCTTCAAGTTGGGCAGGACGTTCGATCAGCAAGGCCCACGATCAACAAAAAGGTTATGAAAGCGGCTTTTTAGGAATTGGTAGTAGTTCAAAATTCCCTTGGGCCCCTGGTGAAGGTGATATATCGAATGGCCACTATAAATCACCTGATCTCCCTAAAGGACTAAAGAACAGTTTTTCAGATATGAATGACTTGGGGGATGCCGGACTTAATCTTAATGCTGGAGCACGTTTAGGTGGCGTAAAGGAAACTGAAAAGTTCTGGGATTCTGGTTTTGCCATGCATACTAAACAACAAACATTAGAAAAAGAAAAATCTGTAGTAATGAACTATGCATCCCAAATTGATATTGTTGGTGCTAAGTTTGCCCCCGCTATTGAGCTGGATCAAAAAGGTACTGAAGCCGTACCCGATATTATTCAATCAGGTGCCGAAAACTACCGTATTACCGGTACTTGGTACGATTTTGACAGTACCAATGCTGAACTCTACTATACCGTCGATCTTGATGACACTCATCACGGTAAATTAATTAAAAGCTTGAGCCAGTCTGAACAAAACTCAAAAGCTGGTAAGCCGCAAGAATGGTCCAACAGTATCTCTATTGCTGACTTAGAAGAAGGAATTCATTACCTTAGAGTTTGGGTAAAAGATAGTGATGGAAACTTATCAGAAGTGGCTCAAACGGTCATCAATATTACCGCTCCACCAAATCTAGTTCCCACGATCGATATTTTAAGCCCTGAATCATCTGAAGGTAATCCTTATAATCCAACTACTAATAGTTTATCTATCACTGGTACTTGGTCAGATGCAGATAGTAAGACAATGAAAAGTGCTACTTATAAAGTTGACGATGATGATGAAGTTGTTTTATATGAAAACTTTGATAATGAAAAACCAGGTTCTACTTATTTTTGGGAACTCCCAGAGTTGTCGATCAGTAAGTATAATGATTTAAAACTTCACCAAATAAAGTTCACCTTGACCGATGATGAAGGTAATAGCGATAGTAAAAGTTTTTACTTTAAGCATCAAGATGGATCATTTCAACTCGTAGCTCCCCACTCTATCGATTTTGGTACAGAGCATTTATTTGGAGAAAATACTAAAAAAATAAAACCAGAGATCGATGGCAGCTTGCAAGTACACGATTTCAGATCTAAAAATCAGTCTCCACTAAAAGTTACTTTATCAGTCGATGATTTTATCAATGAAGACGATACAAATTGCACTCTCGACCACAGAGTCTATTGGAAAAATCAAAGAAGAGTCGAACAAGAATTATTTATCGCTGAAACACCTGCCGCAAGTAGCGAGAATTGGTTGACTACCACTAATTTAACTGATTTAGTCAAAGAAAATATTAAATTAGATTTCAAAGGTAACGAAACCACTACTTCTGGAACATATACTAGTAATTGGACTTGGAAAACCGTTGAATCAGTTTAAAAACGTATGACAAATAAGCACAGTAATACCAAATTAATTGGATTACCGTGCTTATTTTTTTCTAATTTATATCCGATTTTTTTACAAATCCATTAGTAGAAACTCGATAATATGGTTCATTGTTTATTTGAACGATCTTATCGGTTTTATAATCCATATCAGGCTTTAATGTCTGCGAAAGACGATTTCCACGTTCATCAAAAATTGGAGTTGCCCTTTTTGAATGAATTATGTTTGATGAATCTTGATATTCATAGACTTTATCAATTGGTACAAATTCATTAGTTGAAACTCGATAATATGTTTGACCAGCAAAAATTGCATACCGATCAGTTTTCCAATCAGTTGAAGGCATTAGAATTCGAGCATTATCCAAATGAGAATTCTTTAGTTGAACATTACTTTCCTTATAAGTTCTAATTTTTGAAGGATGCTCCACATAAACATAAACGTCATCGGCCTTGACCCATTCATCTGTGGATACACGATAATATGTTTGTCCGTTTAAAACCATTTCTTGATCATTTTTCCAATCAGTATTAACACCTAATAAGCGGTCTGAAATAATATTACCGTCATAATCATACAGATGTACTGCCGGTCGATCGCTAAAAGTTGCACTAGTTTGATTAATATCTTGGACAACTCGATTGATAGCTGTTCCTCCAGAATGACTAGGATTTCCAGTATCAGGTTTATACGCCACGGTTATTTCTATATTTAACGGCGTTAGGACCTCTTGTTTATCATCTTCACGTCCGAGATACTTAATGATGTCTCCGACAAGTGATTTAACGGTTTTTGCCGGTGATGCCAGTTCTAGCATTAAATAAAATCGAGTTTCTGACACATCTTGACCCATCAAACTAATCATAGTTTTATCAGGATCAAGTTGCTTTGTGTTATTCAAATTTTGTAACGTCCGATTATCTTTTATAGCATTAGGATCATTTACGGTCAGACTAATAGTATCTGGAACATCACTAATTTTGATAACAAATGGGGGTACCGCTTTGACTCTAACCGTATACACTAAATTATCAGCAGCAGGTGTTCCATATTCAGGCAAAGTTTGACGAGACATTAGATCATCATCATCAAGATCATAATTTTCTGAACTATCGTACCCTGGAACATTTGTCCCCTGACTGGTAAATAACGTAGGTATAACAACGGTCCAACCTTCTCGACCAGACGTATTTATATCATAACTTGAATTTATATCCTTTTTTGTATCGTAATCGACATATTTTATTTGGTAATTAATAGTTTTACGCTCGGCAATCACCCATGTTTCATCAGGACCACTGCCATTTGTATATGTACTCATCATTTCATCGCCGTCGTGTAATCCTAAATTACTTTCAGGGTCATCATCACTTCCGTTACCGACATTATTCCAACCCTTATAAATATTGTAATAACTTAGACTTGTACCATCCAAATCAACTTTGTTATTTAATATTAATTTGAATAAATGATCAGCTCCATAGAACATGCTCATTTTATTAGCATTCTGGGGAACTACAAACGTAGAGAAGTCCAATAAATTTAATTTACCACATTGACTAAGCATATAACTCATATTAAGTGTAGGGTAAACCGGATTATCAAACTTTGGCAACTTTAAATTAATCAAGTTGGTACAACCGCTTAAAAACTCATCGAGAAATTGAGCATTGTTAATAGTCCATTTTGACAAATCCAGATTGGTTAACGAGGTATCCCCTTGAAACATTGATCCTAAATTATTTGCTGAAGTCATATCCCATGATTCAACTTCTGGAAGTTTAGTAATACTGACACAGGTAGAAAACATTGAATTAAAATCTTTTACCTTTGAAGTATTAAATTTACTCAAAAAGTTCAGATCATTCTCAGTTAAACTCATATCACCAGAGAACATACTATCAAATGAAGTGGCAGAATCAGTTGAAACATCAGGCCAAATTATTGTCGTTAATTTTGGACATTTATAAAACATATTTCCATAATTATTAATATTTTTACCGTCAAATTTAGATAGATCAACCTTTTGTAAACTGGAACAATTTTCAAATTCATTCCAGACTGCCAAATTATTGTTATCTTTATCAATCAGATTAGGCGTATTTAAATTGCTTAAATTAATTTCTGTCAATTGACTGGCACTATCAAACATTTGAGACATCGTATTTAAACTATCACCAACAAAGTTTGATAAATCTAATTTCCCAATGATTTTAGACGACAAAAACATACTATTCATCTTTGTTACTTTTGAAGTGTTAAAATTCTTTAATCCGCTTGGGTCAAAATTAAGTTCCGCAAACATGAAGGACATATCAGTTGTATTTGAAGTATCCCAATTTTCTAGACCCTTGATATCAACAACTCCAGTATTTGCACTACCTACGCCATGAAACATATTTTGCATATTAGTTACATTACCGGTCTTAAAACCGGAGACATCCAATGATTCAATATTTTTGTCATCATCAAACATATTGGAAAAATCAGTGGCGTTACTAGTATTTAAACCGGTTAGATCCAAGGATTGTAATGTTGAACTATTTGCAAACATTGATGAAAAATTAGTTACATCCGATGTATCAAAATTTGCTAAATTTTTAATAGAATTTGCCGTAGTTCCTTGGAAGAAATTGGCGACACTTCCATGGGCTGTAACTTTACCATCAAAAGTAATTGTATTGTAACTTTTTACTTGTCTAAATATTGAACCGTCTTCTTTTTGATCACTTTTAACTTGATTATAAAGAGTATCGTATTGATCTTGAGTAAAATCACCCGCACCAATATGTAGAACTTGGTTGTCATCGACGTAATATTGGCAAGTTCCTAAATTATAAACATCGTTTGTGTTAGTTGTTTCACCTGTTGAATCTGCTTGTACTTGATTTGTTGTTTGAACCGGAGCTTGCGCACTGGTTTGTGCAGCTGGTTTTGTTACAGTTTGATTATTACTTATTTGAACATTCTGAGCCTGTGAATTATTTTGATTTACTTCTGTTTCTTGATCATCAACCGGTTTATCATCCATAGTATTTGTATTCACATTAGAATCAATTTTGGTAGTATCGTTTGTTTGCTGCGACCCGGAGTCCTCCGTCGTTTCTGTGGGTGTTACAGTATCAGCAGAAACATTTATAACTTGAGTTGCTCCAAAAAGGATCAATCCACCGGCAAAACTTAAACTTGATTTAACGATCCAATTTTTCCCTGATTTATAAAGTCTTTTCTTTAAAACTACATTGGACATTTTCTTTAATTGTTCAAATCTCATGATAATCGCTTTCCCCTCTTGGTTATTATCATAGTTCAATTTCAAAAAAAGTGATCAAGAAAATGAAATATATTCTGGAGAAGAAATAAATTTTTACTTAGCTAAAAAACATCTTGACATAACTTGATTTTTTTGACTAAAAAAACAGGGATAGTAATCTAAAAATCGAATTACTATCCCTGTATTAAAATACTCTAAAAATTAATTTATATTATGCAAATTTAGCCTTACTTGTAATTTTAGATTTATTTAATAACATCGAACTAGTTACAACCGATAGTGAGCTAAATGCCATCGCTAAGCCTGCTAACTCAGGACTTAGACTTAATCCAATACCATAGAATATACCTGCAGCTACGGGAATTCCTAAGATGTTGTAAATAAATGCCCAGAATAAGTTTAGCTTTATTCTATTAAAGGTCTTTTTACTCAATGCCAATGCACGATCAACATCCCTCAAATCGTTTTTAACAAGTACGATACCACCGGATTCAATCGCAATATCGGTACCAGAACCCATGGCAATACCGACATCGGCAACTGTTAAGGCTGGGGCATCATTTATACCATCACCTACAAAAGCAACCTTGCCATCTTGCTGTAAAGATTTAACATGATCAGCTTTATCACTTGGCAAAACGTCAGCTATAACTGAATCGATGCCAACTTGTTTTGCAATAGCTTTGGCAACTCGTTGGTTATCACCAGTTAACATAACTGTCTTTAGTCCACGAGCTTTCAGATCAGCAATTGCTTCTTTAGAAGTTTCCTTAGGCGCGTCTTGAATTGCAATCAATCCAATAACTTCATTTTCCACTCCAACAAAGACAACCGTCTTAGCCTCTTCTTGAAGTTTTATAACTCGTTGCTTCAATTCAGCGTTAATTTTAACATCTGAAAGTAATTTATCATTACCAATAAAAGCACTTTGACCATTAACCGTTGCTTTTACACCCTTACCTTCAATTGCTTTAAATTGACTAACTGAAGGTACATTAATATTTTCACTTTTAGCTTTCTTTAAAATCGCAGAAGCTAGGGGATGCTCTGAAGATTGCTCCAAACCTGTGGCAAAGTTTAGAATATTTTTCTCATCCCCGATAATGTCGGTAACTTCAGGTTTACCAATTGTAATAGTCCCTGTTTTATCAAAAACTACTGTTTTAATATCATTAACTGCTTCAAGGACTTCACCATTTTTAATCAGAATACCCATTTTAGCAGAACGACCTGTACCAACCATAAGTGCTGTTGGTGTTGCCAAACCTAAAGCACAAGGACATGCGATAACAACTACGGCAACCGCGAAAATCAATGAACTGGCAACTGTTGCTCCTAAGAAGACATACCAAACCATAAACGTTAATATCGCTATTACTAAAACTGTTGGAACAAAAATATCAGATACTTTGTCAGTTAAATTTTGAATCGGAGCATGGCTATTTTGGGCTTTTTTAACAAGTTCCACGATCTGTGAAAGCATTGTATCATCGCCAACTTTTTCCGCCTTAAACATGAAAGTTCCATTACTGTTTATTGTCGAACCAATAACTTTGTCACCCGTTTTCTTTGAAACAGGCATACTTTCACCAGTCACCATCGACTCATCAATTGTTGAAGTACCTTCAGTAATAACACCGTCAACAGCAATTTTTTGTCCTGGTTTTACACGGATAATATCACCAACGACAACTTCTGAAAGCGGAATTTTTACTAATTCACCATTACGCATAACTTCAGCATCTTTTGCTTGAAGATCGACTAATTTTTCCACAGCATTTGAGGCATTATTTCTCATACGTTCTTCAAAAACTTGTCCTAACAAGACAAAAGTTGTAACAAAAGCTGCACTTTCAAAGAAAACTGCCTGATGTGTCGCCATAGCATAAATACTATATACATATGCAGTAACCGTACCTATTGCAACTAATGTATCCATATTGGAATGATGCTTAGTAAAAGATGCCCAGGCACTTTGCCAAAATGGTACGGTCGAAATCGCCATAATGACTGTTGTCAAAATTAATTGTGTCCAATTACCTCCAGGCAAATGCCAGCCAAAGGGCATTAAAATCATATTTGCCAACATGGGTAATGAAAAAATTAATGATATCCAAAATCTTTTTGTAATTGACATTTATAATTCACCTCCTTATTTGATGATCAATTTACCGTGGAACATATCCATACCGCAGGCCCATTGATATTCACCAGCTTTACTTGTATCAATTTTAATTTCTTCTTTTTTATTAATAGGTAAAGCTTGATTAATTCCAAAGTCAGAAAATACTACTCGGTCTAAGCAACTCGACTTATCTTTTCTTGTGAAATTAAGTGTTGCAGGAACCCCTTGTTTCAAAACAACTGTTTCAGGTGAATATCCCCCATTGACCTCAACATCGATACTTTGTCCATCATTAGATAGATCTGCTGAAATTTCTGCTACCTCATGTTTTCCAAAGAACCACCAAACTATAAATCCAATTACTAAAAGCCCAACGATCAATACTAATAATTTTGCCATGATTATTCCTCATTTCTATGTTTACATTTGTAATCAACAAATACATTCTATTATTGATGTTTACATTTGTCAACATAGAAAGTTATAAATTCAATTTTTTCTTCTCTCTAGCTACATATTCCAATTCATTCTTTATCACACTTTCAGCATCTGGAGATTCATATTTTTTGATTTTAAAATCGACCTCTCTTAAATTATCAGCAAGAACTTGTTGTTCTTGAAGAACCTGACGCCTATGGTTCAATAAAAGCTTTTTACGCTCATCAATGGAGCTTGGGCCAGCCATTACTAATTCAATATAAGTCTTAATATTATTAATAGACATTCCAGTATTCTTTAAACAAACAATGGTCTTAATTAAATTCAAATCGGTTTCCGTAAAAATTCGATATCCGGCTGCATTTTTAGCAACGAATGGTAGTAATCCTCGTTTATCATAATATCTAATTGTCGAAATAGATAAATCAAATTTTTTAGCGACTTCTTTTATAGAAAAAGTTTTTAACATTATTTTCTCCTAACGGTTGCCCTAAACTATAGTTTAGGGTTTAAGATCATGATATTGAATTAATATTAATTAAGCAATGGAGAAATTTAAATGACAGAAACAGTTTTAGTAACAGGTGGTACGGGATTTTTAGGATTACATATTTTATTACAATTAATGAAAACTGATTATAACGTTAGAACCACAATTCGCTCGCTAGGTAAAAAAAATCACGTTTTAAAAATATTAAAAGAGAATGGTATAGATAATTTAGATCGATTGAGTTTTTACGAAGCTAACTTAACTTCTGATGAGGGTTGGGATGAAGCCATGGACAATGTAAATTATGTTTTAAGTGTCGCCTCACCCGTATTCTTCGATAATTCAAAAAAAGAAATAGACGCCATTCGTCCAGCTACTGATGGTATTACTAGAATTTTAAAAATGGCTCAAAGAAAACATGTTAAGCGCGTTGTCATGACCGGAAATTTTGGAGCCATCGGCTTCAGTAACAAACCATCATCAATACCAACGACCGAAGAGGATTGGACAAAAACCGATCAACCTGGAATTTCCATCTACGAAAAATCAAAGTTGATTGCTGAAAAAGCGGCTTGGAAAATAATTGACCAACCTAGCAATATGCTCGAATTTACAACTATAAATCCCGTGGCCATGTTAGGTGATTCATTAGATTCTCATGTTTCAGGAAGTTTTGATATTATTACAAATATTTTGAATGGTTCTATGAAGAGAGTGCCAAATATCAACTTAAATATTGTCGATGTGAGAGACGTTGCCGCTTTGCACATCAAGGCAATGACTGAACCTAAGGCAAATCATGAACGCTTTATTGCTTCAGCAGATGGTTCAATATCATTACCTGAAATTGCAAATTTAGTTAGACATGAATACCCTGACCTAGCTCCTAAAATATCCTCGAAAATATTACCTGACTGGATAATTAAATTGGGATCATATTTTAATCAAACTGCCAAAGAAGGTAAATTATTATTAGAAGTCAATCGAAACATTAGTAATCAAAAGGCTAAAGATATTTTGAATTGGTCACCAATCGCTGATAACAAAGAAATAATTTTTGACTCAGTAAACACATTGTTAAAGAATAATTTAATTTAAAATTTCTGATATTGATGACAAACAAAAACCGTAATCCCATTTTTTGGATTACGGTTTTATTCGGGCCTAAGTCAAATCATATTGGTAAGACTAGCCATTTTCTGTTACAACATCATCAGCTTTAACCCACTCATTGGTTGAAACACGATACATAAGCACACCATCAATAATATCTGATGAACTTCTATCCACTTTCCAACTAGTATCAGCCATTAATGCACGATTATTAACTAAAGATCCGTGGCTATTATATAAATTAGTTTGCTTAGTCGTTAAAACATTATTACTTAGATCTTGGTAAATATAGATATCAGGTACTTTTACCCATTCATGAGTAGAGACACGATAATAAACTGTCTTTTTACCGTTTACTGTATTCATACGCTTTTTATCGACTAACCAATCTGTATTCTGTGCTAGTGCTCGGTTATCAGACGCTTTACCATTGTCATCATACAAACTAACAATGCCATCTTCAGGATATGTTGCCGCCTTTAAATTTACATTATTAGTTGAACTATTATTGTTATTTTGCTCAGAATTACTAACTATTTTCTTAACCAATACAACTTGTGGCAAGCTACTGTCACTAGAATCTTTAATAGTTAATTCTGAATTATTAACTAATTCATAACCCTTAGGAACTAATTTTTTTAATTCATCTAAAGGAAACTTATCTCCAATAACTCCATAGATTACTTGTTTGCCATCAACAACCTTTTTATCTGAAGTTTCAAAACTAATTGGATTTGTAACCTCATTATCTTTAGCGTCAAAAACTAAATTGGCTGTAATATCAAGACCAACTGGATTATCAACATAAGCGTCATTTATAGAATCAAACAGATCACTCATGTATCCAGATACTGAATCACTATCAGATACATAATTATCCGTATTGTTACCAAGGATAAAACTATATCCATTTTGTTCGACAACCTGAACGTAAGTTTTTTCATTTGAGAATGTTCGATCAGAAATATCAGAAGGGACTTTTAAACTTTCAGTTGAATTAATCGGAATGGAATCAGTTTCGGAATCCTTAATTGGTATTAAATTACCATCGACAGAAGCATAATAATTGGTCGTCAAGTTAATTTCTTGCTTATTCAATAGGACATCGACTGTTCCCTTAGCATAATCCGCCTTTATATCAGACTTACTTTCTGGTTTTCCATATCCTTGCAAATATTTTTCTTTATCTCCTTCAGGAATTTTTGAATAAAATCCATCTGGATCTCCCAAAGTATCTGGTTCTTCACTTGTTCCAGAACCAAAGATGAAAACACTTGCTGATGCTGGTTCATCCATCGAATAAAGCTTTTCTCCAGCATCATTATAATAATTAAAAGTAACCGGTTTAAATGGACGATAATATAACTTAACAACAGGTTTTTCAGGTAATGTACTATCCTTGCCTGGATCTATCTTGTATTGAAATTTGTCATTACCGCTGGCCCAGCCCAAAGGTGTAGATACATAATAGTTATCGGAATAATTAGGGTTATATATTACCTTTTTATCTTCCATATTCGGATAGGAATTTGTGAACAAGTTAGTGGTAAAACTACCAATTTGCTTACCCGTTGTCATATCGTATTGTTCGACGCTTGCCTCATACGCCATTGGAGTCGTGTAGGAAACTTTTAAGGGCTTTGACGAATCCCATGTCAATGTTTGAGACATATCATTAATAGTATCAGTACCCTGTGTTGCATTTGTAAAACTATATCCATAATAATTGGGTTCAAAATAATCAGATAATTTGAATTGCTTTCCATCTGACAACGGTAAGGAAATACTTTCGTCCTTCTTCGTTTCATCAATTGCATTTGGCATACTATTACCATATACAATCTCTGCATTCACATCTGCTTTAGCAATAGTTGTTAAAGACGATATATTATTGTTTTTATCAATAAATACTTGTGTCCCTACTAATAAAGCCAATGCTGCTAAAATCAAAGTTCCAACATACAAAAATTTCTTTATATAAGTCATTTCATCACCCCTATTCAAATGCATTATAAAATATTTTATTTATGTTTAAAAGTAATTGATATACAAAACAAAAAACCGTAATCCTTTTTTCTGGATTACGGTTTTTTCTAGAGAATTAAACCTACTTAGTTTTGTTCTCTATTTTTCAGCCAACTCTAGTTTGGCTTGTTGTATTTGTTTCTTTACTTGCTCGAAACCTGTTCCGCCATATGAGTTTCTTCTGGCAACGGCAACTTCCGGCTGCAGGACCGGATAGACATCTTCTTCGATTAAAGGAGAGATCTTCTTAAATTCTTCCATCGTAATGTCTTGCAAGTTTCGATGCTCTTCAAGGCCCTTCAAAACTAATTGGCCAACTATACCATGAGCTTCTCTAAATGGAATTCCCTTGGTTGCCAAATAATCGGCCAATTCTGTTGCGTTAGAAAAATCATTAATTGTCGCATGATGCATTTTTTCTTTATTAACTTTCATGGTAGAAATCATCCCATTAAAGACCTTCAAAGCAGGCAACAAGGTTTTGACGGTATCAAAAGTACCTTCTTTATCCTCTTGCAGATCCTTATTATAAGCCAACGGTAATGACTTCATAGTCGAAAGCAATCCCAAAAGATGACCATAGACACGGCCACTCTTACCACGAATAAGTTCTGCCATATCAGGATTTTTCTTTTGCGGCATTATTGAACTTCCGGTTGTATATTGGTCGCTCAATTCAATATATTTGAATTCATAGCTGACCCACATACTTAACTCTTCACAAAAACGTGATAAATGCATCATTAAGATTGAAGCATTACTTAAAAATTCCAATGCAAAATCACGATCCGAAACTGCATCTAATGAATTAGTATAAATATTATCAAATCCTAATTCATCGGCTGTAAATTGACGGTCAATTGGGAAAGTCGTTCCTGCCAATGCTGCAGCACCTAGTGGTGAAATATCTGTATGTTTCATATTAAATTCAAATCGTTCAACGTCACGTTTCAACATAGAATAGTAAGCCATTAAATAATGACCATAAGAAATTGGTTGAGCGTGTTGCAAATGCGTGTAACCTGGCATAACCGTTTCAACATTTTTATCAGCCAAATCAACTAAACTACTTTGAATAGTTTTTATTTCTTCAATAATCTTTGGTAAACGATTTTTAACGTAGAGATGAAAGTCAGTCGCCACTTGATCATTCCGTGATCGGCCGGTATGAAGTTTCCCAGCAACTGGACCAATCTCATCAGTTAAGATACTCTCTAAGTTCATATGAATATCTTCATTTTCAACTGTAAAATGTAACTTTCCATCATGTAATTCTTGTTGAAGATTTTCAAGTCCGGCAATAATTTGATCACTGTCAGACTCATTTAATATCTTCGTCTTCTTAAGCATTTTAACGTGTGCTAAAGAACCCTCAAGATCTTCATCGGCCATTAATTGATCGAATCCTATCGAGGCACCAAATTCATCGACCCAAGTTTCAGCTTGAGCCTGGAAACGTCCACCCCAGAGTTTTTTAGTACTCATTATTTTACCTCATCCTTATTCTTATCAGCATTTTTAGCAGCTACTTGAGCAGCAACTTCTGTTGGAAGTCCCCATAATTTAATGAATCCTTCAGCAGCCTTTTGATCGAATGAATCGGATGATGTATATGTAGCAAGATCAAGATCATATAATGAATTTTCTGACTTACGTCCTTGAATCCAAATATTACCCTTGAATAATTGTAACTTGATAACACCGTTAACATACTTTTGACTTTCATCTAAGAATGCTAGAAGTGATTTCATCAATGGTGAGAACCAAAGGCCGTTATAAATAATTTCACTTAATTCTTTTTCGATAACTGGTTTGAAATGACCTAAGTCACGTTCAAGAGTTAAATCTTCAAGTTCTTTATGAGCCTTGATCAAAATCATAGCTGCAGGTGCTTCGTAAACTTCACGAGACTTGATACCAACTAATCTATTTTCGATATGGTCAATTCTTCCAACACCGTTTTCTCCACCGACTTTGTTGATTTCTTTAATAATATCGGCAAATTTCATCTCTACACCATCTAAAGCAACTGGAACACCTTTTTCAAAGGTAATTTCAATACTTGTTGGTGTATCTGGTGTTTCTGCAATTGGAGTTGTAATACCGAAGGCGTCTTCTGGAGCTTCTGCCCATGGATCTTCTAGAACACCACATTCATTAGCACGTCCCCAAATGTTGGCGTCGATTGAGTATGGTGAGTCCAAATTGATAGGAATAGGAATGTTATTTTCCTTAGCGTAATCAATTTCTTCTTCACGTGACCAATGCCAGTCACGAACTGGTCCAAGAACTTCTAGTTCTGGTGCCAAAGCATGAATTGCCAATTCAAATCTAACTTGGTCATTACCTTTACCGGTACAACCATGAGCAATAGCATCTGCTCCTTCTTGATGTGCTAGTTCTACTAATTTTTTACTAATCAGAGGTCGGGATAGTGCGGAGAGTAAAGGATATGTTCCTTCATATAGAGTATGTCCTTGCAATGCTACTAAAGCATATTCATCAGCAAACTCATCTAGGGCGTCAATTGAAAATGCATCAATTGCACCCACCTGAATCGCTTTATTCTTAATAAACTCAGGATCTTTTCCCTCTCCTACATTAATACAACAGGCAATTACGTCATATCCTTTGTTCTTAAGCCAAGGAATGGCAACTGATGTATCTAAACCTCCTGAATAAGCTAAAACTACTTTCTTTGTTTCTGTCATAATATTGTTCCCTCCGTTGATTAGAAAAAAATTAATTTTGTAAAAACACCCTAACATTAAATTGTTATGATTACAAGCGTCTGGAAAAGTGTTTTTTTGAAAGCGTTGCCCAATCCTATTAAACCGGCATCTTCAAAAAAATAATTTTTTCATGATTTTTTTGAATTTAACTAATTATAAAGTAGAAGAATGATTTTTAATATGTTTATAAATAAAATAAATTAGAATTAAATTAAATATAACCCTTGAAATTTAATTTTCTTGTGAATATAATATGAGTCATTAATAAACAAGACGTTGAGGAAAAAAGTAGAAATCTCAATTACGCCCAGTGAGTCACGTTAAGTGAGAAGTGACCGTTAAGAGAATTTTGAAAATCATTTCCGAGTTCGGTGTCGATAATGTAGAACATCGTGGTTGCCACCAATATCTGGCTAGCGGATAATTTGTCCGTTATTAAAGTGAGTAATTTTTGATTACTCAAAAAAGGTGGTACCGTTCTATTTGAGCCCTTTTCCTTAGTTGGAAGAGGGCTCTTTTTTTATCAATTAAAAGAGGTGGTTAGTTTGGAATCTGACATTAGTGGCATTATACAGATTAAGTTTTATAACATTTGGAGGGTTTGTTATGCAAAACAATTTATTAGAAAAGAAATCAAAAAAGAGTAAGTTTTTTCAACTATTAGTAGTCAGTTCTTTGATCTTTGGAATGTTCTTTGGATCTGGTAATCTAATTTTTCCAGTTCATTTAGGCCAAATGGCAGGTAATAACTGGTTTTCAGCTGCTGTTGGCTTTGCTGTATCAGGTTCACTATTTCCATTGTTGGCAATTTTGGCAGTCGTAGTTACTAAAAGTGATGGTCTTTACGATCTTGCTAAACCAGTCGGACGTCATTATGCAGCTTTGTTCTTAGTCTTAGTTCATTTAACAATCGGACCATTCTTCGGTACTCCACGTACAGCTGCAACTGCATATGAAATGGCCGTCAAACCATTTCTACCAGCTCAATTTGATCGAGTTAGCATGTTGATCTTTACCGCTTTATTCTTTGGAGTTGCTTACCTATTAACTGTTCATCAAAGTCGCCTTCTCAAATATGTTGGCAAATATTTAAATACAATTTTCTTGGTATTATTAGCTATCGTCTTTTTAGTCGCATTTTTAAATCCCATGGGTGGATTAAATCACATGCCAACTACCGCTTATCAAACAACTTCAACTGTAAGTGGTATGTTGGAAGGCTACAACACCGTTGATGCCGTAGCCTTATTAGCATTAAGTGTTACATTTGTTCACGCCGTTAGAGGCCTTGGTTATCGTGATAAAGAGTTATCCAAAGTAACTGCTAAAGCCGGTACTTTAAGTATCGTATTAGAAGTTTTGATCTATTTAGGCTTAGTTTTATTAGGTGCTTTTAGTTTAAATAAAATGAAATTATCTGCTAATGGTGGGGATGCACTATCCTCAATCGTTGATTTATATTTTGGTAATTTTGGAGCCGCTTTACTTGGTGTATTAGTAACATTGGGGGTATTTACAACCGCAATGGGACTTGTCGCTTCATTTGCCCAAGACTTCCATAAATTGTTCCCTAAAGTCAGTTACTTAGCTTGGTTACGTGTAACATGTTTTGTCTCATTTGTCGTCGCAAACGCTGGATTAGACACTATCATCAGCTGGTCATTGCCTGTCTTGATGCTATTGTATCCTCTATCATTAGCTTTGATCTTAGTATCATTAACAGTTCATGCAAAACCATATGCCGGTGTAGTTTACAAGATGACGATCGCCTTCACAGTAGTACCAGCCATCTTAGATATGTTAAATTCATCCCCAGCAGTTGTTACAAACTTAACTGCCGTTAAATATCTATTAAACGTTTATCACCAATACATTCCTTTCGCCAGTTTAGGACTAGGTTGGGTAACACCTACCTTATTAGGTTTTGTAGTCGGATTAGTTATTTCCAAAATGGGATTATTTGTAACTAACAACAAACCAGTAACACAAGAGTCAAATAAAGTTTCTAATTATTAAAATTATTTTATTGTTTAAAAAAGCGAGAAACACCTGTGGCAGGAAGATCCTGTGTTAGGTATTTCTCGCTTTTTATGTTTTATATCCTCTATAAATGAAGTCGCTTACAGCACAGAACGTATTTTTAGATTCACAAAGTGAAGCTAAAAATCGAGTTTGAAGACCAAGGCTTCAAACGTTTCTCACAGCAGGCCGTCCTCATTTTCAACCGGAGACAAAAACTTATTTAAGTATAACCCCCAGAATCCCTTCGATCATATCATTCATCAATTGATAATAATCATTTGTTTCAATCTCACTCTGATGAAAATCTACTATTATTAAAGCATCAAACAAACTAATTATCCGGTCACGATCCATATTATCTTTAACCATATCTTCACCGATCCAACGATCAATTAGTTTCATCAAAGTTGAATAGATCAAACTGTCTTGAACTGCCGTCTCATTTTTAGCCGCAATAATTTTATTTAATTTTTTATTTGAGAACCATTCTTTCAAAATGGCGTTATTACTAGATAATTTAAAGATTTGATCAATAATTTCATGAATTAATTTAACAGGCTCACCATCAAGATCAACTTTTTCCAAAATCTGTTGCTTGATATCTTCATTCTCGCGATTATAAACCTGAACAAAAACATCCTCTTTTGAGTTGAAATATAGATAAAAAGATCCCACTGCTACATCTGCTAATCCAGCAATATCAGAGATCCCAGTCGCCTTAAAACCTCGCTCTAAAAATAAAACATGTGCCGCATCAAATAATCTTTTCTTTTTGTCATCCATTTAAATCACCACCTGTTTAGTTAGTCAGAGAAGGTTTGAAAACATACCAATTGATCGGTAGATATTTGCTGATACATTTCATTTCCAACTTCACGACTATATTTGTTTGAAGCAACTTGTGTCTGAATGAAATTATGTTCATGTTGAAATGCTTGAATTAAAATTTCATTTTGAGAATCTTCCATTGCACGTGTCCCTGATAAACGTCTGTGAGTTTGATCGTAAGCACGTCGAACGATACCTATTTCTATCTCATTTTCATCAGTCATCTGATCAGTCAAATATTTTATAACAGCCTTATAGGGAGTTACTTCGATCTCTTTCATTCTATTCCAAATCTGACGGTTTTGTCGAATCGCCTCATCACGAGTACGTCCTCGATAATCACGTTTTACTCTTCTAATATCTTGACGACGTTTGCGAGCTTTTTTATTTAATGATATTTTTGCCAAAAATACAAACTTGATCATTAAAATAGCTTGTTTACGAAATCCTCTTTGATTATGAATCAGGATCTGTCTGGCAACATTCATATACATATTAGACTCTTGTATCGTTATTTCACCGTTAGAAAGCATCTTATCAACTATATCTTTCTCAATTTCAAAAGTTTGGGCAAATAAATATTCTAATTTCCCTCTATTGGGACGTCCTTCATATGTTCTCTGGCCTTCCAATATTCTAATAACTTCACCACATTCAGCTGAATCATTAAAATCTCTTTGAACCATTTGCACAGCACTTCGAACCATTTCCGATTTAGCTTTGGATAATTCATTTTCAGTAATTGCTGGAACTTTTTTAGGCAACATAAACGGCAATACTAAAGTTGGAACGATCAAACTAGTTAAAATAACTACGGAAGCTATAAAAATTATATCAACTCGATACGTAAAAGCGTGTCCAGATAAGGTTAATGGTAAAGAAAACGCCATTGCTAAAGTGATGGTTCCATGTACACCACTTAATGCCATCACCAAACTATTCATAATTTTATCATGTGAACTCCAAGCTCGTATCTCGGCAAAGCCAAGTTGTGTCCATAGAAATCTCATAATCGTCATGATGAGATATAAAAGAATTCCCAGACCGATCAAAATAGCGACCGAACTCGTATCACGCTCATGTAAATGTCCTATTACACCAGGCAATGAAGCTCCTAAAAGAACAAAGACGATCCCATTTAATATGCTAGAAATGATCGACCAAGTTGTACTCATCACAATTTGTAATCTAGATGTAGTTAACCGCAATCGATCTTGTTGCATCCCGTGAATAAGACCCGTTGCTACAACCGCAAGAATACCTGACACTCCAATCATTTCAGCAAATAAATAAACGATAAAGGGTGTTAATAAAGTAAATGGGACAATTACTGAAGGTGTATCAACACGCATGTTGATCAACATAATTCTAATGGCAACGATAACGTACCCGAGAACTAGGCCTAACAATATTCCACCAACAAATACATATAAGAAACTACTAATCCCACTAGTTATAGAGAATTTGCCAGTAACTAAGGTAGCAATTGCTAAATTAAATGCCACGATACCTGAAGCATCATTAAATAATGATTCGTTTTCTAAAGTATTCATGGCATCAGTCGGTACCAAAACTTTGCTAGTTATTGAAGAAACCGCCACAGCGTCTGTTGGAGTAATAATAGCTCCTAGTGCCAAGGCCAAAGGCAATGAAAATTGTGGTATTAAATTATGCGTTACAACCCCGACAACTAATATTGTCAAAATTGCCAGAACAACTGATAGTGACAAAGTTGTTCCCATTTGATGCATCAGCTTACGAATGTTTGTATTCTGGCCATCATTAAACATTAAAATCGAAATAATTACTAACAAGAATATTTCCGGTTCAAATTCAAAATGTTTATATACTGGTAAAAATGACAAAATATATCCGCCAGCCATTTGTAAAAAAGCCACCGGTATTAAATCAAAACGAGCGTAGATAGCATTAGCACCAACAACGGCCGCGATTAATAACAAAACTAAAAAAACAGTTTCCATAGAAATTACCCTCCCTGGCAATTCTCAATCTTTTTAATTTTAACGCAACAAATTAATTTATTGCATAAAAAAAGTAGCAATTACCGACTTTTGTTTATAAGGCGATAATTACTACTTAATATTTAATCAAAAACATTTAAAACATCTTTAACACTGGCCTCAATATCATCTGATTGCGTGATCAGCGTAATAAATGCGGCCCCAACTGCACCATTGTCACGTAAGGATCGCAGGTTGGACTTTAAAATTCCTCCAATAGCGACGATCGGTACCTTGCTGGCATGAGACATATCATTTAATAGAGATAATCCCATTGGATCTACTGCATCAGGTTTAGAAGTTGTCGGAAAAATTGGTCCAGCACCTATATAATCAATTCTTTTAATTTTATTAGCTATTTTTATTTGATCTAAGGTTTGCGCTGATAAGCCTATCATCATATCTGGTGAAGTTTCAGCGATTACTTTTTTTATTTGTTCATCTTTTTGACCAACGTGAATTCCATCGGCACTTAACTTGTTAGCAAGCTCAACATCATCGTCAACTATAAAAGGGACTTTTTCAGAACGGCAAATATCACGTAGTCTTTCCCCTAACTCTAAACGTTCTTGTGAAGTTAAAGTCGAACTACCCTTATCTCGGAATTGAAAAGCCGTGATACCAGACTCAATACTTTTTTCTAATAATTTTTCAAAATCCTGCCCATCTAAATCTTGACTGCCACAGACAAAATAAGCTTTTAACATTTCAGAATTAAATTTCATTGTTATTTCCCCCGGCATTATAGGCCCAATGATTAAGCGGACCATGACCATGTCCAACTTGAATAGTATTCTTGATCGCAGCCTCAACAAAATCTTTCCCATACAAAATAGCAGATTTCATATCATCACCTAAAGCCAATCTTGAAACTATTGCCGAAGAAATGGTATCTCCCGTGCCATGAGTTCTGATCGTATCAACTCGTTTGCTCTTCATCCAAAAATGACTTTCATCATCTAACAAAACTAAATCATTTACTTCAAGAGATTCGCTATGTCCCCCTTTAATAAGAACATTTTTAGCACCCATTTCCTTTATCTTCTTTGCGGCTAACAACATATCATCTTTATTTTTTATTTCACAGTCCGCTAAACGTTCTGCTTCAGGGATATTCGGAGTTATCAATTCTGACAATTTTACAAGGTCATTTTTGATAGTATTGATTCCTTCGTCGGATAATAATTGTGCGCCACCTTTTGCAATCATAACTGGATCTAATACTAGTGGACCAAAATCATATTTTTTCAGATTATCAACGACGATCGAAACATGTTCAGCATCAGCTAACATCCCCGTCTTACAAGCTCTAATTTTAAAATCACCATTAATTGATGAAAACTGTTCATTGATCAATTTAGGATCTAATGCTTGAAAATCTTGAACTCCCAAGGTATTTTGGGCTGTCACTGCTACAATTACCGCTGTCGAAAAAGCACCGCATTCCTGCATTGTTTTCATATCTGCCATAATTCCGGCTCCACCGCCACTATCAGTTCCAGCAATCGTTAAAGTCTGTGGAAAACTATTTATTTCACTCATCATATTTTCCCCATCTCTTAATATCTTCGACATTTACTGTATACAGTTGATCCAATAATCTACTAGAAAAAGCCGAGGGACCAACATTTGGCGTCTCTTTCATGACTAATTCACCTGATAAGCTAAATACTAAGCAAGCCATTTTAGCCGCTTCATAATAATTACCATCTGAAACTGCCGCAAATACAGCAATGATCGATGATAACATATCACCTGTTCCGACCCTAACAGTAAACATATTACTTCCATTTGAAATATGACTGATTTTATCACTAGTTGCAATCGTATCTGTTGCACCGGTAACAACGACTACACATTGATATTTCTCAGCACAGTTTTTAGCTATTTCATCAATCGAATCAGTTTTATCCTCATCTATTGAGTCAATTCCCTTGGCAGACCATGAAATATCAACCAAACTAGCTATTTCTCCAGCATTTCCACGAATAATATCAGGAGTTTCTTTTTCACATAACTCTTTGATAAAAGATAATCTTTCCGGAACAGCGCCTATCCCAACTGGATCTAGGACTGACGGCTTACTATATTTTTTAGCCTGCTTTAAGAGTTCTAAACTAAGTTTATTTTGCTCTTGATTCAAAGTCCCAATATTAACGCAAACGGCATTTGCCATTTTGGTGATCGAAGCAATTTCTTTATCATAATTAGTCATTAGTGGCGATCCACCAATAGCGCTGATTCCGTTAGCTACATCACTTTGGGTAACCGAATTAGCAATATTTAAAATCATTGGATTAGCAGTCTTTACTTTTTTTAAAAGTTCAATTTCCATGTCGAATTCCTCCAGTGAATTATTAAAAAAAGCCACAATTCTCATCGTAGGATTAAGAATCATGACTAAATAAATGTCTTGATTATCGCACTTTCCTACGCAAGTATTAACTTACAGGTTCAAAGGGATCGGTTAGTTCCATCTCAGTTTCTTAAAGAAACACCCCTAGTGCTCATTCAATTTAATTTCAGTGTAACATAGCTTTCTACTTCTTATCTAAAGATTCGGAAATTTTCTTAAGATACTCGATCATTTCATCTTCCTTAGTCTTTTCTGATTCAGCCTCTTCTTCTCTTTTACTGATCACTTTGTTCATAATCTTAACTAAGAAAAAGACTACTAAGGCAATAATCAAGAAATTGATGATCGATTCAATAAAAGTACCGTACTTAAAAGTTGCATCCCCAACCGCAAAGGTTAAATTTGATAGATCAATTTTTCCCAAAAACAAACCGATCAACGGATTAACCAAATTACTTACTAAAGATTGAACAATCGCTGTAAATGCGGCCCCCATAATTACACCGACTGCCAAGTCCATTACATTTCCACGACTAATAAAATCTCTAAATTCTTTTAACATAAAAAGATCTCCTAACTAATTAATATCTGCTTGATTAATAGTCCAGCGACTAGGTCTTGATGCAGTTATCATCAAGATAAATAACCAGATGAAGCCAATTAATGGAACAAGTTCAATTAACATCCACCAATTGCTTTTATTAATATCATGCAATCGTCTGGCACGAACGGTAAAATTAGCTAGCCATAATAAAGCCGTAATAATAACAAAAGTGATCGAATTGATAGTTAAATGCATATTATAAGTTCCATTAACCACGTATTGGGCCTGATTTGTCAATTCATAATAAATTGCCAAAAGAAAATAATTCGCAATTGTAGGAATCCAATACTGGCTTCTCGTAGCCGTTGCATTAAAAACGGTCATTTTTTTCCAAAAATCAAAGTATTTTGACATATATTCTCCTCATATAACTTTATAAATAATATTATCCTTTTTAGTCGCAGATACGCAATAAATAACGATTCATCACTTTAAATTACTCAAATATTTATTATTACCAGAATAATTTTTGAGATAATTTGAATATGACTTATAAACGCGATCGTCAAAACAAGTCAGTAAAATTTCCATTCGATAATCAGAATTTTCAGTTAACCAATTGGCTGACGTATCTAATGCAACTTTGGCGGCTTCGTCAAAGGGATAACCATAGACACCAGTTGAAATTGCTGAAAAAGCTATCGTATGCAAGTTCTTCTTCTTTGCCAAACCTAAAGAATTTTTGTAACAATTGGTTAGATTAATTTCATCACTAGGACTACCTGAATAAACTGGTCCAACCGTATGAATAATATATTTAGCAGGTAAATTGTACCCTTTAGTAATTTTAGCTTCTCCTGTTTTGCAACCATGTAATGATCGGCATTCTTCTAATAACTTTGGCCCTTCAGCACGATGAATCGCACCATCAACACCACCGCCGCCTAAAAGAGTTCTATTAGCAGCATTTACGATACAATCACATTCAATTGTTGTAATATCAATTGTTTTAAACTCTAATTTACTTGTATGCATAAGTCAGACCCCCCCTTTTAATATAACATCTATCTATTTTTGACCACAAAAAAAGCGTGACCATTCACGCTTAATTTTTAAGAAAAACTTGTTACATAAGTATCTAAGACCCATTCGTTAGTTGATACACGATAGTAAGTATGACCATCAAAATCTTTTTGTTGATCATATTGCCATGGAGTATTGTTAGCTAGACCACGGTTTTGAACATCATTTTTGTTACCTGACTCGTCAAAAGATACTAATGGAACAAAGATCGCCTTGTCATTATTAACAGAAAGTACCGTAGCTTTGTTATCATCACCACTATTATTGGCATTTCCATAAAGAGTGCCTGAATCTTTGAGGTTATTATAGTAGTACGAGATCAAATCATTAAATTGATCCATATCATAGCCCCATTTGGCAAAGTAGCCATCAGGATCTGAATGATCTGTTTCTCTATACATATTACTTACTTGATGATGTGAGACAACAGTTTGACCAGGAATATCCGGTAAATTGTATTGAATCAATCGTTTAGCAATGTAAAAAGCATCATTTGATAATGAACGTGCGAAAGCATCATAATCATGGACCTCGCAAAGTTCAACTTGAATGAATTTATAGTTGGCAGTGTGTCCTGCTCCCCAAACACCGTAATCTGCACTATGGATGTTGATAATTTCGTTGTTATCTACAAAGGCATGGACATATGTTTGAAGACTAGGCCATTCCCGATTAAAATAAGCCACTTCATTTTCCGCTGTGGCATTGGCATCGGCTGTTTCATGAACAACTACACCTTCAGGCTTTCC
The DNA here is from genome assembly GCF_003946605.1 of Companilactobacillus baiquanensis. GTDB lineage: Bacteria > Bacillota > Bacilli > Lactobacillales > Lactobacillaceae > Companilactobacillus > Companilactobacillus baiquanensis. The sequence goes on from NZ_RHOQ01000009.1 coordinate 32,586, forward strand.
CACCCCATTTTCATAGCCAAACCATTGATCAAAAGTACCTTCACGGTATTGTATCTCTGCTGGTTGAATCTTATTTCCTAAAATATAACTGTTAACAGTATCAGCTTTAACATTTGTTCCACCAAATGAGACGAACAAGATCCCAATTAGTACAGTTAAAATACTTGAAAACAGAATTTTCCCCTTTTTCATTATGCTCCCCCTATTTATTTTTCAATATCAGTTTAACAAAGCTGATACAGTCATAACATCAATATGTAATAAATGAAAAGAAAATGTAACAAAAAAAGCTTGGAACTTTGTCCCAAGCTTTAATCTATTCTATGCCTCCGACAAGAGTCGAACTTGCACATGGAAAACCATACAGCGACCTGAACACTGCGCGTCTGCCAATTCCGCCACGGAGGCAAAACCCAATACAATATTTCTTGTATTAAGATTACAATAATAAATGATACTACAAAAAGGAGAACTTGTAATGCAAAAAATTGATGAATCAATTCTTTCAGAAGTAATCCACAAAAGACCAGACATATCATATAAGGGAAATTACGGTCGTATTTTAATAATTGCTGGTTCAACTCACTTTGGAGGAGCGGCATTGATGTCAGCACGTGCAGCAGTCAACTCCGGAGCTGGACTAGTCACCGTTGCTACTGTTCCAGAAAAATTTACTGCAATTAATGTTGATATACCTGAAGCTATGACAATTGATTACAATAATCTTCAAGATTTAGATGAATCGATCCAAAAAAATAATGTAATTGTCATTGGACCAGGATTAGGTTCATCCGATTCTACTGTCAATTTAATAAAAACAGTTATTAAAAATATCAGTGATCAAATAATTATCATGGATGCTTCCGCATTAACAATGGTTTCAGAGAAAAAAATCGATTTAAATGCCATTAAAAATTTAATTTTGACTCCACATCAAGGCGAATGGCAGCGTTTATCAGGCTTAAAAATCCCCGATCAGACGTCAAAAAATAATCTTAAAAAAATAAACTCATTAGCACCGAACAGTTTATTAATTGTTAAAAAACATCTCTCAGAAATTTACTATCAAAATAATGTTTATCAACTGCTCAATGGAAACCCTGGTATGGCAACCGGAGGCATGGGGGATACACTAACTGGGATCATTGCGGCTTTTGTTGGACAATTTGGTTTTTCTTTAAAAGTTGTAAGCGCTGCATTGTACTTGCATAGCCATATTGCTGATAAAATTTATCAAAAAGATTATGTTGTTTTACCAACAAAGTTAGCTAGTAAAATACCTCAAACTATGCAAAAATTTGCATGTAGCAAAAAATAATATTATTAGGAGTCGGGGCAATGAAAAAAGAAATCGAAATTCCCATAACACGTGACGGACTTTGGCTTGATAGTGACATCACTTATGCACAAGTACCTGGTTGGTTAGGCAACTCTACTCGTGATTTGAAGTTATCTGTCATTCGCCACTTTCCTACTAACGACGAAAACACTAAATATCCAGTTATCTTCTGGTTTGCTGGTGGCGGCTGGATGGATGTGGATCATAATATTCATCTGCCTAATTTAGTTGATCTTGCTCGCAAGGGTTACGTTATCGTTAGTGTTGAATATCGTGACAGCAATAAAATTAATTTCCCTGGTCAATTGAATGATGCTAAGGCAGCAATTCGCTATATGCGAAAAAATGCTAACAAATTTCAAATTGATCCAGAAAAATTTGTGGCAATGGGTGAATCAGCCGGTGGACATTTAGCAAGTATGTTGGGTGTTACAAACGATATTGATAAATTTGATGTTGGCGACAATTTGGAATTCATGAGTGACGTTCAACTATCTATCCCATTATATGGTGTAGTTGATCCACTTACTGCTAAACAAGGCAGTTTAAGTAATGACTTTGACTTTGTTTATCGTAATCTGCTTGGTGCTGAACCTGAAGATAACGCTGAATTAGATGCAGCTGCCAATCCTCTAACATATATTAATGATAAAACTGTTCCATTTCTAATTTTCCATGGTGATCAAGATGTAGTTGTTCCAATTGAAGATGGTGAGAAACTTTATGACACTTTGATTGAAAATAATGCTAAAGCCGACTTTTACAAAATAAACGGTGCGGGTCATATGGACATTCGCTATTGGCAACCTGAAATCGTTGATATTATCAGTGACTTCTTAGATAAATACTTATAATAGACATGAAAAAAGGCCGAACTATCCAAAAATGGATTGATCGGTCTTTTTTAATACCTAACACTCACCCGAATTGGTTGATTTAACAGCAACTTTATCCCAGTCGATAATATTAACTGAACTATCGATCAATTCACGAGCATTTTTAAACACAATTAATTGTGTCTTAGGATTTACTTCTAATTTCATATCTTTTTGAACATAATCTTTCGCAAAATCTTTAAAATAAATCGGTCCAATATCACTTTCCAAAGTGATTCCGTAATCAGATTTAGGTGCATCTTTATCAATAGCAATAAATCTGAAACTCGTTACTAGAGCTCAATTACCCTCTGCAGAATATGGTCCTAAACCATTATCAAGATCTAATAACATAACCTTGCCTGCTTTAACGTATGGTTCTAGTCTGTTCTTGACCTCATTTGTCATTTCAATCTTCATTAATGTACCAACTTTCTATGAATGAGACTTTACAACGTCATAATCAATAATATTTACACTATTATCAATAATTTCATTGGCATTCTTAAAGATTAACAATTGTGTTTTGGGATTTACATCCAACTTAAGACTATTGTCGATAAATTCTTCAGCACTTTGTTTGTAATAAATATCGCCGATATCACTATTCAAGATTATCGAATAATCAGATAGATCCTCATTAGCGCTTACTACAATAATTCTAAACTTAGTTATTAAAGCACAATCACCTTCACCTGAAAAACGTCCCAATCCATCATCAAGATCTAAGATGATTTTCTTACCTGCATCAACATATGGTTGTAATTTATTTTTGGCATCATTTGTAATTTCAATTTTCATTATATATGCACCCCTTTGTCACAATTTATATTCCTACAAACAAAATGAATATATTCAATATATTCTAGGAATATATTACGAATTCATTATACAAAACCCCGTTCAAAATGTATCTTAACTTGCTCATAGATTTTTCCGCTTAAAACAACAAGCCCAGTAATCCAATCGGATTACTAGGCTTGTATGGTTTAATGCTCGAAAGCTGAACATGTTGTTTTTATTTAAAACGCGTGCCATAAGGCAGAGACCTCCGCTTATCTACGAATATGCTCAGTCTCTAACCGCCTTATGTTACGCTCTACTGTATCACACTATTTAATTTTAACTAATCTTCTAATTCGTTCAACTCTTGATCCAAGGATCTTATCTGCAAGTTTAGTTTTTAACACTAGATATCCATAAATAGCTGAACCAACCAATGCTTCAATTACTAAAATAACTACACTAACAATACGATCTGAATTACCAATAAATTTAAACGCCACACTGTTAATAAAGAAAATAGCGATGAACATTACTAGTGAGAATACAATGATCCCACTAATTCGTCTGGAGATTCGATTTGGATCGAATGGATATAATTTATGAAGTTTACGCATCATTAGGAAACAAGTAACTCCCATACCGATGCTTGTGGCAACTAAGGGGCCAAATTCGTGAAAGAATCCAATCATAGGAACTTGGACGGCTACCTTTACTATCAGGCCGACAATGAAGTATTGAATTGCTAATCGATTACAATATAGTGCCTGTAAAACTGTCGACAAAACTGTAAACATCCCCATTAAAATAGAGATAATTGACGAGAATTGCAACATCCAAATACCTAATTGATCATATCGATAAAAAGTTGTCCAAAGTGGCTGCGAAACAGCATACATTCCTAATGCTGCTGGGATCATAATGAAAAAGAATAGTTCCAAAGTATTTGAGATCTGATCCTCAATATCTTTTTTAACTCCTTTTGAAAATAACCCTGAAAGAATTGGAATTGCTGTTGCCGACATGGCTGTTGCCAACGAAACAATGATCATGATCAGCTTATTTGCCTGAAAACCAAACAATGAGTAGTAATTATCAAGTTGAGCATTAGTAGCTTTAACAAACATTCTCATGATTTGATTAAAAGTAGATTGATCAAACAAATTAAACAGCGTTATTCCTGAACCTAGAATGATAAAAGGAATTGCCTGCTCAAAAATTTCTTTAGTAAAGTTTTTATTTAATTTTTCAGGAGCTTTACCATTTCTTGATAAGGCTCGTAATTTAGGCAGTTTCTTAGCAAAAGCAAGTAATAGAATGGCAATTGCCACAACCGCACCTATAAATGCCGCAAAAGTTGATTGGACAACAGCAGAAATATAATTTCCACCCTGAACTTTCATAATAAGATACGTTGCCAATAACATATAAATAACACGTGCAATTTGTTCAACAAATTGTGATATAGCAGATGGTGCCATATCGGAGTATCCTTGCATGTACCCTCTTAGAATACTCAAAATTGGAATGATTAAAACCGCGATTGCTAATGATTGAATAACAGGAATACTTCTAGGATCACCGTCCGCAAAAATTGCCGCCATAAACGAAGATCCAAAATACATCAGTGCTCCAAAAAGAAGTCCCATGAAGATCATTATCTTTAGGCCTTGCTTAAACAGCTTATTTCCTGTCGAATACTCATCCAAAGCATTATAATGTGATATCTGTTTAGAAATTGCCCCTGGAATACCGGCCGTTGAGATAATTATAAAAAGACTATAAATATTATAACCTTTAGCGTAAAGCGCATTGGCTGCGGGATAAGATGAACCCATCCAAGCCATCCAAGGAATAATATAAACAGCACCTAAAATACGTGAAAAAATACTACCAGCGGTCATCCAAGCCGACCCCTTGAGCATAGTATCTTGAGAAGATGACTCAGGATTAATAACTGGTATAACTTCATCACTATTCTGGTTGTTATTTTCGTTCAAGTTTTGCACCACCTTAAAAACATCTCTTCAATTATAGCAAAGTTCTAATCTCGGAAACTTTAAAATACTCTTAAATTTTACAAAATGCAAGGGTACTCAAATTTTGTCATTATTAAATTAGCTATATAATATATTTATGAAACTCCAAAAGGAGGCAACATATTTTGGAACAAGAATCGCTTTTCTCAAATAATGCCACGGATAATGCTAACAATTCCCCTTTAGCCAATCGAGTTCGTCCAAACAGTCTCGATGAATTTGTCGGTCAAGAACACTTATTAGATAAAGGAAAAATCTTACGTGAAATAATCGATGCTGATCAATTACCTTCTATTATACTTTGGGGGCCACCGGGCGTTGGTAAAACAACATTAGCCCATATCATTGCCGAAAAGACTAAATCTAATTTCATTACTTTTAGTGCTGTGACTAGTGGTATAAAAGATATTAGGAAAATAATGGAAGAAGCTGAAATGAATCGTGAAATCGGGCAAAAAACGATTGTCTTTATCGACGAAATTCATCGATTCAATAAAGCTCAACAAGATGCCTTTCTGCCATTTGTAGAAAAAGGCAGCATAACTCTAATCGGAGCTACAACTGAAAATCCATCATTTGAAATCAATTCTGCCCTTTTATCAAGATGCAAAGTTTTTATCCTAAAGGAATTGACTAAAGAAAACTTAGTTCAATTGTTGAATAATACTCTCCAAAATAAACATGCTTTCCCTAAATTACAAATACATATCGATCAACAATCAATTGATATTATTGCTGAATTTGCTAATGGTGATGCTAGAATTGCCCTGAATACACTGGAAATGGCTATTTTAAATGGTGACAGAGACAAGGATGTCATTACGATCAACCAAAAAACACTAAGTCAGACTATTACAACTAAATCACTACGTTACGATAAACACGGCGAGGAACACTACAACATCATTTCCGCTCTACATAAATCGATGCGTAATAGTGATGTCGATGCGGCTATCTATTGGCTAAACAGAATGCTCGACGGCGGTGAAGATCCAATATATATCGCTAGAAGATTAGTAAGATTTGCTAGTGAAGATATTGGTCTGGCCGACACACATGCACTATCAGTTACTATTGACGTTTTTCAAGCTTGTCAATTCATCGGTATGCCAGAGTGTGATGTGCATTTAACTGAAGCTGTCATTTATTTGTCTTTGGCACCGAAATCTAATGCGGTTTATGTAGCCAAAAGTAAGGCGAAACATGACATTAAAGAATATGGCAACTTACCTGTTCCATTACAGATTCGAAATGCACCAACCAAATTAATGAAAGATGCTGGTTATGGTAAAAATTATCAATACGCTCATGATGAAAAAGATAAACTAACGGATATGCAAACTGCTCCGCCTGAAATAAAGGGACATCAATATTATCTTCCAACTGAACAAGGTAAAGAGATCCGTTTTAAACAACGTTTGGCTTACATTAAAGAATGGCATAATAAGCATAAATAATTTCTTATTGTTTTTGACCTTAAACACGTGAATATACACAGCTTCCTCCGTTTAACTTACCTTTATCTTAAATTGCAATTCATTTTTCTATCTTTATTTCCTCTGACTGCTGCTTAAACGCGTGAATATACACAGCTTCCTCCGTTTAACTACAAAAAGAGCCGCATTTACTTTGTAAATACGACTCTTTTTTACGTTATACTCAGAAGCTAAACGTGTATATTCACGCTCTCCTACTTAACAACGATATTAACAATTTTGTTAGGTATAACGATAACTTTAACGATATTTTTGCCTTCAACAAATTTCTTGATCTTTTCATCTGTTGTAGCAAGTTTTTCGACTTCTTTTTTATCCATGTCAACTGGTAATTCCATCTTATCACGTAACTTACCATTAACTTGAATAATGACTTCAACAGTATCTGATACTAACTTGCTTTCATCATATGTTGGCCATGCTGCATATGAGATTGATCCTTCGTGACCTAGTTTACTCCATAATTCTTCCATCATATGTGGTGCTATTGGAGCTAACAATTTGATAAATCCTTCGGCGTAGTCCTTTGGCATTGTATCAACTTTGTGAGCTTCATTAATAAAGACCATAATTTGTGAAATGGCAGTATTGAAACGTAATTGGTCAAAGTCTTCTGTTACTTTTTTAACTGTTTCATTGTAAACTTTATCCAATTTACCATCATTATTATCAGTCAAGAATCCTTCTTTAACGGTACTGTAATCATCATCATTAATGAATAATCTCCAGACACGATCGAGGAATTTATGAGCACCTGATAGTCCGTTTTCTGACCACGGAATTGAAGCATCCAAAGGTCCCATGAACATTTCATAAACTCTTAAAGTATCCGCACCATATGATTCAACGACATCATCTGGATTGACTACATTTCCTTTAGATTTAGACATTTTTTCATGGTTATCTCCAAGGATCATTCCTTGATTAAATAACTTTTGGAATGGTTCTTTTGTTGGAACAACTCCCAAATCATACAATACCTTATGCCAAAATCTTGCATATAGTAAGTGAAGTACGGCATGTTCTGCACCACCAATATAAATATCAACTGGCAACCATTGTTTTAATAGGTCATAATCAGCTAATTTTTGATCATTATGAGGATCGATATATCTCAAGTAATACCATGAACTACCTGCCCATTGTGGCATAGTGTTTGTTTCACGGCGGCCTTTACGTCCATTTTTATCAACCACATTTACCCAATCAGTTAAATTGGCAAGTGGTGATTCACCAGTTCCTGATGGTTTGATATCAGCTTCTGCTGGTAATTTAAGTGGCAATTCGTCTTCAGGTACTAGTGTTGTTTCCCCATCTTCCCAATGAATAACAGGAATTGGTTCACCCCAATATCTTTGACGTGAGAATAACCAATCACGAAGTTTATAGTTAACAAACTTCTTACCGTAGCCTTTGTCTTCAAGAAATTCGATCATTTTATCAATAGCTTCTTTTTGATGAAGACCATTTAAAAAGTCAGAATTAATATGCGCACCGTCTCCGCCAAAAGCACCTTTAGAAATATCTCCACCTTCAACAACTGGTTTGATAGGTAGATTAAATTTAGTTGCAAAGGCAAAGTCACGATCATCATGAGCTGGAACTGCCATAACAGCACCTGTTCCATAAGTAGCTAAAACATAATCTGAGATCCAGATTTGAACTTTTTCACCATTTACCGGATTAATTGCATATGCGCCAGTAAATGTACCAGTTTTATCATGATTCAAATCAGTTCTATCAAGGTCTGACTTTCTTGCTGCTTCTTCTTTATATGCTTCAACAGCACCACGTTGTTCATCAGTAGTAATAACATCAACTAATTCATTTTCAGGTGCTAAAACAATATATGAAACACCAAAGACAGTATCTGCACGTGTTGTGAAGACTGTTATTTTTTTATCGTCATAGCCGTCGATTGGAAAACTGATGTGGGCACCAATAGAGCGTCCGATCCAATTTCTTTGCATTTCTTTGATGCTTTCAGGCCAATCGATCAAGTCTAGATCATCTAGCAATCTATCAGCATAGGCTGTAATTTTTAACATCCATTGACGCATTGGCTTTCTGACAACTGGAAAACCACCACGTTCAGTCTTACCATCAATAACTTCTTCGTTTGCGACAACTGTTCCAAGATCTGGACTCCAGTTAACTGGGACTTCAGCTTCATAGGCGAGACCCTTTTTGTACATTTGTTCAAAGATCCATTGTGTCCACTTGTAATATTTAGGATCAGTTGTTTGAACTTCACGATCCCAATCATATGAAAAACCAAGTGAATTTATTTGACGTTTAAAATTATTAATATTTTTTTCAGTAAAATCTGCTGGATTATGACCAGTATCCATTGCGTATTGTTCAGCAGGAAGTCCAAAGGCATCAAACCCCATAGGATGCAAAACGTTATAACCTTGGGCACGTTTCATACGAGCTAAAATATCCGTAGCTGTGTAACCTTCGGGATGTCCAACATGTAATCCTTGACCTGAAGGATAAGGAAACATATCTAGCGCATAAAAATTATCCTTATTCTTATCAGTTGTTGTTTTAAAGGTTTGATTTTCTTTCCAATATTTTTGCCATTTTTTTTCAACAGCATTGTGATTATACATATAACTTCCTCCAATATTTATCAGTGCAATAAAAAAGTCCTATGATTATTTAATCATAGGACGAATTATCGCGTTACCACCTAAGTTCCGCCATTTGGCGACTCTTGATATCTTTAACGCAGAATGTACGTGATCTCTTACTTAATTTCAGTGATCAAACTTAAGTGGATGAGTTCGGTTTAACAAGTTACACGTTCACATTAACCACGTGCTTTCTGAAATTCTTCTTAAACTTACTACTTCCGTTTGTTGTTAATACTATACCATTAATTTCTGTCCGACAACTAATAAATCTGAATTTAAATTGTTGTCTTGTTTAATTTGATCAACCGAAGTTCCTGCTTGAGTGGCGATAGAATCAATCGTATCACCAGATTGAACAGTTACAGTATTTGATTGATTTGATGGAGTATCTGAAATAGTATTATCTACACTAATACTCTTAGTGTGTTTCTTAACACCATTAGTTTCATCTTTTGCGATTATAGGTGCTTGATTTGAGCCGTATACATCTTTAGTTGTATCATCAATTGTATTCGTTACGTTAATTGCATCTGTTGTATCTTGTGCTTGAGCTTGGTTAGAAACTGTCAAAGTTTTACCAGGATAAACATAACTGTCTGATTTAACGTTGTTCAAAGTCATCAATGAATTAACATCCATGTTAAATTTACTTGCAACTGATTGTAAAGTATCACCTTGTGCAACAACATATGACTGATCTTGAACTGAATCATCAGCTTGATCAAACTTAGTTAAATCATACTTTTCGATCACACTATTCAATTTATCAGCATAGCTAGTATCTGTCGCATAAAGCCCTGTTAAATAAGACGTTGCATCTTTATAAGATGAAGTGTTGCTCTTCCATGCTCCGGAATAAATTTGCGGATCACCAGAGACACCACCTCTGATCAAATAAACATAATCTTCAAGTGATTCTTTATATGAAGGATATTTTTTGAAATCTGAATTGATTGAGTAAAGACTACCAGTTCCGTCATCTTCCTGTGTACCCATATTTACAGAGTCACCTTTATAAGAACCCTTGATCCCAAATAAATTATAATTTGGAGCACTAGCTAATCCACTAGTTCCCCAGCCACTTTCAACCATTGCTTGTGCAATCATAACTGAAGCGTATATATCATTATTTTGAGCCAGCTTGCGAGCAGAATTTCCGATATAATCGATAAATTCTTGGTCACCAACGCCACGAGGTGTAATGATTTGACTTGAATCGGTTGTTGCTTGTTCATCATCTGATGAATTACTGTATGTATCAGCATGTACAGTTGGTAAAATTGCATTACTTGCTTCAGCAACTGCTCCACCAACAAAAAGTCCGGCACCCAAAACCGTCATTTTCTTTTTTAAATTTGCTCTTTTAGCTTTTTTATTATTTAATCTAGTCAATCGGCTTTCTTCAACCATACGTTGACGACGTGAAATTGTCATAATAATCTGTACCCCCGTACGTAATGAAAATAATATAGACATCAAAGGATTTTACTTAATGAAAACTTCAAAAAAACTCACTTTAGCAATTATTTTACTGCTTGCATTTATAATTTTAAGCATCAATGTAGCGCTTAAAACATCCCCAATCAAGTTATTTGATAATTTCTTCATTTCTGAAATTTATCATCATTCAACTTGGTCCCTGAATTTATTTAGGGGGATCACATTCCTTGGTAACACTAATCAAACTATTGCAATTGTTGTTGCTTTTTCAATTATTTTACTTTGGAAGCGTTATTATTATGCCATGTTTTTTTTGATCATAAATAAAATTTTAGTAACATCTATCAATACTACAATAAAATACTTAGTCGAACGTGAACGCCCTAGCCACCACCATTTTGTTTACGCAGGTGGATTTAGTTATCCCAGTGGACACTCAGCTAGTGCATTTGCATTGTACATATCATTACTTATTATAGCATGGTTTGTTTTTAAAAATATAAAATTACGTGTGCTAATTGGAATAACTTGTCTAAGTTTTGTACTTCTAATTGGGTACAGTAGGATCTTTCTAGGCGTCCACTATCCAAGTGATGTCTTAGGCGGTTACTTATTAGCTGCAACCATCATGAGTTTCACTACTATATTATTCACCAAGGATTCGACGGTTCTTAATCTCAAAGGCATTGATCACCAAAGCAATAAACAATAATATAATAGAAGCAATGTAGATATTATGAAGTCCTGAGAACAATATTTGTCTCATCTTAGGCAACAATTCAACTGGTAACTGACTGGCGGTTTGAGGATCAATTAATTGATTCATCATATCGACAGTTATTTTTTTATTTTCAGCCGCCCCTTTTGCCAAAGCAGTATTCAAAACAACTCCACAAATTGAAACCATCATTGATTGACCAATTGTTCTTAGCAAAGTATTAAAACTAGTTGCGACACCAACATTTTCCGATGGGACAACCGTCTGTGCGGTAACCGTCGTAGTAGTGATTGTTAAACCAAATCCTAATCCAGCCACTGCTGCTAAAGCACAAAAATAAATAAATGGTGAAGTTACACTTGCGAATATCAAAGCCCCTCCAGCTATTAATAGGAAGAACAAACTAATATATATAATCCTGTTTGGAGCCATCTTTTTAATTAAATGACCTGCCCAAAATGATCCAAAGATCCAAACAATTGAACTAGGAGTAACAGCAAATCCTCCCATGGATGGACTTAATCCCAAAATTCCTTGCATCCAAGTTGGGATATATGCCTCAAATCCAATTAAAAAGCCACTAACTAGTAAGGCAATAACATTTTGAACGACAAAAGTTTTATTTGCGAATAAATGCAACGGTAAAATAGGATCACTAACACGTTTTTCAACAACGATAAATAAAATTACGGCAATAATCGAGATCATCGTCAATGATAATGGAACGATTGCTGAACCGACACCAATTTTTTGTAGAGCTAACATTAATGGCAATAATACAGCTACCAATAAAACCGTACCTATATAATCAATTTTAATTTTTTCATGTTCTTTTTTCTCTTCTTTAAAGAAGAACCAAATTAATGTAATTGTTATTAATCCCACAGGTAAATTAATTAAAAAGACCCAATGCCAGCTTAACTTTTCAACGATAAATCCTCCTAATAACGGAGCAATAACGGCTGCAATTCCCCAAGAAGATCCGTTCAATCCTAAAATACGAGCTCTTTTTTCTAAGGGATAAATATCTGCGATTATTGTAAAAGTCAGCGGCTGAATGGCACCAGAACCAATACCTTGCACAGCACGAGCTAAGATCAGCGTCAACATTGAATTAGACATACTGCAAAGAGTTGATCCGATAACAAATAAAACAAGTCCTAAAATAAAAATTGGCTTTCGACCAACGATATCTGACAGCTTTCCATAAATCGGCGTTGCCACAGCTGTCATTAGTAAATATATTGAAAAGACCCAATTCATCAAACTTACACCATGTAAACTACCAATAATAGTTGGCATGGCTGTTGAAACGATGGTTCCCTCAATTGCAGTCATGAAAGTAGCAATAAATACGGCAATTGTAACTACTAAAACATGAGATTGTTTCTTTTCCATTAATTTCCTCCAAAAAAAAAGAGGATTCTTTAAAGAAATATCTTTAAAGAACGCCTCTGTAATCACTGACTACTTCTTTAAGAAACTCTTGATGTCATCAACTTTATCAAGTTTTTCCCATGGAAGATCAATATCTGTACGTCCGAAATGACCATATGCGGCCGTCTTCTTATAAATTGGTCTTTGTAAGTCGAGCATTTTAATAATACCTAATGGTCTTAAATCAAAATACTTATTGATACATGCAACGATTTGTTCTTCTGAATAATCGCTTGTTCCAAATGTATCAACATGAATTGAAACAGGTCTAGCAACTCCGATAGCATAAGCTATTTGAATTTCACATTTATCGGCAATACCTGCAGCAACCAAGTTTTTAGCAATATATCTTGCGGCATAACTGGCTGAACGATCAACTTTAGTAGCATCTTTACCAGAAAAGGCACCACCACCATGGCGAGCAAATCCACCATATGTATCAACAATAACTTTTCTACCAGTTAAACCGGAATCTCCTTCTGGACCACCGATAACAAAACGTCCAGTTGGGTTGATCAAAAATTTAGTATTTTCATCGATCAAATTCTTTGGTACAACTTCATCAATAACATACTTCTTGATATCTTTTTGCACTTGTTCAAGAGTTGCTTCTTCTTTATGTTGAGTGCTTAAAACAATTGTATCTACACGTAATGGTTTATCATTTCCATCATATTCAATTGTAACTTGTGATTTTGCATCAGGCATCAAGTAATCAATTGTTTTATTCTTTCTAACTTCGGCTGTTTTTCGCATTAATTTATGTGCTAGAGAGATTGGCAATGGCATATATTCTTTAGTTTCATTTGTAGCAAAACCGAATACAAAACCTTGATCTCCGGCACCGATTTGATCCAATGGATCGAAATCTTTATCGTTTCCACGCTTTTCAAGCGCATCATCAACACCTTGGGCGATATCAGGCGATTGCTCATCTAAAGCAACAAGGACAGCACAGCTGTTACCATCAAAGCCTGGATTAGTTCCGTCGTAACCAATTTCTTTAATTGTATTACGAACGACATTTTGAATATCAACATAAGCAGTAGTTGAAATTTCACCAACAACTAAAACTAAACCAGTAGTAACAGTTGTTTCACAGGCTACACGAGCGTTTTTATCCTTTTCTAGGATAGCATCGAGAATTGAATCACTGATTTGATCAGCGACTTTATCAGGATGTCCTTCTGAGACTGATTCAGAAGTAAATAAGTAATTCTTTGACATATTTTTTCCACCTTTCGGTTACAGGGCTTCTCCTTTTATCCAGTTTCCCAGAAATAAAAAAAGGATCCCATCAGGAACCTCTTAATAGATTAACACATATTTTCCGTATTTTCAGGAAAAAGTTGAATTGACGTGTAAGTTTTTCTACACTAATATGTCTTTATACATAAAGGAGTCACTATGAATAATCGCAAATTGATCGTTGCCTTGCTGGAGTTTATCAGCTATCATATTTTCCCCATAAGTTTCTTATTTACACATCATCTTAATAACTATTCAATAAATTTCTATTTGATAGTTATGGTTGCTATGATCGCCTTTTATAAAGAATACGTTAGAACCCTAAAGCCTAATTTTTATTTCAATGGACTTTATAGTATTTGCTTCTTTATTCTAGCTTTCATATCGTATCGAACGATGAATATTAACGTTATTATTTTGGTCTTTATTCAATTAGTTTTCTTATACTTAACCAAATACATTTCCAAAAAATACCAAATATTAGAAATATTGATCGACAATTTTATAATTCCTAGCTTTACTTCTATTGCCATTGCTTATACATATGCTCATTTTATTTCTGTTAATTTTATTGTTCCGTTACTATTAGTTAATATTGCTGCTGTTTTGATTACCTATTTTGAGGGAGAAACAACTGACTTTATCCAATTAGTAACACTCGCAGGCTTAACACTAGTCTTATTCTTACTAGGTTATATCAATATTATTACCGCAGTAACAATAGTTATTTTCGTAGTAGCCGCCACCCTGCTAAAAGAATTCAAACAAATATCAGTTTCAAATCTGATCTATCGTTTAATTGGAAATGTTTTATTATTAATCTAGAGCGTGAAATAAGGCGATTAGAGACCGGAGCATAGTCTAGAATATCGAATAATTGTGTACTTACAATTGTTCGATGTTTGTAACTATGTTCCGGTCTCTGCCTTATTTCACGCGTTTTAAAAAATAATAACCACCATAAAAAGGATGTGACTCTCGCCACATCCTTTTGTATTTGCGCTAATGCACAAAAAAAGCTAGGACAGCGTCCTAGCTAAATCGTTTTTTATTTGATGGAGGATACAGGGATCGAACCTGTGACCTCCTGCTTGTAAGGCAGATGCTCTCCCAGCTGAGCTAATCCTCCAAATAAAAGTGACCCGTACGGGATTTGAACCCATGTTACCGCCGTGAAAGGGCGGTGTCTTAACCACTTGACCAACGGGTCATTTAATTATGTCTTTCTCAAGCACAAAAAATATTATATATTAACTACAAAGGCGTGACAAGCCTTTTTTAAAGTTTTTGTAAAAAAGTCAGTGGAGGCATAGATTGAATATATCGGATTTTTTTGAAAATGGGGAAACAATAAACATTGCAAAAGAGATGTTAGGTCATACTTTTACATATAATTCAGATCAAGGAAAACTATCAGGTATCATTGTGGAAACAGAAGCTTACTTAGGAGAAATTGATAAAGCGGCCCACTCCTACAACGGTCGGCACACACCTGCAAACGATCCTCTTTATCAAGCAGGCGGCACAATATACATTTATTCGATTCATAGTTGGCTGGATATGGATATTAGTATTCAGAAAAAAGGCGTTCCAAATGGAATCTTAATTCGTGGTTTGCAACCGATCGATGGTCTAGAAATTATGGAAAAAAATCGTAAAAAAAATAATTTTGAAGTTACTAATGGTCCCGCAAAATGGATCAGAGCTTTTGGAATTCGAGATAAAGCTCTCTCAGGTACAATGTTAAATTCTGATAATTTCTTTTTTTCCGAAAAAAAAGTCCAGACTCCTCAAAATATTTTAGCAACACCTAGAATCGGTGTACCAAATAAAGAGCCTTGGACTTCTAAAAAAATGCGTTTTATTGTTGAAGGAAACCCATACGTTTCTAAAATATATAAAAAAGATATGAATTTGGATACTTATGGCTGGTTATAGCCGATCACTTCTTGCTCTTAAAGCATAAAGGATCGTCACAGTATCGACCACTTCTTGCAGTAAAGCTCCAATAATAGTTGGTATAAGACCAAATCCAGCTATTATCATCAATACGATACAAATAAAAATTCCTATCAAAACTGCTTCTTTAGCAACTTTTAAGGTATCTCGTGAAATTTTGACGACATCAGCTACCTTACCAAAGTCATCTTGCAAAATAACAGCATCAGCGGACTCACTAGCAGCATTAGCACCTTGATAGCCCATTGCGATACCAGCATCTGCCAAAGCTAGCGCAGGAGCATCATTTACGCCATCCCCGACCATAATGGTTGGATGCGTATCTAAATTTTTAATTATTTTAACTTTATCATTGGGTAGACTTTCTGGATAAATTTGGTCTATCCCTACTTCTGAAGCAACCATTTCGGTTGTTTCTTTTTTGTCTCCGGTAATAAGAAGAATATTTTTAATACCAAATGCTTTAAGTTTTTGAATAGTTGAAGCAGATTCAGGTCTGATTTGATCTAACAAACTGAATACACCAGCATATTTTCCATCAATAGAAACATAGACTCCAGATCCCTTAACTGTATCCACGTCTTCATCAGTTACAAATTTACCTTGTCCAACTTTTACATAATGACCTTCTACAAAACCAACGATCCCCTGTGCTGTATACTCTTTGATCTTCGTAACTGGCTCTAATTTTAATTTTCGATCAACTGCATAGTTAACAATTGTCTTAGCCATTATATGACTAGAATTTTCTTCTAGTGAAGCAGCATATTTCAAAACTGTATCTTTATCATATTCTGGTTTTATTATTGCTTCGTCGATCACTAATTTACCACGGGTGATCGTTCCGGTCTTATCAAAGGCAATCGTTTTAGCAGAAGAGATCTTCTCTAAGGTTGTACCTGATTTGACAATGATTCCATTACGACTAGTTCTACTCATCCCCGAAACAAAAGCAATTGGAGCTGCCAATATTAAGGGACATGGTGAAGCTACGACTAAAACTTGTGCAATTCTGACAGGATCTTTTGATAAATACCAGGCAATACCGGCAATTACATAGGCAATAATAGTAAACGGTACCGCATATCTATCAGCTAACCTTACAAAATGAGCTGGATTAGATTCTGACTCTTTGACTAATTTAACGATCGCTTGATATTCACTATCGGCAGCAATCTTTTTAGCTTCCATTTTAAATGGTGTTTCACCATTGATAGACCCGGACATGACCTTTGACCCGATCCCGATCTCAACTGGCATAGCTTCCCCAGTTAATGAAGATTCATCAACTTCTGATTGCCCATCAATTACTGCACCATCAACTGGAACTTGTTCTTTAGGTCTGATTAATAAAATATCCCCGATTTCAACATCATCAATATCAATATCCCTAATTCCCGATGAAGTAATTTTATGTGCGAAGGAAGGCGCATTGTCTAACAGGGATTTAAGCTCACTTTTGGCTTTATTAGCGGCGTATTCCTCGAGTGTGTCTCCACCTGTCAGCATTAATAAAATTACCCAGCCGGCCCAATACTGGCCTAAAACTATTGTTGCCACGATCGCAGTTATGGCTAACAAGTCGACTCCGAAATCACCAGTTTTTAAAACTTTGATCATATCAACAAACATTATCAAAGCTAAGATAAGTCCTAAAATACTAATAATCAGTTGTGAATAAAATGGCAAATTAAACAAAAATTCCAAAATAAACGCAACAACTCCAATGGTTAAAGTACCATAAAGTTTTAATTTGTCTGAATTCATGACTATCCCCCGTAATAAATATGATATTTCACATACAGTATAACTAAAAAAGTAGTACACGTGAAGTTTTTCCACACGGACCTACTTTTTATTTTGGGATCTATTTAACCAAGTTCTCCCAAATAACTACTTTCTTCTCTTTAAGTGATTTTTGAACATCGATTATTCTTTGGTTTGAACTACCTCGAAATTGTAATGACAGATCCTTTTTAGCTTGTAAAAATCTACCATCTACTAAAATATCGATCAAAGATAGTAACTCTAGCTTATCATCTGATTCTTTCATCAATTCATCCCAAGAATAACCTGTCCAAGACCAAATATCTTTAGTATTACCAAACTCTTTGCGCACTCTTTTACATAGCGATAAACAAACTTGTGTATTAACAAAGGGTTCGCCACCTAATAAAGTTAGTCCTTGAACATAACTTTGACCTAGGTCTTCAATTATTTGATCCTCTAGTTCTTTGGTATACGGCTTACCATATCTGAAGTCTTGCGCTGCCACATTGTAGCAACCAGGGCATCTGAACAAACAT
Organism: Companilactobacillus baiquanensis; assembly: GCF_003946605.1. Classification (GTDB taxonomy): domain Bacteria; phylum Bacillota; class Bacilli; order Lactobacillales; family Lactobacillaceae; genus Companilactobacillus; species Companilactobacillus baiquanensis. Next base: position 50,865 of record NZ_RHOQ01000009.1, read on the forward strand.
CCACTGACATAGAGACTGCATCTAACACCTTCTCCATCGACAAAGTTAAAGGGCTTATAATCGGCAATACGTTTTTGACTTAAATCTTTAGCCATCCACTCTTTGGGTGTCGGATTGTTTGGTTCTCTGGTAATTCGCGGCATTTCTTATCATCTCCGGTGTCATATTTTTTCTTCTTGATGCGATTTCGACATGACGTCCATGGATCATTGGGCGTTGTTGTGGATTACCTAGATATCCACAAGTTCTTTTAACAACATCACAAAACTTAGGGTCATGATTTCCACATTCTGGACAGACAAATCCTCTAGCAGTAGCTTTAAATTCGCCTTTGAATCCACATTTAAAACATTGATCGATTGAAGTATTTGTTCCTAAATATCCAACATGGTCATAGGCCCAATCCCAAACAGATTCTAAAGCTTTAGGATTTTGCTTTAAGTTTGGATATTCACAATAATGAATAAATCCACCTGAAGCATATTTTGGAAATACTTCTTCAAAAGATAATTTTTCAAAAGGTGATGGATGTTTTCTAACATCATAATGGAAACTATTTGTGTAATACTCTTTATCAGTAATATCAGGGATACGACCAAATTTCTTGATATCATCACGACAAAATGTATCTGTTAAGGATTCGGCTGGAGTTGAATACAAACTATAGTGATATCCACTCTCCTCTGCCCACAAACTACATTTATCATGCAATGCTTTAACAATACTTTCCGCAAAGTCATGAGCTTCTTGATCATGTTCCCAATCTTTTCCAAAGAATTCAGTACAGACTTCATAAATTCCAATATAACCTAGTGAAACAGTTGCTCTTTGATCTTTAAATAATTCATCAATACTGTCAGTTTCTTTTAAACGCTTCCCAAAAGCACCATACATATAAAGTAAAGGTGCATTTTCTGGTTTGGCTTCTTTAGTTCTCTCAATACGATATTCCAGTGCTTCATGGCATAGAGACATTTTTTCTTCAAAAATATCCCAGAATAATTTTTTATCACCATTTGACTCTAAAGCGATTCTTGGTAAATTAACCGTAACAACGCCTAGATTCATCCGACCTGAATTTACTTCTTTACCATTCTCGTCTTCCCAGCCTTGTAGAAATGAACGGCAACCCATAGGAGTTTTAAAACTTCCTGTTAATTCAATGATCTTGTCATACATTAATAAATCAGGATACATTCTCTTAGTTGAGCATTCCAAAGCTAACTCTTTGATATCGTAATTAGGGTCACTTGGTGCTAAATTCAATCCTCTTTTAACTGTAAAAGTTAACTTAGGGAAAATAGCTGTTCTGTGTTCTTTTCCTAAACCCTTAATACGGATTTTCAAGATAGACTTTTGAATCTCACGTTCGATCCAACTTGTTCCCAATCCAAAGTTAATGGTTGTAAAAGGAGTTTGACCTTGAGATGAATATAAAGTATTAATTTCATATTCCAAAGCTTGCATGGCATCATAGATGTCTTTTTTAGTCTTTTCTTTAGCAAACTCATCTTGCTTATCTTCTACGACCCATTTTTTAGCATCAGCCAAATGCTTTTCATAATTTATTTTGGCATAAGGGGCTAACAATTGATCGATTCTATTTGCTGAACAACCGCCATATTGAAGTGAAGCCACATTAGCGATTATTTGCGACATTTGCGCAGTTGCAGTTTGAATGGATCTTGGTGAGGCAACCCAGGCATTACCAATTTTAAAACCATTAGTTAACATTTCATCAAAATCTATCAAACAACAATTTGTTTCAGGCGTAACTGGTGAGTAGTCAAGATCATGCCAATGAAGATCTCCTCTTAAATGGGCCTTAGCTACTAAATCTGGCAACATTTTAAGACCAATTGCCCGACTGGCTACCCCTGCCTCTAGATCACGCTGAGTATTAAAGACTTTACTGTCTTTATTGGCATTTTCATGAACGATAGCTTCATTATTGCCAAATAATTTATTAATATTCTTTTCGACATTCGTTGCATCAGAAAAAGCTTCCTTTTCTCGAGTAAAGTTGGCCTCATATAATTCAACCTGTGTCGTCAATTTATACTTATTCATCAAATCAACAAGTAATTGATGTAATTCAGTGGTTTCAATTACGGAATTATCTTGCAATTCTGTAACTACATCTCGTTTAATTTGACTGATCAAATCAGGATCGTCAATTAGTTTATTTAAAACAAAATCGATTTTATAAGCATAAAATTTTGTTCTTTCTCCGGATCTTTTTATGACTGGAATTTCACTTAAAGTGTCCAATACATTTTCTTTTATTTCTTGCATACACACACAACCTTTATGGAATAAATAACATTATATTGAGTTATTTCATTTAAATCAATATCTAGTGGTACAACCATTTTGTTTCACACCATATCTAGTATGTGATTCCTAGAAGGTAATTTATTTTTCCCCAATATGTTTCATAAAAAATCCAAAATTGAGCAAAAAAATCAAGCAATTTTTTTAGTTAATTTATTTATCAATTTTTGCATTTTATTACTTTAGTATATAAATGATATCTAGTTTAAGATTGTCAAAAAATCATCCAAACTAGTTGACACCGTGTCACTTTAGATTTAAGATGACTTCATAATAATTAGTGACACAGTGTCACATTGGAGGTCATTATGGTTTCAAATACCTTTAAAAATTTAGACGACGAAAAAAAATTACGTATCACCGATGCATTTTTAAATGAATTTTCAAATCACACATTGATGGAAGCTCAAGTTTCAAGGATCGTAAAGGAATCAGGCATAGCTCGAGGAGCTTTTTATAAGTATTTCGATGACTTAAAAGACGCTTACACTTACCTTTACGGTATGGCGATGAAAGAAATACATAAAGATATTCAAACAGATCACGCAGCAAGTCCAGTTGATTTTGTAAAACAGACTAGAGAATTCGTTGAAAAAAGCAAGGACAGTAGTTTCTATGCTCTTGTCAAAATGCATATTCTCCACAATGAATCAGTTTTTATTTCTTCTTTTAATGATCAAGTGATAACTGAAAGTGAATATCAGTGGGCAACACAAGTAATGATCCATGAGACGATCAAGCAAATTATGTTGGAACCAAGTGCTAAAGATGTTTTGCTGAATAAACTCACAAATGTGTTAACTGCCCTAGTAAAAGAGGATGATTAGATGTTTTTATCGCTAAAAGAAATTAAAAAAGAAAAATTCAGATACGGATTAATTGTGACAATGATCGTTATGATTTGTTATTTAATATTTATTTTGACCAGCCTTGCAATGGGATTATCTAGCCAAAATACCGACGCTATCAATTCTTGGAATATGAAAAGTATCGTTTTAGATAAAGATTCAAACACTAGTCTTTCACAGTCACTGATCACCAAAAATCAAAAGAAAAATATTAATCTATCCAGTAAAGAAGCGTTGATCGGTCAAGCTTCAGTTGTAGCAAAGAAATCTGGTTTAAAAAAAGAATCGGCTCAATTTTTAGGATTAAATAACAAACAATTCATTGCTAAAGATTTAGTGCTGACTTCTGGTAAAAAAGTTAACGGACCACATCAAATCGTCGTTGATGAGCAGTTCAAAAATGACGGATATAACTTAAATGACAAATTAAAATTCAATTCAAACAAAACTGAATACACTATTGTAGGCTTTGTGAAAAATGCCAAATTGAATATTGCTCCTGTTATTTACGGAAATATTGCCGCTTGGCAAAATATAAAGAATCTAAATGATCAATTCGTCGGTAGTGCCATTGTTTCAAAAGATGCTAATTATGATGCAAATAACCAACAACTTAAAACATATTCAAAATCGGTATTTATCTCTAAATTACCTGGATATGCGGCACAAAACTCGACATTTATTTTCATGATCGGATTCTTAATGATAATTTCATTAATTGTGATCGCCGTATTCCTATACATTTTAACTATTCAAAAATTGCAAAATTATGCCGTATTGAGAGCTCAAGGAATACCGGCAAAAACATTAGTTAATGCTACTATTTCCCAATCAATAATCTTAGTCATTAGTGGTCTATTGATCGGAACAATTTTAACTATTTTCACTGCCCTATTAATTCCAAATTCCGTTCCCATGAGTTTCAACATCCCCATTTTAACCAGTGTAGGAATAGGGTTGATTTTTACTAGTCTAATAGGTTCTTTGATACCAATTAAATTGATCTTAAATGTAGATCCAGTAAGTGTTATAGGAGGATAAAATGACAACTTTAAAACTTAATAATATTGATAAATTTTTTGGAGTTGATTCAAGTCGTGTTCAAGTATTAAAAAATATTAACTTTACCGCCAAAAAAGGTGAAATTAATCTAGTAATAGGTCCTTCTGGGTCTGGTAAAAGCACATTTTTAACCATTGCTGGCGGTTTACAGACTCCTTCTGATGGTTCAGTAGTCCTTGAAGGTCAGTCACTTAAAACTCTTTCAAACAAGCAACGAGATGCACTTAGACTGAATAAAATTGGATTTATTCTACAGTCTTACAATTTGATCCCCTACCTGACCGTAAAAGAACAATTCAAGTTAGTTAAAAAAATTAAGAAAAATCATAATTTGGATGATCATTCACTTAATGATTTGATGAAACGACTTGAAATATCAAACTTAGAAAACAAATATCCCGGAGAGTTATCCGGTGGACAAAGTCAAAGAGTTGCGATAGCTCGTGCATTGTATACTAAACCAGATATAATTCTCGCAGATGAACCGACTGCAGCCTTAGATAGTGAACGCGTCATCGAAGTCGGAAAGATTTTCCAAAAATTGGCTAGAGAACAAAATACTGCCGTTATTATCGTTACTCATGACTTGCGACTTGCTAAATTTGCAGACAAAGTTTACGAAATAATGGACGGATCCATGAATCTAAATAATGAGCTAAAGAAAAAAGCAGGTTAATCACCTGCTTTTTTTTCGATAAAATAATATGTCACAACTGTTGAAAGTAAAGCAATTAAAGTCACCGGAAGTCTGACTATCAATAATAATTTTCCAGAAACATTTCCACTGGTACTAAAAAAGTTTAAGGCGTTGGTTTGGCTGTAGAAACTAACCAAATAGACAATTATCATATAAAACAATTGTTGAGAAATATTTCCAATTGCTGAAAGTTGATACTTTACTAAAAATGCTCGTTCAGACTCGATTTTAGGATCATGATAAAGTGAATTATTTAAAATTGAATTATCAGATCCAACGAATAATGAACAACAAAGTATCCCGATAAAGTAGGTAAAATTAAATAAAGACAAGATTAATCCAATAATTACTAATGGATAACGTAAATTTAAATGATTTCGTAAAATAAACGGACCTACTTCAAATCCAAATAAGTATAAGAGATATACGACTAATAATGTACTGAATCCAAACCGTAAACTACTATCAAAGATCGTATATAACAACACAAAATTCATGACTATTCCACGATTGATCGATGCTAAACTCAAGGGAAATAATTTTTGGTGAATTTTTAATTGATAGATCCACAAAATAGTTAATGCAAATACTGCGATAAAACCAATGTATAGGTCTTCGATCCTCATAATATTCTTTAATCTAGTGTATCGAATCATAAAGACTAGCATCACCAAAATAACTATAAAAATCATTCCGATTGCAGAATAATTGCGTTGATGCGTAGAGAATTCATGTTTTCGGTAAAATCCAATTTGTCTGTTGACCTTAAATCCACCCCACATTGAAAATAGAAATAGTAATGCCAAAATGACAAATGAGATCCAGTATTCTGACGTTTTAATTGCTAATAATTCTACAACGATCAACAAAATCATCGAAACAAGCGACCCTAACCAATGCAACTTGGTTAAATGAAAATCATTGGTAATTTTTCCCTTAGTTCTGACTGTTAAAAAATATGGCCAGATCCAGCTGGATGCTAATCCTAGGAGTATCCCGCCAATAACACCAAACCAAATATTTTTAGCAAAGATCAAACATAACGACCCAATAACGCCAAACAAGTTCGAGATTATCAACATTAATGAAGCTGAATAACGTATATAAACCGTAAGCAACATACCTATCGATCTAAATGTATAGAGCATCAAGAATGGTAAAACGTACGCGGCAACACTTTTATTATGATTATAGAGTGATAAACAGAAAAAATAAGGAATCACGACGCCGATATTAGCGAATAAATTCAATACACCTTCAGAAAAGTTTTCAACCAGTTTTTTCAACTTTTTTCTCCAGTCTAAAAATATTAACTTAGCTTCTTAATGACTTTAGCGGGAACACCACCAACTAAAGAGTTGTCCGGAATATCTTTGGTAATGATTGCACCGGCTGCAACAACTACGTTATTTCCTATCGTTACACCTGGCATAATGGCAGCCTTGCCGCCGATCCAAACATCGTTTCCAATATTGACAGGTTTGGCAATTGCCTTATAATCTCTTCTACCCTGAACCGTCATAGGATGATTGACCGTATATATATCAACATTAGGACCGATCATCACGTTATGTCCAATATTAACCGGAGCAATATCTAAAATCGTTAAATTATAATTGCTTAAAAAATCTTCTCCCACATGGATATTAATCCCATTATCACAATTAAAGTTTGCCTGAACTGAGACGCGTTTTCCATAGGAACCAAATATCTCTTTTATTTTAGCTGTCTGTTTTTCAGGTTCAGTGGCAGGGATCTCATTAAATTCTTGGCACAACTTTGCAGCTCGTGCCTTTCTTTTTGCAACCTCATCATCTAGAAAATAGTATTCTAATCCTGCATCTAGTTTTTCTATTTCTTTCATAATACACCTCGTAAAAACCATAACACTTTAATCGGCTACTACATAACTAACCGAACTAATGCCATCGCTACAATTCCGACAACAACAGTCTTCATCAGATCTTTTAACCAAACAGCCGTTATAACGGTTGGAACTAATGCAATGACTATATCCCACTTAGGAATTGCTAAATGACCAGCTTTGGCATTGAAAACTGTCTCTAATAAAAGCGCAAATAAAATCGATAGTGGCAAATACTCCAAAAATCTCGTAACGATCTTGGGAAATTTAACCATCTTACCAAGAATAAAAGGAGTTATTCTTGGTATCCAAGTAACTAAAGCACTACCGATCAATATCAAAAGTATACTTTTACTTATCATTCATCACACCTCCTACAAAACATCCCACTAAAGCAGAAATTATCACAGCAAGTGAAGAACTGACAAGAAATAACATTAAATAAAGACTTACCCCAACAGAAACAACTACATAAATGGGTTTTTTTTGATTTTTGGTTAACTCCCATTCAAATTGAGTTATAAACAATCCAGCAAACATAGCTGTTAACGCAAAATCCAACCCAAATTGTTCTGGATTAGCAATAAAATTACCTACAAGTCCACCTAGAATAGTAGCTACTATCCACGTAATATACGCCGTAACATTTAGTCCTTCCATCCAACGCAAAGAAAAATGCTTTTTTTGCGCAACAGTTGTGGAGAAAACGGCAAAAGATTCATCAGTCAGTAATGAGCCGATTGAAATATTTTTTAAAAGTGATTCATCTCGAAAATGCGGGCTGGCGGTCATACTCATCAATAAATGTCTTAAATTAACTAAAAATACTGTCATAACGATTCCCGTAATAGAAGTATTTGCTAGTAACAAACCACACATAACAAATTGAGAACTGCCTCCATAGACAATTGCCGACATCAACGTGATTTCTAATAAATTAAGATGTGAATTTATCCCAACGATCCCAAATGAAAAACCAATACCTAAATATCCTAATACTGTTGGCAAACAACTCTTTATCCCATCTCTAAAGGTTGTATAACCTGGATCTGTTTTTATCTCTTTCATATAGCCACCCCCAATAAATAATAAAAAAATCCGTCATTAACTAGAATGACGAATTTTTTAATAACTAGAAAATTATTTTACCTCAACAAGATTATCGGCAACAAGTCTTTCTGCAATTTGAACAGTGTTCCATGCAGCACCCTTTAATAAATTATCTGAAACGACCCACATATTGAAAGCACCTTTGTTTTCAAGATCTGGACGAATTCTACCGACAAAAGTCTCACGTTTACCAGTAGCATTGATTGGTTGTGGATAAACCTGGTGTGCTGGATCATCTTGTAGAACTGCTCCTGGTGCATCTTCTATAAGCTGACGGATCTTTTCTACTGAAGCATCATCTTTATTTTCAACTTCAATATAGATCGATTCACCATGACTAATTGGAACTGGTACTCTGACACAAGTTGCAGTAACTTTGATCTCTGGTGAGTCCATATCATCTAACATAATTTTCTTAGTTTCGTGAATCATTTTCCATTCCTCATGCGAGTACAAATTATCTTCAAGCACATCAATTTGTGGTAATAAATTAAATGCTAAAGGATAATGCTCCTTATCACCTTTGGTTGGGAAAATATCAGCTGACATTTCCTTATCATCAAGGTAATCTTGAGCTTCACTATATAATTCGTTTAAAGCTGATTGTCCGGCACCTGAGGCTGCTTGGTAAGTAGAAACAATTATTTGTTTCAAACCAAAGGCTTTTCTAATTGGCTCAAGTGCCACCATCATTTGAATCGTAGAACAATTGGGATTGGCAATAATTCCATGATGCTTGTAAAGAGCTTTTTCATTAACTTCTGGAACGACTAAAGGTACATCAGGATCCATTCTAAAAGCACTAGTATTATCAACACATACGGCACCACGTTTAACAGCTTCTGGCAATAGTTTTTTGGATACAGAGCCACCTGCTGAAGCTAAAACAATATCAACACCTTCAAATGATTCAGGTTTAGCTTCTTCGACAGTAACTGGTTGACCTTTAAAATGTAATGTCTTACCAGCTGAACGACTAGATGCCAACAATCTAACCTTTGAAACTGGAATTGTTGATTCCTCTAATTGTTGAATTAAACGTGTACCTACGGCACCAGTAGCTCCTAAAATAGCAACTTCATAACCTTCACTCATTATTATCCATCCCTTTAATTAAATTTTTACTGTAAACTTTTTGTAAATTTTTCTAAACGTTTCATAGCTTCTTTAATATCTTCCATTGATGAAGCGTAAGACATTCTGAAATATCCTTCTCCACCTTCACCAAAAGCCATTCCTGGAGTTACACCAAGTTTTGCTTCTTCAGCCAATCTTTCACAAAATTCGACTGAACTTAAATTGAATTTGGCAGGTATTTTAGAGAAAGTATAAAATGCTCCTTCTGGAAGAAGTGTTTCATATCCTAATTCATTTAGTTTACCAACAATATAATCACGTCGTTCTTGATAAACTGTTCTCATCTCTGAAGCATCATCGATCCCATTTTCAAGCGCTTCTTGAGCAGCGTATTGAGCCGGATTAGATGGTGCAGTAACCATAAAGGCGTGCATCTTCAAGGCATTTTTTACAAAACCTTCTGGTCCAGCCAGATATCCGATTCGATATCCAGTCATGGCATGCGATTTTGATAAACCGTTAATTAAAATAGTTTTTCCTGGTAATAATTTAGCAAACGAAACGTGCTTCTTACCATAAGTCAATTCAGCATAAATTTCATCTGAAATAACAAACATTTCTTTGTCTTTAACGACATCAACTATTTCTTCCAATTGATCTTTAGAATAAACAAATCCTGTTGGGTTGCCGGGATAGTTGATCAAAACGGCTTTGACTTTATCTTCACCTTCACGTTCTATAACTTCAGTTAGCTTTTTACCAGTTAATCTAAAGCCATCTTCTGTGGTGTCAACTTGGATCGGGATACCACCCAATACTTTGATGATCGGGATATATAAAGCAAAAGTTGGTGTAGGGATTATAACCTTATCACCAGGATTGATCATCGCGGCAAAAGTAGCATAGACTGCCTCTGTGGCACCAATCGTCACAACGATTTCTGATTCAGGATCGTAATCTAAATCAAATCTTACATTCAAATAGTTAGCAATAGCTTTTCGTAAACCAATGATTCCAGCTTGTTCTGAATAATGTGAATCATTCTCTTTAATACTTTCAATTGCAGCTTGTTTAACATGTTCTGGAACATTAAAATCTGGTTCACCTAAAGTCATCTTGATAATTCCAGGAATTTTAGAAAACTTTTTAGCAAAATATCTGATCTGAGAAACTCCGATGGGATCAACGACTTTGTTAACAACGTGTTCAACACTTGAATCTAGTTTTGGCATATAACTTTCTCCTAAAATTAATTTACTACTGTTTTAATTCTATAATAGTTTAGCCGTGAATGCTTTTAATCGTTTCATAGCTTCTTGAATATTTTCCATCGAAGTTGCATAGGAAACTCTAAAGAATCCTTCACCAGCAGCACCAAAGGCATCCCCTGGAACAACTCCAACTTTTCCTTCTGTTGCTAATTTACGACAGAATTCATCAGAAGTTAGTCCAAACTCTTTTGGAATGGCTGGAAATACATAGAAAGCACCTTCTGGAGTAACTGTTTTATATCCTAATTCATTCATTTCTTTAACAACATAATCACGTCGCTTCTTATATGTCTTTCGCATTTCGATTGGATCATCCAAACCATTTTGTAAAGCTTCTTGTGCAGCAAATTGAGCTGGGTTAGAAGGACAAGTAACTGTAAATGAATGTACTTTACTAGCTTGATCAACAAACTCTTTTGGTGCAGCAATATAACCAATTCTGTATCCAGTCATTGCGTGTGACTTTGAAAGTCCATTAATTAAAATTGTTTGTTCAGGTAAAACCTTGGCGAAGGAAACATGCTTTTCTCCATAAACTAGTTGGCTATAAATCTCATCTGAAATAACATATAGCGATTGGTCACGGATAACATCTGCTAAAGCAACAAGTTCTTCCTTACTATAAACAACACCGGTAGGATTACTTGGGTAGTTCATAATAATGGCTTTAGCATCAGGTTCTTGAGCCATAACTTCTTTTAACTTAGCAGGTGTCAATTTGAAATCGTCTTTAGAAGTATCAATTTCTACTGCTTCCCCACCTAATAGTTCAATATCATCCATATAGATCGAAAAAGCTGGTGTTGGAACTAAAATCTTATCACCGTGATTCATAATTGTTGAAAGTGAAGTATAAATTGCCTCTGTGGCACCAATGGTAACAATTACTTCTGTTTCAGGATCGTAGTGTACATCGTAATCTTTAGCTAAATAATTACTGATTGCTTTTCTTAATCCAGGAATACCTTTTTGAGGTGTGTAATGTGATTGATTATCTTCAATACTTTTAATTGCAGCTTCTTTAACGTGTTCGGGAACGTTAAAATCAGGTTCCCCTAATGTTAATCTTACGATCCCAGGAATATTGGCGATTTCTGAATTAAATACCAGAATTTTGTCATCCCCAATAGGTCTTGTTAATTTGTTACCAATTTCTGCTACACTTTTTGCTAATTTGGGCATAAAGCTCATCTCCACTTTAAATAATTTTTTCTAAACCAATTACTAATTTATCTCGTTTCATTACTTCTTTGATTGCTAACTGAACGCCTTTCATGAATGAAGCTCGATCAGTTGTACTTTGTTTGACAGTTAAACTTTCTCCATCACTACCAAAAATAACTTCCTCATCAGCGATAAATCCCGGTAATCTAATGGCATGAATCTTTATACCATGATAATCTCCGCCACGAGTACCCAGTGGATCAGATTCATTAGGATTAATGGGTTCATCTTTTTGTTGTACTTCGTGGATCAAACGTGCTGTATTGAGCGCTGTTCCTGATGGTGCGTCCAGTTTATCTTCATGATGTGTCTCAACTATTTCTGCTTGATCAAAATACTTAGCCGCTGTTTGAGCAAATTTCATCATCAAAACTGCTGAAATACCAAAATTAGAAGCAATTATGCCACCTAAACTTTTAGCATCAGCAAGCAATTTCAGTTCAGTAGTTTGTTCTTCAGAAAGTCCACTAGTTCCAATAACGGGACGAATACCTTTACTGATAGCAAACTTTGTATTATCAAATACCGCACTAGGAATACTAAAATCGATCCAAATATCAGCATCAATATCAATTTTTGATAGATCTTTATAAACCTTAATATCAGGTTCTAATCCATAATCAAGTGGATCTACACTGTCAATAATTGGATTAAAGACTCCTACCAATTGAAAATCTTTATTTTGATTAACCATGGCAACAGCTTTTTGTCCCATAGAACCATTAAAACCGGAAACAATAACTTTTATCACAAGTAATCCTCCTATAAACCTAATTTATCAAATAGGATTTTTTGTTCTGATTCGTTTAAAGATAAAATTGGTAATCTGCAGCCACCAACTTTAAAGCCTTGACTATTCAAAACAGCTTTGACTGGAGAAGGTGAAGGATACATGAATAATGCGCTCATCTTTGGAGTAAGTTCTCTTTGTAAAGCACCTGCCCCTAAAACATCCCCATCTGCCAGCTTTTTATACATTGTGGAAATTTCATCTCCATAAATATGGGATGCCACTGAAATCACACCGTTTGCTCCAATTGATCTTGCATACAATGCTTGTCCGTCTTCACCGCTATAAACTAAAAAGTTATCCGGTGTATGTTCAACAATATATTCTAAATCGTCTAATGAATTACATTGTTTGATACCTTGAATATTTTCATTCTTGGATAGTTCAACTACTGTATCTTTATCCATTAAGACTCCGGTTCTGCCTGGTATGTTATAAATCATGACCGGGATCGGTGAAGCTTTTGCAACAGCTTCAAAGTGAGCCTTCATTCCACGCTGATTTGGCTTGTTGTAATAAGGAACAACTACTAATGCCATATCTATTCCTTTAATTTGACCAACTTTTTCAACAAAATCAATCGTACCTTGAGTATTATTACTACCAACACCTGCAATAATTGGAACACGACCATCGATTATTTCTGAGAATTTTTTATATAAAGCCAATTTCTCATCTTCAGTCAATGTTGGAGTCTCACCAGTAGTACCTCCGATAATAAAACCTTGACTACCATGTTCTAAGAGATGATTAGTTAGTTTCTCCAATGCATCATAATTAATTTCTGTTGCCTCATCATTAAATGGTGTGATGATTGCCGTCATCAATTCAACGTTATCAAACATTATTCTTCCTCCAAATTCATACGATAATTTAGAAAACTAGTAAAGGCCTTAACTCCAGCCATAATTGCTTCTTCATGCGGTAAAAAGTCGACTGAATGAAGTGAACCGGGACTGGATACTCCTAACCAAAACATTGTTCCTGGTATTTTATTCAAAAGATACCCAAAATCTTCACCCGTCATAGCAGGTTTAGTAATTTGAAATCTAATTTGATCATCTTGTTGCATATAATTAATAAATCTTTTTGCCAACTTAGGATCGTTTTCAACTGGATAATAACCACCTTGGTTATATTCAACAGTTATTTTGGCATTAAAGGATATTTCTAATCCTTTAGCTATTTCTACAATACGATTACGAATAAATTCGATCATATTTTGTGTCAATCCTCTTATTGTTCCTTCAAGCCTTGCTGTTCCGGCGATAACATTTCTGATCGTACCGGCTTCAACTTTTCCAAAAGTTACCACACCGCACTTTACAGGATCAATATTTCTGGATATCACGGTTTGAACTTGATTAATAAAATTAGCGGCAATTATAACAGCATCATTGGCGTTATGTGGAAATGCTGCATGTCCGCTTTTACCTTGAATAATGACATTAACTTCAGTCGTTCCAGCAAACAGTGTCTCTGAATTAGTTCCAATGACACCAGTTGCTAGATCGGCATTATCGTGCAAACCGTAAAACTCATCAATTTTATATTTACCCTCAAAAGCACCTAAATCATAGGCCTTTTGACCACCACTATCACTTTCTTCAGCTGGCTGGAAAAATATAACTAAATTATCTTTTGGCTGATTTTGAGCGTAATAACTTAAAATTCCTAAAGCAACAGTCATGTGAATATCGTGTCCACAAGCATGCATGATACCTTTATTTTTAGAGGCATATGATAACTTATTCTCTTCAGTCACTGGCAAAGCGTCCATATCAGCTCGATATCCAATTGTCCGCTTAGGATCACTTCCATCTACATGTACTAGTAATGCTGTTGGTAATTCCTTAATTTCTTTAATTTCTAAAAAATCTTGAGGAAAAGTTGCAATTACTTTCTTAATATATGTATGAGTCTGAAATTCATCCAATGCCAATTCTGGGATCTGGTGAAGTTTTCTTCTAATATCAATTAATTGATGCTCATCTAAGACCATAATTACAACTTCCTTAAAGTATTTTCAATATGCGTTTTATCAGTTGTCTGTTGATCTTTAACTTTTAATACCTTAGCAGGAACTCCAGCCATAACAGATCCCGCTTCAACATTTTTAGTAACTACCGCACCAGCTCCGATAACAGCATTGTCGCCAACTTGAACACCTTCTAAGACGACCGCGTTAGCCCCGACAGTAACATTGTTTCCAATTTTAACTGGATCAGCTGAGGCAGGTTCGATAACACCTGCTAAAACCGCATTAGCACCGATATGAGAATTTTTCCCAACAATAGCACGTCCACCTAAAACGGCACCCATATCGATCATTGTTCCATCGCCTATTTCAGCACCGATATTAATAACTGCTCCCATCATGATAACGGCATTGTCGCCAACTGAAACTTGATCACGAATAATAGCTCCAGGTTCAATTCTGGCATTAATATGTTTAATATCTAGCATTGGTACGGCTGAATTCTTAGCGCTTGTTTCTATAAAGTATTCACTAATATCATCATTTTTTAAAAGAGGAGCGATTTCAGTATAATCACCAATTAAGATTCCCATTGAACCAGTATTAAAAAACTTAACCGATGCTGGAATTTTTAATGATGAAAAATCACCTTGAACATAAACTTTAACAGGAGTGACCTTCTTGGCATTTCCTATATAATTAATAATTTCTTCTGCATCCATCTTACTCATGAAAAAAACTCCTCCTATTATATGAACTATTTAAATGTAGTCACGATCTAATTTAATTAAGTCATCATATGATTCACGTTCTACAACTAATTTATCTTTTCCATTCTCAGCAAAGACAACGGCTGGTCTTGGATTACGATTATAATTTGAAGCCATTGAATACCCATAAGCTCCAGCATCTAAAACTGCTAAGATATCACCTGATTTTGTTTCTGGAAGTTTTTGATGATCAATTAAGATATCACCTGATTCACAATACTTACCAGAAATATGAACATCTTCTTTTAGAGCTTCGTCCATCTTATTAGCTACGACTGCCTCATATTTAGCCTGATAAAGTGCTGGTCTAATATTGTCACCCATACCACCATCAACATTCACATATGAAGTTAAACCAGGAACATCTTTTCTTGATCCAATCGTATAAAGACTAAATCCAGCTGGACCAACAATTGAACGTCCAGGTTCGATCCAAATTTCAGGTATTGGCATATCTTTATCACTGCTCTGTTGTTTAACAGTTTCGGCAATATTTTTAATAAATATATCTGGTCCAATTGCTTCATCTTGATCATTGTAGGTAATTCCAAATCCACCACCTAAATTAATAACTTGTGGAAGATAATCGAATTCTTTTTTCCAGTTAGCTGAAATTTCAAACATTTTTTTAACCAACATAACAAATCCTTCAATACCAAAGATCTGTGAACCGATATGTGCATGAATACCGATCAAATTCATTCGTTTATTTGCTAAAACTTTTTTCAAAGCTTTTGAAGCTTGACCTGAACCTACATCAAAACCAAATTTACTATCAACTTGACCTGTCTGATCATATTTATGAGTATGGGCTGAAATTCCCGGAGTCAATCTCAACATCACATTCACCGTTGAATCTTTATCTTCAAGAACTTGTTCCAATAAATCAATTTCATAAAAATTATCTAAAATAATGACGCCAATATTATTATCAACGGCCATTTCTAATTCTTGTTGCGACTTATTATTTCCATGAAAACTAATCTTATCTGCTGGAAAACCTGCTTTTAAGGCTGTATAAAGTTCACCGCCAGAAACAACATCAGTATGAACATTTTCTTGTTTAAGAACTTGATACATTGCAATAGTAGCAAATGCTTTACTAGCATAGCTAACTTGATACTTCAAGCCGCTGTCTTCAAAACTATTTTTAAAAAGTTGGATCTGTTTTCTAATTTCCTCTACATCATAGACAACTAATGGTGTTTGATACTTAGAAGCAAGCTCCACACTATCTACTCCACCAATCATTAAATGTCCGTTTTCACTCGTTAATTCACTACTTATCATTTGTAATCTACCCTTCTTAGAGGTCAGGTTGAATAAAAAAAGACCCCTTTGCTTAAACAAAGAGATCCAAAATAACATAAATTCCGCATCATTTTGTCATAAGCGCAACGCAGCGACATTTTACTGCGACAGTCCGTATCATCTTGTTGATACGTCCCAGCAAACTGGATATTGCAATACCCAGCGCTTCGGCGACATTCCCTTTCGACAAGTTCACTGTTCTTGCAAGAACTCCCTCGCTTAATAATGTTAGTCGCGACCTCTTTTTGTTTTGTTGCTTAAAAGATTATAACAACTCTAATAATACGTCAACCCTAATTAAGGAATTTGAATATATTTTCTAACTTTTAAACTTTAAGCTTGTTTTAATAAGTGAAAATGCTAAACTCTACATTAAAAAAGTATTAATTTTTTAATTAAAAATTGGAGTGATACATGTGAAAGTCGTCAAGTTTGGCGGTAGCTCGCTAGCAAATGGTGAACAGTTTGATAAAGTTATTAATATTGTTACAAGTGATGATGATCGAAAAGTTATCGTTACTTCAGCACCTGGTAAACGTTTTTCTGGTGACATTAAAGTTACCGACTTATTAATAAAATATGCAAATGCAGTTCTGGAAAATAAAGATTATCAAGATACTTATAATAAAATAGTAGATCGATATCAAGAAATAAGTGACTACTATGAATTACCAGCCGATACAATTAACAAGATCAAAACTAAATTATCCGACCTAGCAAAAGCCGATTATAAAGATGATGATCATCTTATGGCAACTTTTAAAGCACATGGTGAATTTTTAAATGCGATAACTTTAGCTGATGTTTTAAATCATAAAGGCATTCCAGCTAAATTTTTAGATCCTAAAGATGTTGGTTTTTTAGTTGGCGGTGAACCAAATAATGCAGATGTTCTACCAGAAACATATGCCAATTTGGCAAAAGTAAAATTTGGTGAAGAAAAAATAGTTTTCCCAGGTTTCTTTGGTTATAGCAAAGATGGAGACATCTTTACTTTCTCACGTGGAGGATCTGATATTACCGGAGCCATTTTAAGTCGAGGATTTAATGCAGATCTATACGAAAACTTTACTGACGTCGATGCAATTTATGTAGCCAACAATCATATCGTCGATAATCCAGAAGCCATCAAAAAGATGTCATACCGTGAAATGAGAGAATTATCTTACGCTGGATTTTCAGTTTTCCAAGATGAAGCAATTATTCCAGCTGTTGAAGGTCAAGTCCCAGTAAATGTAAAAAATACAAATAATCCCCAAAAACCAGGAACTATGATCGTCCCTTCACAATTTTTATTCAATCCAGCTAACCCAGTCACAGGAATAGCAAGTTCTGATCGTTTTTCAGCACTATATTTACACAGATATTTATTAAATAAAGAAGTTGGATTTACTCTAAAATTACTCCAAATATTTTATAAATATGGAATCTCCTATGAACATATGCCATCTGGAATCGATGATTTAACAGTCATATTTGATAAGAGCAAATTAGATCCCGAGACGATCAAGAATTTGTGCAATGATGTCAAGAAAACCTTAAATCCTGATTATCTTGAATGGATCGACGACTATGCAATTATTATGGTAGTTGGTGAGGGTTTGGCTCATACCGTTGATACTGTGAGTAAAATAATCGATTCATTGACTGAGAAAAATATTGCTATCGATATGATCAACCAAGGTGCATCAAGAATTTCAATTATGATAGGAACACAAGTAAAAGATTCTAAAGATGCCGTTAAAGATATTTATGATACTTTTTTTAACTAAATTATTGAGGTGAAAATAATGGTTCAAATTTTAAAGGTACACGGTTCAGAAAATCAATTTTTCATTTTGGATCAAACTAAATTAAAAAAGCAATTGTCAGACGATGAATTGAAAAATTTAGCTATAAAAATATGCAGTCCTCAAAATGGTATATTAAACGGATCTGATGGACTTTTAGTAGTCAATGATTCTAAGTATGATGACTGTATTGGTCAAATGAGAGTTATCAACGCTGACGGTAGCGAAGCAAAAATGTGCGGTAACGGTTTGAGAACTGTTAGTCGCTATTTATCAGAAAAATTCAATAAGAATGAATTCAAAGTTGAAACTTTTGAAAATAATTTATCAGTAAAAAGATCTCAAGATCTAGCTGAAGGTGTACCAGCGTTTAGTGTTGAAATATCACCAATTTCCTTTAATAAATCTGATTTACCTTTTTCTTACAAGGATAAGGAACAATTAATAGACTCAAATGTCCCAGAATTCATCTCTGGACAGACTTTTACAGCTATCGCTGTACCTAATCCACATTTGATAAGTTTTGTAGATGAGGTAAAAGAAGATGAATTAGGCAAATTGGGAAAAATGCTTAATGGTAAAAACGAATACTTCCCTGAAGGTGTTAATGTTAGTTTTGCAAAAATATTAGGACCCAATAAGTTATTCGTTCAAACATATGAACGTGGCGTCGGATTCACTAATGCCTGTGGTACTGGAATGTCCGCTACAAGTTTGGCCTTTGCCATACTTCACGAAGATAAGTTTGATTCTAAAAAAGATATTGAAGTGCTTAATCCGGGTGGAATGGTAAAAACTAACATTCAATTAGATCCTCAACCAGAAAACAGTCAGATACGTTTGATCGGTAATGCTACATTCACACATAATATTGAAGTAAGTGAGTCTGATTTACACATTGCCAACCTTTCTAAGGTCGATATTCAATTGACTGGTGAAGAAGATAAGTATCAACAATTTATTAAGTCTATTTAGAAAACATTCAATATACCAAAAAAGGCGTCGTATCATAAGATACGGCGCCTTTTTACACAAATATACATTGAATGGATGTACATTAATAGAAAATTAAGTACAACGGAGAGTAGGGGATTTGAACCCCTGATACAGGCAAAACCCGTATACATGATTTCCAATCATGCTCCTTCAGCCACTCGGACAACTCTCCAAAATAAAAAACCTAAAAAAATACATCTAATTCATATGAACTAGATGTATTAATCTGGCACACCTAGGTATTCCTAAGTATTTATTAACTCCGGATGTCAGACTCGAACTGACGACACCCTGATTAACAGTCAGATGCTCTACCAACTGAGCTAATCCGGAATAACAGCGTGGCAACTACCTATCCTCGCGGGTAGTTTCCCACCAACTACTTTCGGCGTTAAGAAGCTTAACTTCTGTGTTCG